>CAXUHG010000066.1:0-323 GCA_964250805.1 uncultured Ktedonobacteraceae bacterium | reverse complement strand
CCCAAAACCTCCCACCAACACACACAAATAAAAAAAAAAGACTGGCCTGCAACAAAAAATGTCAAACGCCCCATTTTTTCTTCCAGACCATTCTTTATGTCCCTTATCGTGTTCTATTGCGCTCACTGCGCTGTAGCACCCTATCCATAATCACGGGGCCGATAATGGAGATGGCGGTATAGACGCCGACGACACCATACACCCACGCTATCGTCTTGATAGCGGACGGTTGTTTCTTCTCGCTCATAGATGATTGCTTCTTTCTCGCTTTGTGCGTGTTCAGTCACTACAAAACGATACGAACTATGAATGGGAAGGTTGTA
>CAXUHG010000065.1:0-29873 GCA_964250805.1 uncultured Ktedonobacteraceae bacterium | reverse complement strand
TAATCAATAACAGCGTCTGCGCCTAGCGAACGTACAAAATCCGCGTTCTTAGCCGATGCTACAGCAATAACATACGCACCTTTTGCCTTCGCTAGTTGTATGGCAATATGTCCAACGCCACCGGTTGCCCCGTGAATAACCACCTTCTGACCAGCATCAAGGTGTGCTGTGTCGAATAGTGCTTGCCATGCTGTCAAAGCAACCAGAGGAAGAGCGGCTGCATGTAGGGAGTCCAGACGAGTAGGCTTATGGGCAAGATGTGCAACTGATGCCGTTGCATACTCTGCATATGCCGAACCTTGTTGGGGAAAGCGAATTAAACCATAGACCGCATCACCTTCCTTAAACTCTGTAACATTAGGGCCGACGGCTTCGATGACACCCGAAATATCCCAACCTAGGATATACGGAAAGACGAGTGGGGTACGTGCTGGCTGAAATCCACCACGTGTCTTCCAATCGGCTGGGTTAATGCTAGCAGCGTGAACGCGCACTAACGCCTCGCCCGCTCCAAAATCTGGGCGCGGAGCATCTTCGTACTGTAACACTTCTGGTCCACCCTGTTGGTGAATGCGGACAGCTTTCATCGTGTTCATAGGTTTGTGTCCTTTCTAAAAATTAGATTAGCGTTATCGCGCGATAACTCAACGATAAAAAAAAGAGCTAAATTTCTGGATATGGAGGCTGTGCTATCCCGTGAAGCAGGATGTCGAGCATACGATCTGTGTTTTGAATGCTTGAGCGTGCTTCAGGAGCGTGTTGCTCGTTCAACAGGCGAAAGAGAACAAAGACCGCCTCGGTTGGCTCTAGTCCTCCATGTTCTGCGTCGCGTAGGATGCCCTGTGCTATACCTTCACTAAACAGTGACGCAATAGGTACGACTATCCGTTGCATAAATGCCTCGGACATGGTACTGCGTCCTTGAGCGTCTAATTCGTGGTCGATGTCATGAAACATCTGCCCTGCATCCTTCCACGTTGAAGGAAGCATACGTGCGACTAAGCGTAGACGATGTAGTACATCTTCACGACGTTCAACCAGCCGTGCTATACGTGCCTGCGTTTGTTGTAATGTCTCTAACAGTACTGCTAGATACAACTCTTGTTTGGTCGCAAAGTGGCGATAGAGTGCAGGCTGTGTAATCCCACATGCAGCCGCAATCTGACGCGTAGAGACCGCGCGATAGCCTTGTTCCATAAAGGGACGATGGGCCGCTTGCAAAATCAGGCGTCGCGTCTCATGCTCTGTTGTATTGTTGGACGTTGCATCATGGGATGAACCCGTTGGCACTCTTCCTCCTCAATCTATACTGTTATCGTCTGATAACAGTATGCCATATGAATCTCGTTTTTGTCAAGGGTGTGATATATCCAACGGACGCCTACAAGGGGCAATACAATTCAAATATGTGCAAGGTGGGAGAACGGACGGGCGACCACAAGCTTCCTTGCATCTTGCCTGACCGAAGGTAGAATGAAATTCGTTTGCAAGATGCATATGAAGTAGTCACACCCTACTATACGACGGTTAGACGCGCGAAGCGCGTTGGGTATAGTAGGGACTCGCCCCTTGTGGGCGTCCGTCCTACTCTGTATTTGCATTTTCCCCCACTCATCTCGTATACTATACATAACACAAGAAACACTTTCACAAAACAAATAAATATGCTTTTCCGCTAGGGGCGCTGTTTTTCGGCTGAGATGAGAGCGTGTATGAGACACGCTACGGTCCCTATGAACCTGATCCGGGTAATACTGGCGTAGGGAAGCGGTCACGGTCTCTTAAACAGTCGCAGCGTGCGAGAATTCTCAGGCCGCAACCTCTCTACAATTCAGGTTGCGGCCTTTTTGTATGCTTTAAGGCATAGCGCACGAGGTAGAACAGGATGGAGACACGCAAATTGTCTGTAGAGGGCGTGACAAAGACGTTTCGCAATGGGCGCAAGTTGGTGGAGGCTCTTGCACCCATTGACTTGACGGTTGCCAACGGCGAGTTTGTGACGCTAATTGGTCCGAGTGGTTGTGGCAAGAGTACACTCTTCAATATCGTCGCAGGTGTGGATGAGCCAACAAGCGGCATCGTCGCCATTGATGGCAAGGTGAGCGGCGAACGCGCAGGATTATCGGGCTATATGCCACAGCAGCCTCTACTCTTGCCCTGGCGCACTGTGGAGGAGAACGTGATGCTAGGGCTGGATGTGCGACGCGTGCCACATAAACAGGCACAGGCGGACTCGCTTGAACTGCTCAGACGCTTCGGTTTAGCCGATTTCGCCCAGAACTATCCCGCGACGCTTTCGGGTGGCATGCGGCAACGCGTTGCGCTATTGCGAACCGTTCTCTTTAATTCCTCATTTCTTCTGTTGGACGAGCCGTTTGGTGCCCTCGACGCGCTGACACGGCTTTCTTTGCAGATGTGGTTGCTCGACCTGTGGCAATCGCTGCATGCAAGCGTCCTCTTCGTCACACACGATGTACGCGAAGCCCTGTTGTTGTCAGACCGCATCTACGTCTTGAGTGCGCGTCCCGCTCATGTTCTGCGCGTCGTCGATGTTGACCTACCACGTCCACGTCGCCAGGAATCCCTTGCCCTCGAATCGGCAGTACGACTAGAGCAGGAGTTACTTTCGCAGCTTATGCAGGAGCAACAACTATGATTGCAAGAAGACCTACGACATTGATGAAACATGCTGGCTTACGCGGTGTTGCAGGCTACGGCCCTGCCTTTGTGCTGGCCTTTGCCCTGCTTGCCCTCTGGGAACTTATTGTGCGTGTGGGAACGGTGAGTGTGGAGTTACTGCCAGCACCGACCGCGATTGTGCAAGCGTTGGTAGATAACTGGGATGTCATCTCTGTACACACTATGCAAACGTTGCTGGAAACAGTGCTAGGACTGGCACTTGCAACATTGCTAGGTGTGCTGATTGCTATTCTGCTCGATGTCTCTCCGTCGATGCGTCGCGCTATCTATCCATTGCTGGTCACATCACAGACCATTCCAATGATTGCCCTTGCACCGTTGCTACTCATGTGGTTTGGCTTTGATCTCGGCCCAAAACTGATTGTTGTCACGCTCTACTGCTTTTTTCCTATAGCAGTTGCCTGTGCCGATGGCCTATTGGGAACTGATCCCGATATATTGCGACTTATGAAGAGCATGAAGGCGTCGCATTGGCAAACCCTGTGGTTTGTGCGTCTACCAGGAGCCATGCCCTCATTCTTCTCTGGTTTACGTATCGCTGCAACATATAGCGTCACAGGAGCGATATTCGGGGAGTACGTGGGAGCTTATCAAGGTCTGGGTATATTCATGCAAACCTCGTTCAACTCGCACTCCGTTATTCTCGTCTTCGCCGCAATTCTCGTAACAGCAGTACTCAGTCTCATATTATTCGGCTTTGTATCATTGATCGAACGTATCGCCCTACCTTGGTACTATGACGCGAACGTGAAACGGCAATAATCTACCAATGTTGATCCAACAATTTTTCGTAGGGACCACGTTTACGGCGTCCGGTGCGTGATTTATCACACGAGATTCTGTTTGATATGTTTTGAAACAGGGTTGGTAATGATCTCGCGTAATGAATTGCGCGGCGGACGCGATACATCTGGTCCCTACGAAAATCCATGATATGGAGAAAGGATTCATTTATGAACACGCGTACTCGTTTAGGGTTGAGTATCGGCTTGCCTATACTTCTCATTCTTGCGATTGTGGGGGCATTTCTTGTTCAGCCGCGACGTAGTGACACTTCTTCAGCGCAAGGGCCGCAGAAGCTGACAAAGGTGCAGTTGGCACTCGATTGGACTCCGAACACTAACCATACAGGTATCTATGTCGCTCTCAAGAATGGTTGGTATAAGGATCAGGGGATAGACTTGCAATTGTTGCCTTACTCTAGCAATGTAACACCTGATACGCTAGTGAGTAGTGGTAAGGCCGATGTTGGTATTAGTTCGACGGAAAGCATTGTTGCGGACGCCGCAGCAAATCAGCCCGTCGTCTCTATCGCGGCAATTTTGCAACACAATACCTCCGCTCTAGTGACATTGAAAAGTTCGGGCATCACGCGTCCTGGTCAATTGGATGGTAAAATCTATGGTGGGTTTGGCGCACCCTATGAAAGTGCGGTCGTAGGCGAGATTATTCAGCATGACGGCGGCAGGGGTGTGTTCAAGAATGTGACACTGAATGTTGATGCGATGCAAGCTCTCCAATCGAAGCGCGTTGACTTTGCCTGGGTCTTCGAGGGTTGGGAGGTTATTCAAGCACAAAGGCAAGGGACACAACTTAACGTCTTTCCCATCACGGACTACGGGGTCGCCGACTACTACACGCCGAACATTATCACCAGTCCAACCGAAATGAAGCAGAAACCCGACCTATTGCGCCGCTTCATGGCAGCAACTACAAAGGGCTACGAATATGCTCGTACACACGTACAGGAGTCGGCGCAGGACTTGATAGACGTAGCACCCAAAGGCACCTTTCCCGATACAGGCTTAGTCGTCGCAAGTCAACAATTTCTCAGTCCCCGCTATGCCGATAATGGGCGCAAATGGGGTATGCAGGATGCCTCGGCATGGCATGGCTACCCCGAATTCATTCTCAATACAGGCGGTGTACAGGATGCATCTGGTAAGACGGTCAAAAGCTTGAACTTGGATGCGATGTATACAAATCAGTTTTTGTCGTAGTTCTTATTAGAAGGCATGAGAGCAGGGAGACAGCAAGGCTGTGCGGCCTTGCTGTCTCCCTGCTCTCATGCCTTCAGGATACAACCTGCCTCCCTATCCCTCGTATACAATGTAACAACAAAAATTTATGCGTATGCTTTATATATGAGGGAGGCACATGTTCTATGAGCGATAATTGGGAGCCGCAGGACCCGCTATTCAAGCAGGGACAACCGAACCGAGAAGAGATAGACAAGCGTTTGGAAGAGGTCAAGAAGGTGTTTACGCAGAGCGCGAGTGAGGCGCAGCAGCGTATCAAGCGCGTCGTCGATAAGGCTGGCAACTACTGGCAGAGCGCACAGACGCAACCAACGCCGCATCAGGCAACGGACCTTGATGAGCAGCGCATTCGTCAGCTTGCCAATCTGTGGAGCAACGAGAACTGGCGTGTCGCCAAAGACCTCGGCAACTACATGGATATCGTCTCGTCGCAAAACGACGAGGTATGGGAGGTCACGGTGCAGACGCGTTGGGAGACGCGTGCGATGGAGTCCGTTACCGAGCCATACACAGGGCGTTCTGCAAGCAACAAGCCACAGCCTATCTTGCCTGTATGGGATTACGAGTTACCAGAAGTGACCAGTCTCAAGGCACCTACGAGCCGTACAAAGCTTGAGGGGCTGGACGAGGTTGCCGCGTGTATGACCTGTAACGGTACGGGTCGTACTCTCTGTGCCTCCTGTAATGGACGTGGCTGGATCGTGTGTCCTGAGTGTAAGGGGCGCACGAAAAAGAAATGTAATACGTGTCGCGGGCGTGGCTACGTCGCCGACTGGACGGTGGGCGAAAAGAAGCCATTTTTCCGCAAGCAGGCCGAGAATGTCGCCAACTCGTTTGGTGAGCGCGTCTCGGATGTCTTCGAGACCATTCGTCAGCAGGGAGTGCCAATTCCCAATCCCGTCGATGCTGATCCAGCGAGCAAGGGACCAACTGTACCATGTCCAGATTGTATCAACGGTGAGGTCGATTGCACCTGTGGCAACGGTAAGCGCGTATGCGCCGTCTGTGAGGGTACCAAGATGTCGCTTTGTGCCAATTGTGGTGGTACAGGTAAGGTTGTGCGCCACCGTGAGCTAGCACGACGCTTCGATCTTGACACCCAGACGCGTATCGTCGGCGAGAGCATCATTCCGCAGCAGCAGTTGCTCAATGCAGGTGGCGAGCTAGCGTACAATGCCGAGGTTGATGATACATTCTTGCCTGATGTCGCGCCAAACGGTGTACCGATGGATGTCTGGAACACCGCTGTTGCACTGGTTGAGTCGGAGCGAGAGGAGAAACAGCGCAGCACGACAAAGCCGTTACAGCCCAACGACAGTGCGCAGTCCTCAATGCGAGCGACTCTACAGGTAGTCGAACTGATACGCATTCCCTATACGCGTGTCAACTATCGCTATGGCAATCAGGAGTACGTCTTCTGTGCCTACGATGCCGAGGGACGTGAGAAATTCTACGCCGACCGCTATCCCGCACGCTGGGATCGTATCGAACGGCTGGTCAAGGCAATCTCCAACGACCTGATGACGCCGGGACAATCCAGTGAAGCCCAGCCGTCAGACGCAACCTATGGTGGTGGCTATCGTGTCCCCGTTGAGGTTCCGCCCTATAACATCATAGAAGAGAATGAAGAGGACCCAACCGATAAACGCATGTAGGATAGACCTGTAGGGGCCTGATTGTATCACGCCCTCGTTCCCACCGACCATGTAGACAATCATTGAGGAACAGAATCAATGAATGGAAAACGTGGTCAATGGGCGCGAGGGCGTGATACATCAGGCCCCTACAAATTTGTGGTACAATGGCATAGCTTTATATGACCTAGAAATAGAGCAGAATTTGAGTACGAAAAAGCCCACTCAAGTAAAGGCTACCTGAGTGGGCTTTTTCTAGTCGTCCATGCACATCGCGTTAATCAATTTTCAAATCATCAATGTCTTCTAGTCTGTAGGAAGTCCCAAGAATTTCATTGATGACGCGTAAGAGCGCAAGCACTTTTGCTCTTTGTGTTGGTCCAGTGCCTTCAACTACCTTCTTTGCTGTCCTGTAGTCAACATTGGCATACCTGGAAAGCTCCGATACTGATATAGCTGCATCATCTACTAATTGCTGGAAATTTGGCATTCTACTTAGGAGTCCTTCAACGTATTGGCTTATTGCCTTCAAGTAGTGTAGCAAAGAACGTTACCAAGTGCAAGTACTTGTCAAGCATTTGTAAGTTTCTCTTTGAACACATTGACTTTTCTCTTAACGTAGTGTATCATATAAATGCTAGCATAAGTAAACTTTTGCTTAGCAAAAGTTTACTTATGCGTACTTAATATCTGTAGAATAGTGCGTAAATAGCAACCACGAAAAAGCCTACGCAGCAACGTAGGCTTGTAGAGAGCCTAGTCATCCTTACAGTAATCCCATCCTCTCTACTTTGTAAGCATAACGAGTGGAGGGCCAGGAGTCAAGCAAAAGGAGAGCTTGTCACATGGCACAGCAACAAGTACAGTGGGGAAACGTCACCCTCATCCTCGACAACGACGCCTTTCGTCATGGGTTTCTTTCAGCACGTCAATGGTATTTCGCCGACATTCATGGGGAAAAAGGGCGTCCACCAGAAGAACCGCAACACGCGTTCTCTTTAACGAGTGAAGAAGTGCTTCGTCTGGTGGTCATGCCCGACGAACACGGACGCTATCATTTTGACGAGATGGGAGACGAAAACCTTCCCGAATACTTGGGCTATCTCGTCGGATACCTAAGTGGGCCAATTGCATCGCAAGAAACAGATCATGAGATCGAGGCATTGCCCACAACCATTGTGCAGAGGGTATAACAAAAGAGGTCTAGTGAGATGAGGGAAGAGGGCAAGCAAACGACAGGTTGTGCGAATTGCTTGCCTTCTCAAAAAGGGAACTCAGAATGCTCTTATGCAAGAAAATCAAGATTGATGTGAGCGAGCATGATGCCCAAGCCCTAGAGTTCATGCAGGGTAAATGTCGCGGCCTCTATAACTGGTGGATTGGCAGGTTGCGAAACGGCGAACGTTGGAGTCTCGAACGCGCTAAAAAGTCACTCAAAGAGAGCAAGGCATATGATGCCCAGTTGCGCTTCGTCTATGGCAAGTTACTTGCAGAGGTCTATTTCCGTCTCGATAAGGCCATGCAAGCCTTTTTCAAACGGATGGCAGAAGGTGGTAAGAAACCAGGATTTCCTCGGTTCAAGCCTCGGCATCAGTTCTTTACGTTGTGCTATCCAGCAATGTATCTGGAACGAGAAGGCAACACTCTCATCCTTCCCACAGGTGGAGGTAGGAATTGGGGACCGAAACAGTTTCCCAATGTTGTTGCTCGTCTCACCGAGGAGCCACCTTTACACTTTCGAGAGGTGGCTGTTTCCAGAGATGGACGTGGCGTCTACTATTGCTCCTTTGTCTATGAGTCTACTGAACAACAGACGAAGAAGCAGGAACAAGTAAGCAATGAGCAGTGTGTAATATCATGCGAAAAGGGTAAGCAGCGCAAAAAACGTGAACAACGCTCGTTCAGGGAAAACGGTATTGTCGCCTTTGACCTGGGCATTAAGACCTTAGCAACTGGCTACACCGAGCAAGGACGGTTCTACCACATTGGTGGCTTTAAGGGCTACCGCTGGTACAATAAACAACTTGACAAGATACGTTCCAAACGCGATAAGTGTAAAAAGAAATCACGCCGCTATATTCATCTCTCGAAGGTCTATCAGCGCGTTTCAGAACAGAAGCGCAACAAACAACGAGACTGTCTGCATAAAGCATCCCATCTCATCGCGGGCACATTGGCTGAAAGGGCTGTGGTCATCGGTGATCTTTCCCAACGGCAGATGGTCATGAAAAAGCAGGAGAACGAGACTCCCAAAGAGCGGAGAAAACGACAGGTTCGCAATCGTCTGGTGTATAATGATTGGGGACTTTACAGCTTTATGCAGATGCTTGAATACAAGTGTCTGCTGTTTGGGAAAGAATTATATAGTATAAGTGAACGCGATACCTCGAAGATGTGTCATGTGTGCAAACAGAAGCAAAACATGCCACTGTGGAAGAGAACGTATCGCTGTGAGAACTGCGGCTTGGTGATGGATCGTGACGACAATAGTGCGGTCAACATCTACCAGCGGTTCATTGCGGGGCTTCCGCCACACGCGTAGTTGGTCTACGTGCGGTGTGCTGCATGAGAGTGCAGAAATCAATATGTTTATACATCTTGAAAGGCAGGATGGGGTGGCATAGCTGTGTGGGCTATAGATACACGCTGGCACGCCTCGAAGAACGCTTAATGGAGACGAAACGCTGCGCTCAATGCCACAAGTTGTTACGCGCTGAAACACAGACCTGCAGTCGCTGTGGCTATACATTTCCAGAGACGAAACGCAGACGGCAAACGAAATCGCTACCTCGCCCCTCGCTGCCGCCCGCGTCGCCGCATCGTGCCGGTCACTACTCCGGTCTGCATCCCGAAGATCAGCCTTATCAGTCGAACATGATTGCGGCTCAACACGCACCGCTTCGTGAACCAGAAGAGATACCTTCCTACGTTGAAACGCTTTCGGAGAAGAGTGAACCGCGTTACGACTCTTTGTTTGATGAAGACGAAGACGATATCCCTACGACAATAACCGCACATCAAGAAAAACCGCAGACAGAGGCATCTGCTACTTGGCGGATTGAGCCAGCACCTATACTGCGCACAAGGCAGGTTCCGTCTACTACGCCTGTGCCCCCTGTATATACTCAGCCGACGCAACGTGAGAAACGCCCGACGGATACCGAAAGTACGCTTGTGGCTCTACGCCCACTGCCACCACGCCGAGAGAAGCCAGCGCGAGCAAGATATTGGATTCCCTTCTTTCTCACACTCTCTTGCATCTTTTTCCTGCTAGCAAGCGGAATTCTTGTCTATGCATTGACGGCAAGCAAGGCGGTCCCATCGTTGAGCATGAGTGCTAATCCCGATACTGTGCGTGTGGGCGATACAGTGGCCTTGAACGGCAAGGGTCTGGCTCCCGCGACACAAATACAATTTACGCATGACTCAGACGTCCCTATCAATGACAGTACGAAGCACCAACTCAAGGCGACTACCGATCATCAAGGCATGTTTTCTGTTGATATCCTTGTGCCGAGTGATTGGACTCCTGGTCCGCATGCTATTCATGCCACCGACGAGGCACAGGCATCCAGTGCTACCTCCATGATTACCGTGCTACCACCATCGATGGCTCCGCCACAACTCCTACTACCCGTGACACAAATTGACCTGGGTAGTGATCGAGCAGGTACAACGTCGAGCAAACAAATTACGTTGAAAAACGCAGGCGGTGGCGAACTTGCGTGGCAATCAAGCAGCGATGCAACATGGCTAACCGCTTCGCCCATCAGTAACTCCTATGTCTTCTCTGGTAGTTCGCCGATCACAATTACCGCGAACCGTAGCAAACTGACGCCACGAACCTACACAGGGCATATCACGTTTAAGCAGAAGGATAGCGAAAATACCGTTAAACTGCTGGTGATGATGAAAGTGGATTCATCGCCCGCCGCCCTGGACATCTCTACCTCCGTCTTGACGTTCTCCACTACCACGACGCAGAGTGTGCCGAATCAGAGCGTAACGTTGCAGAATAGCGGCGGCAAGGCATTGGATTGGCAGGCAACTGCAAATACCAGCAATAGCGTAAACTGGCTGTACATCGTCGGTTCGTCCAGTGGGCATATAGATGCTCGACAGAGCCAGCAATTGGGAGTCGGAGTGCAGGCGCAGCAGCTTGCTGTTGGCACATATCAAGGAGCGATTACGCTAACAGGAGGAGCCAGTGCGACTATTAGCGTATCGCTCACAGTGGTCGCACCTGGAAACATTCTTGTGTCGCCGCTTGCACTCTCGTTTACAGCCCTGACAGGACAGCCTACCGCAAGCAAGACGTTGACGGTACAGAACAGTGGTGGTCAATCTAGCAATTGGAGCGTGAGCGTTCCGTCCAATGCAAGCTGGTTGAGCGTCGCCCCTACAAGTGGCACTGTCGCCGCAGGAGAGTCGGCGACCTTGACCGTCAACGTGAACGCTTTGAATGCGGGTACGTATCAGACGACGATACTCTTTACAAGTGGCAGCCAGACGACGCCCATTCCTGTTTCGTTGACCGTGACAACGCCACCCGCCGCCGTTATCTCGGCACAACCGACGGGTCTCACCTTTCAGGCAGAGCAAGGCATAGACCCTGTTGGACAGTTCCTGACTCTTACCAATACAGGCAATGCGTCGTTGAACTGGGTTGCTAGTGAGAGCGGTAATGGTGCAACATTCGCGCCGCTCTCACTCTATAGTGGTAGTCTCGTGCCACAGGCGCATGTCGATATCGAGGTCAACCCTAGTATCTCTACCTACAAAGCTGGCCCGCCGCTCTCGACAACCATTACCTTCGCGGACAGCGATCCGGGTACGACAGTGGCAAGTCAGAAAGTGCCTATCACGATCACGATCCAAAGTCAGGCCGAAATTTCAGCATCGCCTTCACAATTTAGCCTTGACACAAGTTCTCAAGGCTCAAACACACAGGTTGTTACCATTACGAATACTGGCACGGCACCTTTGAATTGGACTGCCTCCATTCACGTAGATGAGCCTGCTAGCGGAACGTGGCTGAGTATGAGTACTACCAGTGGCAAACTTGCCCCTAGCGCGAGTACAACCGTGACGATAACAGCCAGCAGTACAGGTTTGCAAAAGGGCGAATACTATGGTGGCAACATACAAATTAGTAGCAGTGACATGAGTACGACGGTTTCGCCGCAGACGGTCTATGTCTCGTTCTATCCGTAGATAGCCTACTACCTCTTTCAAATAACCTTTATGGTAGGTTCTGCTGAGTCGAAGATGGTGTCGTCGATTGCGAAGGCGATTGTGGCGTCGTTGCAGGAGGAGGAGTCGGCTCAGCATAAATCTTTCCAACAAAACCACCTAGAGTTCCAACTGCAGGGCCTAACAGCAATGCAGTACAAGCAAGTGTGACAATTTCAGATATGTAACCTATAAGCGAGGAGTAACCACTCCACCTGTAACTGGAAGTTCCATAGGAGGCAAGAAAGACGAATACTGTCCCTGTCACTGACGTTGCCACCCCTGCCCAAAAACCTGCAAGTGCCCCCATATCAATCCTTCCAGTTCGTTTTGCCGATCTCCAGCCCGCGACGAAAAAAGCGATGAATGATACAAGGTAGATTCCTCTGAATGTGAAGAGTGGTACGACTGTACTGAGAAGTGTGACACAGGCACCAAGAGTCCCAGCTAGTAGCCCTTGTCGTAGCGCAATACGCCTCGTGTCCTTGATAGATAGAAGAGCAGACATAAGTGGTATTCCTCCCTACAATGAACAGAACTTTTTTCAGAAGATGACATTATGTAAAGATACCAGGACTTTTATGAATGAAACATCTCATATACGTCCGGTATCGTACATACTGCTAGCTCTTGCTATTTTACCATACGCTGTTTGTTGTTATACTGTCGTTCTATGCAATATTGCCAAACTCCTGTTTCACATTTTGTTCTATATCTTTGTATCTTACTCTATCTACGAACGAGAGCCAAGTGTTGCAGGTATCCCCATAATTCTGCCCCATAGCCGATCAAACAGACGGTCACTCAATATACGACGTAGGCCGAGAATGACTTTGGCAGGGAACGGGGCGGCGTAGCGTGCTTTAGGATGTCGAGTCGAGGCCGCATGCCAGATGGTATTGGCGATCACCTGCGGAGAAACACTAGCCGGTTCTGACATGAACAGACGGGCAGTTGCCTCAGCTAGTTCGTGATAAGGACCGTTGCCCGACATCTTTTTCACATTCTCTGTCGCAATCTTTGACCATCCGGTTTTGATAGCACCGGGTTCGATGACAACCACGTCGATACCGAAAGGACGGACTTCATTACGCAAGCTATCAGAGAAGCCCTCTACGGCAAACTTGGAAGCATGATACCAGGCCCCCAGCAACGTCCACACTTTCCCACCAATGGAGGAGATGTTGATAATGCGTCCCGACCCCTGCTTACGCATGATGGGCAACGTCGCTTGAATCATATGCGCTAATCCAAAGACATTCACCTCTATCTGGTCACGCGCTACATCCAGAGGTATTTCTTCAACCGAGCCGTAGAGTCCATAACCCGCATTGTTGACCAGGACATCAATGCGCTGACTTTGTGCGACAACCTCCGCAACAAAAGTATCAATACTCTCACCTTTTGTTAAGTCCAGGGCATGCAGATACGCTCCCTGCTGTTCGAGACTCTGCATCGCATCAAGACGACGCGCACCTGCATGCACCTCATAGCCTTCTTTGAGAAAGCGAAGAACGGTCTCTTTGCCAATACCCGACGATGCTCCAGTAACGATGGCAACTCTTTTCATGCTCGTGTTCATATGTTTCTCCTTACGTTTTTCTATCACCTTGACAATTATTGTCATAATGTCTATAATAGACAAAGAAACAAAATTTGTCAAGGTGACAGGATAGGGAATATGACACAAAGCAAAGAAGAGAAAATTCTTACCTCCGCTCGTGAAGTCTTCGTGAGATACGGTTTTAAGCGCACTACTATGAGCGATCTAGCAGAGGCGGCGCAGATGTCCAGGCCAGCATTATATCTGATATATTCATCAAAAGAAGAGGTGTTTCGCTCACTCGTTACGCAGGTATTCAACGAGTTACTGCATGAAGTGCATGTAGGATTGAGCAAGCACGAGGATGTTGCAGATAAGTTGACGTTTGCTTTCGAGGTTTGGTGCGTTGGTCCGTTTGAAATAACTCAGGTATCACCAGACGCGAGAGATATCCTCGAAAGTGGGTATGAATTCGCAACTGAGATTATCACGCAAGCTTTTTCTGACTTTGAGAATATCCTCTCAGATGTCCTGCGCCCGATGGTGAACTCTCAAACAGAAAAACTCCTCTCTTCTGAGCAACTCGCACATATCCTAACAACTGCCATAGTAGGCTTCAAGGAATCTGCAACGTCTGCAGTTCAGCTACGGCAAATGATTCAAGGGTTAATCTCAGTAGTTCTTGCTGGTCTGCAAAGCCAGAGAGAATCCTCATAGCAGAGGCTAGTTTCATTGACGCTCTATAGCTTCTGTGCTATATTCTGACAAGCAATAATCATGGCTAGAGTTATGCTATTACTATTATTTTATGGAGGATTTGTTGTGCCAACAATTACGTTTGTGCGTGAAAATAAAACGGTGAGAGTGGATGAGGGCGATACCGTTCGCTATCCCGCATTGGAGAATGATGTTCCGGTCTATTGCGGCGTCTATAAGCTTGGCAATTGTCACGGCAACGGTCTGTGTGGTACTGACCGCATAGCAGTATCGCCTTCCGTAAACACCAACCCTCTCTCTTTTATGGAGAAGTTCTGGCTACGTGGCGACCTCAAGAAGAATCCGAACATGCGCCTTGCATGTCAGGTGCAGGTACTCGGCGATGTCACCGTCGAGACTCAGTGTAAGCGATAAACACAAACAAAAAGGAAGGGAAAACGTTTTCCCTTCCTTTTTGTTTGTGTTTTTTTAGTTTCTGACCACGAAAAAGAGTGTCTGCGCAGGCTGATCGTTCCAATCAATCTCAACCTTTCCCTCGGCTGGTGTTGCGTAGACCATTGGTGTTGTGCCCGTAACGCCCTGCCCCGCGGGTAAATTGTTTTTCGATGTAACAATACGGTATGGTAAGTTGTTCATGTACCATTTAATAGTAACTTTACCAGCTTTCTGCGGATAGACGCTGTAAGTGAGGTAGAACGTCTCGTTAGGCTTGAATATCCTATCCGTCTGTGCCGCAATCGTCGAGTTAATCAGGTGTGTTGTTGTGGTTGCGGAAGGAATGATGTTATAAGCTGGTCCCTTGATAACCTGATCGGATGGATCAGGTAAGTTTGCATTACCAGGAAGAATATTTGGTGGTGCAGGATTGTTGCCCGTGATGACACGGGTGACGAGATCAAGCTTGCCGCTTGCCTTCGCGTAATAACTGGCACCACCGCACAGCATTAGCACCACAATCACAAAGCTAAGGAAGCCGCTGATGATACGATAGCGCGGAATAATGGGGCGCGGATTCGTGTACATTGGTGGAACGTAGACAACGCCCTCTTCTCCCTCTGGTGAAGCAATGTTAATATTTTGAGCAGTTTCGGGCATCTGCTGCAGCCCCATATTCCCTTGATAGGGAACGGGGAGGCGCGAATTTATTGTTTCTGCCTGTGCGTCCTGCGCTGATTGTGGAGGCGACGGAACTTGTGACCACTGAGGCATTGATGGTGCTGGTTGTGGCAATGGAGGAACTTGTGACCATTGTGACATCGAAGGTGCCTGTGGTGATGGAGGAACCTGTGACCACTGAGGCATTGATGGTGCTGGTTGTTGCCAGGAATTTGATGCTGCGTTATTGTTGTTTTGCTGCTGCCAGGAAGAACTGGATGTCGTGCTATTGTTACTCTGTTGCTGCCAAGGGCTTGATGCTACGTTATTGTTGTTTTGTTGCTGCTGCTGTTGTGGAAACGAAAAATCGCGTTGCGGTCCTGCATTCCAGCTTGTATTTTGCGGCATCGCCTGTATCGTTGATGGTGCTCCACAGTTGGCACAGGGAGCTGCGTTATCGGCACGCGTCAATTTACAATAGACACAAATCATATTTTCCAGTCCTCGTACTACGGTTTTTGTTCCGAGTCACTCATTTGCTATACATTTTATCTATACGTATCTAACAGTAGCATCGAGACATGCCATAATCAAGTTATGCCGCTTGCTATAGTGCAAAAGGGCTATCAGTCTCTCAATCTCTACATAGATAAACGTGTGCCAGTATGTTTCATGCTTAAAACTTGCGAGCAATAGATGGACGTGCTACCATTTCACTATCATGCATCTTTGCTACTAAGGAGAGAGTCTATTTTCAGCTATGGCAGAGTCATCAGAGCAATGGTACAACCGACAGGCGGTGGAGCAACTTGCGTTGCACATTCCTTTTGAGCGCGACACCGCCAGCAAATCGGAGCAGATAGAGATGTTACGTGGGCTGGTCATTCGTCATGGGCGAGCGATGAACCCACACGAATTTGGCTTCGAGGCGCGTACAGAACTGATACGTCTTGGCCTATGGAGCCGTATTGGACCGCAAAATGAACAATAATATACCTCATATGCTACAATATACTCAACACTGTCCATAAGGAAAGGCATAGAGGGACAATGAAAACACTGCACTGGACAATACATGATTTAGAGCTTTTGCCAGACGACGGCAATAAATACGAAATCATTGATGGAGAATTGTACGTGTCAAAACAGCCAGATTGGGAACATCAATCAGTCTGCGGAAATATATTCAATGTTCTCAAAGAGTGGAGTAAGCAGACAAAAGCAGGCAAGGCCAATTTCTCCCCTGGTATCATCTATAGCGATGATACCAACGTTGTTCCTGATGTGGTTTGGATTAGTCGAGAGCGGCTAAACACTGCCTTACAAAAAGATGGGAAGTTGCATAATTCTGCTGAACTCATGATCGAAGTTCTTTCTCCAGGGGCAGCAAATGAACAACGAGATCGAGGAGTCAAGCTAAAGCTATATTCACGACACAACGTTTTAGAGTACTGGGTTGTGAATTGGCATATACGAAGCATTGAAATATACCGGCGTGAAAATGCCGTATTGACACTCGATAGGACGCTTAATGAGACAGATATACTGGAAAGTCCTCTACTGCCAGGATTCCATTGTCCTGTTAGTCAAATTTTTGAAGACCTTTAGAATTTATTCTTGTATGAAGGAGAGCAATGATGCTTAAAGATACACTGCTGTATCTCGCACAGAACGAAAATTTACGCAATTTTGTTGTTCATAACAAAGCCACGCGTGGCGTTTCGCGCCGCTTTGTCGCGGGCGAAGCCCTCGACGAGGCGATACGCGCGTCGAAGAGCCTCAATCAGCGCGGCATCCGTGTCGCACTTGACCTGCTCGGCGAAAATGTTTCCGACGATAAAGAGGCTCAAGCAGCGGCACGCAACTATATCGCAGCCCTCGACTCTATTAAAGAGACGGGCATTGACGCCAACATCTCCATTAAACTTACCGCGTTAGGTCTCGACATCTCGCAAGACCTGTGTGAACAGAATGTACGCTCGATTCTCGAACATGCGAAGGCGCAAGGGACGTTCGTGTGTATCGATATGGAGGGCGCAGACTATACTGAGCGCACCGTCGCTATGACGCTTCGTATGCGCGAACAGTTCGAGCAGGTTGGGACGGTGATTCAATCTTACCTCTATCGCAGTAAGAATGATATCGAGCAGCTTATCGCCAAAGGAGTACGGGTGCGTCTCGTCAAGGGAGCATATAAAGAAGCCGCTACGATTGCTTTTCAGCAGAAGGATGAGGTAGATAAGAACTATATCGAACTCATGCTCATGCTGCTGGCGCGCGGCAACTATCCCGCCATAGCCTCACACGACCAGCATATTCTCGACGCCGCAACCACCTTTGTACGCGATCATGGTATCAGTCAGAATGCCTTTGAGTTTCAGATGCTCTATGGCATTCGGCGCGACCTGCAAGAGAAACTGGTACAAAAAGGCTATGATATGCGCGTCTACGTCCCCTACGGTTCACAGTGGTACCCCTACTTGATGCGGCGCATGGCTGAACGCCCCGCCAACCTCGTGTTTGTGATGAGTAATGCATTACGTTAAAGCGTTAGCATAAAGCGGAGATTTGGCTTCCTCAAAGGAAAATGTAGTAATGTATCTCGTTTTCTCTTTGAGGAAGCACTATTTAATAACGCTACATGAACTACTGTTTCTAAAGCGACATCATAAACGTTTGTAGTATAAAGACGTATATGCTTTTCATTGTTAAGAGCAGTATCACAGCCAGGGCACTGTTCACTTGCGCGTTTTACTAAGAAACGTACAAGCTTCAGGCGAGTAAAAGGGGACCGATTATGCCAGAGAGACCAGACATGTTCAATGTTGAAGGTGAGATGCAAGTATTGTCTATTGCCGCCAATCCGCTTGATAAGAAGCATGCGCTAACGTTCAAGTTCGGGGAACTTGCCTCGACGCTAGATGCACAGGCAACGCTAGACCTCTTGCAGTGGCTCTATGAGCGCCAGGATATGTTCTATCGCCTCGCTCACGATTTGCCCGATTCAACGGACATCACGCAACGCTTACCAAGAGTGACCGCGTTCAAGGAGAATTTGACCGGCGTGCGCCCCACTACAGGTGCATTAGTTGGACGTAAGAAGGGCGACGATTTAGATGTAAGCCTTGCTGATATGCTACCCGACGACCTGAACGATGAGTTCTATCAGCGGCGCGAAGGGTAGTTCATTGTTCCTTCTCCCCTCCATATCGTACAATAGCGTGAAACCAAATTACGTGTACGGATTTCTATGGAGGGGATTTCCATGTCAGATATACAGCACAAATACACCAATCATCTTATCGAAGAGACCAGCCCGTACCTGCTGCAGCATGCACACAATCCTGTGGAGTGGTATGCGTGGCATGATGAGGCATTAGAGAAGGCGAAGAGTGAGGATAAGCCGATTTTGTTGAGCGTCGGCTATTCCGCGTGCCACTGGTGTCATGTGATGGAGCGCGAGTCGTTCGAGAACGAAGAGATCGCTACGTTGATGAATCAGAACTTTGTCAGTATCAAGGTTGACCGCGAGGAACGCCCCGATATCGACAGTATCTATATGCAAGCGGTGCAGGGCATGACGGGACAGGGCGGTTGGCCTATGACTGTCTTCCTCACGCCCGATGGTCGCCCCTTCTATGGCGGCACCTACTTTCCACCACATGATCGTCGTTACGGAGCAGAGACGATGCCAGGCTTCTCCACCGTACTCGCTAGTATCGCACATGCCTACAAAGAAAATCGTCAGGAGATCGAAGAGCAGGCGACACAAATTGCCGACTACCTGCAACAGCGTAGCGATGCACCACTGCGGAAGGCGGGTTCGTCGCTTCCAGCAGGTACTACTTTCTCGCTCGACCTGTTTAGCAAGGCAAGCAATGCACTCGCCAAAGAGTTCGATAGCACCTACGGCGGTTTTGGCGGGGCACCCAAGTTTCCTAGCACGATGTCGCTTGAATTGTTGCTGCGTATCACGCTACATCAGTTCAATGGTGATATCGCTACTCCTGTGTCGATACCGGAAATAGATATGGTCGAGCTAACGCTACGCAAGATGGCGGAGGGCGGTATCTACGACCAATTAGGGGGCGGCTTTCATCGCTACTCTACCGATAAGCAGTGGCTTGTACCGCACTTCGAGAAGATGCTATACGATAATGCCCTGCTAAGTCGCGTTTACCTACATACCTACCTCGTAACGGGCGTCCCATTCTATCGTCGCATCGTGGAGGAGACGCTGGACTATGTAGTGCGCGAAATGACCTCGCCCGAAGGCGGATTCTATTCGACGCAAGATGCCGATAGCGAGGGTGCCGAGGGTAAGTTCTTTGTATGGACGCCAGCCGAGATCGAGCAGGTGCTTTCAGCGGAAGACGCCGCTCTTTTTATGCCCTACTACGACGTGACGAAGCGTGGCAACTTCGAGGGCAAGAATATTCTTCATGTGCAATCACGAACACGCGATGCTGACGAGACGCAGGTAAGTGATGAAGCGTTAGAAGAGTCGCTCAAACAGAGTCGCGCCCAACTTTTCAAAGTACGTGAGGAGCGCGTCAAGCCTGGACGCGACGAGAAGATATTGACCTCATGGAACGGTCTGATGTTGCGTAGTTTCGCGGAGGCAGGACGTTATCTTGAGCGACTCGACTATATCGAGGTTGCCACGAAAAATGCTGAGTTTCTGCTACGCGAACTGCGCAAAGATGGACGCTTGTTGCGAACCTACAAGGACGGTCGCGCACATCTGAACGGCTTTCTGGAGGATTACGCCTTCCTCGCCGATGGTTTGCTCGCATTATACGAGGCCACATTCGAGCCGCGTTGGTTTGCGGAGGCACGCGCGTTAATGGATGCAGCTATTCCCCTGTTTGAGGATACACAAAACGGTGGCTTCTTCGATACTGGGAGCGATGCCGAAGCCTTGATTAGTCGCCCGAAGGACATCATGGACAACGCCACACCCGCTGGTAATAGCGTCGCCGTTGATGTACTACTACGGCTCGCGGCCTTTACTGGCGAGCAATCCTATCGGCAGCGTGCGGACGATTATCTGCAACCGCTTGCCGATGTGATGGTGCAACATCCACAGGCATTCGGGCATGTTCTCGGTGCGCTCGACTTCGCGCTCTCGCCCAGCAAAGAGATCGCCATTATTGGGCCGCTTGCCACCGATGACACGCTTGCCCTGTTAGAGGTTACGAACAAGCAATATCTGCCGAACAGTGTCCTCGCCTACAGCGTCCCCAACGATCAGAATGCCGCGCAAGTTGTCCCTCTGCTGGCGGATCGACCTTTGAAGAATGGCAAATCAACGGCTTACGTATGCCAGAACTTCGCCTGTCAAGCTCCTGTAAACACCGCAGAAGAGTTATCAACGTTATTGCAATAAAAATTTGTGGCTGCATGTTCTCCGAGCATGCAGCCACAAATTTTTATATGTATTTCTGCTCGTCGCCGTAAATAAGCGTCGCCCCGCCTGTTGCAAAATTGCGAACATCACGCCCAACAGCTTTCCCTTCGGGAGTTGACATCAATGCATCGAACTCTTCGCGTGTATCGGCGTACATCGCCGCCATCTGATAGTATGGTGGTTGTTCGCCGCGTGGTCCGGGTGTAAACTTTGTTACATTCAAGCCCTTGAGTCCCTGAATCTTCTCCACAAGCGGGGTGTGTACCTCTTTATAGTAGCGATCAAACTCCGCAACATCTTCCGGGTGTCCATAGAGGACGGTCAGTTGAAACATAAGCATGTTCCTGCCTTTCTTCGTAGATATTTGTGTACAAGCAACAGCGCAGTACCTCTGTTGATATTACCACAAAGTAGATACTGTTTATTTCACTTTATTACTTTCGATGATAAGCAGCATCTGCAACAGCATAACATCAACTACAAGGGAGAGCTTCGTGTGTTATGATAGGAGAATGTGTAGGATGAGACAGGCTCTAAAAATGTGTGATTGAGGTGACGATGTAATGAGACAAGCGTCAATCAGCAAAAGCCAAAATCGTCAGGAGAGGATACTCGAAGCTTCAAGTCTTATTCTTGCGCTGTGGCAACTTCGCAAGACGTGGAGGCTCCTTCTGCTTGTAGGCTTAGGAATGGTCGCAGCAGTGGTACTCGTGTGTGCAGTGCCTTTGTATTCTCATGTAGCAACAACCATTGGATTGCGTCAGATACTTTCTTCACCACAAAGTAATAGTACTCTCATCGTCTCTAGTCGTTCGCAACAAATATCGCCGCAAATAGTTCAAACTGTCACTCACGACATCACCATATCAGTACAGCAGAATTTGAGTCCTTATCTTACTCCCTCCTCCGAGTTCTCCCTGGAAATGCTTGGCGGGCTTTCTCGCACACCTGCTCCTTCAGCAAACACAGATCAAATTGAGCTAATTGGCTCTTCCATGAAACAAGCACCATCTCATGTACAACTTGTACAAGGTCGCTTGCCTTTAGCGACTAGCAACATTATCGAGATCGCTCTTACACCTCAGGAAGCCGAGAGGATGCATGCGAAGATTGGTGATGTGTTTACAACCAGTGTTTCCTATGGAAATACGTCTCAAGGTGATATTCAGCGTAATCTCAAGCTAGTGCTTGTTGGCCTCTTCATCCCTCGCGGCAACGATCCTTTCTGGCACCAGCAAGACTTCCAGCATACTCCTCTTGTGACGGAAGCAGGAACCTTCACTTTGTACAAAGCACTCGTGTCGAACGAAACTGTCCTTTCTGTGCTTGCTCACATTGCGGCTGAACCTACCTTTCCTGGTCCTGCGAACAAAACTGTTCCAGGACCAGTGCTACAAAATGATTTGCATCTCTACTGGTACTATTCCCTGGACCCTTCGCGCATAGACGTTGACAACTTGGACGATGTGGAAAATAAGTTGCAAACAATGCTTCTTAGCATCACTCCTTTTACCAATACCTTTACTTATGGCGCATATGTGCAACAAACGTCATCCTCATCCTATGCCCCTACGGTTTTGATAGATTATAGTCGTCGGCTCAGCGTCGCCAACATTCCGCTTCTGAGTCTCACCCTCCTCGTTATAGGTCTCATGCTCTTCTTTGTCAGCATCATGACCGATATTCTCGTTGAGGCTCATACTGGTGAACTTGCGGTCTTACGCAGTCGTGGCGCAAGTTCCCAGCAGTTGTTTAGCTTGTTGCTTGTGCAAGGGGTTGGCGTGGGAAGTGTCGCATATGTGCTTGGATTGCCTCTTACTCTTGTCGTTGTCTTTCTGCTAACCCAAATAACGCTAATACCTGTCGGTGCGAATGCGTTTTCTTTCGTCACACAGCATCTTTGGAGTACGTTGCAAGCTGAAAGTTTACCGGCTGTTGGTGTGGTAGGTGCAGCACTCGTTGCCATGAGTATTTCTCTGCTCCGCGTTGCTCGGCTGAATGTACTCGCCTTGCGTCGAGAGACCAGCCGCTCTCCACGTCGTCCATTGTGGGCACGTCTCTACCTGGATATGATAGCAGCACTTGTTGCCTTCCTCAGTTTTCTCTATTCGTTGTATTTAACATCTCCAAATGTACTGGATACCCGCACACGTATCTTGATTTTATCTCCGCTCACTTTGCTTAGTTCCCTCTTTTTTCTGTTAGGCTGCGTTTTCTTGCTGTTGCGTTTCTTTCCTCTGTTATTAGGAAGTATCTTGTGGCTTGCTGAACGCTGTCAATGTACTCCACTAACACTAGCTGTGACGCAGATGGCACGCACTCCACGTCACGTTTTCCGGCAAGCACTCTTGCTTTCACTTGCCCTTGCCTTTGCTCTTTTTACGTTGATCTTCACAACCTCGCAAACGCAACGGGTGGCAGATGTGGCAGCTCATCAGGTTGGGGCCGATTTTAGTGGAACATTGTCTGCACATGCAGCAACCTCATTAGAAAGCCAACGGAAAGCATATGCTGCCATTCCTGGGGTCATCTCTGCAACCATAGGCTACACAAACACAACCAGCACAGAGGCAAGTGATTCATCTATCGCCATCAGTCTGCTTGCCGTTGATGCCGATACCTATGCTCGTACAGCTATCTGGACGCGTCAAAATTCAAGCCAACCGCTTCCGCAACTCATGCAACAACTTGCTCAGCAACGTCAAACTATGATAGACGATGCTGCTGTGCCTGCTCTCGTCGATGCGACGACGTGGCAAGTCCTTCACCTACAACATCGTGCTTCCTTCTCAATCACCGACACCTCGACTGTAATCCCTATCCTTCCAATTGCTGAGGTTGCACATCTGCCAACAGTCAATGATATTCCAGATGCGACCAACAGTACCTTTTCGTCGGCGGGAGGCATTCTAGTAGATTATCAGACCTACGCTGCGGTATTCACGACCATCGCACAACGAGACCCGACGAATTTCACGACCGATACTAGCACCAACAAGACAACGTATGTAGGTCCAACGATACGACCAACGCATGTATGGCTACGAACGTCAGATGATCCCCATGCGCTCATGAGTGTGCGTCACGCACTTCAACAAGGGAACTTACAACTCAATTCAGTCGCAGACCGACGTGAACTGATAGACGTATTGCGCGATGACCCACTGTATCGCGGTCTACTTGGAGTCTTACTACTTGGTGTCGTTGCGACACTGTTGCTTGCTTTTGTAGAAGATGTCACCACATCCTGGCTAGGAGCGCGGCAACGCCTACTCAATATCACGGTGTTACGCGCACTGGGAACGGCACCGAGGCAGATTACAAGCATGCTACTATGGGAGCAAGGTATTGTGTACAGTATCGCGCTTACATTAGGCGTGGGTTTTGGCATACTCTTCTCGCTATACGTGTTACCGTCACTGATTCTGACGAGCGTGAATGCTTCTCAGTTATCCGATATCGGAGCAAGTACAGACTTGTATGCGCTGCAAAGTGTTCCTCCAGTGAGAATAATAATTCCCAACATGCTGCTCCTCGAACTGGCTGGAGGAGTCGTCCTCTATATGCTAGCATCGGGAATATTCATGAGTATCGTTTCCCGCACCTCAATGAGTCAGGTATTACGGCTTAACGAGGATTAAGTGAATAGACTCCTACTACACGATCAAGCTTTATGCGTTAGTTTTTCGTAGGGACCAGATGTATCGCATCCGAGGCCGATTTATCGGCTATAGTTAGCAATTATACGCGATAAATCGTGCGACGGACGCGATACATCTGGTCCCTACGAATTTGGGAAACCTATATGTATTTCTGTTCGTCTCTTCACAGATAAGTGTACAAGCAACAGCGCGGTACCTCTCTTGATATTACCACAAAACACGCTTTGTTTTTGTAATATTGCTATCTTGAGGATTTGATAACCTTTTCTTAACACAAATGATTTATTCTCAAGAAGGGATGTACTCCCTATTTTATTGATGAATGTAAATGTATATGTAAAAAGAGGAAATTCAATGGTTACAAATCTCCGCAGAGGAGCAATCGCATTTTTTGCACTACTCTGTGTCGTAGCTCTTGTGCTGGTTGGTATCACCACAGGGCAACGTGGAGCGAATGCACAATCAACCGCCTACCCACCACAAAAGGTTGTGGCTCTCCCTGGCTATGTTGTGAAAGTATTTGCTAGAGGCACGGCGTCATATCTGAATCCCGACTCGGTAGAGGTCGATGGTAAGTATGTTTTCGTTGGCTACCAGAACATCACGGCAAAAGATGGTAGCGACGGCAAGTCAAGCACCGTTGTTCAGTACAATCTCGACGGTCACGTTATCCACACCTATAGCGTTCTTGGTCATTGCGACGGTCTGCGTCTCGACCCTAAAACACACCTACTCTGGGCTACCTCAAATGAGGACGGCAACCCTAGACTGGTGACGATCAATCCTGAGACACATGCGATCATCCCGTACACATTCCCTCCAACACCTCATGGCGGCGGCTATGACGACCTTGCCTTTGTCAATAGTATGGCCTTCATTGCAGCATCGAACCCTACTTTGAACAGTGCGGGCGTCAACGTCTTCCCATCGGTCGATAAGATCACCTTGAGCAATGGCAAGGCCGTTTTGACACCTATCCTGTATGGCAACTCTATCGCCATTGACGCTATCACGAACCAGAAGGTCACGCTCAACATGACCGATCCCGACTCGATGTCGATTGACAATCAGGGCAATCTCGTTCAGGATGACCAGGGTGACTCACAACTCATCACCATCCACAATCCTGGCACGTCAAAACAAACGGTTACACGTCTCACCGTTGGCACACAAGTAGACGACACCACCTGGATTCCAAAATCTGAAGGTAGTTTGCTCATCGTCGATACCAATCTGAACGCCATCTACACCGTCAGCATCAACAAGACCGACCTTGTCCCTGGCACCGTCTACACCGAAGCTCCTAGCGACTCTGGCGTAGCAGGTTTTGTTGGTACCCTCGATCCAAAAACAGGCACCATCACACCTGTCATCATTGGTCTAGGTAGCCCATCAGGTCTCGGCTTTCTTCCCTTTGAATAAGCAAAAGAACGCTATCTAGGGGTAGGGGTCTAATTCATTACACCCTCGTAGCGCACCATACGCCAAACGAGGGTGTAATGAATTAGACCCCTACAGATATCGGGGTAGCAAAAACGGTATAAAATATGGTATCCTTGTAAGAGCAAAGAAAGAAATTCTGAAGGATACAGAGATTCCTCCCCACAGGGCGATTGTTTCTCTATCATCGATGACGATGATCTCCTCCACCAAATCACGACAGAAGACACAAGCAAGACACCTCATGTCGCTCACCGTCTTCTGTTTTGTTGTCTTCTCGTCCAATATGGAACAGATTGGATAGGAGATGTCTACACTGTTTTGTTTGAAAACAAGTGCTGTGAGCGACTTCCTTTTTTGGACTGTCCATATACGAGAAAGGAATAGCGTGTGTCCTCGACCTCATCAAAAGTTGTATCGAAAACGTCCCTGTATGCTGATACCTGGCAGGAGAACCTGCGTATTTACGTTCGTATCTTTGCCTTATTACGTCCACACTGGCTCCAATCACTTGGCTCTGTTGCCTGCTTGGGACTCTCGACAGGTCTATCGTTAATTATTCCGTGGCTCATTGCCTATGTCATTCAAGCGGGTTTGCAGCATGGACAGTTGAGCAATCTGCTCTACGTTGCCGCTGCAATTCTTGTATCGAGTGCCTTTCGTGGCCTCTTTGCCTATGGGCAGGGTTATCTGTCACAGTCGGTCTCCAATCTTGTCGCGTATGACCTACGCAATCAGGTCTACGATCATCTACAAAAACTCAGCTTCGCCTTTCATGACGAGTCGGAGACAGGTCAACTTATGTCGCGCTTGACCGTTGATATCGAGGCGGTGCGAAACTTTATGACGCTGGGTCTGTTGCGCTCGCTCTTGACCCTCGTTACCTTTGTGGCAATTACCGTAATCCTGTTTAACCTGGATGTCTACCTTGCGCTAGTGACATTGATAAGTGTGCCGATTCTGCTCTTTCTCTCGTTCCAGGTTGCGCGTCGTCTGCGCCCATTGTGGATGAATGTGCAGAACGAAAATGGCGAACTCGGAACCGTGATGCAGGAGAGCTTGAGCGGCGTGCGCGTCGTCAAAGCCTTCGCACGCGAAGAGTTCGAGATCGCTAAATTTGGCGCGAAAAACCAGGAGTTGCGTACCCTGAACATGTCGGCGATGCGCCTCTCCGCCTGGAATCAGCCGTTGATGTTGCTCGTTATCAACATCATCACAGTATTGGTGGTGTGGATCGGTGGAGCGGCAGTCATCGGACACCATCTTAGTCTCGCCGTACTGGTTGCGGTCACACAATACATTCTGCTACTCAACACGCCTGTACGCGCCTTTGGTTTTATGGTGACGTGGTTCATGCGTGGCCTCTCCGGTGGTGAGCGCATCTTTAGCGTTCTCGATACACAATCTACCATCAAAGATGCGCCCAATGCTCGCACCCTCAAGAATGTGCAGGGCCATGTCGAGTTTGACCATGTGTCGTTCGCCTACACAACAGGACCAGAGGTGCTGCACGATATCAATATCGACGCGAAACCGGGGCAAATTATCGCCCTGCTTGGCGCGACTGGTAGCGGCAAAAGTACGATTCTGAGCCTGCTCCCACGTTTCTACGATCCTACAAAAGGACGCTTGACCGTCGATGGGAACGATTTGCGCGAGATAACACAACGTTCGCTACGTCAAAATATCGGTCTCGTGCTGCAAGATGTGTTCCTGTTCAATGCTACTCTGCGCGACAATATCGCCTACGGTGTCGCTAATCCAACGGATGAGCAGATCATCGCCGCCGCAAAGGTCGCACGTATTCACGACTTCGCCCTAACACTACCCGATGGCTATGATACATGGGTGGGAGAACGTGGCGTGACGCTTTCGGGTGGACAGAAACAGCGCGTCGCAATTGCGCGTACTCTCCTGCTCGACCCGCGTATTCTCGTCCTTGACGACTCTACATCGAGTGTAGATATGGAGACCGAGTACCTCATCCAGCAGGCACTCGACGCTGTGATGCATGGACGTACCACGTTCGTTGTCGCGTCACGTCTACGCACTATCAAAAACGCCGATCAGATTCTGATTCTCGACAAGGGGAGCATCATCGAGCGCGGCACTCACGAGTCGCTACTTGCCCTCAACGGTGCCTACACAAAGCTCTACGACCTACAGCTACGCGAACAGGAGGAGTTCGAGACACGCATGCTCTCCGTCCAAAACTCGTCGCCAAACGAGGAAAATCCTCTGTACGGGTCTGATTTATCACACCCTGATTTATCACGCCCTAAAGAATCAAGCCCTAATTCGCGCTCTGATGAATCAAGTCCCGAAGCGCCAAAGTCTGCTAATCAGAAACGCGAGGTGAGACGATGAAAACGGCAAGAGCTACACGTTCATCCTCAATCGACGATTTTATGGCGCACCGACGTAAAAGTCGGTTGCGCGAAAATAGTCTTGAGAGTTCGGACGAAAATATCTCAGGTAAATTTAGTTGGCATTATATTAAGCAATTCGGACCCTACATCAGCCGTCATCGGAGCGCAACGCTGGCGAGTCTTGTCTTGATGTTGGTGTATACGCTGCTCAATCTCGCAAATCCGTACCTGATCGGTGTGGCTATCGACTCCTTCATCACGCACAGTGATGTAAGGGGACTCGCCATCATCGGTATTGTGCTACTCGTAGTGAATGTGTTGATGTGGCAGGCGCAGTACTGGCAGGTGTGGAGTATGTCGTGGGCAGGGCAGCAAATTCTGTTCCAGCTTAGCTCGGACATGTTCACGCACCTGCAACGGCTCTCGCTCAGCTTCTATGACCGTACACAGATTGGGCGTGTCATGTCGCGCCTACAGAGCGATATTGACGTGTTGGAGTCGATGCTCAGTTCGGGCTTGCTCTCCATTCTCGGCTCGATGATATCGCTGTTCGGTATCATCGCGATCATGCTAGTGCTGAACGTTTCATTGGCATTGCTCTCGTTCATCGTCTTGCCTATCATGATCGCGATTGCCGCCTTCTGGCAACGCTATGCTCAACGTTCGTTCCGCTTAACGCGTGCCGCAATCTCGATGGTGAACGCGACACTGCAAGAGAACATTTCAGGCATGCGTGTGATTCAGAGCCTTGCACGCGAGGACCGCAACCGTGACGAGTTCGACGAACTGAACGCCTACAACCGTGACACTAATCAGGAGGCGAGCCGCGTCGCTGCCCTAATTTTGCCGCTGGTCGAGGTGGTCGCTGCCCTTGCGATTATGATTACCGTCGTCTATGGCGGTATCCTGGTCTCACAGAGCAAACTACAGGTCGGTGTGCTGGTCTCGTTTACCCTGTACATCAACCGTTTCTTCGATCCCATCCGCGAGTTGAGCCAACAATATACACAGTTACAGCGTGCAGGAGTGGCCTCGGAGCGCATCTTCCAGATTATGGAGGTGCCCGTCGAGATTACCGATAAGCCCGATGCGAAACCATTGCCACAGATACGTGGTGATGTCATCTTCGATCACGTCTCATTCGGCTACCTCAAGGGTGTATCTGTGTTGCGCGACTTCAACCTCAAAATAAAGGCTGGTCAAACCGTCGCCATCGTTGGACCAACGGGGGCGGGCAAAAGCACTATTGTCGGTCTATTGACGCGCTTCTACGACATTCAAGAGGGAGCAATCCTGATTGATGGTTACGATATCCGCGATGTGACGCAGGCGTCGCTACGTAGTCAAATTGGCATCGTGCTACAGGAGCCATTCCTGTTCACAGGCACCATTTTTGACAACATCCGCTATGGACGCCTGAATGCAACGGACGAAGAGATTAAGCAAGCAGCGCGTGTCGTCGGAGCGCACGACCTGATCGAACGCTTACCTGAAGGCTACAACACGCTTATTCGTGAACGTGGGCGCAACCTCAGCGTAGGCCAGCGTCAACTCATCTCGTTCGCGCGTGCGCTGCTAGCAGACCCACGCATCCTCATTCTCGACGAGGCAACGGCGAACATCGACACCTTCACCGAACTCATCGTGCAAGAAGGATTGAACACGCTGCTCAAGGGACGTACCGCCGTCGTCATCGCTCACAGACTCTCGACCATCAAGAACGCCGACAACATCGTCGTCGTCCAGGCCGGTCACATCGTCGAGCAGGGCACGCACAACGAACTCCTGCAACGCGAAGGAGAGTACGCAGCATTGTACTCGATGGGGTTCCGTCATACAGCGTAAAGCGGGGATGCAAGGGACAGCTAGCCCCTTGACTGAGTATGTGCCTTAGCATTTCTCCTACGGCCTAAGGCGGGGATGCAAGGGGCGGCAAGCCCCTTGACTGGGGTCTGGGGCTGTGCCCCAGTCTCCCCTTCCCACTCGTTGCCCCAAGCGGCCAGTAGTTAATCAAATATATAAAAATATAAAA
>CAXUHG010000064.1:0-29924 GCA_964250805.1 uncultured Ktedonobacteraceae bacterium | reverse complement strand
ATCCTGCTCCTCTAAAGGGAACAACACCGCTAGCAGTTCGGCGGCGGTGGCGATCATGAGGCGTTTGTTGCGTTCGGGTACGTCGTCCCAGGAGACGCGGGTGGCTTCGCGCGTCTCGTAGCTGAATGAGGGGGCGAGGCGTTCGTAGGTTTCGTGGAATAGGCGGGCGACGGACTCGGCGTCGGGCATGGGTTTTCTCCTTCTCTTTTTGGGGTGTGCTTGCTGTCCGAGTAGGCCGTTCTTGGCTAGTTGCCAGTAGAATTGACCAATTGGCGTTAGCTCTACGGGATGGCTGTGCAGGGCGGCGAAGTAGAGGTCGCTATCGAGCGTGGGGCGCAGCAGACGCGCGACCTGATAGCGTTTGAAGAGTTTGAAGATGCTGAGGTGTTCGGGCAGGGCACTGGAATGCACGACCTCGTAGGAGGGGTCGAGGTAGTATTGCGTATCGGGTCGCGCAAAGAATTGGGGCAAACGGCGCAGTTCGTTGTCCTCGATATCTGGTAGACACTCGCGGATAGGCGAGAGGCTCGTTGCGTTGGATTTGTAGATGGGGCGCTGCTGCCAGGGGCCGAGTGCCTGCTCGATGTAGGCGTAGATTGACGCCTCGGAGATTTGTCCACGCACGTCGCTGGCACCACCTTTGAGCGCACCGATAAGTAGGTTGGTGAAGAGGCCACGACCATGCTGCTCAAGTGCTTGCTGGTCTGAACGTGAGGCCGCAAGGAGCGTTACTCCCGGACGCAGATACGCCTTTGCGAGACTGCCGTTCTGGTTAGGTTCGCCGAGGGCACCGCTATGACAGCTATCAATGAGCAATAGCACCTCGCGTGCATGGGAGTCATTCGCCATATCCAGCACCTCCTGGAGCGCGATTCCTGGTAGCGTGGAAGTGCCGTCCTGCGTCACGAGATAGGTGTTGTTGTCTCTGGTATAGCCGTGTCCCGAAAAGTAGAACAACACCTTTTCGTCGAAGTCAAGCAATTCTTTGAGGGCGGCTTGTAGCGTCGTGAAGAGAACGCGCTCAGGCTGCGATACTAGTAGTGCCTCACTCATAGAGTGCGAACCGAGGAGTGTTCGACAAGCAAAATTTGGTGTACGGTCCTCATGGAACGCCAGCAGTGGGTGCAAAGCCTGTACATCGTCGATGCACCATGATAGGGAGGACATGTTGTCGTAGCTATTGATTCCCACGAGTAAGGCACGTCGCATCATGATTGTTCTTGTCCTGTCTGCACCAGTTTCTGCGCCATCTGTTGTCCTTCCACGGCCTCGTCATACCAGCACTGCCAGCCCTCGCTCTCCGGTTGCGGCGAGCGTGATTGTTGGAGCAGTTCGAGGGTACGAGTAAAGCCAGCGAGAGCCTCATGAGCATGAGTGGTACGAGCTTGAGAAGTGGTTGCGTTTCTGCTCGCATGCAACGCGAGCGTGGCACGATCAATCAAATCTAACGCCTCTGTGAACACAGCATCACCAAAGGTTTCCTCGTTATCTCTCATACTTCCTGCCTTTATTTGTGTTGTGTCAAACAGATCGGGTTGTGCTATCATCGCTTTGAAAAGAATAGCAAAAACGTTGTCCGCCGCCATTAACGCGACATCAGCCGTGACGCGATCCATGAGCGTCATTTCGACCGCTGTCGCAAGCAGTGCCGCCAATAAGAGTTTCTGTTCAGTAGTCGTCAATTGCATTACTGTAGTCAGGCGTTCCATCTCAGTGGGATTCAGAGTTGTCAGGTGTTTGGGTGATGTAAGCGAGGCACGTAAACGACGTACCTTTTCGCGATGGCTCACCACGCCTCGATCATCAAGCTGAGTGATGCGTAAGCCGCGTTTGCTCAAGACTTCTTCCAATTCGCGTGCGAAGATGTTCCAACGTCCTGGTTGGCTAAATGGCGTACTCACAAGTATTGCTCCTCTATTACTCGTGTAGACAGCATACGTTATTTTACTACATTTTTGATGCTACAAACGTTTATGGAAGAGCAACGTATGCATCTCTGATGTTTGATGCACTTTCATAAAACTTTAAGGCGATGCGTGCGTTTTCCTGTTTATGCGTAAGCGGATACCAGATGTAGGCGTCGCCGATTGCCTCTAACACTCTAGCATATTGAAGCGGATAACGTTCACGTGTGTAGATGTCGTGTGCATCTTCATAATAGCTCAATATCCGTTTCTGCAATTGTGCAGAGGGAATCGGCGTGGTTTGCATGAAGAGGCGACCGAGACAGTAGCTCATCTCCGCAATAATTTCGGGTGACGAAGCGCATTCTGCTCGTGCGTACAAGATGGTGTTGCGCAAGCATATTTTGCGCTCTGTACTCAGAGACTTGTTCCAACTCACGTATGATGACACGTCGAGGTACTCGTCTATCCCTGCCAATTTAGCAGGAATGTCAAGCATTAAGGCGCCGAACTTATTTACATAGGCATCGCGGATAGACAGTCTTACATCGCGTTCTTTTCCTGTATGCGCAAGAATGTCGCGCAAAAGTTCGTGCCGAACGCGTAGTTCACCTGAAGAATCGCGGTCTTCGCTCACAAGTTGTGCTAAGAGTTCTCGATGTTTCTCTGATAGCAGTTCCGGGTGGCTCTCAAGGTAGAGGCGATGCGCTCGACTGATTGGCTTTAGTAACCAGGGTGCAAGTTCCTGATAATACTCACTCATGACCATGAACGTCGGTATCCTTTCTAGTGGAGAAGGAGGACACGTGGAATAAATTGGCATGTAAGAACATAATCAAAGGTGTGTCTCTCAGTCCTTCCTGAACACAGAATACTGTCTGTCGCTTGCTTATATAAGGCCACATGAATGTGTCAGGCTTTCTATTCCTGGACGTTCGCTTTTCAAACTATATTACAGGTGATACCATGTATAGGAATAACTGCGACAATATGCATGGAGGTTTTGGTGGTATTATTCAAACGCTTTCCCACGTTGCATCCTTTGCCAGGTTCAGAGCAGCACCTGATTCCCCTTGATGAGCAAAAAAAGTATTCGTCGTTTGACGCAGACTTTGTAACGCTTGAAGATATATTGATGCCGACCTTCCGCGAATTGGACAACGAAGCTTTGAAGCAGCAAAATCGTCATCGTTGGACCTATGTAATTCTGATTTTCGGGGGCACACTGGCAACGGTACTGGGCATTCTACAGATAGCTTTCGCGAGTGCCATATGGCTTGGTGTAGCAGGCGCACTCGTTGCCGCAATCCTTGTCGTCACCACTGCCGCCTCGCGTTCCTTCAAGCACCACGAACGCTACCTCGATACGCGACTCGCCACTGAAAAACTGAGGAGCGTGTACTTTCTCTTTCTTGGGCATCAACACCCATACGACGATGAGCAGAAGCGCGTAGAGCGTTTGCGCCACTACGTTAGAGATATTAAGCGGAGAGTAAGATCATGAATGCGGCAGATACAAAGGTATTTCTCACCCTCTACCAGAAACATCGTTTTGAGAACCAGAGCAATTATTATACAGGTAGACAGCGAGAATTTGAGAAGGCACAAACACAGGCTATATGGATCAGCATTATTTTGATGGGGCTAACGTTCTTCGCGGGAAGTTTGCAAGCAGTTAGTATTCTTACAGATTGGTTGCGGTTGACGTGTGCATTGCTTGCAGCTCTATTACCCGTTTTCTCGACGGCAATCACCGCTTATAGCAGCCTCTATGGTTTCGAGCAGCAGGCAAAACTTTACAGCGATACCGTGGAGAACCTTGAAGACGCCGAACACGAACTACTGTCCGACAACCTCTCAGCTCTCGACGAAGCCCACTACACGCAGCGTATACACAAATATGTATCAGAGGTAGAAAAAGTCTTTCACGACGAGCAAGGGCAGTGGGGGCAGTTGGCTAGGAGGCTCAAGCCGCAGGAGTAGGACACAATGAGAGTGACAATCGTCGTCATCCCTGAGAGTGCATGCACTCTCAGGGATGACAACGATTGTCACTCTCATTAACGCAAGAGCGCATCAATGCGATCTAAAACATCATTAGGCAAGTTTTTCAACCGTATCATGCGTTCCGCGCCGTTTGCTGCTGAATGTCTTTGACGTTGTTGTGGCTGAGGATGACGTTTCAGCCCCTTCTCATACTCATCAATCGCCTGTGTAGCATTTCCTAATGCTAGGTAGACTTCACCTGCGGCGAAATCAACCCAGTAGGAGGGATCATCAGAGGATTTTTGCTCTTGTTCGCACAAACTTAAGACTTCGTGTGCAGTCTTTTCACCTAACTGCGTGTCCCCTTTTGCAAAGGCAAGCCCAATGACGTTAACACCGGTATAATAGGAAGAAGGATCGGCTTGATACGCACGCAGATAAGCACTGAGAGCTTTCTCCAGGTCAGAAGAATTATGCGAGGATTGCCATTGTTCGCGGTAAATTCTCCCCTGCAACGAGGCGATTTCTGTATTTGTATCTAGGTTCTTATGCAGTGCAATAACATGCGCGATAATCTTTTTGGCTTGGTCATATTCCTTCAATTCTGTAAACACCAGTGCTTTACGATGAAGCAGTACTACATCATTAGGTTTTAAGGCAAGCGCGTACTCGGTCTCTTCGAGTGCTTCTTGAAAATTTTTATTTTCCAGGAATACTTGGCTAAGCAGTTCATGAATGCTTAGATCAATAGGCCGCTTTCCTTGAGGCGCATACATGCGATCACGTAGACCTCTCAATTCACCTACGCGGTTTGACCGAATGAAATCATCAATTCTATTATTCCATAGTGACGCATCAAATGATAGACGTGATGCCGATTCTTGTGAAAGATACAATTGTATTGAACTAAAGTAAGACTTGCTTTTTCTTGTATACAATGATCTTTCAAAAGGTAAATCTGCCTTTAGTAAGAGACGTTCGCATAGTTCTCTTACTTGCACTACATCATCACCTCTATACGCCTGATAGACGTTTAACGGGTTTGACAATCCACCTCGTTCCATATTGTAGACAATGGGAATAATATCTCGTTCCTTATCAACCCCGCTTGCTACGCCGCATTCCCACATAATCCAAGATTTACCTGCACTTACAGGAGTTTGTATAGCAATCACTAAATCGCACTCTTTTATTCTTTTGTAAAGGTCTTCGCGCCAGTCTTTTCCACTAGTCATACCACCTAAAGGCTCTGTATCGCTTGAAAACCAAACATCAATAGCGTTCAAAGATATCGCTCCTAAAAGTTTTTGCCACGCCCTCGCTAGTTCTCTCTCCACAATACTATGGCTTATGACAATTTTTATGTTCTTCATGTACTCTCCCTCTTAAAACCCTCTTTGTGAACAACGAACACGGGTGGTTTCCAACACAAATTATATCTATATTTTTAGGTTTCTCTCATTACTGTGCAGCATAGTATGTTTTGTTTGTATCATCAAAATACGCACTAAAAGTCATGGTCATTTTGTATTTACACTTTGATAGACGTTTGAATTCTCTCTTTGCAAAATCTATTGAGCATGATACTATGCAACAAAGACTTTCAATATTTGTGGGCGTAACATCATATTTTTTCATAGAGAAGGATGGTTTTTATGAGTACGCATCAGCCAGGGCGCGACACTATCAGTACACAAGAGATTGCTTTTCCGAATGGCAATCGGGCGCATGCTGTTTTTCTTCCTTCTGATACGGACGTACAGCAGGTACCTTTCTTGCTCACTATACCATCCTTTCGTGGTCTTATTATGCTGGCAGGTGGGGCTGGTTTTATGGAAGACAATCTCTACCCCAATCTCGCGCAATTATTTTCAGAGGGGATTGCTCGTTTCGCTGCTGATCACGACATGCTAGTTGTCGATGGTGGCACACAGGCAGGTGTAATGGAGTTGATGGGCACGGCTATCGCCGAACAGGGGCATAGGTCGCCTTTGCTTGGAGTTTCTCCGGCAGGTCTTGTATCCTATCCTGGACAGCCTGATACTCCAGAACAAGAGGAGCATATTGCGCTTGACCCGAATCATTCGCATTTTGTGCTGGTAGAAACGGAAGAGTGGGGCGGCGAGACGGCGACGATGTATCAGCTTGCAAGCATATTTTCGCGCGAATGTCCCTCAGTAGCGGTTATCGTCAATGGTGGTGCAATTATCATAAACGAGGCATTATATAATGTGCGCCAGCATCGTCCCATGATTGTGTTTGAGGGTAGCGGGCGAGCCGCCGACGAGATCGCACGGTTATGGCGAGAGAAACCTGCAACGATTGAGAAGCCTGAACTTGCTGAGATTGTTACAGATGGGGACATTCATCTGTTTCCCATTCATGGCTCGCCAGTCGCATTGAGAGAATTGATCGCTCAACTGCTATGAGACCTTCCTTCACCATATTTTCGTGATATGATACGGGAGAAGATAGCCCAACAACGCCGTTGTTCTTGACACGCTGTTGTCTTACGAAGGAGCATTTTTCTATGGCGAAGACACCGAATATGACTGACTACGAGGCAGAACGACGCAGTTTCTCTCTCGATGTGCCCGCGCAGTTCAATTTCGCGATTGATGTGATTGGCAAATGGGCGCAGGACCCGAATAAGCTTGCAATGCTGTGGCTGGGACAGAATGGCGAGGAGCGTTCTCTTACTTACGCATACTTTGCCGAACGCTCTAGCCGTGCCGCCAACGCCTTTCTCGCCCTCGGCATTGCTAAAGGGGATCGCGTGATGGTGATGCTGCCGCGCATTCCCGAATGGTGGGAGACGGTGCTGGGATTGATGAAAATTGGGGCTGTGCCCATTCCCTGTACCACGCTCCTGACGGCAAAGGATATCCAGTTTCGTGCGGAGGTCGCCGAGGTGCAGGGCTTCATTACCGACGCGGAAGGTGCGGCAAAGTTTGACGCAGTACGCGAACAGTGTCCTACTGTGCGCTTCACTGTGCTGGTCGATGCCCCTGATCGTGAGAAGTGGACGAGCTACTCAAACATCACCGAGCAAGCCTCACCCGATTATACTGGTCCAAAGACGAATAGCGACGACCCCTGTCTGGTCTATTTCACATCGGGTACCGTCGGCTATCCTAAGATGGTGCTGCACACTCAGGCCAGCTATCCTATCGGGCACACCATTACAGCGAAATACTGGCTGGACTTGCACGAGGATGATCTCCATTGGAATCTGAGCGAGATGGGATGGGCAAAAGCGGCGTGGAGCAATCTTTTCGGGCCGTGGACGATGGGGGCGGCGATGTTCATTCAGGATGCACGCGGCAAATTCAACGCTATCGAGACCTTAGAGATGCTGAACAAATATCCGATCTCGACGCTGTGCGCTCCACCAACGGCGTATCGTATGCTGGTCCTTGATGAGCCAATCGCCTATCTCAAGCAGAATCCGCCTAAGGCATTACGACATGTTGTTGGAGCAGGAGAGCCACTGAATCCAGAGGTTATAAAAGTCTGGGAAGACGTGACGGGGATGACAATTCGCGATGGCTATGGGCAGACCGAGACGGTGCTGATATGCGCCAATTTTCCGCCGCTCACGGTTAAGCCCGGCTCAATGGGTAAGCCCTCCCCTGGCTTCGATTTGAGCGTGATTGATGACGCTGGCAACGAGCTTCCGCCCAATAAAGAGGGCGATATCGCGGTCAGCCTCAAGCCACAGCGTCCGACGTGGATGTTCAAGGAGTATTGGCGCAATCCTGAAGCAACGGCGGCCTGTATTCGTGGCGATTGGTACATCACAGGTGATCGCGCGTACAGAGACGAGGATGGCTACTTCTGGTTTGTTGGTCGTGCCGATGATGTGATCATCAGCGCGGGCTATCGCATTGGACCATTCGAGGTTGAGAGTGCCCTGAAAGAGCATCCTGCCGTCGCAGAGTCCGCCGTTGTCGCCAGTCCCGACGAGATGCGTGGCGAAATAGTCAAAGCCTACATCATTCTCGCCCCTGGCTACAAGCCCTCACCAGAGCTAGCGACCGAGATACAGGATTACGTTAAGAAGGTGACTGCACCGTACAAGTATCCGCGCGAGATCGAGTTCGTGGATAGCTTGCCCAAGACGATATCGGGCAAGATTAGGAGGGTGGAGTTGAGGGAGATGGAGCGGGCGAAGAAGTCGGGAAAATAGTTGGTTGCACTCAGTGAAAAAATAGCACACGTTGAGGTAACAGACCTCAACGTGTGCTATTTTTTCACTGAGTGCAACCTATTATTAGTAGGTAAATAACACCGGCTGATACGAGTCAGAGTTGTAATCACAATCCATAGTTAGCGACACCGTATACTGTACGCCTTTCTTTGGAATGGACGAGAATGTTGCTGTTCTTGGTAATTGCTGTCCTTGATTGACATCAATAGATTCCGTGAATGTGCCACCATTTGGTTGAATTGTGCTACCGTCAGGAGCCTCTAATGAGAGTTGACCGTACATCCTACTACATGTACCATTATTTGTAACGTTGAAGTTCCAGTTCATCGTTTGAGAAGTGGGATTAACTACGTTAGAAGTAAGCACCACTCCAAGTTTACCATCGCATTGATTCAGACAAACAAATTGATAATTCGTCGTTGATGTGTTCAAATTGGTGGTTGGTTGAACCGTTGATGCGGAAGTAGTTGCTCCAATAGAAGGTGTCGATGTCTCCGTAGGCGTTGGGGTATCTGTAGGTACGGGAGTTGGGGCAGATGTAGGAGTTGCCGAAGTGCTTCCAAGAACTGGAGTATGCGAATTTGGTTGTGAGGCAGGTCTTGTTACTAGTAAATAGAGTGTTGTGCTGGCAAAAACTACAACTAAGAGTACGCTGATAATTGCGATAATTGCCAAGCGATTACGTTGCCAGAAATTTCTATTAGGAAGCTTTCCACTGCTGAACGACCCCTCATTGTAAGGCATGTTATCGTTGTTATACATTCGATTTCTCCTGTAAGACATTCCCTTGTACAATCAAAGAAGAAAAAATCTTAGTTCGCTTTCCACACACGTACAGTCTTATCTGCACTACCCGAAGCAATGTGTGTTTTATTCGGCGACCAAGCCAATGCCGTAACGTTATCCATGTGTCCGCGATAGATATACAGTAATTTGCCTGTTGCAGCATGCCAGAGATGAACCAGATGGTCATTCCCAGCCGAGACAATGCAAGTGCCATCAGGAGACCACGCGACCGCTCTGACTTCTTTGGTGTGACCTTCGTAAGTGAGAACGTTATCACCATTCGTGGCATCCCAGATGCGAACCTTTTTATTGTTCTCCGCCGACGCGATATATCGAGAGTCAGGGGACCAGGATAAATCATATATCCAACTGGCAAAATCTTTACTTATTGCTATAGGCATGCTAGTAGTAGCGTTCCATATGTGAACAGTATGATAACTTCCTGTAAGACTTAGTTTCCACTGTTTAACAGTTTTATCGATTCCACTCGAGGCAATGTATTGACCATTGGGAGACCAAGCGAGAGCAGAGATAGAAAAAAGGTCCAATATATTCTTCACATGCCCTGAATACTTTAGATATCTATGACCTGTCAATGCATTCCAGATATGAATTGTATCAACACCAGTTATACTACTACATGCAGAAACTACACGTCTTCCATCTACAGACCATGCAATTGCGTAAGTTTCGGCAGTAGGATCAAGACTTTTCTGCTCGTTGTAAAGTGTAACATCTCTACCGGTAGCAGCCTCCCAAACACGTACCGTTGAACCAAATCCACAAGAGGCGATATACGTTCCATCAGGCGACCATCTAGCATCCCATACACGAGCCATAAACTGACTCCAATGTCCACGATACGTTAAACGGTGCTGTCCAGTATAAGCATCCCAAATACGTACTATAGCGTCACCACCGCCAGAAGCGATGCGTGTGCCATCGGGAGACCATGCGACAGCATTTATCCAGGTCGGGTGTATATCGTAGGTATAAAGAGTAGTACCTATACTTGGCTCTTCTTGAGCAGGAGGGAAATCTGGTTTGGTCACTACTGAGCGTTGTTGATCGGTACCAGGGAAAGCAGGTTTGTGAGTAGGCTTTGCACGCTCTTTTATACCAGCGATTAATTTCTGTTGAGCTTGTGCTTCGTTACAATTAATGAGGTCAATGTAAACGATATTTCCGAGCAATCCTTCAGGTTTACATTCACGGACTCGTATCGGTACTAATATACGGTTTTCGCCTATAGGGTCTCGCTTGAAGGCAACAGTCCACTCAGATATTGTAAAAGGCCCATCTAAGGAATCAGGGGAAAGCACTAAAATAGTGCGTTTGGTAATGCGAGTTGCCTTGTCCATTAGGTGAGGAAAATTCGTACCTGGCTGAAAGTCCCAGGCTTGAAGAATTGTAGTGTAGCCTTCCTCCTCTAACTGCCAAGCAACCCACTCTGCCCAAGTGCGATCCGCCTCATTATAGCTTATAAAAAAATCTTTTTGTTCTTGCAAGCTTTCAAACCTACGCCATTCGCCTATCATGTTTGTTCTAACTCAGAAAAACTTCGTTCATAAATGTCTATGTATGGCAATTATTTTGCAAATCAACGAGGCAATAGTATCATTAACTCTTTGTTTTGTAAAGTAGTTCCTGCCTGTGCATTCTCTACCGTGTATAAATATAGGTACAAAAGGGCTATTTCCACCTTCACAGATAGCTTGACAACAGTGAAAAAACAGCATACAGTGCTACACAGACATCTTTGTCTAGTTCGGCGAGACGTTTATACGAAGAGCAAAGAGCCAGACAGGAACCAAATTGGTGAGGGGAAAAGTATGCAACTTGCGCTTCCCAGAATTGTTTTCGGCGGTGTTGCTAGCGGCGTCGGGAAAACCACGATTACGGCGGCTTTCATCGCACACGCTCGCGCTCAGGGTTTGAGGGTCCAACCATTCAAAGTTGGACCCGACTACATTGATCCCTCCCATCTTGCGTTCGCTGCCTCCCGGCCTTGTTACAATTTGGATACGTGGATGATGCCGCAAGATCGTATGCTCGATGTATTTTGTAACACTGCCGCTTCAGTAGACATAGCCGTCATCGAGGGGATGATGGGGTTGTATGATGGACAGAGTAGCACGAGCGATGTAGGAAGTACTGCTGAGATTGCTCGGCTACTGCAAGCACCTGTCGTGCTGGTCATTGATGCAAGTGCTATGGCTCGGAGTGCCGCTGCCATTGTGTTAGGATTTCAGCAACTCGATCCAGCAGTTCGTATCGCTGGAGTGATTGCGAATCGTGTTGGCGGCTCTGGTCATGCTCGATTGCTACAAGAAGCTATTGAGTCAGAAACAGGCGTCCCGTTACTAGGCTATTTCATGAGTAGCTCGGACAAGTTGCTTCCCGAACGACACCTAGGTTTGGTTCCGATATCTGAACAGAGTATCGGTACACAACAATTGACAGAAATCAGGGAGCAGTTTGAGCAGACATGCGATAGTGAAAAGCTTCTTGCACTAGCTCATGATGCTCCTTCCATCGAACTTCGCACCAGTGAGCCTTTCCTTGCAATAGAAACGAGGGGGAAGCGCGTAAGAATCGCTTTGGCTCAGGATGAGGCATTCAACTTCTACTATCCCGATACCCTGAACCTCCTGCAGCTCGCTGGCGCGGAACTCGTTCCGTTTAGTCCACTCCACGAGAGTGCTTTGCCGGAGGATATAGGTGGTATCTATCTTGGTGGTGGCTTTCCTGAGGAACACGCACAGAGCCTTTCTGCCAACGTCTCTATGCGGAAGGCATTGGCACAACTCCTTCAAAGAGGTCTTCCCTGCTATGCTGAATGCGGTGGGCTGATGTACTTGTGTCAATCCATCCGAACTGAACATGGGGAGACGTTTCCTATGGTCGGTGCTGTTGCCAGAGAATGCATTCTGGATCAGGATGCAGGCGGACTGACGATTGGGTACCGCGAGGCCACAGCTTTGCGGGATACTTTGCTCACGCGACGGGGAGAGACGGTACGCGGACATGAATTTCACGTCTCCTCCTTAAAGACACCCATATCAGAGGAGGATGCGGCCTACTCATTTCAACCTGTCGGGCAGGTGGAGGGGTTGAGTCAAGGGAATCTTCTTGCCACCTATCTGCACCTGTCATTCAGCGGATTTCCACAGGCCGCTCATCGTTTTGTCGCTGCTGCAGAAGCGTGGTATATCAGGTAGGGACCAATTTATTGCGTCCGCTGTACGATATATCGTGCGAGTCATAGCATGCATATCTGGCTTTCCATAGGTGTGACTCGCGTGATAAACCACGCAGTGGGCGCGATAAATCGGTCCCTACCTGATACACTCCACGACGGACGCGATAAATCGGTCCTTACGAAAAACCATTACCAGCGAAAAGCATAGCCTACACCACGCACCGTCTGAATCAGCTTGGGGTTCGCGGGATCCTCTTCGAGTTTCTCGCGGAGCCAGCGGATGTGGACATCGACGGTACGGGTGTCGCCTGCGTAGTCGTAGCCCCAGACGTTGTGGAGCAGTTGATCGCGGGTGAGTACGGTGCCACGGTTGCGCACGAGATAGGTGAGTAGGTCGAATTGTTTGGGCTGTAGCTCCATGTCTTGCCCGCGACAGTTGACACGACGACCTGCGAGGTCGATACGCAAGGGTCCAGCGACTAGTTCACGGCTGGGGCGCGGCACCTCTTGTTGCACTGGCTCCTGTATGGAATGAGTTTCGGCTGCATGAGGATATTCCGCACGACGGAGCAAGGCACGCACACGCGCTAGCAGTTCGCGGCGACCAAACGGCTTCGTAACATAATCATCGGCTCCGACTTCGAGACCAACCACTTTGTCGATCTCGTCTCCCTTCGCGGTTAGCATCATGATTGGCGTTGTCTCGGTGTTGCCCTCGCGCCGTAACTGCCGACATACCTCAAGACCATCCATTTCGGGCAGCATGATATCCAGAATAATCAAATCGAGTTTCTCGGTACGCGCCGCCTCTAATGCACTGGCTCCATCAGTTGCCGTTGTCACATGATAGCCAGCCTGCTCTAAATTGTACGCTATTGTCTCTACTAGAACCGTTTCGTCATCTACAACGAGAATGTTACGTGCCACGAACTGCCTCCAACCACCAGCCTATCCGAAGCGACCACTGATGTAGTCTTCGGTCTCTTTCTTTTTGGGATGCTCGAAAAGTTCAACGGTTGGCGAAATCTCGATTAATTTGCCGCTCAGGAAGAAGCCGGTGTACTGTGAAACACGCGACGCTTGTTGCATGTTGTGCGTCACGATTACAATAGTGTAGTCCTTCACCAGTTCGTTAATCAACTCTTCGATTTTCAGCGTCGCAATTGGATCAAGAGCCGAGGCTGGCTCGTCCATCAACAACACCTCTGGCTTAACGGCAAGAGCGCGTGCAATACAGAGGCGTTGCTGCTGACCACCAGAGAGGCCGAGGGCCGAGGCGTTCAAACGATCCTTCACCTCGTCCCAGATAGCGGCACCGCGCAGGCTCTCCTCTACCGTCTGCTTGATCTCACGATCTCCTTTGCCCTGAATGCGTAGGCCATAGGCGATGTTCTCAAAGATCGACTTGGGGAACGGATTAGGGCGCTGAAAAACCATACCGATGCGCTGGCGTAGCAACACCACGTCGGTCTTCTTATCGTAGATATTCTCGTCTTCAAACATCGCCACGCCCTCGGTGCGCGTACCAACAATGAGATCGTTCATACGATTCAAGGTGCGTAGAAAGGTTGATTTGCCGCAACCTGATGGTCCGATAAGGGCCGTCACCTGACGTTCGCGTATAGGAATAGCGATATCATATAATGCTTGCTTCGCGCTATAAAAGAAGTTCAAATGCTCGACATTGATTTTAGGACGAGCATTGGCATCTATCAGTGTGCTTGCATCGACTTTTCTATGTACAAGGTCAGTTGGAGAGCCAGCAGGTGGTTGCTGTTGTACCTGTGCTTCGTTTGTTGCGTTCTGAGCACCCGTCGCAGTGTTGATAGTCTGTAATTGTTGAGCTGGCTGCTGATTGAGACGGGACGATTCCATACTCATGATACTACTCCTTTTATGTTACATCCGTTGTGCGGAACGGAGGGTGTAATAAATTAGACCCCTACACGTATGTAGGACGTAATAAATTAGGTCCCTACGGGTATGTTACGCCAACGGGTACTCTTTGTGCAATGGAATGGATGCATCGACAATTAAGCGGTCTGCTAATACCACCAAGCGAATATAGCGTCCGGCAAGGGCTTTGCTGATAAAGTAGGGACGCCCCTCATACGAGATGTGACCGCTACGCGCCACCTTGCGTGAGAAGATATTTGCCCCTTCTGGTAGCTGTATACTAGGAAATTCTGCTGGAACGTTCATAACACGTTAGCTCCTTACTTCCTTTATGCAATCTTAGTTAGCTATGGGAAAATCTACAAGGACATCTACGATTATGCAGCCGTTAAGCGACGTTCGATGAAGCGGCCTAAGCCACGCGAGGCTAGGTTGATCACTAACAGAATGACGATTAGCAAAGTAGAGGAGCCAGCCGCAACAGCAGTAGCTTGAGCGGAGGAGAGACCTACAGTCCCTGCTCCCTGTGTCTTGACATACCATAAGTGAATAGTCAGAGTGTCACTAGGAATGAACGGATTTAATGTATACACCCCACTTGGGTTTGTCGTTCCTGTAGTAAAGATGAGAGCGGCGGTCTCTCCAATCACTCTACCAGCCGAAAGAATGATTCCTGTCACTATTCCTGGCAATGCAGAAGGAAGAACAACATTGCGGATAACACGCCACTTTGTTGCGCCGAGTGCCAACCCGCCTTCGCGTAACTCTCTTGGAACCGCCGCTAACGACTGTTCAAAGAGGCGCAATGCTACCGGAAGATTCAGGCATAGCAGAGTAAGTGCGCCTGACATCCTGCTTATATGTATCTCGAAGAAGACGACAAAGACAATAACCCCAAACAAGCCAAGAACAATAGATGGAATACCTGCAAGCGTTTCTGCCGCAAAGTGAATGATCGTTACCAGGGGACCTTCTCGTGCGTACTCAACCAGATAAATGGCTGCCGCAAGCGAGATGGGGACCAGGAATATCTCTGACAGGATTAAAATGTAAAAGGTATTGAACAGTTCCGGCGCAATCGAGGCACCGGCATTAGCCGAAGGATCGTAAAACGAAGGATTGAAGATATAGGCGATACCTTGCACTACTAGCAGGACAAGGACGCCGATAAATACCAAAATGACGATAGCTGCCAGAATCAAGAGGATGGTGGTAGCAATACTGTTTCCAGTATGAAGGCGACGCATGATACGAGCGTACTCTTTGCTGCGATCCTCATCACGAGTTGGTTGAAGCAATGTTGATGAACTCATTTATAGACGCTCCTACTAGCGAGATAACGACTGATGCAGATGAAGATAAAAGAGATAACCAACAACAAGAAGGCAAGCGTCCAATAGGCATCACGCGACACGCCAAAAGTTTCGCCAAAGTCATTGACAATAGCTTGTGTGATATTGATGTTGGGTTGGAAGAAAGCCTGTATGCTGAACAGGTTATTGGGCAATGAAGAGCCGAAGAGAACCAAACTTACCGCAAGCGTCTCACCAATCGCACGTCCCATACCGAGTACAACGGCTGTCGCTAATCCGGTAGAAGCGGCGGGGATAATCGCACGCGACATCATTTGCCATCGAGTTGAGCCGAGAGCAAGGCTAGCTTCACGCACGCTCCCAGGCACTGCTCGTAAGGCATCAACGGAAACGCTAATAACAGTAGGCAGAATCATTACAACAAGTACAATAATGGCTGATCCCCAGCCATAACCACCTGTTGGGCTGTTTCCAGTGATGGGAGCAGTCACTTTCTGTATAAAGGGTACCAACGTGATAAGGCCAAGAAAACCTACGATCACAGAAGGCATACCTGTAAAGAGTTCGAGCAATGGTTGCAGAATCCTTGCCAGCCATCTGGGAGTAAGTTCGGTCAAGAATAGTGCCATACCAAAGGCAAGTGGAACGGTAATAATAACAGAGAAAATCGTGATGACTATCGATCCAAGGATAAGTCCCCAAGCTCCGAAGCTTGGAGTACCGTTACCAGTTGGGTCATTATTTCCGGTTGGATCCCAATCCGTTGAGGTGAAGAAATGTGTGACAGAAGTGCCGCCGGATTCGTAAAAGAGACGAAAGGCATTGATACCGAGAAATCCAAAAACGCCGAGGATGACGACTACGATAAGTACGGCACAAACAAAGAAAATAATTCGTGCGGTGTGATCAGCAAATTTTGCTGTCTGCATGTTTTGCACTCCCTATACAATCCCAACATGTAGAACGCGGTGTGACAAAAGATAATTTATCGGCGACGGACGGACGCCCACGAGGGGCTACCCTACTATACGACGGTGGGACGCGCTTCGCGCGTTGAGTATAGTAGGGTAGCCCCTCGTGGGCGTCCGTCCTACCCCATTAACCGCCCGTTCGTCTTATTCTAACGGTATTGCCTCCGCGTTCCTTAATGACGACTAGTGTTTCTGGTGTGTTTGCAAGGTGGCTGCCGGGATGCTTGCAATCTGCAGGAACTTGAGAGTATCGGCGGCCGATTTGGCGTCGCTGCTACCCATGTAGTTGATGAATGCCTGTGCAAGACCTGTTGCGGCACCTTTCGTGTACATGTGCTCAATGTTCCAGAATTTGTAGCTATTGTCCGAAACGGTTGATGATGAAGGTGTCACACCATCAATATTCAACACGGTGAGCTTTGAGCCTTCGGTTGAAGCGGCACCTGTGGTGATGTAACCAATGGCACCATTGGTCTGCTCAATCGTTTGCACAACGGTACCTGTGCTATCTACCGTCAAGGACTTGCCCGAAGCTGGCTTCTCTACCTGTCCACCAAGAATGTAGTTCTTGAAGGTTGCGCGAGTACCTGAGCTTGCGGGACGCTCAACCGCGACAATGGGAAGATTGGGTCCACCGACCTGACTCCAGTTGGAGTCTTTACCTGTGTAGATGTCCACAAGCTGTTGCGTAGAAAGATTGGTGACGCCTTTGACATCGGGATTGACAGCGACAGCAAAAACAACGACCGCAACCTGATGATCGACAAGGTCGCTCTGGCTAGCGGATGCAAAAACGTCGGAGTTGCCAATAATTGAGGTTCCACTTGCCGCGTTGGAAAGGCCAACTTTACTACCACCTAGTGAGATAGTGATCTGGGAACCGGAGCATTTGCTCTGGTACAGACTGGCTACTTTTGTGGCGAGTGGTGCCAATGCAGTTGAGCCACTTGCGGTGATACTTCCTTGAACACAGGTATACGTGCCTGTTGGTGTGGCAACACCACCACCGCCAGCGGTAGAGGTGCCGCTACCACCGCTTGTAGCTGTAGGGGTGGTGCCGCCACCACCACCAGTGGTGCTACCACCACAGGCAGAAATAAGCATCATAATTGCTAGGGCGAGGGCTACGACAGGGGCAATACGCCATTGCTTCGACATGAAATTCTCCTATGAAACTGAAACACGAAACGGAAAAATGATATCCAGCACGAAGAAAATATGCAGTACTTTCACTTTCCAACACTTCCTCATGCGTTATCTTACGTTCATACAGTAACACTCATGCATTAACTATGCTTTATGGATAGGTTAAGGGAGTGTTAAATATTCCGAATGGATAGGTGAGGGAATGTTAATATACAATGTCAATGAACCAGTAAACACAGATAAGAAGCTAGACAACGCAAAAAAGCCCTACCACTGAAATACTCAGCAGTAGGGCTAAAAAGGCATAAAAAAGATGTTTCGTATACTTTAATAAGTGAAACCTTCCATGTCTTACACGCTTTTTTGACGTACTTTAATATAGCTGCATCAGGATTAACTTTTGCTGGACTTCTTCCGAGAGGTGCGCCACTCTCTATCACGTTCTCGCTTGCCTTTTGTATTGTGATGCATCTCTAAACTATCAACAGGTGAATACTTCGCGTATAGGTCTCTGTTATCTTGCTCAGCAAGACGTACATACGTGTTAATCATCTCTAAATGCTCATGACCTAACAGACCTTGTAACACTGTGCTAGGCATCCCATTTTTAATACTATTTACTGCAAACCAGTGGCGGCAGGTATGAGCAGAGACACGCTTATCCGTTATCTCTGCTAGCTTTTTAAGACGTGCAAACATCTGCTTTACTGCTGATGGACGCAGAGGTTTACCAAACACACTCAAAAAAACCGCTTCACTTAAACTAGCAGGAATGCCACGCCAGTACGTGATATACGTATTCAGATGTTGGCGAGCCACCGAACCCATCGGTACACGCCGCTCTTTCGCTCCCTTCCCTCTAACATAAATCAAGCTTTTATCCCAATCAATATCAGCAAAACACAAACCGCACAATTCCGAGAGACGTATACCAGTAGACAACAACAACCAGAGGATAGCACGGTCACGCGCAGCCAGCATTTTACGCTCATCGGGAGTAATCGAACGACCATCAGCAGCACGGTTACACGCAACATCTAAACGCTCTAATTCATCCTTCGTGAAGACGCGAATAAGAGCCTTTTCTACCTTTGTTTCCTTGATTTTTTCAGCAGGATTAGAGGTTATATACTTATGCTCTATAAGCCAGTGAAAGAACGTTATCACATCACGGTTATATGTAGCAATAGTACGACTACTATATGGACGACCATACGCATTATCAGAGTTGCGTAAATGTGCAAGCCAACCTAGTATATCCTCCTCTCTAATCTGTTGTATCAAGGTATAGCCATGAATGCTAGTCATATACCGTAGGAAAATTCCTATCACGGTCTTATAATCAGCCTTTGTCATCTTAGAATGACCTACAGCATCTTGCGATTGCAGAAAAGCATTAAAAGCATTTTCAAATGTAAGCGTAGGTTTCCCAGGTTCAACCGCTAGCACAGTAGTATCAACATTTTGACGACGTTTCGAGAGTTTCATAGATCACCTCCTTGTAGGGTTGGATATTTGACCCGCTTTTCGTCCACGAGCCGACGGAACGACGTTTCTTTCAGTTGGCACCGTATATCTATGGCAGCACACAGCCATATCAACACATCAGGTAACGACATGCCGAGTTCAGGGTACAGATCAACACCTTGCGCCGCCATTGAGGTTAGGCAACCCATAATCTGTGCTAGCATCCGACGTACATTCACCTCTTTTTCTTCGTGATACACCACCTCACCGAGGTTTCGATAGAGTTCTTCGGATTCAATAAAAGCCGATTGAATAACTTCCCAAGAGGCATCCACAGGCCAACGCGAACGGTTCGAGTCCTCCGTAGGTGTAACCAGCCGTAGCCAGCCATCCGGTAAACCATCCTCACCACCGCCGATACGACCCGTTGCATATGACCACATTTCCGAGAAGCGATCTAACAGGTCATAGGCATTATCAATGTGCAGATCACGTAGAAATTCACGCGTGAAGTGAAATTCAACACGCCACACGTCTTCTTTTCCGTCCCATCCGTATTGTTCCCACAGAGGGTAGAACCATTCCTTATGCGACTTCTGTTTGATCTCTAGCGTCTTGTCGTAAATTTTACAGGCGAGGCGTCCACTGTAGGAACCAAAGATCAGACCAGTGAGCCGTTTCCAGCGACGTACCGCCTTCTCTGGCCCGTCGATCAGCCCATCATCAGGATAACTATTGTCGCCCGTTGCACGAGACAAGAACCGTTCTTGCCAGTCGATCACGCCAGGATGCCAGCCCGTGATATCCGCGCACAAGTCCACCGACGAGACTTGCATATAAATGTCTTGCCCAAATATTTCCATGAGCAAGGCATAGACCTTTGAGATCGCGTCACCCGTTGACGCTTCATGCCACAGGAAGCGAGACGACACACGCACCTGTGCAATAATGCCATTCAAACGACCACGCGAGACCGACAGGTCTAGCAGGTGCGAGGTGAGCAACCACGACCATTGACCCTTGCCCGTTCCATGAGTTTGCATCATCAACGGCAGACCACCGAATGACCAGGGCGAGGCTATTTCACTTTCTTGCTCTTTGGCGAGGGATTGCAAGTCCATGAGATCACTCATCAGGTCAGCGTCAAGCGTTCGTTTCTGTTTTTGCAGCGCGTTGTCAGGATTGCTATATAGCACATTCAAGTACAAAGTATCCACACCAAAGCCAACCAGGGAAGGCGTGAAGGAGGGCGTTGGCTTGCCCTCTGGTACTCGTGTTGTTTCCTCAATAGAAGAGGGAAGGGTATCAATCATACAAGGTTGTTTGTCCATATGTCCAGACCTCCGTATCTCTACTCTTGTTTTTGAAAATCGGTGTTACACCGTAAACACAAGGCTTGAAACTCATCATTGGCAATTCGCACTTTCATCGGTGGCTCACACAGGCACTCATACAGGCGAAGACGACTTCCCTTCTTTTCCTTTGGCACCGGACGAATAGCCGCATGAGGATAGGCACCGACTTGCTGAATATAGGCTTGCAACATCGGACGCAATTTGTCACCTACGATAGTTGCTGTTGGCGGACCTTCCAGCCCACACGCACGAGCCGCTTGCGAGAACTCTTTTCGATGTCCGTACTGATTGCCTACCGAAGCGTGTATCAATTCATGCAAGAGAATACCTAGCACCTCTACGCTATCAGCCACGCGAGGCGACACAAAGATTTGCGGTATTCCATCAGCACAAATCTTCGGTGAGAAGCATTCCCCTACCGTCATCTTGCCCATACCTAGCCCACCGCTCGAAGGCCAGCCACACGAGACGCGAATAGCCACGTTTTTCAGGCCACACCGTTGCATATGATCGAGCAGGAACACCGCCGCACGACGTAACCAGTATTCCCGTAGTTGGGTGGTTTCCGTTTCCATAGATCACCTCTCTGCAAAGTCAGCGTTTATACGGGGAGTTTGTACAGGTTCATTGTCAAAAGGTTGAGCCATCGCACGAAAGGCCAAGCGTTGCATGAGAGCCAGCGTTGCTAGATCGTCGGTCAGCAGAGATTGATCGTCTGGACTCATAGGAGAACCAGAAGCATCAAGAACCCCTGTTATCACATGAAGAAGTGGCACTAATCGGCCTCCTTGCTTCTCTTCTATCTGTATCGTCATCTCGACACCTCCAAAGAACAAAGGGAAAACTCAAAATCAAGAATGTATTTCAAAGGGCGCGTGTTACTTGTTCCGCGCCCAGGCTAGCATGTCCTTCGATCTACAAACCAATCAGAAGAAGCATGCTAGCACCAAAGACACTCTGTTACGAGGAACGCAGAACCTCTTTTCGCCACTCTTCCCACTCATGATAGAAGTAGGTCATTTCAGCAAGACCAACCGAGAGATACCACTTCACAGCTACAGAGGTAGGTGACTCTTTCAAAGCAGAAGGAAGGACTTTGTATGCATCTTCACAGCTATACTTCATGGGATCGAGCATGTGAGATCGCAAGAAATCACGAACTGCTTGTAAAGCCACTTGTCGCATTTCAGGAAGGGTTTTTTCAGAATGCTTTATACTAGCCATCGCTTACCCTCCCTAAAAGTGCAGTTTGACCACAGGGTCACACTCGACTATAGCAAAGCCTTTCGTACTTTCTTGATACTGTGAAGTCCCTTGCAACTCTGCATGTTGGGCATGATCGCTACAGCAATAATAAGGGTAGGGTTGCCCGTAGGAGCGACGAGGCATCTGATACTTTCGCGTCGCAATTCGTTGACAACCGTGAACAGCACAGGCAATCTTGCCCGTTCGAGTTTGTTTCATGAGGATATACCTACTTTCTTGTGTGAATGAGTGACAGATGTTTTTCCAATCGTTGAGAGGGGTTCGAGAATGCCATACACGCCTAGTCGCGTCAAGTCCCCAGAAGGGGAAAACTTGACACGCCGTCGTCCTGCATGGCTTGGCTACGCTTACCCCTCAACGAAAAGGAAAAACATGTGTTGATGTTGGGTGAATTGGTGAGTAAGTGAGAACTGTTGGAATGAGGAACGCACGACCAGAACGAGCTACAAGGGACAAAAGAAAGGGTGAGAACGCGAGGCGTTGAGCGTTGAACAATGGCGTCCGGCGTTTGGCGTTTGGCGTTTGGCGTCTACACGTTCTCTCACGCTGGAAACTAGGGAATAGCGTTCGTATTAGCAGGCCAGACCGTTCCCGTAACCACCGTTGATTGTGCTTGACTTGGCAACTGCAATGCCGCACCACCAGTGTTTGAGGATGGAGCAGGCAAGGCAGCCGTCGGCACGCCGCCGCCAGCCCCAAACGACATATCACCATTGCGTACTTGCTCGATGAAAGTTTGCGCTCGATCTTCAGCAATCTCTTCGTATTGCGCTTGAATTTCCTTCTTTTGTTTCTTTTGTGCGCTCAGGTAGGCGGTACGGTGCATGTGTCGCTCATCGACTTGTAGCGCATGGTTATCTAAGTGATCTTGTTCCAGTGCATGCTGGAAGAAGTGATCTAAGGGAACCAGCGCAATCGCACCCACCGAAACGGGCAGCAGCACCGCTAGAAAGAACTCATAGCCTTGTAACATCCAACCATTGCCCATCACATGCCCAAGCGTAGAAAACAGACCAGCAAGATCATGACCAGCCATGACCCAGCCTAAGTTATTGGCAGCACTCACATACATCGCCGCCAGCGAGACCACCGCCATAATGATACAGCCAAGAATGTTACGCTTCTGTCCCAACAGAAACGCTTGACGTGCCGTTGCATAGGTGAGAGCTTCAAAGAAGAAGCCACGCAACAGACCAATAGCAGCAACACGCCAGTCCGAGAACGAGCCGCCAGCATACACCCATCCATTCGCAATGCTCGACTCTAAAATGAGACCCGGCACGAGTAACGCGATAATCGCCACCTCGATTTTTTGCCAGGTCAAATGAATGTTCATCACAAAACGCATCATGAGCTAAACCCTCCTAGAAAGAATGACTACTGTAAGACAGGTGGCAGAGATAAAGCCGCCACAACCAAACAGACTACTTCGCTGCTTGCACTTGAGGAGCCGAAGCCGCTGCAACAACCCGAACCGACTTCGCATAAAAGCGTGTCGTAGGTTCCTTTTCTTCACTATCCTTGTTAACCTTCTTCATACCAGAAGAGTAGGAACGAATAACCACTTCCACTTTGCACTCTCTTAATGCCGCTTCACGCTGGCAGAGTTCGGTAAATTGTGGGTGATCTTCTTGCACCTGCAACGGCCACCGTTCACCTTCATCGTTATCCAGCACAATGAACGAGAAAAACGAATACGGATTACCTTTATTTTCGCCCTTCATGTGGCGAGCATATTTCACAGTACCAGTGAGTGTAAGCATGAGTAAACCCTCCAAAAGTGTGTACTAAAATGTGTGAGATATGGCCTACAACACCATGCTATAGGCCATCAGAACGAGAAACAATACTACGAGAACGCACGACAAGGACAATCTACAGCAAACTAGAGATCACGAGTAAAGAAGAGCATCAGGAACAACCACCCCAAAAAGGCAATCACCAGAAGCCCTACAATCATCACAGCAAACATAAGTACCCTCCAATCAGAGCGAGACATACAGCCTACGAGAACGCACTACGAAGAAGGCGACTAGCGATCAGGTAACTGTGTCTTGTGATAGACCTGTAGCCAGTGCTGTTTACAATATTTGGCACCTGTACACCACTCGAAGCCATGACAGCCCTCGAAGAGACACCGACCACGCGAGGCAGGAGCATCAAAACCAGAGCCAGCCGCCGCCCGTAATTGCAAGCGAAAGGGACGCCCAAACGTCGAATACTTGCGGTTATCACTTGGAGGTACGCCGGACATGGGAACGACCCTCCTGTGTGACGTGCAAGGATGCAAGCGTTGGCGGCTGATACTCAACCTCATAACGATGCACGTCTATTCGGTCATCATTATGACAGATTACCCACACATAGGCCGCCTTTTTAAGGTTGTGGGTGAACAAGACCGCATTGATCGCGTTGTCTACCGACTCAGCTTTGATATCCTCGACAATACTTGCCGCCTTTGCGGAACGAGACTTCCACACATACACCCGATAGCGACGAGATGCAGCCATTAACGCACCGCCTTTCTAGGGCGAACCAAAAGAGTAGGGCGATACACAAAATCAATCAGCGTGACCGACTCACCTAAGCCACCACTAGCCACATCAAAGGCCAGCGCATGATGGACAAAAGAAAGCCGACGTACTGTCATTGCCGACTGAACCGCTACTACCGCACTAGGAGCCGTGACATACATATGCTCAGCTTGCACTTGCTCAGCAGTCACACGTAAGTACACACTAAATCGCTTCATAATTTGACCCTCCCAGGTTCACGAGTCAACACTGCATAGAGCGAAGGCGAATAGGCACGTACCGGATAATCACCCAGGTACGGAATGAGATGCTGATGTTTCCCACAAAAATGAATAACCGCATCAACAATCACATAGTTCAGGCAGGCAGGACACACTGCATAGGCATGACAACCGAGACGCACACACTCATACCAACCAGAGGAGTACACCATGCGGAAATCATGACGACTCTGTTCACACACTGGACTACTCAACAGCGTTGAGACGAGAGAACACCTCTGACACACCATCTGACCAGACTGTTGCCCCTTCACCCACTGATGCCGACCTGTCGAAGTTTGAGGACAGACCGGCATAGGATGTTGTCGCATAGCATCCCTCCCTAGTCCGACAACCAACAGACCAGCACAATCACTAGCAGAACAAACGCGATAGCAAAAAGAGAAAACATGTATCACCTCCTAAATGTGGAAAATCACAAGCGTAGCATGATGGAACAGCCACACGTACAACAAGAAGCCCAGAATGAGTGAAAGGCAGAAAACCGTAAGTCTTCTCATAGATCACCTCTTGACAGAGTAGAAAGAGGGATGCCACAATGGACAGAAGCAGGGCAGCAGCGACCCGTTACAGAACCGCTCAATCGCCTACTTATCGCTCTGCTCTGATGGACAAGATCATTGCAGAGCATCCCTCAACACACACAAAAGTCAGCGTTTATACGGGGAGTTTATTCCCGTTAGAAACGATCAACTGGACGATAGACGTTAAGACCAACTTTCACGTTTTCACTACCAGAAACCGAGACATTCCCACCTGTCGAAGCGATAATTTGCGACTTCTGAGAACCAGAAAGACCAAATTGCTTCGAGAGATCAACAGTAATGATGAGTTTGTTTCCGTCCAGACTCATCTCGACATTTTGACCAACAATCTGCTTGACTTGTGCCATCTAGCACCTCCTAAAATGTATGAAGAAATGTTCCAAACAAAGGCCACGCTACAATCAGACAGGCTTCCAGAGCCATCCCTACAAATATCAGCAGAACGAACCGACGCATAAGCGAACCTCCTACTAGATTAACCAGACCATTTAGTCTAGTTCGAGCGTCTATAATTATTATAACTAGTCTAGTTCACTTTGTCAAGTGTTTTTAGTCTAGTCTATGAAATTGGTAAAAAATTAGGAAGCCATAGAAGACTTCCCATGATAAACTACTTATTAGACCAAAGAGGAGTTACGTAATCATACTCAAGAATAAAAAACTTAGCTACAAAAATGATACGATTAAACATAACAACTGTTTTTTCATCCTCGGCACAACTGGTACGATGCACCTCCAATACAGGAGTATTACGTACAATTTCTAAAAGTTCCTGCTCACGAGATGTAGGAAGACGAGCAATCACATCTTCATGCACACACTTAATAACCTTACCATACACACTTTTAATTTCAAGCAAAACATCAAGACGCACGTCTTGCCGCATATGTTCTAAGATAGAACTATCAACTAAAGAAACAGGATAAAAGTTCTCAGCTAAACGATAATGCTCATCAACTGTTCCCTGTCTACGTAAACGTCTCACAACCTCAGAGCCAACAGGAATACCAAACGCCTTAGCAACATCAGGAGGAGCAGCAACCAAAGCAGGGTCATCTATATTTGTTTCCATAGGTGAAAGACCATGCTCTTTTAGGTATAAATCAAACCTAGCAGTAATACCAGGAATACGAGTACGAGGCTTAGAAACAAAAACACCTGCACGACCCTTTGAAATGAGAATACCATCAGCTTGAAGAAGTTGTATAACTTTATTCATCGTCTCATGAGTAGTACCGTACTCTTCCGCTAACATCCTGAGAGAAGGCAACCTTCCAGATGTACCATACTCGCCATCTAATACACGCTGTCTAAAAGAGTCAGCAATAAAATCAATTTTTGTTTCAGGAGACATACTAAACCACACTTTCTCTAGTCACCATTGACTAAAATCTAATCTAAATGAACTAGACTAAGCATAACACTAAAACCTCCAAAATGGAAGAAAAATAACTAAAATTCTTACAAAGCATTTTTATGTTGCCAATTAGTCTAGTCCAAATAGACAACATAATAGAAAAAAATCTGTATAAAAGACATGAACCATAAACCAACGTCAGAAGCCAAAGATAGACCTTAATTCTCAAAAATTGCCTTACTTTAATTCTACTAACAATACACCATTTTCAGTAATTAAAGATAAGGCTAGGAACCATTTTATATACAACAAGCAAGCAGCATGCGGTTTCGATAAGGATAGGTTAAGGGAGTGTTAAATATTCCGAATGGATAGGTGAGGGAATGTTAATATACAATATAACCCATTACCTTGATAAGCTGTTTTCGGAGGCGAACTATAACGTTGCAGAACCATTTCTATAATGTTATGATTCGAGTAGTAAAGATCGAGAAGGATAAACAGACCCAAGCCTTGTTTTGAATGACCGGGCCTATGAAGGAGCAAATAATGTTTCCACTCCGCCGTAAGCAATCAGACATTTGGTATACGCTCCTCCTAGTGAGTATTGGAGCTACACTAACTGGACTGGTCGCAACAATCCTTGTTTTCAAGTTCTATGCGTTCCAACTTACTCTACAAAATGGGCAAGAGACATGGCTACATGATATCAATTTATTTTATCTTGCCGCTCCCCTAGCTTCTGGGCTGCTTATTCCTTACCTCTGGTGGTGTTTGATCATTAAACCAAGCCGCCTTAGCGTAAGCATAGGCATAGGCATAGGCTTGCTTGGTAGTATCATTGCTCATCCTCTTGCCTGGTACCTAGCTTTGCTTTTCGCATTCCTCATAAGGGAGAAAACAGTTGCGAGCATTGTAGTCGGTAATCCCTTAGAAAATCTTATGGGATGCTTGTTCCTTTCCCTGTTCAGTTTGATTGAGGTAGGATGGATTACGATACTGATTGGATGTTTAGCGGGTGGATGTATTGCATTTTTTCAATCCAAATGTCACTGTTCGGAACGCTGGCAACAAGCACTCTCCAAAACTGCTTGAGATCGAAACTGCTCGCTTGCCAACTTTCCCTCCCGTAGTGCTGTCTTTGAGCAGTATGGCCTGTTTATACATCAACCCAAAGGCTGCATCTTTGAGTTGATCTTTGGTGGACACAAAGCTGCTTGATGAACTGCACGTGAGAAAAGCAAGACGTTAGTTTGACTCCAAGAAAGTAATGAATAAAACAGCGTTATCTCTCCCACTCCCCCAACAACTTCCCCTCCTGCTCTCGACTCAACCCGACCTTCAATTGCACATCCTTGCCTTTCCATGCGAGCGTATCGCGCACCGTCTCTGCTACTGGTCGGAACGTCAAACCTTCTCTAATTGCTTTGCTACAGTCGATGGCTCCAAAACCAGCTTCTTCCTGTGATGCATAATTGGGCAATTCGACCTGATGCGTTCTCATGAAATCGTCACTGACCCACACGAACTGTGTGTCGCTGTGCGTTTCTGTCTTGCATGTATCGAGGAAATGTCCCATTGTGAGTTTGTAGTCGGGACCAGTGGCGTTATATGTGCCTGTGCTTTGTTGCTCGACCATCAGCACGATCCATGCAGCGAGGTCGCGTGCATCAATGGACTGTGTTTGCTGCTCAGGAGTGCCGGGGGCGAGCATTGTGCCGCCTTGTGCGACTCGATAAGGCCAGTAGGTGAAGCGGTCGGTGGGGTCGCCGGGGCCGACGATCAAGCCCGGACGAATAATTAGCGTGCGGTTCGGCATAGCTCGTTGTGCTGCCTGCTCGCTGAGAGCCTTCAATGCGCCGTAGGTCTCGTTCGTTATCTCTTCTACGGTTTCGTCGGAGAGCGTGGCAACGGCTGCGCTCTCGTCCATTCCTATTTTGCTGAAGTCTGCGTAGACCGAGATGCTGGAAATAAAGGTGTAGTGTTCCACCACATGAGCTAGTATTCGCGCTGATGCTCCTACAATACGCGGCACATAGCCACATGTGTCTATGACTGCATCCCATTGACGCCCTTGCAAAAGTGCGAGATCGCCATCACGATTGCCGTGCAACTGCTCTACATTGGGAAATAGTGCTGGACCATGCTGTCCACGGTTGAAGAGCGTAAGTTCGTGACCGCGTGCAAGGGCGGCCTCGACAAGATGCTGTCCTAGAAAACCTGTACCGCCGATGATGAGTAGTTTCATATATAGCCCTCTGAATTCCTCAGGGAGACCGCAAGGGTCTCCCCTACATTTCGATCATCTACATTTATATGCGTGTAGGGGAGACCCTTGCGGTCTCCCTGCCCTCCTTCAAGCATAAACTTTTTGCTACACAAAATAAAGGTACTAGCAATGCTCTAAGCATAGGGAAGATACGTAATAACATATGACAGAGATATTCTCCAAAAATGTGAGAAAGGATAGATACCTCGACAGATATCTATCCTTCTTGTAAAAGCATGGGGTCTATGACTGTTCGCTACCGTAGCTTGCCGTTCGTTGCTCTCAAACACACGCGGCAGGCTACTCCTTGCAGACTGTTCGTTGGCAGTCCCAATAACAAGATGCGAAACTTTTAGCGGCTAATGAACGTGACGCCCGGTCCCGGCGAGAATTGCCAGTAGGTGACGGCGTATGGATATGCGCCCCAGCTCATAGAGCTAGCGACCACACGCCCGTTGCCAAGCACCTGCTCGACCACGCCAACGTGTCCACCGCCGTAGGCACCCTGTACCCACGGTTGTAGGTCGATGATCGAGCCTACCGTTGGGTAGTAGGAGACGTGCCAGCCGAAATCGTAGGCACGCGCCGTCCATTGCCACGCCATCGAATTTGTTGTCCACGGCACGAAGTAGCCGTGTATCTGGGCGTAACGCTGGTCTGCCCACCATGTGCAGGCCGGATAGGGAAAGACATTCCTATATCCGATTGCGCTCGATGTTGGTGCTGCATAAGCCGCCGGAGCGGAATGCACAACAGGAGCTGCATAGGTGGTACCACTGCCGTTGACAGTATTTCCCGCGCTACTTCCAGCAATACAAATTCGCTGGTTGATATATATCAAGTTGGGATTGGCGATGTTATTATGAGATGCTAGCGTCGCCCAGGTTGTACCATAGCGTGCCGCAATCCCCCCCAGAGTATCGCCTCCCACAACAATGTATGTTCTGTCGCTACCGGAGCAGACGTTCAACGCGCTTGCATGCGCCCCCGCCACATTCACGCCCAACGTCGCTCCCAGAAAAAGCAGTGTCATCACTGCTACTACACTCACTCTAACTACAAGACTGTTGTTCTGTTGTAAGAACTTACTGATGTACTGATGCGTTTGCAAAGTATCCTCTTTCGATATACTACTTGCAGACCCTTCCATGCTATTTTGTTTCCACATTTCTATTCAGACACAATGTGATAACGCACAATCGTGCATGTAAATGTGGGAACTTGCATATCATACCATCAGTCGTAATAAATAGTAATAAAACACCGTGAAACATAGTACCAATTGGCTAATTTAAATGTTTGACTGTTGTGCTACTTTTGTCTATCAAAAATAATGCATTTGTTTTTATTCTTTTCTGTCTTTGTATAATACAAGTGTCTATTATTGTACAAAAATGCTGATTCGTAAGGATATTCTCAATTGTGTCTCACCGTCG
>CAXUHG010000063.1:17212-30884 GCA_964250805.1 uncultured Ktedonobacteraceae bacterium | reverse complement strand
TGAACCGTATCGACGACGTGGTTGTCTTCCATGCTCTACGTATGGAAGAGATGCAATCCATCATCGACCTGCTCCTCAACCGTGTACGCAACCAGTTGACAGAGCAACAAGTCGAGTTGATTGTTCCCGCCGCGTCGAAGGAGTTCTTGATCGATAAGGGCTTCGATCCTGAGTATGGTGCGCGTCCACTACGCCGTACCATCCAACGGCTCGTCGAAGATCCACTGGCGGAAGGCTTACTGGAAGGTAAGTTCCACCCCGGCGATCTCGTTGAGGCGGTCGTGATCGACGACAACCTCGATCTGCAAGTTCGCAACCGCATCGAGCAGTTGCCCGCTCCTGCTACACCAGAAGCGGCTCTCTCCGCTGGCGGTGAAGTCGGTTCCGATCTCTAAATACCAGGGAGGGACGTGAAGGCATTTCACGTCCCTCTTTCTTTTCGCTATTCTGCTCGTCTTTATATCTATTGCTGTTTTGTCCTCTATTTCGATTCTTTCAGGTCCATATGGCTAAAGTACGTACAAAATATGTTTGCCAACAATGCGGCGGTGAGCAGAGTAAGTGGATGGGAAAATGCCCCGACTGTAGTGCATGGAATACTCTTGAGGAAATGACTGAGGTTCCACAAAGTCCTGCACAACAACGTCGGCAGGCTCTCGTTGGTAGCACCTCCCTAGCTCAGGGCACACACACTCCTATCCTACTACCCGACATTCAACCATTGATACAGGAACGTGTCTCCGTTGGCTATCCAGAGATGGATCGCGTCTTGGGTGGTGGACTTGTCGCGGGTTCACTCATTCTAGTTGGCGGCGAGCCAGGCATCGGCAAATCTACGCTACTCCTGCAAGTCTCTGGTGCCATCGCCGAAACAGTGGGCACCGTTCTCTACGTCTCAGGCGAAGAGTCAATCGAGCAGGTGAAGATGCGTGCCGAACGTCTCGGCATCAGCGGCGAACGTCTTTATCTTTTGGCCTCTATCGAGCTTGATGTAATCGCTGAGGCGGTCAATCGCTTCAAACCCGCCCTCGTGATTGTCGATTCCATTCAAACGGTCATAGCCAGTCACGTCACCTCGGCTCCGGGCAGTATTAGTCAGGTACGCGAATGTACCTTGCAACTGATGCAACTTGCGAAGAGTACGCACATCCCCATCTTCATCATCGGACACGTCACCAAAGAGGGAACTGTTGCTGGTCCTAAAGCGCTCGAACACATCGCCGATGCCGTCCTCTATCTCGAAGGCGAACGCTACCACTCATATCGTCTGCTACGCGGCGTCAAAAATCGTTTCGGTGCAACACACGAAATCGGCGTATTCGAGATGCAGGGCGAAGGCATGGTCGAGGTGACGAATCCCTCGGCAGTCTTTCTCGCGGATCGTGCGGTTGGAGCGACAGGCTCAGCCGTTGTCGTCAGCATGGAGGGAACACGTCCGCTTCTGGTCGAGGTGCAGGCACTCGTGACACCAAGCAACTTCGGCAATGCACGCTGCACCACCAACGGTATCGAGCATAACCGTCTCGTGATGCTACTCGCCGTCCTTACCAAACGCGTAGGGCTTGCCGTGAGTAATCATGATGTCTATGCCAACGTCGTGGGTGGCTTTACTTTGGAAGAGCCATCTATCGACCTCGGAGTCGCCGCAGCCATCGCCTCTAGTTACCGCGAGAAAAACATTCCACACGATATGGTGCTGATTGGCGAGGTTGGCCTCTCCGGTGAGCTACGGGCGGTCAGTCGTTTGGCCTTGCGTGTGCGTGAAGCGGCAAAACTTGGCTTCAAACGCTGCATCCTTCCAAGTGCTGGACGCGGCACAAAAATTCAGTCTGAGCTTGAGGACGCTGGCCTTCCTGCCGACTTCAAAGTACTCACCGCAAGCTCTCTTGCAGTGGCTTTGGAGATTGCCTTACACTGACAAGAGGAAAAAGTAACTTTCTACAACACAGTAACAAGTAGCGCGTAGTATTGAGTAAAGTGATATTCGTAGGGACCCGATTTATCGCGTCCGTTGCTCAATTCATTGAGCGAGATCATGGTAAACGCTTTCTACAAGCTTCTCAGACAGAATCTCGCGTGATAAACCACGCACGGACGCGATAAATCGGGTCCCTGCGAAAAAACATTGATTCAAGATTGGTGAAGTAGTAGGTCTCATAGTTAGTATGCCATGAAAGGAGAGAACGAAAAAGCACAAGAGTTGATTCTTATGCAGGTACGATGTATACTGCTTATTCGGAACTATATGGCTCACGAGCATAGTAACTAGCGTTGTATGGCAGGTTCGGCGACAACTTCTCGCTATTATCTCTTTATTCTCTTTATCACCGACCTTACCTGCTGCCCTTAGCTAGGCTCTTGAGTACTCTACGCTGTTTCAGTATTCTGCTTTGGAGGATGCAGGGATGTTTAATAACTTAATTGCCCGTATCGTTGGGTGTCTCGTAGCAATTGGTATTGTCGCAAGCATTTTTTTTCTTGATAGAACGCACTTACCATCCCAGATTGAATGGGTGATAGGTATTGCAATCGCCGCCGCTCTTCTCGCCTTTGTCATTACGCCATACATTACCATCGTACCTTATCTCTGGATAAGTGACAGAATTCGTAAAGCCGCTGCAAGTGACCTTGTAGCCGCCGCTATCGGCTTGACCATAGGTCTGATCATCTCCGCTCTACTTGCCATCCCTCTCGCCAGCCTACCCGCGAACTGGGGGCGCATTCTGCCATTTGTCGGTGCCTTGCTCTTTGCCTATCTCGGCGTAACTATCGCCGTTCTTCGCAAGACCGATATCGGGCATCTCTTCTTGAGCATTCAGAGTGCGCTCACACGCAGAAATCGCGAACACGATGAGGAGCGCGAACGAGAGCGTGAGGAGAAACGCGAAGAGAAGCGTGCCAAGGAGAAAGAGAAGGAGCGCGAGAAAGAGCCGCCAGTCGTACCAGAACCCGCGCCACTACCACCAATCCTGCTGGACACGAGTGCCATTATCGACGGACGCATCAAAGATATTAGCCAAACAGGTTTTATCTACGGCAGACTGGTGGTACCACGCTTTGTGCTGGAAGAGCTACAACATATCGCGGATTCAGCGGACACCATGCGCCGCAATCGTGGTAGACGCGGCCTGGAAATACTCAACAATTTGCAAAAAGAGGCAACGGTACCTGTTGAGATCACCGATGAGAATATCGAGGGCATTGCCGAGGTCGATGGCAAACTAGTCAAAATGGCGCGTAACCTGCATTGTGCCATTATCACCAACGACTTCAACCTCAATCGCGTCGCGGAACTGCAAGGCGTAAAGGTACTCAACATCAACGAGCTTGCCAACGCCATTAAGCCTGTGTTACTACCAGGAGAAGACATCCATATCAAAATTATGCAGGATGGCAAAGAGCTAGGACAGGGCGTGGGCTACCTCGACGATGGCACGATGATTGTTGTGGAGAATGGACGCCAGTACATGGGCACAACTCTTGAGGTAACGGTGACGCGTGTGCTACAAACGGTTGCAGGCCGTATGATCTTCGCTCACCCAAAGCAACCAACTGGCTCACAACCACAGATTTCAACGCCCGTCAAACAACGCTTAGTCTGAGCATATAATTGATGCAAGAACAGAGAGACAAAGCGTCGGTTATCATCGTCGCCGCTGGCTCAAGTCGTCGCATGCAGGGACGCGATAAACTATGGACGCCACTGGCAGGTCGTATCACATTGGCACGCACACTCGATGTTTTCCAGGTGTCTCCGCTCGTTGAGAGCATTGTGATTGTGACCAGCAACGAACGACTCAACGATACCACGACACTCTGCGAAAAAGAACAATGGCATAAAATAGTTGCCATTGTTGCGGGTGGATTGCGGCGGCAAGACTCGGTTGCTATTGGCTTAGACACACTCGCTGACAAAGTTCCTACCTGTCAGTGGGTGATGATTCATGACGCCGCACGTCCCCTTGTTACCCCAACGATGTTACAAGAGGGACTACTTTCAGCACAAATCCATCAGGCAAGCGTTGCCGCCGTACCCGTCAAAGACACTATCAAACAAGTACGCGAAAATATTATTCATTCCACTCTTGACCGCTCACAGTTATGGATGATTCAGACGCCACAAGTTTTCTCATTTCCCCTCATTCATCATGCACATCATGAATGTGATAAGCAAGAGAATTTCACGGACGACGCAGCCTTATTAGAACGTTTAGGCTATCCCGTCGCAATCTTCAAAGGGTCATATGCAAACATCAAAATCACGACACAAGAAGATCTACTGATCGCGGAAGCACTACTACAGGGAGTACGCTAATGGCTATACGAATTGGTAATGGATACGATGTACACGTTCTTGTCGAGGGTCGTCCCCTTATTCTCGGTGGTGTTCTCATTCCCTTTCCACACGGATTGATGGGACACTCCGACGCCGACGCCGTAATTCACGCCGTTGTCGATGCCTTGCTAGGGGCAGCCGCACTCGGTGACATTGGCTCCCACTTCCCCTCCTCCGACCTACGCTGGAAGGATCAACCAAGTGCCGTCTTCCTCGACTACATCTACGAACTCCTGCAAAAAGAGCAATGGAGCATCAGCAACGTCGATGTCACCATCGTTGCCGAAAATCCCAAGATGGCTCCCCACATACCCGCCATGCGAACTCATGTCGCCGAACATCTTCACCTTGCTAAAGAGCAGGTCAGCATCAAAGCCACAACCACCGATGGTCTCGGCTTCACGGGACATGGTGAGGGGATTGCTTGCTACGCGGTTGCGTTGATTGAGCGTTCTAAGTAAAAACATCCCTTTCATAAAAGAGGTAAGGCATGAGCATGCAAACAACAGACTTTTCTAGTTGGGCTACAAAAGCTCTTGCCCAATATGACATTGACGAACATGAAGTGAGATTTATACAGCACCACGATAACATCACGTTTCAAGTTGTCACACATGCGCTTAAAGAGAAGTATCTTTTACGCATTCACAAACCTCTCACAGAAAACTTTGTAGATATGCGTCAGCAACCTTCCGCGATCAATTCAGAAATGCTCTGGCTAGAGGCACTTCATCACGATACAACACTTGCCACACAACAACCAATTAAAAATAAGGCGGATGCATTCGTTACCCTCATCCCTACGATGCAAGAAAGTATTCTTCCCAGTTCACTTCTTCGCTGGATTGAAGGAGACATCGTATCACAAGACATTCCATTGACACCAAAACTTGCAGTAGCATTAGGAGAGGTCGTAGCACATCTTCATAATCATGTTGCTCGCTGGGAAATACCAGATGGATTTCTACGTCCAACTTACGATCTCAAATACTTTCGAGAAAGGATATCATTACTCTCATCAGGAGTATCACAAAGCATTATCACATCGCAAGCTCTCTCAATTATTCAAGAGACAGCACAGGCTTGTATTGAAGTGCTTGCGATCATTCATAGAAATAATAATTCGTGGGGACTTGTTCACACGGATTTGCATAGAGGAAATTGCTTAATCTACTACAACGAGGTCAGACCAATAGACTTTGCACTTTGCGGCTTTAGCTACTTTGTATACGATCTTGGAAGCACTCTTGCGGGACTACCAAAGGAGCTTAGACAGGCATGCGTCAACGGATATCTTACGCATCATCGACTTCCAGAAAACGCAGTACGTTTACTCGAAGCCTCATTTCTTCTTAATAGAATAGGAGCGTATATATTTATGCTATCAAATCAAGCAGAACATGAGTGGCTACGCGAACGCATTCCCCGCTTCATTGCCTAGGAATGTCAATTGTTTTTGAGCAATCAACCACTGCTTTTTAGCGTCTAGCGTATATAAATGATTGGACCGATGAGGAAGAGCAGGAATGGGATGCTTTGTTTGCCCAGCATCATGTGCAAGCAGGACTAACTAAGCTTGCTGAAGAAGCGAAACAACAGGTCGAACGAGGAGAATATGAAGAAGGTGGCTTTGCAATTGAGTGAGGAAATATAGGCATAATCATGCCTGATATCACCAACCAAAACATCATCCAAGCATGGGCAAACGCGCCTCAAAGTGATGCAGAGCGGCATGGCGAAGAGGGCGACTTCGCGCGTCAACATCTCTTGAACCCTGCTCTCTTCGCACTCTTAGGAGATGTAAGCGGCAAGCGGATACTTGATGCGGGATGTGGACAGGGCTATCTCTGTCGCATGCTTGCCAAAAGAGGAGCAACTGTAACGGGCGTGGAACCGGCTGAGGTGTGGTATCGCTACTCTGTTGAACGAGAACGTAATGAGCCGCTTGGCATCACCTATATTCAGGAAGACCTCTCGGCGTTCATGACTCATACCAACACCTTCGATATCGTGGTTGCCAATATGGTCTTCATGGACATTCCCGACTACGAAACCGCGATGCATAACTGTATTGCATCTCTCAAGCAAGGCGGCAACTTTGTCTTCTCTATTACGCACCCATGCTTTGAGGAACCTGCAAGTGAGTGGAATAAGAAAAAATATGTGGCTATACAAAACTACCTGAATGACTATACGATACATTCAGGCTATGGATATACGTTTCATCGCCCACTTAGCAGTTATCTCAATCTTGTTATTCGGAAGGGCTGTGGAATAACAAACGTGATTGAGCCACAGTTGAGTCAGGAGATTGTACAGCAGTATGGCACAATTCACGAGAGAAATGTATATGTGCCACAATTTCTTATTGTAGCTTGCTCTCGCTGGTAGGTGGTACGGATTCGCTTGCGGGCTGGCTTTTCTGCTCTGCGGATGCCTTGACGCGCTCTTTTTGTTCGGGAGTCATGAGAATCTGAACGGCATGACGTGGGCTGGTAGGAATGTTCTGAGATATATTGTGTATCTCTTCCATCGGAAGTTCAGATATAATCTTATCTTTGATCTCCTTTGCCTGCCCTATACCTTTACCTGCATTGCGTCCTAACGTCTGAAGAGTTTTCGGACCGAAGATGGCAAGGCCAGCTAGCACGACAAGCAAAATCTCAAAAATGTGTCCACCCATTATTTCACCCTTTCGGAAATGCATTTCTTTATCACGAAAAGTGATAGTATCAAATTGATGCTCTGTCCTATTATATACTACGAACGTTCTACACAGTAGGACTACTGTATACTCATCGAATTCCGCTTCCATTTCCACAAGTTGCGCTTTTTAGAGAGCAGTAAACACCCCAAAATTCGCGAGTTCGGCGTTTCTCTTTTTAGAGAAGTAGAGGAGGACAGAAAAGCGGTAGGATGGCTCGATGTCTCATGTTTTGCATGACATCATAGCTCCATCGAGCCATCCTGACTGTTTTTCTGTTCTGACGAAGCCGCGCCTGGGACTTCCCCCACACACCCCTTATCCAGGTACGCCGATCTTGTTCACCCCAGGACATAGATCGGTTCTCTTTTTTCTCTCTTCACCCACCCTACCAATTTGGGCTATACAACGTTTATTTCCTCAGAAGTTCCTAAACAAGCATGGTATGATAGGGTCAGATACAGCAATTGATTGTAAGTAAAAGAAAAGAGTGATTTCGCCCAATGCAACAAGTTACATCCCAACCACAACCAAACCCAAATTTCAGAGCTGGGGGCAATAGTCGCTCAACCACAATTCTCATTCTTGCCTTGCTGCTCTTTGCACTTGCTGGCACCCTATCCGGTTTCGCAACCGGAGCATTTACACGACCTAAACATGTACAGACTGTGGTGGTAAACAAAATTAAGTCTAGCCCTCCGACCGTCATAGTACAGACACAAACACCGAATGCGACAGCTACGCCCGAAGTGACAAAACTGGGCTTGCCTATTGTCACTCAATACGTCCCTGCTGAAACACCAGACAATACCACAAGCTACACGGTAGCAGCCTACCCTATAGACCAGACCACAGGAAAGCAAGCACAGGCTGCGGATATCACATGCAAGATTTGGTTGACAAATGACGACCATGCTACTGCTACGCTTCTTGCATCACAGGACCAACTAAGATCACTTCAAGCAGTTTCAGGTGTATTACCAACAGAATTACCAAATAGCTTGACCTTCACCTCCTCTACACCTCAGATACAGATGTGTAGTGCAAATGGTCCGACGAACTGGACATACACAGTCTCGTCCTCGGTGAATCCTGGCAAATACTTCCTCATGATTCTGGTTGACTATAAAGGGAATGTCTACAACTGGATTGCGCGACAGATTAACGTGAAGAAAGCATCGTAGGCACTTCTCGTACAACGCCTCGTATAAGTGCGGCAAAACTAGCGCGTGCGGCTTCTCCAGCGGAAAGAACCTCTTCATGGTTCACCTCTTCGCTCTCGTCGCCCGTCGCACTATTGGTAATCAAGCTCATACCTAGCACGCGCATTCTCATATGCCGTGCTACGACTACCTCCGGCACGGTTGACATACCAACGGCGTCGCTGCCAATGATGCGTAAAAAACGCAGTTCCGCACTCGTCTCGTAGCTTGGTCCCGCCACCATTGTATACACGCCCTCATGTAGTGTTAGTTCAGAAGAGCGTTCGGCAACCGAGAGCGCAAGACGACGTAGGTCGGAATCATAAGCATTTGCCATCGGCGGAAAACGTTCGCCAAAGCGTTCATCATTTGCACCCACAAGTGGATTTGCACCTGCTAATCCTGGCAAAGAGATATGATCGCGTAGCAGCATAAAATCGCCTACACGGTAGGCAGGATTGACGCCACCAGCCGCATTGCTCGCGATCAGCACCTTCGCTCCCAGCAGAGACATCACACGTACAGGAAACGTAACCTCTTGTGCCGCATAGCCTTCATAGAAATGGAAGCGTCCCTGCATCGCAACGACAGGCACATTCTCTAACATACCTAACACCATGCGCCCCGCATGTCCCACCACCGTCGAATGTGCAAAGTGTGGAATGTCCACATAGGAAATGGCGACGGCACTCTCTATTTCATTTGCAAGCTCGCCAAGCCCCGAACCGAGAATAAGCGCAATGGCTGGTTTCAGTTCCGTCAAGGCTTGAATTGCTGCTGTCGCCTTCTGCACCTGATCGTAAAGCATGAATACACCCTTTCTTTAAAAAACATCCGTAGGGGCTATAATTCATTACGCCCTTTTTGTATTTAACGGCGATGTGGGCTTAATTAATTATAGCCCCTACGGATGTGTTAATCGTTGTGTATCTTTGAATGTCCTACCTGATTATACACCTGTGCGGTAGCCATGTGCGTATGTTCCAACAATTCTTGTACAGAGCGCAGGTCTGTACCACCCCGTATCATGAGCATCGCAAATGAATTACGCAGCATATGAGGAGTAATCTTCTCAATACCTACCTGTCGGGCATAACCCTTAACTATCAACCAGAAACCTTGCCTTGTTAGGCGTTCGCCATGATGATTGAGAAACAACGCCCGCTCCTCCGTATGCCGGATCAGACGAGGACGAGTTCTGGCAAGGTAGAACGTCAGTGTCTCAACGGCAGAGGGATGGAGAGATAGTAGTTGTTCCACCTCTGGCAATGTACTACGACCTGAATGCATCACCGTTGCCTGCTCGATATTGACATCCTGCACATTCAGCGCGACCAATTCCGAAGCACGCATTCCAGTTGCATACTGCGTGTGTAGCATAGCGAAGTCGCGTTGACCCGCAACGGTATCTTTAGATACCTCCTGAAACAAGTTGCTTATCTGCTCCGAAGTAAGAATTTGTGGTGGCTCTTTGGAGATAGGAGGTGCTTCAAGCTGGTCAACGGGATCGCTCTCGATCAATGACTCCTTTCTAAGGTAACGAAAAAAAGACTTGCAAGCCGCTAGCTTGCGTGCAATAGTTGTTGGTCGATAGAATTGACCTTCACGCATATCTAGCAGATAGCTCATAATATGTTCGTGTGTCACTTGCGACCATTGCTCTATACCTTGTTTCTGTAGATAAAAAGCTAATTGAGTTAAATCACTCCGATATGCCATAACTGTATTTATATTCGTCCCTGCATTTTTATCTTCCCTTGCAGATAACGCAGAAATATAATTTTCAACAGCGTCTTGTAGCATAAAGATACCCTTCCCATCAGCGAATTGACAAAGTATTGTCAATTCCCAATTCCAAAGTTTAGGAACTTGGCTATTATAAGTGACGCATGTAGAAGAGGCAAGTTGGGTAGGAGTGTTGTATAGCAGCTATGCTGGCACAGTCAAAACCAATTATCTCTAGTTCTCCATTTTGTGCGCATGCGTGATATAATGAATGTACATTTAACCTCGCAACCCAAAAAAGAGAACATCGGCGCGAAAAACGTTCCACACTATTCGCGCAGACATACATAAAGGAGAACTTCAAGAATGGCTCGATTAAGTGACATGTTCATGCAGGCACGTCGCGCCCAGAGCGGCGGCGGCATGGGCTTTCTTGGTAAAAATAAAGGCGAGTTCAAGCCGCGAGCGGCTGCGCTCGTCGTCGAACTTCCTAGTATTACGGCTGGCAGTTCAGAAGCACTACTCAAAGCGGGTGCCGATGGCTTGCTCTTCAGTTGGAATAATGGAGATAGCAGTTTCATCGATACGCTCAAAAAAGAGATCGACTCCGCGAAATCGGTGAACGAAAATCTCGTTACAGGCGTACATATCGCGGGAAGCTACGATTCGCTTGACCGTGAGAAGCTCACACAACTCAAAGATGCAGGTATTCAATACGTTGTGTTGCCACTCGATGCTCCCGCTCGCCTGTTAGCACTCGATGTTAAGGATTTAGAGGTCGTCGTCACTGTACCCATGCGCAACGGTGATATGTACCCCCTCTTCATCCGCAACCTGACCGCGTTCGATGGTATCGCAGCGGTCTTGCTCGATTTTGGAATGAGCAACAATGTCGGTAGCCTGAGCATCGAAGACATCCTACAGTATCGTGCAGTACGTGAGGCCGTGCGTTTTCCCGCGCTGATCAACGTGCAGGCAGACCTGGATGAAGCGGATGCATACACGCTCTTGACACTTGGTGTACAGGCAATCATCTTCACAGCCAAGGACGCCGAAGAGACGACGCGTACACAAATCAAGATGTTGCATGAACTGCTCCAAAGCGTTCATCACGAGGAAAAAGACGAGACTCCTGGCCTTCGTAAATAAGAGCTAAAAGCAAGCACGGATGCAACGACAGTGTTGTTGCATCCGTGCTTGCTTTTGGCTTGTATTAGACAAGACCTGGATTATCGCTTAGAGAGCGTGTCGGCACTGGAATAGACGGCAGTGTTGAACGCCAGTACAATTGACGACGTGGAATGCTCCGCAAAAGTTTCTGCGTGGTCTGCCAGACGGAGGTGGGATTCAGGTTGTTGCGCCAATAGTAGTAGCAACCCACCTCATCGGGGTTCGCATGCAAGACGCGGGCAAACGATGGCTCTAGCACGCGTTCGCCCTCTTCATCAAGATTGAAGTTCTGCAACCAGAGCTGGCTCCGTTTTTCATTCGCACTGGCGGCCTGCACCACCGTCGTTCCCCACTCGTCAATTCTCGACACATCCTCATCAAGCAGTTGCCAGAAGAGATGACAGCCAAGTGTATCAAGATGGGGCAGCATCGCCAGCTCATCAACCTGTCCGAGGTCTTGCGGTAAAAGAACAATACTCGTTTTAATACGCGAATCGACACGTTTGACACAAGCACATAGCTCACCGAGAAAGTCGATCATCGAGCGCCGCCGAAAGCGTGGTAGGTCGGTCACATCGGGACATAACGCGCGACAAACGGAACAGAAGCAGGTAATATCTGGGCCACGCGGCTCGTCAATGAGAATACCATTGATGGGGTATGTTGTTAAATAGTGTTCGATTTCGTTGAAAAGCCAGACACGGAATGACTCATGGTTAAAGCAGGAAATATCGTGATAGCGTCCATGTCGATCCTTGACACGCGATTGCGGATGGTGAAAGGTGTACCAACTGGGCGTAAGAGAGGGTCCTGCAAATAAGTTTCCATAGCGACCCATACTCAGAGAAACCTTGAGACCGGCATCGTGAGCTTGGCGAAAACCTCGTTCCAGGTCGCGTGACCAACGCGGCTCTTCTTGCTCATGAATAGCATACACAATGCTGCTCGCTCCAACAGAACGAATCTGCTCAAAGTCCTGCTTCACCACATCAGAGCGAAGCAGCGAGTGAAAGTAGGCGACTGTTATATCCATTTTACCCGTCTTGTGTATTCTAAAAACGACGCGCTCATCACAAACGAATAACTTGGGCGTCGATTCGGTGTATGTGTCTCATTCATTACACCCTGGAATGGTCTGTGATGCGCGATCAGGGTGTAATGAATGAGACACATACATCCAACAATTATTTTACCAACGTTCATCATTTCCTTGCATATTTTGTCCAGTATATCATAAGAGTTGTGTACGCCTTCTATAAAACGGGAAGAATGGGCTATATTTCCGTGAGTTTTCTGGTACTACACTTGACAAATAACGTTGTTGTAGGCACAATGCAAGTATGAGTGACACACGAACACCGTTTCATACGACAGAGTATAGTACAACCTGTTTTGTACGCTCTTATGCAAAGATCAACTTGACGCTTGAGGTGTTGGGAAAGCGTGCTGATGGTTATCATGAGCTAGCAACAATCATGCAGACGGTAGATATGTATGATACGCTGTGCTTGACTCGACTCGATGAAGATGAGGTTCAAATTGTTAGCACGCAAGCCGAGCTAAACAATAGTACTAATCTGGCGGTACGAGCGGCGCAAGCAATACGCAAACACTTCTCGTTAAAGCAGGGCGTTCATATTGAGCTACAAAAGCGCATTCCAATGGCGGCAGGGCTAGGTGGTGGCAGTAGCAATGCGGCGGCTGTGCTATTGGCACTACAAGCATGGTGGCACTTGCCGCTTTCTTCAGAGGACTTGCTTGCACTGGCGGCGTCACTCGGCTCCGATGTACCGTTTTTCCTCACAAAGGGCCTCTCTCTCTGTCGAGGACGTGGTGAAATTCTCACTCCGCTCCCTGCATACTGGCCTGCGTCCTTGCGCTGGCTCCTTCTCGTTAAACCAGCTATAAGCGTGTCTACCATAGATGTTTTTCGTCATTTACCCGTAAGTGACTACACGAATGGTGTACACACTCAGGCGGTTTACACAGTATTACTAGCAAAGGGTACACCATTCCGAGAAGACATGTATAACGGCTTGGAACGTGGAGTGCTGGAACGCTATCCCGAAGTAGCACAGGCACGCGAGGCTCTTCTGAGCGCGGGTGCTACGTTTGTGCGGCTTTCTGGTAGTGGTCCAACGCTGTTCGCCCCCTTCGCTGAACTCGCTCGCGCTGAGCAAGTGAGGCAGCATTTGCATAAGCAAGGATACGAAGTGTATCTCACGCGTGCAATCTATCCAGTAGACGGGAACATAGAAGTTCTCTAGTAATCATAAGGAGAAATATTGTGGCTGACCTTTACTATTGCGTCAAATGCAAGAAGAAAAATGAATTGAAGGATGCTCAAAAAGTGACCATGAAGAATGGCAAGCCCGCCCTCAAGGGGCAATGCGTTGTTTGTGGCACCACCGTCAATGCAATTCTTCCAGCAGACAAGGCAAGCAAGTAATAAAAAAAGTTGAGTTTCCATTTAAACCGGGGTGCCGCGGGGATGGGAAAAAAAAATTTTTTTTTTAAAAAAACAAAAAAAATTTT
>CAXUHG010000063.1:0-17202 GCA_964250805.1 uncultured Ktedonobacteraceae bacterium | reverse complement strand
ATTATTCCAGCAGATACGCAAACCAATTAACAAAAAAGTGGGGCGCGCTTGCCTAGGCTGGCGCGCCCAACTTTTTTGTTACTTGCTTGCCAACCTCCTATCATTTCCTCATTCCTTTGTCATTTGTCATTTGTCATTTGTCAGGTAGAATAAATCTTGTGTTCCTGCTATACTAAACATACCGAATTGGAACAGTGCGCGTACATTTTTTATCTCTGTACCTAACCAGCTACATATTGGTAGCCGCACAGGTGGTCTATGGCAGACCCCTCCGTGTCTGGTAGATCACCTCTTGTGGAGAAACTCAGGAGGATTAGTTTCTATGAAGGTTTATAGGGCGGAACAGATTCGCAATGTTGCATTGATTTCACACGTTGGAGCTGGCAAGACCTCGCTGGTAGATGCAGCCCTCTTCGATAGCGGGGCAGTTACCCGACAGGGTAAGGTCGATGAGGGCACCTCGGTCTCCGACTATGACCCCGACGAACTCAAACGGCGCATGTCCTTGAACGCGAAGGTGCTTCCCGTCGAGTGGCGCGACACCAAAATCAACTTCATCGACACCCCCGGTTACGCCGATTTTGTAGGCGAAGTGAAGGCTGGCCTGCGTGTCGCCGATGCCGCCCTCATGGTGGTGACGGCTGAAAAAGGCGTCGAAGTCGGCACAGAACTTACCTACCAGTATGCCAATGAACGCAACCTCCCCCGTATTATTCTTGTCAACAAGCTTGACCGCGAAAACACCTCGTTCGAGCAAGCACTAGAGTCACTACGCGCCAAATTCGGTAATAGAATCGTCCCTCTGCAACTTCCTATCGGCGAACAGGCTCACTTCTCTGGTGTCGTCGATCTCGTCACGCGCAAAGCCTATAGCTTCGAGGGTACCAAGGCTCAGGAGATTGCCGTACCCGACGACCTCAAAGACAGTATCGACACCTACCGCGAACAACTCATCGAAAGCACCGTCGAAAGCGACGACACCCTGATGGAGAAATTTCTGGAAGGCGAAGCATTGAGCGACGAAGAGGTGCTTTCCGTCGTCAAAAAGAGTACCTGCACAGGTCTTACATTCCCCGTGCTATGCGGCTCCGCCCTGAAAAATATTGGCGTGCAGACGCTACTCGATGCCATCGTAGATTATCTACCCAGTGCCGCCGACGCGGTATGCGAAGAGGCACAGGCATTCAGCGAAGCATCTACTCTGTTTGTCTTTAAGACAGCCGCCGCCCAGGTTGGCACCATTTCAACCTTCCGCGTCTATGGCGGAACCGTCAAGCCCGATAGCCACCTCCTTAACTTGCAAACCAAGAGCGACGAGCGTCTGGGTCAACTCATTACACCGCACGGCAAAACACAGGAAAACGCTACCGAAATTCCCACGGGTGATATTGGAGCCGTTACCAAGCTTAGCAACACACATACAGGCGATACACTTACGACGGCAAAGGATGCTACAACACCTCTACCCTCAATTACCTTCCCTAGCGCATGCTACACCGTCGCGGTCATTCCCAGAAGTCAGGCCGACCTCGACAAAATGGGCAACGCTCTCACACGTATCGTCGAGGAGGACCGCACATTGCGTGTTGCGCGTGACCATGAGACAGCCGAGGTGTTGCTCTCAGGCATGGGCGAGGCGCATCTACAAATCGTGATTGAGAGCATCAAGCGCAAGTATAGCGTCGATCTGGAGATGCACGACCAGCGCATCATCTACCGCGAGACCATCCGTAAGAAGGCACGCGCCAACGGTCGTCACAAGCGGCAGAGCGGTGGGCACGGACAATTCGGCGATGTCTGGCTAGAGATCGAGCCACTACCAAGAGATAGCGAAGAACTCTTCATCTTTGAAGACAAGATCGTTGGTGGCGTTGTTCCCGGTCAATACATCCCCGGCGTCGAGAAGGGTGTACGCGAGTCGCTCAAGAAGGGCTTCCTCTCTGGCAACCCCATGCTCTACGTCAAGGTTGCCGTCGTCGATGGCAAATACCATCCAGTGGACTCTTCGGCGCAATCGTTCGAGGTCGCGGCCTCGCTTGGTATGCAGGAGGCGGTTCCGCTCGCCAATCCGGTGCTACTGGAACCAATCATGAACGTCACCATCACCATTCCCGAATCCAACATGGGCGACGTGATGAGCGACATCAACACCAAGCGTGGGCGCGTTCTCGGCATGGACTCTATTAGCGACGGCATACAGCAAATCACGGCACTCGTGCCACAGGCCGAGATGTTGCACTATGCCACCGACCTGCGCTCCATCACACAGGGGCGCGGCTCCTTCACGATGGAGTTCGCCCAATACGAAGAGGTACCCGCCAACATTCAACAGGAAATCGTGACGAAGCACAAAAAGATAGCAGCATAAGGTTTTTAAGAAATTTGGAAGGTGTATACAAGGCTACTCCATATGGAGTAGCCTTGTATACACCTTCCAAATTTCTTTCTTTTCGCTACCCTCGTAAACCTTTGTCCATATCGTTTTCGTTGTGATATCATGATAGAACAAGGTGTTTCTTTGCTTGTGATACCTCTCGTTACCTCGGTGAAAGACTTATAAGTTGGGTTGTTTTCCGTCGAGAACCACAAAGTAGTAATTTTTCCGAAAACAAGATATAGAACGTTCATTTGGAGACCACATATGACACAAACACAGAATCGTGTACCCGGTAAATATGGGATAGAGGAGATAGAGGCGAATCAACTGGAAATTTGGCCCAATGCTCACCCCGAAAGAAATTATGTCGTGCATCTGGAGATTCCTGAATTTACATGTCTTTGTCCCAGATCGGGTTTTCCTGATTTTGCGACCATCACCATCGACTACGTCCCTGCTGAGCAGGTCGTAGAGTTGAAAAGCCTGAAGCTCTACATCAATAGCTATCGCAATCGACAGATTAGCCATGAGGGTGCAAGCAATACCATCCTCGATGACCTACTTGCTTTGCTTTCTCCACGCTGGATGCGTGTCGTTGCTGATTTCACGGTACGTGGCAATATCAAAACCATTATCTTTGCTGAACACACTGCACCCGACTATCAGGGTCCTCATCCAGAGTACAAACGCTATGTCGCAAGTATATAGGTATATCTACGGAAGGAACTATGGCTATGTCTAAAGCGATTGCGGTTGTGAGTGGAGGGTTAGATAGCACTACTCTTGCCTATGTCTTACAGGCCGAAGGTTATGAACTGCACCTCGTCTCTTTCGATTATGGGCAACGCCATAAGAAAGAGCTTGTTTTTGCAGAGCGTTGTGCAAAACGGCTTGGTGCCACGTTCGATGTCATAGACCTGACGAGCGTCACTCGCTTTCTCAAAGGCTCAGCCCTTACAGATGACGTTTCTGTGCCCGACGGTCACTATGCAGCACCCACTATGGCAATCACGGTCGTACCGAATCGCAATGCCATGATGCTCTCGGTGGCCTACGCGATAGCGGTAGCTGAACATGCGAGGGTTGTAGCGGTAGGTGTTCACGCTGGAGATCACTTCATTTATCCTGATTGCCGCCCTGACTTTATTACAGCGTTCGATGCGATGCAACGACTTGCCGTTGAAGGTTTTGGTGAGCCAGACCTGAGGTTAGAGGCACCTTTCGTGCATCTCGACAAATACCAGATAGTAAAACTGGGCATGTCTCTAGGTGTTCCATATAGCGATACGTGGAGTTGCTATAAAGGGGGGGACATGCATTGTGGAACTTGTGGGACCTGCGTAGAGAGAAAACATGCCTTTCGTGACGCGCAGGTTCCTGATCCAACACAGTATGAAGATCCCGACTATGGATTTGACTTAGATATCAGCGCAAGTACTACTTCCTAGAGGACGTGTTTCAGTGAGATATGGAATCATTACCAAAACATTTCGTTTTGAGGCTGCACATCATTTGCCAGCACACCGAGGAAAATGTGCGAATGTGCATGGTCATTCGTACCGACTTGAAATCTCTATGCGTGGACCAATCAAAAACAGACCAGGACAGTCGGATCATGGCATGGTCATAGACTTCGGAGACCTTTCACAGATCGTGCGCTCGTCAGTGATCGAATGCCTCGATCATCAAGACCTGAATGTTGCGACCGGCTTGTATACGACGGCAGAGAACCTTGCTCATTGGATATGGGAGCGGCTCGTTGCCGCCGGTCTGGACGAGGCATTGCTCTATCGCATTCGGCTCTGGGAGACGGAGAGCAGCTATGTGGAGATTACGGAAGCGGAGCGTGGATAGATGAATGTCATGGAGATTTATCGTTCGGTACAGGGGGAAGGTCTGCTCATGGGAGTACCGACCACCTTTGTCCGCTTCTTCGCGTGTAACCTGCGCTGTTCATGGTGTGATACAAAGTATTCATGGAGTGTCCGCGAAGGTGGCACATGGGAATCCATTGCAGCACAGGAAGTGGCACAACGTGTTCACACCCTCGGTGCCAAACATGTTGTACTAACAGGTGGTGAGCCAACATTGCAAAAAGAGCTTGCTCAGCTTGCACAGCTACTCAAGAATCAAGGGCATCATCTGACCGTTGAGACCAATGCAACCATTTTTCCTGCACCAGCAGTTCCACTCATCGACCTGTGGAGCCTTTCACCCAAGCTATCAAGTGCTGGCGAGAACTACCTGCGCTTTCCCATCATGCAGCGTTTTCTCGAAGCACTACGACCAGAGCAGCAACAGTGGAAGTTTGTTGTTCGCGACGATGCAGATATAAAGCATCTCCGTATACTACTGTCGCGCTTTCCTGGCTTTGCAGAACAACAGCTTCCTATCCTGCTACAGCCAGAAGGAGATACGGCAACGCAGGATTACGCCTCTGCACTTGAGTATCTTACCGAACAGGTACGCGATTCTTTCTGGGATGACTACTACGTGCGTGTTTTACCACAATTACATGTACTTATCTGGGGAAGGCGACGTTGGGTATAGGATGTCTGCCTTCTAGTAGCAAGCCACTTTGTAGTCAAAAGAGTTGACCATAACCATAAAGAATTTATGCGTTGGCATGACCCGCTAAATGCTCACGAATGCCATGCCATGCCGTCGCACCTTCGCCTGCCGCGCTCACGAGTTGCTTGGTGCTACCGGCACGCACATCGCCCGCCGCAAAAATTCCAGGAGTCTTCGTCTGCAAAGCGATGTCTGTCACCACAAAGCCCTGCTCATCAAGCTCTACCACACCTTTGAACGGTTGACTGTTAGGGGACAGGCCAATAAAGACGAAGACCCCCGCTGGATGCAATTCCTCGGTCTTGCTCGTTTGCCTGTTCCTGACAACAACCGTATCTACATGGTCATGCTCTCCCTTGAACGCGACCACCTCAGTATTGAACAGCACCTTCATTTCGGAAGATTCGAGAGCCTTTTCGGAGGCCAGTTTGCTTGCCTTGAGTTTATCTCCACGCGCCAATATCGTCACGCTTGGGCTAAATCGTGTTAGGAATGATGCCTCCTCTACCGCACTGTTGCCAGAGCCAATCACCATCACCTCACGTCCTTTATAGAACGGCCCATCGCACGTAGCACAGAAGTGAACACCCGCACCAATAAAATCATCCTCGCCAGGAACATTCAGTCGCTTATAGACAGAACCAGTGGCAATCAGAACCGCGTTGCAGTAATACTTATTGCCCGAATCGGTTTCGACAAAATGGTTATTCTGCTCACTACCAACGGCAACCACATCTTGAGCCGAAAGCAATTCGACGCCAAAGCGTTTCGCCTGCTGAATGACACGCTCGGCAAACTCCGCACCCGTAACACCTTCTGGGAAGCCTGGGTAGTTGTCGAGACATTCAGTAATACCCGCCTGCCCACCAAAACTACTGCGGTCGATTATCAGCACGTCATAGCCGTCCCGTGCCGCATAAATCGCTGTCGTCAGTGCCGTTGGACCACCGCCAACAATGATGAGATCATAGAAGTCACATTTTGCCTTTGTATCCAGTCCCAGCTTCGCCGCAAGTTCCGCATTCGATGGCTCGATGAGTACAGAACCATCGTCGAACACAATGGTTGGAATGCTCATGCCGCCATTCTGAACCTTCCGCACAAACGCCTGCCCCTCCTGGTCATTCTCAATATTAATATATTCGTAGCGTATGCGCTGTTCACCTAAAAACTTCTTGCTACGCTTACAATCACTACACCAATCCGCTCCATAGAGTTTGATATTTGTATCAGTCATACGATTTCCCTTCCGCTATACCGTTCTCTACAATAAAAGCCGTTTTCCAATACATTTATTCCAGTTTGGAGACAGACAGTGGAACGAGTTTCCATTATTCCCTTTTACCAATGGCGCGGTAGTTCTTTCAGAAGAGAGGCTCCTACAACAAGGATTGAAGAACGTCTCTAATTGTCGGGACAATGCTCAACGGAGACGTGGGCGTGATAGAATCAGGCCCGTACAATCCTGCCATTCCTGTAACATATGCGAATGGAACGGTGTGCGGGTCTGATTTCATCACACTTTGCGGGCAATCAACTACTTTGACAAGGCATGAACACTTCTTAACCTACATTCACATCTTCTCAAGTCATATTCTACTCATTTAGCGCGTTTAATCCCCATAACCAGCAATGAACTGAGTATCGGGGGAATAGACGCGAGGCCAAACAACAATGTGTAGCTATGCGTCAAGGTAATCACAGTCGAAGCATATAATGGTGCAACGGCCTGGGGGATATTGCCGCCAAGAGAAAGTACACCCATATCTTTCCCATGAGACTTATCCGAGGTAAGCACTTGTGTCCCAAGAGCAATCTCGGTTGACGCATAGATGCCAAAGCCTAAGCCGAAGAAAAATGCAGCGATGTAGACTAACGTTGCATTTGGAAAGAAGGCGACTAGCAAAAGGGCACCCGTCACGAAAACACCCGCTGTAATGGCGAATGGTTTACGACGCATCCAGCGATCTGAAAGATAGGCCGTACTGAAACTTCCTAAGAGCAAAGCTACCGTCGAGATAACTTGGAAGTTGGCAACGGCAAAAGTGACCTGACGAGCGGGAAAGAGGCCGCTATCCTGCAGGAAGAACAACAGATAATTTTGTAAAGTTGCATATCCCAATATAAAGAGGATGCGTGCCCACCATACACGAGCAAAATCTGGATGCTTGCGCGGATCAATCCAAAAGCTTTTGGCAAACTGCCAGAAATTGAAGGGTGGAAGCTCATGGTTTGGTTTGTCCTCATGCAACTGAAAAGCAAAGAGTAGCACACCCACCACCTCTAGCACGGCAATCACATAGTAGGTGATCCGAAATGCATCTCTTCCTAATCTTCCAGCCAGAATGGTGCCAGCAACAATGCCGAGGGGGGCCATCAAACCTAAAAGTGCTGATGCTCGCGCACGTTGATTGACGGGAACCTTGTCTGGAAGCAGGGTGAAGATAGAACTTTGTGCCGCAGTCGCGCAAAAGCAGAAGGCGATCCAACTAATTGCTAGCGGCAAAAAGGCATACGAATTGGCAATGAAAACAAGCATAATAGCTGCGCCGATAGCACCACCCACAATCCAGGGTTTTCGGCGTCCGAAACGCGTGTAGGTCCGGTCGGAAAGTGCCCCGACTAGCGGATAGACAATAATAGCACTCAGCCCTCCAAATGCTTGTAGTAGCGAGGTAGGACTATATCTGGCTGCATTCGAGTAGAGAGTCGAAACGTGAAGCGGGATGATGGTCTGCGTCAATGGAATGAGTCCCATCCACATGACAAACGAAGCTAGCGACAAGAACACGAGAAAGAGAAGCGAGACAGGTTGCGTCGGTGTCTGCACCTCAACATCGCGTTGCTCTTCGTTCGTAGACAGGGTAATATCTGACATAGCAAGTATTAGCCTTTCTTTGGAAAATCAGCAGTTCCTCTTCCGTAGAAGAAAACTCCGCCTATTTCATCAGTAGCAAGTAAGCAAGTATGTTACCTCCTGTAGTATTGCATAAAATCGCGGACGTTGCTAGTGTTTTGGAATACAATAATACACGTCGTGTGACGCGTTCTTATTTATGAGGAGAAAAATAGTATGGCTCAGGCAAAGCGCAGGTTATTCATGAAGAGGTAGATGGACTCTCTAAGGAGCATGGTTTGTTGTTTACCATGCTCCCTAAATCACCTATTAGTATCAAGAGGAGTCTGAGTACTTCTCTGACCTGGAAATGGACGTGCAGGACTATTTTCGTGCTGTTGGCGTGGAGATTCTGTTTCTCTTTGTTTTTGCAAGGTGGTACGTAACATCACGTTTTCTTGCTCAATCTGGCGTGCTCGCTGCAAAAGAGGTCGTAGTCGCTCAAGCTCTGCCTCCGCGTGACGCATACGTTGCACACGGTTAAGTAAGTTATTGATTGGCCCCGCAATATTCCACAGCACGTTATCCTGCGTCAAAGGAACACGCGCAGCCGCATTGCCATTAGAGTACGAGGTCAAAGTATCACTAATTCTTTGTACGCTGTGTTCTAACTGTACCTTCTGTACAGCAATAACCTGATCACGTTCTGAGAGATCGTACTGTAGCTTGGCAATTGTCTCGGCGCGGTCCGCACGTTGCAGAGCGAAGTAACTGCTCCGCGCCCAAAGATATGTTACCACCATAATCACTAACATGAGCGATATCGGGCGTAGTGCCACTTTCCCAATGCCCCCGTCATGGATAATCAATTGAGCCAGTTGAGGCGTAGTCTTCAAATGTGTTATGCTGTACCAGATAAAGACACAATTGAACAGTGTAACTACAAAAACGCTCCAGGCAGGGAAAAAAGTGATAGCAAGCAGAATAGCAACTGTAAGAAGATCATATTGAATGACGTTGCCAATGTCTATGGCTGGTAATGCTAAAAAAGAGAAAACCACACCAATAGTCCATAAACCAACGATAAGCACACCCTCAATAATCACAAGGCCAACACGATTAAGCAGAAGGGCAATAATGAGAACTATTGTCACAATGCCTGTCGCCGTCATAGCAGGAATGTTCCTGGACACGGCGGAAATAAGTGTGCTAGATATCATAATCGTTAGGAGCAGAAAGAGCAGAATGCTGGCAAGACGCGCCTTGCGATAAATATCTCTTATTCTGAAAGACGCGCTTTCCTCTGGTTTTGGAGGCAGCGAGAGATGGTACCACCAAGTCAGCCACCTCAAGCTTCCAAATTCGTTTTCGCTAGTATCTGGCAGCAGAGCCTTTGCACCTCTATTAGAAGGCGATAGAAATTCGCTCATAATTAATTACATCCTTTCATAAATGAAAGTGAAAACAGTATTAAAATTCGATGATGCCGTACTGGGCTAGTTCTGTGATAATAGATAAGATGCTCGCTTCGTTTTGATGGAGCAATTCGGCAATTCCAGCAATAGAGCGCGTACCATCAACGAGCATGAAGACCGAGCGATATAAGCGCGGCCAGGACTGATTTTGCGGCGACTGCTCTACACGCTTAGGTATTGCCTGAACGGAGAGAGGCAAATGACTCCTGTAACCGGTATTAAAAGCAGGAGAATTTTCGTAGCCGACATTGCTGCGAGGAGACCATTGCGTTGAGATGGGTGGAAACGCTTCGGGCGTAGGTGTATCAGGTACTACAGACGGAGAATTTTGCGGTTCCTGATAGGTCCACTCAAATACTTTATTGTATAGAAACCGTAATGCACGATCACCAGAGAGAGTATTTCCCTGTTGATCGCGCAATGTACAGTTGGCAATTTTTCCGTTTACTAGTGTTACTACAGCCTGGCAACGTCCTTTTAGTCCCGGTACAGATGGTATAGATGCCTCCAAGAATCCGCTACGTGTCCTTAGTACCAGCAGTAGTGGCTCAAGATCGAGCCGGTACACATCCATGTTCTATCCTCTGACGCTTTTCTTAATTCTTTTTTCTTTACATGTAAATCCAGGAATGTACCCCAAAAGTGTTGCTAAAAAAGAAAGCACTACGATTACCTTATATGCACCTCTCACCTTCAAGTCTAGCTATCTAATACTTAACACAATTACTAGGTAGCCGTCAATCAATTTATTTGAATAGTACTTTTCGTTTAGCTTACCTCTATCGGAACCATATGATATCCTGTAGCACCATCAGGAACCGTACCGCGTTGCTTCTCTATCTGTAATGCTCCTGTTTCGTCGGTTGCTCGCACTACAAGCGTATATTTCCCAGCGGTTGCTGGCGTCCACTGCCATGACCAAAACACCCATGCATCCTGCGAGAGTGGGGGTTGCAGTGTGGCTTCATGCCAGGTCGAGCCGCCATCGGTGCTAACCTCGACGCTTTGCACACCTTTGCTACCTGCATAGGCAATGCCGCCAACCTCGACTGGTCGCCCAACGGCAATGTGCCCCTGTGGATGATCGATACGGCTGGTGAGCGGTATGGGGCCATTATACCAGTTTTGATTGGAGTACAAACCGCCCACGAGGTGATCAGTCAGTTCGACGCGTGTCACCCATTTAGCATTCTCTTCACCATAATGACCTGGAATCAGAGCGCGGAGCGGATAACCATGCTTTTGTGGCAACGGTTGACCGTTCATGCGCCACGCCAGGAGTGCGTCGGTGCCAAGCACCTCATCTAGCGGCTGACTGACCGTGTACCCATCTACGCTGTAGAATGCGACATACTTTGCGCCCTCTGTACTGCCACCATGTAGGTCTAACAGTGTCTTGAATGTGACGCCTTGCCAGATGGCAGTACTCATCAGGTGTCTGCCAACGCCGTTTGCTATGCACTCAAGCGTCACGGCACGCGAGGTAGAGGGCAATTTTTGCAGCGACTCATAGGAATAGGTGCCGGGATTCTTCACGAGACCTGTCACCTCAAGTTGCCACACACCTGCATTGACGCTCGGATCAATCGAGTTCTGTGTCACGCTATAATGTTGATCGTTGGGTGTAATTGGAGAGGTGACGTTGTTTGGCGATGGCGTAGTCACTCCATCATAACTCGTGTATTCCTTGAGCAACGCCCCTATAGTACTCACAGCACCAACCGCCGTACCCACGCTCAAAGCCGCCACACCAGCGCGTGAAAGCAACAAGCGGCGCCCCTTTCCTGGATTATTCCCCACATCCTGTTTCGGCACTATTGCATGATAGCCAATACACAGCACGACCCCATACGCTCCAAAGTCGATTACGAGTCCAAGCACGGAGAGGAACGTTGACCAACCAAGAGGAAAGCCAAACTGATTTTGCCGCAACTGCTCATTGAACAAAAGGCTTGCAATCAAAACTAAGACCGTTGCGATTGCTAATGCGGTTATCCACTCACGTCGGCCCGGTCGAAAGCCGATGCTAGGAAGACGAAGTTGTACGCCTGCTGCGTAGAGAAGACCTAACAACGTTCCAACACCAAGCATACCTAGAATAGCAAGCCCAAGTGGAGAAGTTTTCGGGTGTGGTTGAAACGCCACCTGCAAGTCCACAAACTTAGCAGCGGTCAAGTGGTTCAACACAAAATAGCTGAATAACTCAACGGGAGTCGGAATACCTGCCAAGAGACGCAGTAAGAGCATAACACATATAGTTGTCAAACTTGCAGCGAGTGCTGCCCCTAATGCAAAAAGGCTGGAGAGGACAACAGTACGTCCTCTCGTATAAGTAGGGAGTGATGAAACGTTCTTCGCTTGTACTGTAGGCGAGTCTATATCGTGCATAATAAATTTTTCCTTTTCAGAGACCACTACAAAGGTGCAGGCATTTGCACATATCGTCTACACGTTACATAACAGGTTCTTTTACAGTGCGAAAATTTTTTAGCGCGTAGACAATCCCCACTGCCACAATCAGTACAGTAATCCCATAGACAACTCTGTAGTACAGTGTCCAATCATTCGTATTGCGGAAGTAATACGCATACAACGAGGTGCAGACAAAGTACCAGACAGCCGCAACCGCGATACCTTTGCCACGTAGTCCCGTACCCCTCCACAAAGGCTCGATCAGTAAGGGAACAAAGAGCAGTAAGGCAATGGTATACCAAGGGAAAATGTGCGTTGATACCGCATACACCGTGCCAATCAAGATCAACGCCGCCATCTCCATACTGATACGTTCCTGCCATCGCAACCATAACACGAGCAGACATACAGGACTTACGATCAGCACATCGACACCGTACTGCACGAGAACAGTAACCTGCATTTTCGCATGCAATCCAGTATCCATAAAGTTACGAATAAGTAACGGCACTATCCCCGCATTCTGGCTCTGCTCGCTGGCATAGGTCGAAAAGAAGCCAAACACTTGTCCGTGTCCAAGAATGATATATGGAATGTATGCGAGAATAATCGTTGCGAAACATGCAATTAGTATAGCCCAATCCTGTCGTCGTGCCACCACGAGCAGCAACAAAATAGGATAAATCTTCGTCAGCGTCGCGCAAGCAATCAGTACACCCAATAGAATACGCCACCATATATTTTCGTCGCGCCTCTTCGCAAAGAGCAACGTAAGAACCATGAAGGTTGTGGTGAGTACATCCACATGCCCCTCGATGGCAAATTCGACGATTGGTAGTGGACACCACGCATAGAGCAACATGAGGCGGGGATCGCGTCCACGTTGTAGCAACAACAGGGCCAAGCCAACGCAGGTCAGCATATCGAAACCAATAAAAATTGCTTTAAGGGCGAACAGATTGCTTGGTGCCAGCAGATAACTCAAAACATATACGCCCTGTGCAACAGGTGGATAGACAGTCGGCACATTGCGAAAACGGCTATTGCCATAGATAAGTGCATCACGAAACGACTTGAGTAGGGGATTCCCTGGTGCATATTCATAAGGACTGAAGCCATGCAGAGTAACGCGAGCATCCCATACGTAACGCCACGAGTCGTGGGATAAATTGGGCGGCAGAGGTAACAGCCACAAGCGAAAAATCAACGCGCCCAGCAAAATAACTCCCACCTCTGTAAGCCGCCACCTTCCAGGTGAAGATGGTGCAAACAATACCAAAGCACAAGCCGCCAAATAAGGGACAAAACACCATATCCATATCCCCAAAAACGGCGTTACATAGCTGTCTTCTGGCGGTGCAAACTGAATAAGCACGATGTACAGCACGACAGAAGCCAGTAGCAAGAAACACAATAAAGTCAAGCGTAGTACAGGGCGATTCGCCACAAAAAACGCTAGCCGTTTTCGAGGCAATTTCTGTTTCGTTGACACGTCGTTCCACCTCTTTTCTATGCTAGTAGAAACGAACGGCGTACCACCACGTTTACACAATGGCTATTTTGGCAAATCAGTCCCTACCTTTAGATGAAACAACCCTAAGCATATTTTCGCGTATATACGTTTGGCACTTTTCTTCTAGTATGTTGCATAGAACAAGTAGGAGCAACCATAGTGAGCAAAGACCAGTTTATCCGAGAGGCTCTCAACCTCTCTTCAAATGCTATTGATTACTATGTCAGCCAAATCCTTTCAGACCGCTTCCCTCAAAAGTCTCTGGTTGAAGGTGGTGATGGACTCTTCAACATTGAGCAATATGCACAGGCCGGACATTGCACTCTCAGCTATAAGGATGTTGTCCATAATCAAGTGCTAACGATGTGGCGTGGACGCGAAATGATGATGGGCAACATGACTGCTGGCATTATCCGCATGAGTGGAGGCGTGATGCCTTCTCTGGGCATGCAATTTCCAGAAACGGAAGAGGAAATCGTAGACCGCGCCAAGAATGCATGGCTGGAAGTACAATGGCGCGACTATACCTTTGATATCGTAACCATGCGCTGGTCAAGTGGTATGGGTGGACAAGAGTATCACTACTGGATTCTTGGCGAAAGCGCAGAGGTCGCCAAAGAGTTCATCGCCGAAGTGTGCCGTTGGAACCTTGAGATACGTGGCGAGGTGCTGGTATTCGATGGTGGGTGCTGGCAAAAAGACGCGCACCTCTTTCAGGCGATCAAGGGTGCAACCTTCGACAATCTCATCCTCAAAGGCACGTTAAAACAAGAGATACGTAACGACATGGCGCAATTCTTCGCCGCCCGCGCCACCTACGAGGAGTACGGTATTCCCTGGAAGCGCGGCATCCTGTTCGTTGGCCCTCCCGGAAACGGTAAGACACACGCTGTCAAGGCACTCATCAACGCAATGGAGCAGCCTTGCCTCTACGTCAAGAGCTTTCGCGCTGATTACGGCTCTGAAGAGGGCAATATCAGCAACGTCTTTGATCGCGCTCGCAAGACCGCGCCATGCATTCTCGTCTTCGAGGATCTGGACTCGCTACTGAACGACCAAAACCGCTCGTTCTTCCTGAACGAACTCGACGGCTTCGCCGCGAACATGGGCGTTGTCACGCTTGCGACAACTAATCATCCAGAACGCTTAGACCCCGCCATTCTTGATCGTCCCAGCCGCTTCGACCGCAAATATCCCTTCGATCTGCCAGAGCAGGCGGAGCGTCAGGCATACATCACCATGTGGAACACCTCATTGAAACCAGCGTTACGCTTATCTGATGAGGCGGTAAACACGCTCAGCGAACTCACGGAAGGCTTCTCTTTTGCCTACCTCAAAGAACTGTTTCTCTCCTCTATGATGCGCTGGATTGCGAACGGACAGAAGGGCACGATGGAACAAACCATGAGCGGACAGGTTCACACGCTCAAAGAGCAAATGGCAAGTGCTGAAGCTCTCGCCGCGATTGATCCACCCCAAACGCCTCAAATGCCACCTTCGTTTGGGCCAATGATGAATCGACGACGGTATATTCGTGGGGGAATGTAAGCAATGTGTCGATAGCCAGGGCGCCCGCAAGGGGAACGCCCCTCCCATACAACGTGCCGCCTGTGAAGACGATTCGTGTATGGGAGGGGCGTTCCCCTTGCGGGCGCCCTGGCTATAATCGGTTTCCTACTTACTTTTGTATAGGATATAATGTTAGTTAGGGTGGTGCCACAACGCACCGCTATAGTCAACAGGAGAATAGACATATGCGTTTAGGACTACAGGTTCCTAACTTTACATGGCCTAATGGTCAGAGCGAACTCGGCGACACCTTCGGCCTGATAGCGGAACGCGCGGAACGCGCAGGCTTCTACAGTTTCTGGGTTATGGATCACTTCTTCCAGATTCGCAACGTTGGGCCAGCCGAGAACGAGATGCTCGAAGGATGGAGTGCCCTCGCCTTCGCAGCGGGTCGCACCAACCGTATCAAGCTTGGTACAATGGTAACGGGTGTCACCTATCGCTACCCCGGTCTACTGGTGAAGACCGCAACGACACTCGATGTCCTCTCACATGGTCGCGCCTACTTTGGTATAGGTGCTGCATGGAATGAAGAGGAACATGCAGGTTTAGGCGTTCCCTTCCCACCGACCGCCGAGCGTTTCGAGCGCCTGGAAGAGACGCTACAAATAGCGCACCAGATGTGGGCGGGCGAGGATAAACCATACGAAGGCAAGCACTACCAGCTTGCTCGCACTCTCAACTCGCCACAATCGGTACAAAGGCCACATCCTCCAATTCTGATTGGTGGCACAGGCGAGAAAAAGACACTCCGCTTCGTCGCGCAGTATGCCGATGCCTGTAATATCTTCGCTCGCATCGGTAAGGAGGAACTCAAACGCAAGCTTGGCATTCTGCAAGACCACTGTCAGACGGTCGGGCGCCCCTATGAGCAGATCGAGAAAACAACGCTCGATGTCGTGCGTATCTCACGCGACGGCAAAGATGGCACGCTGTCTCCATCCGCAGCAATTGACTACTTCGCGGATCTTGCTTCACAGGGCATAGATCACGCGCTGTTCAGCATGCCCAATGTCCACGACCTCGATGTCTTCGACATCCTGGCAACCGAGATCATCCCCACAGTGGACAAAATTCAAACGGCTGGTCGCTAACATCTTTATTGGTATGCAATGATTGTTCGTAGGGACTAGATTTATCGCGTCCGTCGTGTGATTTATCACACGAGATCACATATGAAACGTCTTATAAAGAGGGTTCACAACGATCTCGCTCAATAAATTGAGCTGCACGGACGCGATAAATCTGGTCCCTACGAAAAAATCATCACATGAAGGGAGGCGGCGCATGAAACAAGAGATGCTGAAACGGTTACGCACCGTCGCACATAACCAGATAGAGGCAATCGCAACACTGGCACAACGCATCTGTGAGGTGCCTGCTCCAACAGGCAACGAGCGACAACGTGCCAAGTTTGTGGCGTCGCTCTGGCGCGAACGCGGCTATACACCGGAAATCGACGAAATCAGCAATGTCTATGTGCGGCGCGGAAAACGCAATACAGGCCCAGTCTTGATGTTTCTTGCTCACATCGACACGGTTTTTCCCTCTGGCACTCCTATTTCCGTGACGCGCGACGGCAACATTCTGCGCGGTCCCAGCATCGGCGACAACAGTTTGAGCGTCGCTGCAATGATAACGCTATTTACAATTCTCGACGAACTTGCCATAGAGACCGAGAGCGATATTATCGCAGTTGCCAACGTAGGCGAAGAAGGTCTCGGCAATCTGCGCGGTACACATGCAGCCGTGAAACGCTATCGTAACGAACTGGGTGCGGTCATCGCCATCGACGGACGCCTCGGTGCTATTGTCAATACCGCAGTTGGCTCGCAGCGCTGGCGCATCAGCGTGAATGGACCCGGCGGTCACTCCTATGGCTCGTTCGGAGAACCCAGCGCGATACACGGTCTAGGTCGCATCATCGCCGCAATCGCCGATATTGAGGTACCCAAAGTGCCCAAAACAACCTTCAATGTCGGACTCATCGAAGGCGGCACAAGTGTAAATACTATTGCCCCAAGTGCCTCAGCTATTCTTGACTTACGCTCAACCGACGTTGACGCACTCAACCAACTTGCGACAAAGGTGCGAACAATTGTCGAGCAAAAAGCAGGTCCGAGGTTACAGACACAGATTGAGATACTCGGCGAACGTCCCGCTGGAACTCTAAGTCAGAGCGATCCACTCGTGGTACTTGCAGCGACGACGCTCATATGGTTAGGTATTCACCCCATCTACGCAGCTTCGAGTACCGACGCGAACATCCCTATCAGCATGAACATTCCCGCTATCTGCGTCGGCGTCACCTACGCTGGACGCGCCCATACTCTCGAAGAATACATCGAAGTTGCACCAATTGGAAATGGATTAGCACAGTTACTCCGCCTCGCCATTGATGGATGTACGCTCATAAGACAAAAATAGACACGAATTGCCTGGCATCTTG
>CAXUHG010000062.1:29338-31066 GCA_964250805.1 uncultured Ktedonobacteraceae bacterium | reverse complement strand
CGCGATACAATGGCGCGTGCGATAGCAGGCGGACAGGTATCGCTGCTGGTTGGTTTGACTTCCATGCTTATTTCAGTCGTTTTAGGTGTTGCAATAGGCTCTGTTGCAGGCTACTATGGCGGCATCATCGACAATTTGCTTATGCGTTTGACGGACGTTGTACTGGCGATACCCACGTATTTGTTGCTCTTCATTCTCTCTGCATCGTTTGCTAATGGGTCAACGTCTGGTGTTATTTTCCTAATTGCCATCTTTGGCTGGACGACGGTAGCGCGTCTTGTACGTGGTGAGTTTCTTGCTCTGAAAGAGCGCGAATATGTGCTGGCGGCTCGCACAATCGGGGCACGCGGCTTTCGCCTCATGTTTCGTCACATCCTGCCGAATGCCGCAGGGCCGATTATCGTCAATGCAACCCTGCTTGTTGGTAGCAACATTATCCTGGAATCAGTTCTCAGCTTCTTCGGCTTTGGCATCAAGGTACCCGTTGCGACGTGGGGCAACATGATTAGCGATGGGCAAGGCTTTTTCGATACCGATCCCAAGCTGGTTTTCATCCCTGGCCTGCTCATCTTTTTCACAGTTCTCAGTTGTAATCTTGTTGGCGACGGTCTACGCGATGCCCTCGACCCATACATGACGGAACGGTAGGGACCGATTATGCACATTCACAAAATAATGGTTGGGCGTAGGGGTCTAATTCATTACACCCTGTGAGCGATTGACAATGTTTGTAGGGGTCTAATTCATTACACCCTGTGAGCGATTGATAATGTTTAAGGAATTGATGAACGTCTTCAAGGAGTTTATGAGCAGTGCATCAAATGTCCCCTTTTGAGATGGGAGCCGTCATTATCGGAGCGTATCGCTACACGTTGTGGCGAGATTGGGATGAACATCTGCCGCGAGTACTTTTTGTACTTCTCAATCCATCAACCGCAGATGCGGTTCAGGATGATCGAACACTTCGATGCTGTATTCGTTTTGCACGCTCTTGGTCCTTTGGTTCTTTAGAGATCGTCAATCTATTCGCATTTAGGGCAACAAATCCAGCTTTTCTTCGCACAGTAACTGATCCTATTGGTCCCCTCAATGATTCGTATATTTATGAGGCGGCAACGCGATCCGCTCTGATCGTTTGCGGATGGGGAATTCATGGTTCGCTCTACTACAGGGATATAGCGGTTCTTCGACTCTTCACAGGGCGAGAGGTCTACTGTCTAGGAACGACCAAGGAAGGTTTTCCACGCCATCCTTTGTACATTGCTCGCAATACTTCGCTGGTACGCTACCCGTAGTAATTTCAGAAGAGTAAAAGGAGTGAGAGCTTTTGAGTGACAATCTTTTAGAGGTACAAGACCTCAAAACCTACTTTAAGACGAAGGCGGGCTATGTACATGCCGTCGATGGCGTGAATTTCTCCATCAAACCAGGGGAAAAGGTCGCCATCGTTGGCGAAAGCGGCTGCGGCAAAAGCGTCACCGCCCTCTCAATTATGAAACTGGTCGCGCAACCGCCAGGAGAGTACGTGGGCGGCTCTATTTTCTTCGACGGACAAGACCTGCTCGATACGCCAGAGAGCGCGATGCGGAAAGTGCGCGGCGGCAAAATTGGCATGATTTTCCAGGACCCGATGACTTGCCTCAATCCTACGATGCCGATTGGGAAGCAGATCGAGGAAGGTTTACGTATTCACCTCAAACTATCAGAAGGACAGGCGCGTAAACGCGC
>CAXUHG010000062.1:12659-29238 GCA_964250805.1 uncultured Ktedonobacteraceae bacterium | reverse complement strand
CTCTCGTCTGTGCCGCGTCTCGATGAAGTACGTCATTCTGAGTTGAGAACCATCGAAGGCTCTCCGCCTGATCTCCTCAATCCGCCAAAGGGCTGCCCCTTTGTACCGCGTTGCTACTTTGCTCACACTATCTGTAACACTATGCCGCCACTAGAGGCACTGCCAATGAAAGCGACGCATCGTAAGGCATGTTGGCCTGATATCACCGATCCGAAAGAACAGGCGTATGCGGAGCGGCGGCGCTTGGCGCGTGTTGAGGCGCAGAAAATTGCGAGTACAGAGGCCGCACAAAAAGCTATGCAAAAAACGTCGTAAGGAGTACAAGCATGGGAACACAGGTGGCGAGCGATACATTGCTCGATGTACGCGATTTGAAAATGTACTTTCCCCTGACGCGTGGATTGGTGCTACAACGGGTTGTTGGGTATGTCCGTGCCGTCGATGGCGTCAGTTTAAGTATTGTGCGTGGGCAGACGCTAGGACTTGTCGGCGAAAGTGGTTCAGGGAAAACAACGATTGGGCGCACAATTGTTCGGCTTTATAAGCCAACGGAAGGGCAAATCCTGTTTGATAATCAAGACCTTGCACAACTGGACGGTGAGCCGTTGCGACAGGTACGACGCCGTGTGCAGATGGTGTTTCAAGACCCCTTTGCCTCGCTCAATCCGCGCTTTACCATTGGCTCCCTCATCGCTGAACCAATGCATATCTACAATCTGGGTTCAAGTAGCGAAATTCGTGAGAAGGCGGCGGAACTTCTGCGCGTCGTCGGGCTGCGTCCAGAGTATATCGACCGCTACCCACACGAGTTTAGTGGCGGACAAAGGCAACGTATCGCGGTAGCGCGTGCCCTTTCAATCAATCCAGAATTTGTGATTGCCGATGAGCCAGTTTCAGCACTGGATGTCTCTGTACGCGCTCAGGTGCTGAACCTGCTGCAACATCTGCAACAACAATTCAACTTAACCTACCTTTTTATTTCGCACGACTTGAGCGTTGTGCGCCATGTCGCCGACCGTATCGCCGTCATGTATCTTGGCAAAATCGTCGAACTGGCGGACCGCGACGAACTCTACGCCGCTCCCAAGCATCCCTACACAAAGGCTCTTCTCTCGGCTGTCCCAATTCCTGACCCTGTTTTAGAGAAGAAGCGCAAGCGTATCATTCTCTCCGGTGATCTCCCCAGCCCAATTCACATGCCGTCAGGATGTCGCTTTCATACGCGCTGCCCAATGGCACAACAAATCTGCCGCGAAGTCGAGCCTGCATTCGAGGCGAAAGAGGGACATGAACACTTTGCCGCCTGCCATTTCGCTGAGCAGGTTAGCCCTGCATTGACATGATTATGGTTTTACAGTGGGTTACAGGGAGACCGCGAGGGTCTCCCCTACACGTTAGGAATTAACATGAAATGTAGGGGAGACCCTCGCGGTCTCCCTGTAACCTGCCTTGCGCCTTAATCATTTCTTCCCACCAGCATACGCAACAGGTGTTCGCGTATCGCTCTCATCTGTTTCAGTGCCTCATTGCGTTGTGCCGGTGGTGTCATCATCTGTCGCATCAGCCGTGCGGAACCTTGCAATGCATTCGCCAACGCCTGTATCTCTGCCGTCGTAAGCGGAATCATACCTCCATCCGTGAATAGTATTGCCAGCATACGCCTGTGAATTCCTGCTAACAGCACCATCTCAGCGTCGCGTTGCTTTGAGGGCAATACACCTTTTCGCAAATAGACGAGATAGCTCCCAATTAGCGTGGAGAGGACCTGAATATCTTGCAACCCAAGACCAAGACTAGGCAGGTTGGCGTTGAGTTCATGAGGATTCATAGCACCGCCTTTCGCTCAGGTATGCAAGGAGTGTTCATTCGCATGCACCGCTATCGGTCCCATATATGCAACGCCTGTCGCGCGACGGAGAGCAGCCCGTACCAACGCGGCATGCTCTGGACGAATAGGCTTATTCTGTTCAATTCTCCACGTCGTCGCGTAGCGCACCCCTGAAAGCCGCGCTACATCCAGCGAAGTGAGATGATGAGCCGAGAGGTGCAAACGAAATGTGATGTTGCCAGTTGGTAAGGGTTGCGTCGTCTGATTCTCTACGCGGTAGCGTTGCCAAAGTGGTGCTTCACGATGAGCCATTGTATCCTCCTCTAACGTTCTTGAGTATCTTGCGTTACATGTATCGTTCCCTGCATCTCCGCGCCCCAATTAGGTTGATCCATCACTTGTATAGCCTCTTGAACCTTGCCCTCATGCATAAGGTTTAGGATGCGAGCCGCTCCCTGTTGTAATCGAGCCGTGATGCTATTGTGGTTGGCGACGATGGCGGGTCCGTACAGCCCTAAGCGTGAGGCTTGTTCCTCTAAGGCTTGTTGTTCGCGGAAGTGGGCGACTTCGCTGAGATGTCTCTTCATCGTGTTGTATTTCCCTTTCATTGCTCAGAAGGCAGAGAGATATCGGGAGCATTCACGAACATTGCCTCCTCTTCCTCCTCAATTCTAGGTTTTCGTCTTATAGCTCTTGCTTCATAATCTTTCTTTAATTGTTGTTCTTGAAAGAGTGATACCATGAAGCATATTGAAAGTTTACTACACAAGTTTCCCTTTGTCAATATTAGTTTCTATTAGTATCACAAAGTTTCTAATTGGAGATAAAAAGTTGACAAAAGGAAACTCTTTTGCCTATAATTCATGGCATGAAGGCTATCATAAAGCCCATTACTTCAACTAACTATAGGGTGCAGATACATCACCGAATTTACAAACCCATGTAAGAGGAAATAGGCCGTCTATGTCAAAAATAGTAGAGGATCAGGAATATCTGGATACGCAAGAAGTCTTGGCTGAACTGGACGCCTCGAAAAAGCGTTTTTATAGTAACGTGAAGCCTTATCTGCGGACTTATCACTTTGATGCAAAGAAAACGCCCTGGTATCGGAAACGAGATGTGCTGGCATTAAAAGGTGGGAAGTTAGCACGCATGGCGTCTATTAGTATTTCAGGCATTCAAAGAGACTGGACGAGCTTTCTTCGTGCTTCGGGCTACCATGCTGTAACAATAGACCGCACTATAGAGACAGGGGTGTTTCTTCCTAAAGATGCCATAGAAATGTTCAAGCTTCCTGCTGATAAGAAGTTTGTCAAACGGTCTCGCATGACTATTGTTGACGGTGTTCCCATTTGTGCCTGGGATACATATTATCCGTTGGAACTGGTTGAGGGGGATATTCTTGATGAGATGAAACATGGTTTTGAGATCGATGTGGTCAAACGCATCAAAGAAAAATATGGCATTGTTGTTGGCATTGCCAAAGATAAGTATACCGCTCGAAATGCAACATTTGAAGAACAAGAGTTGCTTCAGTTACTCTCCAACGATCCCGTCCTTATCCTTCAACGTGTCTCTTATACTAGGGATAGGCAAACGCTTGTTCTTTACAGCGACATGGTCTTGTTAGGAAGTTGGTTTGCTCCTGAACACGAATACGAAGTGAACATCTGGGAGGAATAGTTTCGTCTATGGCTGTCATTCTCTCCTACGTCCAGACGCAAGCTCTATTGGAGGCACGGAAGAATCATCAAGGCATGACCGAAATATCGCCTGATCTTGGCATGAGCAATATTACTGTTAGCTTGAATTCCGAAGGAGTGAGCTTTGCAAAGGGCGAGTTTCTGGATTGGGCGAGTATTGAAAGAATCAGCCGCATCAAAGACCACTGTTACCTCATTGACGAGAGAGGCATGCAACCAATTCAGACCTTCTCTGAAACAACAAATCGCGTTTGTAGTCTGTTGCCCACGCAGGGGACTCCTAGCCTCCTGATTTCTGGTTTTGCGATGCATCGTATTAAAGACATTGATCCCTGGCAACACGCGCAGCGTATGCTCTCGGCTCTTGCTCCAATAAATGGGTCTGTCCTCGACACAACGACAGGACTAGGATATACAAGCATCTTAGCCGCCAGAACAGCAGAACGCGTGATAACTATCGAACTTGATGTGGGCGCACAGCATATAGCTCATCTTAACCCCTGGTCACAGGAACTCTTCACCAATCCCAAAATCACGCAAAGAATGGGCGATGCTTACGACGTGGTGCAAACCTTTGGCGATGAGAGCTTTGACCGCATTATGCACGATCCCCCAACGTTGAAGATGGCAGGTGAACTGTACTCAGGCACGTTCTACCATGAACTTCATCGTATTCTCAAGCAACGTGGACGGCTCTTCCACTACGTCGGTGATCCTAATAGTAAGGCAGGCAACATCACGCATGGCGTCGTGCGACGCTTACAGGAGTCCGGCTTTTCGCGCGTTGTGCGGCATGCGGAAGCCTATGGAGTAGTCGCATATAAATAGTGAAATTCAACAACTGTAGGGACTATAATTCATTACGCCCTCGTACCCGTTGTTTACGTTCCCCGTCATTGATTCTGTCCCTCAAATCCTGTAAACGTGATCAATGGGTACGAGAGCGTAATGAATTATAGTTCCTACCACATCCTTGACATCCGGCAGAGTTGATACTATGCTAATAAGAAAAAGAGGATTATACGATGATAGATATACGACGTTTCTGGGGACAACTCTCCTTGCTGGTACTGTCGCTAGTAGGTATCGGCATCTCTATTTACTTGACCTCGGTCCATTACGAGAATGCCCCGCTCATCTGCTCTGCTAGCGGAATCGTCGATTGCGCGAAGGTTCTTTCCAGCGCGTATTCCGTCGTTCCTGGCACCACCATTCCGATTAGCGTACCTGGGTTGCTGTGGTGCATCGTTATGGGTGGACTGGCCTTTACTGCGTGGCGCATTCTACCCGAACGTCGTAGCCTGCTTATCGCCGAACTTGTATGGTCAATTATGGGTATTGTAACGGTTCTCTATCTTGTCTTCGTCGAGCTTGTGCGCTTGCATACCATCTGTGCATGGTGTACTGGTTTGCACTTTATCATCCTCGCCATGTTGCTCATCTCGATTGTGCAGCTACAGCAGTCTAGTGTTGTGCTGGAAGATGAGGACGAAGAGGAAGAGGCTCCATCCGTTGTTCCACGACGCGGCTAGCATTGTCTTGAAACTTCAAGTTTCGGTCATTTCTGATATATCAGGCAATGCACGTAGCTTTGGTATCGATGAGAAGATAATCCATAGCGCGGTAGATAATAAGCTTAATGCACCTACAGCAAGCGTGAGTTATAGCCCTATCGATGCACCTAATGTACCGCCGCGGAGCGAGCCTAATGGCAAGGCACCGGAGACAAGCAGACGATAACTGGCGTTGGTGCGACCCTGTTAGGAAATCTCTATTGTGCCAGAGCTTACCAAAACGCGAAGACGCATCCTTGGAGAGCGAGGATGCGTCCGACATGCATATCTCCTTTGCTTACTTCCTTGACATATATTGTCTTACCTATTAAAATCTCTTTAATGGTAATGCAATAACATGTAAATTTATACCAATCAAGACATCTTGAATGGTAATATAAAAATGGAAGGAGATACGATGGCCTACGATCAGAATAATCAACTTAGTACGTCAACATTGTCAATTGGTACGCTCTCGCTATTGGGTGGACGCTTGTGCTTGGACTTTGTAAACACGCTCGACCCACGCATTGGTTCGCATCCGCAAGATTTTCTCAATGACTACGCCGACCTTGTAGAGTGGGGACGCCATACAGAGATACTGACAGGGGAGCAGCAACAACGCCTCTTGCATATAGCTGCTCAACGACCTGAACAGGTGCAGCGTGTATTTGGACAGGCTGTTACCTTACGCGAGGCTATGTACTCTATCTTCCTTGCGTTTGCTCATGCAAGAATACCGCAGAGAGCAGATTTAGAAGTGCTAGAAACTACATTTAGAGATGTAACGTTCCATGCACATCTTGCACCAAACGCAGAAGGTTTGGAGTGGCAGATAAGCACGGATGGCGATGACCTTGAGTATGTGCTATGGTTGGTGGCACGTTCGGCGGTAGAGCTGTTGACCTCCGAAGAGGTGAAAAAAGTCAAAGAGTGTCCTGGATTGGGCGATTGTGGCTGGCTTTTTCTCGATACCAGCAAGAATGGCAGTCGCCAGTGGTGTAGCATGCAAGGCTGCGGTAGTCGCTCAAAGATGCGTCGCCAATATGCCCGCAAACGTGCCGTGTCAACAATATAATCTGTAGAGGTCTAATTGATTACCCAACTCCTCAAAGGTTGGTCGATGGTATTTGTTATTTTGCGGCCTCAAGAAGTTCGTTTGTAGCTTGCCACAACTGCTGTTCTCTTTCACGATTCTGTGCAAAAGGCTGGACTTCGGTGAGCTTATTTTTGACTACGTAGTCGCCACCGTGCAGATGTGACCATTTTTCGTCTAGTGCAACTGCAGCAAACATCGGTGCTGAGTTAGTGGGTTTAGAGACGCCAGGTAAACGGCCAATCATTCGTGCTATAGATTGAGCAGTTGGGGCGTAGTCACGTCCCAATCCTGTGCCTGGCATGAATCCAGGCTCGAAAACAATCACGCTTATGCCGTCTTTGACATGCCTCTGCAGTTCATGCGCGTAGTATAGAATAGCTAGTTTAGAATTGGAGTATGCAATGCCGCTTGCATGCATAGACGGCTGAGTACTTGCAGGTGCTGGGCGTGCGATCTCAAGCGGGTCCCGCCAATCAGCGGCGGGGACATGTAATATTTTCCGAAACGTATTTTCGTAGTATGTATCTGAGCCAGCCAGGACAATTCGTCCTGGTGCAACAATCGTATCTTTCAGACCGTTAATGAGTTGAGCGTGAGCAAGGTAGTTGACAGCGAAAGTTAATTCATATCCATCGACCGATGTTTCTCTGGTATCGACCGAGTTCAGACCGGCATTTGCAACGATGGCATGCAACGGACGCACCTTGTTACTTGCAAGGAGGTCTTGAATAGTTTTCGTTGCTGCGCGAACATCAGATAACCTCGATAAATCACACGCAATCTCATAGGCGTTTGCACCAGCTTCTCGCGTGAGCCGAGTAATCTCTGTAAGGTTTTGACCAGGGCGACCAACCAGTAACATATCCGGGCGGTCATTTGCTGACCTACTCGCCACCTGCAAAGCAAGTTCTTTTCCAAGTCCGCTTGTAGGACCGGTTATGATAAGTGTTCCGTTAGTAATGTTGCTCATTCTTCTATCTCCTTTGAAACTTTATTTTCGAGAATAGCTGTCAGTCCCTTGAGTCCTGCAATCATGTAGTCAAAATTGAGAGAATAGTATACATACTGGCCTTTCTTCTCGCTTGTAATTAACTGACCATTTTTTAAGACAAGCAGGTGCTGTGAGACCGTCGATTGTAGCGCACCCGTTTTTTCAACTAGCTCACTCACGGTCATTGAGTTTTTCGAGAGGAGTGTCAGTATCTTAAATCGTATGGTGTTACTGATACCTTTCCCAAAGTTTTCCGCAAACTGTGCGTAATTCTGATTCTCTTTCATATTAGTATATTAACATATTCCTATATAATAATGCAAGAGGTGTCTATTCAGTAGCGCAGTGATGTAATGCTGTATGCTCAATTCTAGCAACCCTCCTTGGCCTAATATGTGCGAAGCGACAACGAAGTGTTCCGCGCTTTCGGAAGTCATACGTAGTAGCATTCTTAAAAGGCCATCCATCTCCTATTGGGCAAGCAACGGTTGGCGTTACGCCAGTACTCACCGCAGTCGATTTGATTTTGAGCAAAGAGGCGAGTCAAATTTTCAATTGTAGCAAGCGGCATTGTTGAAGAGGTCTTTGTGCCGTTAGCTCGGTATATAGAACGCGTACAGTCCATGATTGGCACCAACATAGAGTACTCCATTGGATACTAGTGGTGTGGTAGCGATGCTATTGAGCATGTTGGTCGCCCAGAGCGACGTACCCGCTTTGGCGTCAAAGGCGTAGAGTTCATCGGAGCCAATGTAGACGATGCCATTGGCGACAGTCGGTGAGGCATTGATGGATGTGCCAGTCGTGGCACTCCACAGAGGATCACCATTTTTAGCGTTGAAGGCGTACAACCTACTATCGTGTGAGCCGATGTAGACAATGCCATTCGCTACCGCCGGAGATGAGAAAATGTAGTCATTTGTAGAGGCGTTCCACAAGCGTTTTCCACGCTTACTATCAAAGGCATAGAGCTTGTCTGAACCAACATACACAATGCCGTTCGCCACTGCTGGCGAGGAAACGATGGCAGCTCCGGTGAGAGCCTGCCATAGCAATGTGCCCTTTTTAGCGTCAAAGGCGTACAGGTTGCCATCCTCCGAACCGATGTAGAGGGTACCGTTCGCTACCGCTGGAGAAGAGGCTAGAGGATCATTTGTGTTGGCACTCCACAGCAGCGTTCCTTTTTTGGCATCGAAGGCATACATTTTATCGGAACCGACGTAAACGATGCCATCAACTACAACGGGCGATGCATAGATAGTATCTCCAGTGACTGCACTCCATAGCAACGTGCCCTTTTTAGCGTCGAAGGCATAGAGCCTGTGGTCATCAGAGCCGACATAGACGACACCGCTAACTACGGCTGGTGAAGAGTCAAGAATTCCTTGCGTTGTAGCACTCCACAGCAGCTTTCCCTTACTACTCTTTGTGTCGAAGGCGTACAACTTGTTATCCTCCGAGCCGATATAGACAATGCCATCTGCTATGACAGGTGAGGAGGTCGTTACAACGATTCCACTACCTCCCGTAGATACTGCCCAATCGAGCTGCAAGCGAGAAACGTTTGTTGGAGAAAGGATAGTCTCATCAGTATTAAAATGAGTGTGCTGTGGATTGAAGCCAAGCATAGCATTGTTAGTAACTGTGATGGAGGGGCGTGATACAGGAGAATGAGAAATATGAGTAATGCCAAGCGATGATGCCGCGTTGGTAAGTATTTGACTGCGTACCTGTGGAAAGAAGAATTGAAAACTACCTATGCATAACACAAGCAAGAGCATAAGCAGCGCAAACGCTTTTTTAGAAATGTGTTTACGAGAAGTCGTACTTGATGCATATGTGGCTGAGTCTAGGTGTACCGTTGATGGATGAGATGGGTCAGTCACGGGTAGTTTCGGCGATGGTTGCTTAATTCGAGGCAATACAGTTGCAGTTGACGGTGACGCAAAAGGTTGTTCAGCCTCGATGTTGGAAAGAGAGGAGACGATAGCGGTGTCTGCTGGAACCGTCGCGTAAGATGAGAGGTTGTTGGTATTCGATGAAAGACGCGACAGATTGACCAAAGCGGTTTTGCGTGCAAAGGGAGAGGATTTGAACGCATTTTTCCCTCTCGACTCTTCGTATGCTTGCTCTAAAGCGAGGGCGAAGTCCTGTATGCTTGCAAAACGTTGTTCAGGCTCTTTCGCCAACGCCTTGACCACCACTTCCTCGATTTGCAAAGGAATCGTGGGAATTTTTTCGTGTAAGAGAGGAGGAGAAACGAGCAGATGCTGGCTTGCAATCTCGGCAAACGAACCGTGAAAGGGAAGGTTGCCGCTCATCCACTCATAAATCATGACCGCCAATGCATACTGATCGCTAGCTCGGCTCGGTTTGCCACGAAATTGCTCAGGTGCCATATATGGAGCCGTACCCGCTATTTCCTGAATACTGTGCGAGGAGAGCGTTTGAGCGAAGACCGCTACACCAAAATCGCTGAGTACAACCTCGTTCTGTCGATTCAGCAAGATATTTTCTGGCTTGATATCTCTATGAATTACCTGCATATTATGTGCGTACTGTAAAGCAGAGGCGATCTGCTTGACGTAGGAGATGATCGTAGACAGAGGAAGTTGGCTACCCTTCGCATGTTTTTGCCGCATACTGCCATCAGGCAGATACTCCATCACAAGAAAAGGCACATGATTTTCAACATCAAAGTCAAGGACTTGTATAATATGAGGATGCCTCAGGTGAGCAACTATCTGTGCCTCTTGCAAAAAAGCCTTCGTATCACTGCTTGCTAGAGATGCATGTAGGACTTTGATAGCTGCTTGAGTCTTGAGGTGCAAGTGTTCTCCCAGATAAATATCCGCGAAACCACCGCTTGCCAGTAGATGAATCAAGCGGTAATTTCGCAGTTGCTGCCCAACACGATCCGACATGACCAATGCTTCCTTTCTCCAGTGTCTTCATGATTGTAAGGGAAAGAGAGGGGGATGTGTCAAATGCAGTGCTTACGCGTAGGCCATTCGGGTAGTCGTTTCGTTATCTACCGAATATGCTCATAATCACACTTGTACAGGGGCGGGTGAGACGCCAGAGTTAGAAGTGGGAACGTGTATCAGGCTCTCCATGACGTGCTGCTGAACGGAAAGTGCGGACTGACAGAGGTTGGCGTAGGCGGCGGCTCCTATATGTTGTTCAAGGGCGATGAGGAAACGTTCGAGTAGGACGACGCTGGGGTCCTGCAGAAGCTGGCGCAGTTGGAGGGCGGCGAGCAAAATAGCAATGCTTTCGCGCTGCTGACCCTGTTGGTAGAGGAGCATGCCGAGGTTAGTGAGGATGATGCCTTTGTTATACTGCTTAGGTAGTTTGTAAGTGAGGCGCAGTGCCTGAATATAACAACTCAGAGCGGGAGTATAGTCCTTCGCGCTGGTATAGAGCAGACCCATGTTGTGTAGGACGATGGACTGAAGCTGAATTTGTGGCTGGCTGTGCTGGTCCTGTTGTTGCCGACTAATCAGGATAGCACGCTCGAAGTGTAGGTGTGCCTGTTCACGATTGCCGCGCATACGATAGAGTTCACCCTGATTGGCGAGTGTGACGGCCTCCCCATATGTGTCTTGACTCTCGTGCTGTAGCGTTAGAGCTTGGTCGAAGTACGACTGGCTCTGCTCTAGCTCGCCAATGCGTCCGTAGAGCATTGCGAGGTGGCTGGCAACGAGACCTGCATCACGGCGAGTGACCATACCAAAGGGCGGTAAAAGGGAAGTATACAAGCCGATCAGAACGTTCCACGCACCCAGCCGTACCAGGTCTTCGTGCAAGCCTTCTTTGAAGAGCAGGTCGCATGCATGTTGCCACTGCCAGCCGAGACAGAGATGGCGAATGGCAGAAACCAGCAGCTCTAGCTCTCTCGCCTGTCGCGGTGAATTTGTGGCTGGTGCGAAGGATTGTGCAAGCGCGTAATAGTAACTGGCAACATGAGTGTACCCGGCTGCAATAGCACTTTCTTGATGCTCTATGCCTACCTGCTCTAATTGAAACAGCCCGCTCAAACTCAACTCTGCCTTACTACCAGGAATTTGCTCCCGATCAATATAGTGAGACTGGAGGTATTGACGGAGTAGCACATGCAGCGAAAAATAGATACCTTTGGCGTCACTCATGACCTGCACAAGCGAGAGCCGCGCTAATGTCTGTAGTTCGCGCTCGACAAGAGTGACTAACTGCTGAATGTCTGATGTACTTTGAGGCTTGCCGCTGCTGAGAGTCATGGTGATGGCCTGTAACGGTACTGGTTCGTTGAACAGGCTTAGGGCGCGTAGAGTCTGCTTTTGCAGCGGATTGAGATTGCGAAAGAGCATAGAGAGTAGATTGAAGGCAACCTCTCCATTCCACACAGCCTGATATTCAGGTGCCAGCGAGAGATAGCCCGGAGCGATTCCACTCAGTTCGAGCAGGGCACTGAAGAACAGTAGGGCGAAGACATGCCCACTACAGTGCTGCCAGACGAGCGAAAGCTCTTCGGGTGTACCACGCACGCCGCGTTGTTGTAGCAGGGCCACCCCCTCCGGCAGGCTAATACGCGACACAAGGTATGAGCGTAACCGTGTTTGCTCCATGACCTCCTGTGGAAAGGGTGCATGGTAGCTTGTGAGGAGGATACGCGTGGCACCGAGATCGGATTGGAGCAGGGATAGAAAGAGTTGCAGTGAACCACGACCCGCGACTCCTTGCTTCGTCTCTGGATGTAGTAGGGCCTCAAATTGATCGAGAACGATCAAGGCGTTTTCGTGTACACGTCGTAGAGCACGCCACAGCACGCCTATCTGTTGTTCGGGCGGAAGGAGGAAGAGGTCTGGCTCTTGCACCTCGACACCTTGTAACATAGCGGAAATCAAGTCAGGTATGGTTGTGTAGCTATTGAGACGCAACCATACCAGATGGCGTGGGGCGGGCATACCAGCCTGTTTTGCGAGTAGCAGACGATGATAGATAAGAGTGGCAAGCGTCGATTTACCCACACCTGGATTGCCCACCAGTACAACGGCACACGTATGCTCGTCAGTCAGCATATGCTGAATGGCTCGAATGTCATCGGCTCTTTGCATAATTCCATTGGGGTCCATGATGGGCGGCGTTGAGTGGACTCCAAAGGCGAATGGCTGCATGTGTGGCTCCCTATCTTGCGTGTGTATAGCCAAGTATAACACTTCAGCAGTTATATCAACAATGTCCACTAGCACAGTTGGGCTATATTGTCGATGGAATGTGAAGTGGAGCGTAGTAGTAGGTGATCAGCATGACTCAACGAAATTCGTAGGGACCAGATTTATCGCGTCCGTTGCTCAATTTATTGAGTGAAATTTTGACGAACTGTGGATACAAGACATTCTAAGCGTGATCTCGCGTGATAAATCACGCCTCGGACGCGATAAATCTGGTCCCTACGAAAACCATCGAATCAAGATTGACAGACTATTACTACCGTTGGGTCAGGTATTGACATATTAGAAATTTTGTTCTATAATTCAATTCAATACCACAAAATTACTACGATGGAAGAATAATCCATCAGGAGCTATTCTTTTTAGTACATGTTAGTGTATGAAAAATTGCGAGAAAGCGGGCATAAGCCTTATGAATGAAGAGATGTATACTCCCTGGGGCGTTGCATATAACGTGGAACTGCTCGACGATGGCGTATTCTGGGTGCAACCGCATGAGCATGGCGGCCTTCTCATCGAATCCAGCAAGGCGGAGACACTACTGAGCGCAAAGGCTATCGCGATTGGCAAGGTGTGGAATACATTTCTGACTTTTGAGGAAGACGACGCGATGCTGGTTGTTTTCTACGAACATCCCGAACTCTATCCGTGGGCGGAGGAAGAACTTATTCATACTCTTGCGGAAGAGTGTCTGCATAGGGTGTACCCTGACTATTTTAATGATGTTCTGGTAGATAACGAGAAGAAGACGGTTATTCCTGATTTTGCACGGGATGGGGAAGCTGTTCCCATGTAATCGTGGTTTTGAAACGCTCGAAGGCGGCAAGGGCTAAGGAGTAGCATTCTCTCGCTGGTAGCAATGTCTCGCCAACCTGCACCTGAATGGCATGTTCTGGTAGCTCGGTGAGTGGAGAGGTGCGCTGACAATCATGTGTTGGCGATTGGTAGGAGTAGCCACTTTTCAGCGACCAATCGAGATAAAAGATACATTCGATCAATGACAAAAGTGCCTTTTTGTTGTCTGATGTTAACAGGCGATACTGGCTTCCATCGTAGAAGTTGTAGATAATCATGTCAAGTGATTGGTGAAGCTGCATGGGCAATTCTGTTGCCATGCCGCGCTGATTGCGTACAAACTCCTCTGTATCCCATAGAGATTGAAAAGCTAGCCAGTAGATCATGAGCTGCATGGCATGAAATGCTGTTGGTTGCTCATGGGCAATCCACTCCCCCTCATCTTCTCCTGAGGTTTCGTCTTCTCCTTTTTTTCGCCACCCAAGACTCTTCTTGAACTCAATGATGGCGGGTATGCCTCTGGAGTCGGAGCCATCGCGTCCTCTGTGGAGCCGTATCTGATCAAATTCGCCGATCAATCCAACATAGCCACCACGCCCTGGAAAATTCGCGAAGGTGTTGCGGGTCGAAGAGAGCTTAATCTGGAAGCGTTCCGCGACTCCAAAGACAACCGCTTCGTTAGCGACAAGTTCGCGTTGATAGCGCAGCATTGGCTCTATGAGCGAGCGAGCCAGTAGTCGCGCATCATAATGTAGGTCGTGCAGTGTCAGCGCGAGCTGAATTTTGCCTTCACGTTGTAAGAGGGAATGCAGGTCACGGCGAATAAAGCGGTCAAGCATTTCGGGTTTCGTCAGTAAGAGGATTTGTTTTTCCGCGGGCAGGAGTCCGTTCGATGCATGCAAATAATTGATTATTGTATGGAGTAAGGTACCAATAGCGCGTGCATCAGGAGGACTTGAGCCGAAGAGAGAGGATTGTTGTACAATGGGGTACTGCGTAAGTTCTTTGGGTGCCTTTTTGCGTTTACGCATAATAGTACACCAGGGACATTCTAAATAGGAGGCAAGCGTGGAGTAGCTGACCGCTCTAAGCGCAAATGGATTACGCACCCTTTGAAGCTTGAAGAGTTGTTCGTAGTTCAAGTTCAGGGAGTACGAAAGCTGTTGTGTTGCCGCTTGCTCGCTATGCAAAAGCCGAAAGATACTAATTGGATGACCTCGTTTCTCATCCGGTCAAGACAACTTGTATACAACTGAACTTGTTACAGTGATAATGTCTACTTACTTCCCCTTTGTGATACTGTAACACAAATTCGACAGTATGTCAAGTTGTATCAGAAGTTTATTTATAACTATGCTATTTAGATAAGTAGTCGTATTGCATGAAACTCTGTAGGAATGTGATAAATTACAATACAGTTCAAATAAGGCGAACGGCGGTGGGTTGGCACCAACGGACGCCCACAAGGGGCGAGTCCCTACTATATTGAACGCGCGGAGCGCGTCGAAACGTCATATAGTAGGGTGCGCCCCTTGTGGTCAATACACTTCAAATAAGAGAACGGCGGTGAATTGTGGGCGTCCGTTCTCGTATTTTTGGACTACTCTCCTTATTTGAAGTGTATTGACCACAAGGGGTGCCCGTCGGTTCTCATCACATTGCACCTATTTGAACAGTATTGTGATAAATCATGCCCTACACAATAGAAAGGAATACATAGATGCTAAGAATTGTGTATATGGGGACGCCATATTTTGCGGTGCCTGCGTTGGAGGCGTTAGTGGAGGGTGCAGCTCCTGGCAAGGTTGTGCCAGAGGGGTTGGAGGTGGTGACGGTGGTGACGCGACCTGACAAGCCTGTGGGTCGGGGGCGCGAGATTGTGTATGCGCCTGTGAAGCAATTTGCGTTGGAGCAGAATATTCCAGTGTGGCAACCTGGGTCGTTTAAGAAGGCGGAAAATAGCGCGGCGTTGGCGGAATACGCGGCAGACCTGTATATCGTGGCGGCCTTCGGGCAAATTCTGCCACAGGCGGTGTTAGATCAACCGCGTTATGGTACGCTGAACGTTCATGCATCATTGTTGCCTAAGTATCGTGGAGCGGATCCTATCGCGGAGTCGATTGTGCAGGGTGAGAGCGAAACGGGCGTGACGATTATGCTGCTCGATGCGGGTATCGATACGGGACCGACGTTGCTCAGTCGGACTATTTCTCTAGCCGAAGATGAGACGACGAAGAGCTTGACGCCGAAACTCGCTGAGCTAGGGGCGCAGGCGTTACTTGAGGCACTGCCACAGTGGATTGCGGGTACGATTACGCCACAGCCACAGGACGAGTTGCACGCCTCGCATACGCGCATGTTGCGAAAAGAGGATGGGCATTTGCATTGGGATAAGCCTGCGGCAGTCCTGGCGCGTCAGATACGAGCCTATACCCCTTGGCCCGGTGGCTATACGTATTGGCGCGGCAAACTGCTGAAAATTCTTGGAGCGCAACCGTTAGCGGGTGAGGTAGATATATTGGAGCAACCAGCACGACAAGTGGAGCCTGGTTTGGTTACGACACGCGAAGAGGCGGGTCATGAGGTGATGGCGATAGTAACGGGGGCAGGTTTTTTGCTTGTCAAGCAGGTGCAGTTGGAGGGGAAGAAGGCGATGAGTGCCGAAGAGTTTTTGAGAGGGAACAAGTCCATTCTCGGAGATGTATTGGCATGACGCGTCATGCCAATACATCTCCGAGAATGGACTTGTTCCCACAGATAAAAAAGGGAATGTGGGGACACCCCACGCCCGCAAGGGGACGGCTGTCCCCTTGACCCCTGCTTTAGTAGCGGGGAGTGGCTGCACGAGGGCGGTTGATGATAGCGGCAAGGGCCGCAACGACCGCGAGGGCGGCAAAGGCGGCGGCGTGTTTGTAGTGTGCAGCGGTTGGCGGTGTGGCAAGGACGTGATAGACGCCGGGAATGACATAATAGACGGCGATCAAGAGAGCGATGATGGCAATAGCGATGCCTGCATAAAAGATTGTAGTTTTGCTCATGTGCGAATAAACCTTCCTTTTTTGACTTTAAAACAAATTGTTTATACTACTATTTTCGATAGCCTTTCGTAGGGACCAGATTTATCGCGTCCTTCTGTGTGATTTATCACACGAGATTATGCACGAAACAGCTTGTAGACAAGACTGACAAGGATTTCGCTCAATAAATTGAGCCGCTGGACGCGATAAATCTGGTCCCTACGAAAGACCAACGCATGAATGCTGTCAGACTACTATGAAGCTTTCTCATAGGTAATGAACGATGTGTAGATGGCATATGTAACAGAGAGGGGGGGGACCCGGCCGGGCGCGGTGGGTGCCGGTGGTGTTTTGTTTGTTGAGTAGTTTTTTGTGGTGTG
>CAXUHG010000062.1:12178-12649 GCA_964250805.1 uncultured Ktedonobacteraceae bacterium | reverse complement strand
CCCATGTTGTTTTTTTGTCATTATACACTTCCCCCCAAAACCGGCGCCGCGATTTTTGCCCCCTCTCTGTTAGAGTATAAGAAGTTATTTGGCGGCGGCTGGTTTGGCAACGAACATGCCTGCGATACCAGCGATAAGGACGACAGCACCAACAGCGATGGCTGCATAAGCTTTGCCGTGGAAGTGCATACCGACGAGCATATAGATACCAACAAGTGCAATAACAACTCCGAGTGCAATAGCTGCATAATAAACGGTTGGGTTTTTCATGATAGTTTTCCTTTTCTTAATGAAAAAATAATTTATTGGGATTTTGGCCTTTCCAAAACTCCTTCACTATAATAAACGCTTCTCCTGATTTGTGCAACGGATAGAGGGACAAATTAGCACTTTTGGGTATTGGGTAATGTGGAGAACAGCATTCATCTTCATGCGCCGCATGAAGATGAATGCTGTTATCCAAATTACCGG
>CAXUHG010000062.1:11087-12168 GCA_964250805.1 uncultured Ktedonobacteraceae bacterium | reverse complement strand
GTTATTTTTGTTTTGAAAAACTATTTTTCCTTTTCACCATCGCCGCCGCCTTTGTATAAAATAAATTTTCGTTTTCCAATTACCGGAGGAATGCTTGTGGTGCGGTTGTGTTGAGCGAGGGGATGGCGATGAACAGAATCAAGGCAAGAAGGCCCGCGCCCCAGCAGTAGTAGGCGAAGGGGTCGAGGCGGCCCGTCTCGAAGTACTTCATGAGAAATTTGGTGCTGAGATAGGCGGCAACACCTGATATAACCATACCGATCAGGATAAACAGGAGCTGTGAGGCTGGTTGTCCGAAGAGGAGCGGTATCTCAATCAGTGACGCCGCAAGGATGATTGGTGTACCCAGTAAGAACGAGTAACGAGCTGCATCTTCGTGAGAGAGACGCACACCCAGTCCAGCCACAATCGTCATACCTGAGCGTGAGAAGCCTGGAATTAAGGCAAGTGCCTGTGCTAAACCGACGATGATAGCTTCTTTCCAGGAGAGCGATGTGAGGGGACGGAAACGCGCCTCGCGCTCTTTTGGATGCATTGTTGCCATTTGTTTCTCGCTACGACGACGCAACAGTTCCCCTACAAAGAGAATAGAGCCATTCACAACAAGAAAAGCGGCGGCGAGCAGTGGCGATGCGAAAAGTTGTCCAAGTGGTTTCTGTAGAAAGACACCAATTAAGCCTGCGGGAATACAGCCTATAATAATAAGCCAGCTTACCCAGCTTTCCGTCCCTTGCTTTACCTCGCCCTCTCTCACACTGATAACAACCGTCCGGCCTACCTGTAGCCAGTCGCGCCAGAAATAGAGAATTAAGGCGATACTTGTGCCAAAGTGCAAAGCCGTGATAAGGGGAAGAAAGCAACTATCTCCACCACAGGCGGTGCCATGTTCGATATCGCCCCATCCGAAGAGACCAGGAATAATAACGGTGTGACCAAGACTACTTATGGGGAATAGCTCGGTGACGCCCTGCAATAAAGCCAGGAGCAGAATTTGAATAATACTGGGTTGGTGGGGGGGGGGGGGGGCCCCCCATAGATGGGTAGTTATTTAAAATAATATGGTGGGGTATGATTTTTTTTT
>CAXUHG010000062.1:0-11077 GCA_964250805.1 uncultured Ktedonobacteraceae bacterium | reverse complement strand
GTGTGGCTGCGGTGCAGCCACGATACTTGCGATAGATAGTAAACTCATGATGCTCTCTTATGATAGATATTTATTCTCATCTTGCTGGAATTCAGCATTAGTTTTGGCGAAGACGGCATGACCGTCTTTCTTTGTCAAAAAGTAGTAATAATCGGTGTTGGCTGGTGCCGCCGCCGCTTGTAAGCTGGCGAGGCCAGGGCTACAAATGGGTGTCGGGGGGAAGCCCTTCACCACATAGGTATTCCAGGGGCTGTCAGCGGCAATTTTTCCACCGGAGTCAGCTAGAGGTGTCCAGTATTTTGTGGGCGGCGACGTTGTGTCGCGTGCGTATTGCACCGTTGGATCGGCTTGTAGTAGCCCTACAGTTTCGTCGTTGGGTTTGTAGACGCGGTTCCAGTAGACGCTGGCGATGCCGCCGCGCTCGGTTACATCATTTTTTGGTCCCGCCTCTCGTTCGACGATAGATGCGAGGGTGAGCATTTGGTAGAGCGAGAGTTGATGTTGCTGCGCTGTCGTGTCGAGATGATACTGATGAATGGTATCGGTCATCTGTTGCAGCAGTAGATCGATCACATCGGTAGCGGTTGCATTCACGGGCACCTCATAGCTCGCGGGAAAGAGCAAGCCCTCCATGCTACTGCCCTGCGGCACATTTTTCAGGATAGGATATTTGGCAGCATCAGGAAACTTGTCGATATGTTTGGTATACTCTAAGAAATCACTTGACTTGAATTTGACGAGACCGGAGGCCGAAAATTGACGTGCGAGTTGCTCCAGGCGCCAGCCCTCTACAATGAGAATGCGGACTGCATCGGGTTGCGCGTTAAGCAACTGGTCAATAATGTCGCTAATGGTCATACTGGTATTAAGTTTTTTGTAGATGCCTGCTTCGAGATGAGTATCTAAACCCTTGACACGTGCCCAGATGCGGAAAGCGGTCGCATTACGAATCAGTCCCTTGTTCTGTAAATCGGTTGCGATCTGGTTTGTAGTTTCGCCAGGAGAGATTTCGATGGAAATCGATTTGCCTTTGCCGGCGGAAGTCACAGGCTGAAAGATATCGGTAGTCGTATTCCAGGCATAGTAAGTCACGCCAAAGATAATTGCACCAACCAGAAGTACCGCTACGATAGCGACACGAGGACCTCTTCTCATGTTGTTTCCTCTACATTTCTCCCGCGAGAATCCAGGTAGTCCTGAAGAATCACTGCGGCGGCATACGCGTCGATCTCTTGAGTATGTACACGACGCTTAGACTGGCGTCGAGTAGTCCGTCTTTGTCTTGTGCGACCGATATTCCATGTGTCGTCCTGATTCAGCAGACGCCGCGCCTCAACGGTAGAGAGGCGTTCATCCCAAAATATAAGCGGAAGAGAGATATGCGGTTTCAGGCGTTCGACAAACTCCTGCACCCACTTCCCTTGCCCGTGAATCTGTCCATCCATACTAATTGGTAGACCTACTACAAGTCCTTCGGCCTCGGTTTCGGCTATGAGTCGTTGAATGGCGGCGAAGGTTTGTGTTTCGTCGCGTGTGACGTGCAGGGTGGTGTATGGAGAAGCGATAATCTCTCTTGCATCACAGACTGCTACGCCGATACGCGCCTCTCCCACGTCCAATGCCATCAATCGCGCCATAGTGTTTTGCTCAATTCTACTTTGTTTCTTATACTACGTAGAACGTTCCACGATGTTGCTTTCTAACCAATCTGGCTATATTGGGTAAAGAAATGATGAGGAAATGACAGCAATTGTATGCAGCGCATACAATTGCTGTCATTTCCTCATCATTTCTTTTTGGGAGGCGTTACATTGTCTTCTGGTATGAGGTGGATGGTGATATTGCTCGACAAGAAGGATATCCAGCTTGGTGTCCCGCCTCCAAGCTTGGGGCCAGTGCTGATATCTACATGCTGTACGCCTGGAATGCTTTGCAGCGTCTTGCGTGCGTCTGCAATGGACTTGCCAGCGATGAGACCGCGTAGGTGTTGTATATCGAGCGATTGCACAACTTTAGCGGCGGCGGTATAGATAAGAGTGAGAGTAGACTTGTTGTCGCTACTGGTTTTGAGATTTTGCACCTGCACCGGGAGCTTCGCATCATCGACGACGGTATAGCCCACGAAGGTTTTGTTTTTGTCGGCGAGGATATAGCGATTCAGTTGTGCGATAGAGGCTCGCTGCAGGGTGGCGGCTCGCACGATTAGCACGGTGACGCTCATTCTGAGCTTAGCGGTAAAGGTGCCGTCTGTCGTTGTCTGACCGACGGAGGGGGCGTTTTCCAGTGTTTCGGTGCTTGTCAATGTACCGGCTTTGTCACCAGACGCGGTTTTCTGCGCAAGCCATGTATTAAATTGGCCCTGTAAAATGGTATCAAGAGACGCTTTAGTGGCATCAATATCCTTTTGTGCGATGGCTGGTGTGTTACCAACGCCACCACTGGCGGTTGGTTGCTCGTTCGTGACCGTTAGTTTCAGGTCTGAGCTATTCATTTTGTTGTACATCACGATGGCGTTCAAGCTGTCCGGTGGAATAGCGTTGATGCTACCCGCAGGCACGTTGCCACTTGTACCGGACGTTTGAGCCTTGATGGGAACCTGAATCGTTGGTCCGACATTACTGTTAGGCGTATTGACGACTGCCTCGGCCTGTGTCGAGAAGGCGGTACCGTTGCTCGTGGTGACAATCGTGCCCGAAGGAATGGTTACAAGCACATTCGCTGAGTTGGTGAAGGTGACTTCGCCTGTTGCCGGGGCGGTGCCGACCTTTGCGCTACTGGTAGCCCTACCTGTGCCCGTTGCCTCGAAGGTATTGTTCAACGAGTCGGCAGGAACAGTATTAAGGGCACTGCCCTGCTGACCAGCCGACACAGCCTTGAGTGTTACCGCATGTGAATAGTCTTTCGCGGGTAGTTTAAGCGTCACATCGGTGGTTGGTATGACAAGCGCAACTAAGCCCGTCAATAGAAATAGCAAGATGACGAGCGACACGATGATAGCGACAGACCTGCGTGATGACTGTGAAGGTAGCTTTCTAGTAGGGGCGGCGGCACGTGGTGCAGCGCGACGCTGGCTCCCACTAGTGCCAGTACGTTGCGGAACGTTGGTTTGAGGTCTGGCGGCTCCACGCGGAGTGTTACCTAATATCTGCTGCGAAGCACGTTTTGCTCCTGGTTGCCGAGGAACGGGAGGTGTATCGGGCAGATCAATAGGTGGCAAGCTTCGTGATTGGGTGGCGGGACGGCCTGTATTATGATTAGGTCGTTGCGCCGAAAGCTCTTCGGGCAGAATTGTCACGGTTGGTTGGTCTTCAACTGGTGGCAAGGCATCTGGCTCGTCGATTCGTGGCGCGGCAGGTGACGGATTCTCGCGGTTCTCGCGCCGACTGGTGCGAGGCGCGTTGTTTTTGTAAATACGTGATGGGCCAGTGCTTTCCGGCTGCTCCTGTTCGAGCGGCTCGCTCCAAACGTGATGCGGTGTATCTTGTGCGATAGATGGTAGATCAAACATATTTACGTCGCCGCCAGCGTCTTCGCCGAGATTCTCGACCTGAAACTCGTCGTCAAAGGTATCCTGTGGCTCGGCATTGCGCTCGCGGACATTCTGCTCGTCTGCATCGAACTCGTTGGCATAGGCGGAGCCGCGTTGCTCGGCGAGCGGCGAGTGCGGAATTTTATCCTCCATCAAAGAATAGTAGTCGGGTGCCACCTCCTCGACCTTTTCAGATTCCGATGGAAGAGGAGTTGTGCGGTATTGTGCGCCCTGTGCAGGCTCGAATGGTTGCTGCTCCTTCCTAAGTGGTGGAGGTGTTGCTGATGGTCCAACGGGGGGTGTAGCTACACTATCGCTATACTGGGCAAAGTTACGGATATCCGCGGCCTGCTGAATATCGAATTGGTCTGCCCACTGGTTGTTCGACTCTTCCTCCTCCTCATTCGGGTTGGGGCGGAAAGCCGAGGTGCGGCTCTCAGGATGCAAGTCTACGATATGTCCAGATTGAGGTGCATCCAGTGGTGTCGGGAAGGTATTGCTCTCGCGAAAACTGCCCGTTGTGGATGACTCGAACGGTTGCTCTGTAGTGTAGAAGGTCGGGCTAGCAGGTGAAGAGCCGAACGAAGGACTTGATGGCTCTTTTTTGCGCGATGGAGTATTTTCGATTGGTGAAATCTCGTTCTCGTCTTCCTGGTCAGGGGGAAGTTGTACGGAGGGCTTTTTCGTCGCCTGCATTCGTGCTTGAGAAGAGGTGAGTCGGCCTTTGGGGGCATTAGTGCGTCCTGGTCGCGTGGGGGGACGCGACTTGCCACTTATCGAAGCCGCCTGAGAATGAGCAACGCGAAATTTGCCCGCCTGTGCTAGCGAACGGATTTGTGGGTCTGTACTTACCACCAGTACGTCCTTGCCCATTCTACGAGCGTCGGCATGTAACACACGCCATGCGACCAGACTTCGCAGTTGCGTCTGGGCGGGAATAACCATCGTGACCTGGCGGTTAGTCGTTTTTTCCAGACGTTCGCGTACCGTCGTTATATCATCTTCTGGACTAATATAGATTGATATTTCATCAGCCATGAAGCTCTCTACCCCCTCAGCGCATGTCCTCTTAATTATACAGCGATTTCGTAGGGACCCGATTTATCGCGTCCATGTGCGATTTATCGCATATATTCTCGACATATATTAACAAGGATTTCGCGCAATAAATTGCGCCTCGGACGCGATAAATCGGGTCCCTACGAATGTTTCGGCATCATCGGGTTACACTGGACGCGATAAATCGGTCCCTACTCATATATGCATGGTGTCGATGACGCGGTTGAGTGCCCTTTCCAGAACATTGTTTTCGTTTTGTAGTTCGATGGCCTGATATGCCAGAGCCATCGGTGTGATATCCTGCGCGTTGACCAGGAAACCTTCGTCGTCGGCGATAGACCCCACCATTTCGGGCTGAACAGTGCGGATGATTGGCGGGCGCGAGAATGGAAGCCGTTCAGTCCAGGGAAAGTTTTCCATGCGGTCAAGCAGGTCGGGCAGGGCAGAGCCACCACCGACCATGTAGATGGCGGGTGGCAGAAGTTCGCCCTTCGCAAGTTCCTCGATTAAGAGTTCGACGCTATCCATCCACGTCTGGCATTCGGGCGCGAGAATGTTCTGTATGTCGTCAAAGCTACTCCCCTTGATATCACCGTTACTATATCCTACTTTAATACGCTCTGCATCTTTAATAGAGATACCCTTACTTGTGGCTATGCGCCGCGTAAAGGTGCGCCCACCGAGGGCGAACATGCGTGTCTCTTCAATGCCGCCCTGTCGTACAAGGGCGATATCGGTTGTGCCGCCGCCAATGTCGATAAAGATGGCTCCGCTGTCCGCGCTCGCATTCGAGCTAAGGCAGCGTGCGAGTGCGTATGGCTCAGCGACGATTGTGACCAGTGTCAGGTCGAGTCCTTGCGCGACGGTTTCCAATGCGCCTAACTGCATCAGAGGCGCGAAGGCACTGAAGAGCGTCAAGGTGAAGTGACGCCCGCGAAAGCCAATGGGGTTGGAGACAATTTGCCCGTCGATGCGTGCCGTGATGACGGCGGCATTGGTCAGGCGCACCTCAATATTTTGATAGCCTGTTTCGGCGGCGATGCGTTCTTTGGCGTTCTTCAGAAGTTTTGATTGCGCATTGGTAATCAGGGCTTCGAGTTCCTCCGCCGCTATAGGCTTGGAGGGTTGCTGCCGCTGGCGGCTCACGGTGGTTGAGCTGCCCTTAACCAGTTCGCCCGCGATACCAATAACGGCCTGTGGTGCGATAACTCCGCCTGCCGCCTGTTCCGCTTTGATCAGTGCCTCGTTACAGTTCGAGATGACTCCTGGAATATCCGTGACGATGCCATCGGACATGTGTGAGTAGCTCTGGGAGTGACGACCTACGCCAAGTACGCGTGCGTGTTCGCCCCGCACTTCGACGATGATGGCTTTTGCGTAAGCCGTGCCGATGTCGAGTGCGGTAAAGAGTTGACTATCACCGTTGCCACTTACTAGTGGGGGTTGCGGTTCGTCTTCGTACTCTTCGTCGTTTTCATATTGTTGCTCTTCGTCGTAGTCTTGATATTCCTGTCTTCGTCCCAGGAAGCCAAATAGACGTTGAAAGAGATTCACCATTTAATTGTCCAGACCCTAGCAGGGCGTTATGAATAAATGCCCTTACTTGTTGTTCCATTTTTCTATTTTGATGGTTCACCGCCTCACAGCAGCTTGTGGGCGTCCGTTGGTCCATATTGCCTTGTTATTTCGTTCATATGCATTATCACGCCCCTACAAGGTTGTCCTTGACGAAATTTGGTACGAGGTCGAGGGCGGCGGAGAGGGCAGCTTTGTTTTTGCCACCACCTTGCGCTGACTCCGGGCGACCTCCACCCTTGCCTCCAAGTAGTTCGCCGACGACTCCTGCTAGCTTGCCAGCGTGCAGGCCGCGTTTAGTGAGGGCGGCGTCGATGTTGACCTGGATGCCGATGCGCTCACCGGCGTTGCTTGCTAGGACGACGACGCCCGGATTTCTTAACTTACTACGTACTATGTCACCCATTTCGCGCAACACCTTGTCGTCGGGTGCGTCTACTGTTGTGGCGACGACTGGAATGCCCGCGACTTGCTGCGCCTGTTCAACAATGGCGTCGGCCTGACGAACAGCCGCGTCACGCTGGAATTGCGTAATCTGGCGACGCACAGCGGCTAGCTCTTGTTGCAGTTGCTCGACACGAGCCTCGACGCTATCGGGCTGCGTCTGTAGCTTTGTGGCGAGGCGTTCGACGGTGGCGGAACGATTGCGCAGGTATGCCTCGGCACCGCGACCTGTGAGTGCCTCGATACGACGAATGCCAGCGGCGACGCTTGTTTCCTGTACCGTGATATAGATGCCAATCTGTCCGGTTGCGGTGCAGTGTGTGCCGCCACATAGCTCGATGCTGCTGCCCATCGAGACGACGCGCACGAGGTCGTCGTATTTCTCGCCGAAGAGTGCCATCGCCCCAGTCTCCATCGCGTCCCGTATCGGCATGATGGTTGTATTGACTGGAAAGTCGGCGCGAATCCAGCGATTGATCTGCTCGTCTATTTGTGCCAGTTCCGCATCGCTCAATGGATGCGGACAGGTGAAGTCGAAGCGCAGACGTTCGGGTTCGACGAGTGAGCCACGCTGTTCGACCTGTGTGCCGATCAAATTACGTAACGCTTTGTGCAGCAGGTGTGTCGCGCTGTGATTACGCATGGTGTCTTCGCGCCTCTGCTCGATGACATCGGCTTGAATGCTATCGCCTACGCGCAGGTGGCCTTCGTTCAATATGCCATATTGCACGATCAAGCCTTTGAGCGGGCGACGCGTGTCCTGGACATCGAAGACGCCTGTCGGACTTACGATAGAGCCGCGATCACCAATCTGTCCGCCGCTCTCAGCGTAGAAGGGCGTTTCGTCGAGCAGGACAAGTGCCTGTTGTGGCGCACTAATACTCTCGGTCTCGGCACCATTGACGACGAGGCCAACGACTCTCGCGCTGCCCGTGATGCCCTGATAGCCAGTGAATTTTGTGGGGCCGAGCCGTTTGAGCAGGTCTGCCAATGCGCTATCGTCTTGAGCCTGTACAAAGCTGCTGGCGGAGCGACTGCGCTCCTGTTGTTTCTGCATCGCTTGCTCAAAGCCGGAGGTATCGACGGTGAAACTCTGCTCGGCGGCAATCTCCTGCGTCAATTCGACGGGAAAGCCGTGCGTGTCATAGAGCTTGAAGACTTCCTCACCCGGAATAACGGTTTGTCCCTTTTGTTTCAGGCCGCTGAGTAGGTCGTTCAAGAGGAGCAATCCAGTCGTGAGCGTCTGGCTGAATTTCTGCTCTTCGAGATTGAGAATGTCGAGGATACGGCTCTGTTGTGTACGCAGTTCGGTATAGTGGTCGCTCATAAGGTCGATAACGGTATTGGCGGCCTCTGCGAGAAATGGCTTATCGAGTCCCAGCAATTTGCCATAGCGCACGGCGCGGCGCAGGATGCGACGGAAGATATAGCCACGTCCCTCATTACTCGGTAGTACTCCATCGGCGGCGAGGAAGACGAGGGCACGCGAATGATCGGCGATGACGCGCAGGGCGGTATCTGTCTTCGTGTCTCGACCATAGGTGGTGTTTGCGAGGCTGGCGAAATGGTCGATGATGGTGCGGAACATGTCGGTATCGAAGACTGATTCCTTACCCTGAATGACCATTGTGAGACGCTCAAGTCCCATGCCTGTGTCAATATTTTTGCGTGGTAGCGGTGTGCGATTGCCGTCGAGGTCCTGGAAGTATTGCATGAAGACAAGATTCCAGATTTCGAGGAAGCGTTCGCACTCACAGCCTGGAGCGCAATCGGGTAGTCCACAGCCATGCTCAATACCGCGATCATAGTATATTTCGGAATCGGGTCCACAGGGGCCAGAGGCTCCCGGCGGTCCCCACCAGTTGTCTTCGAGGCGCACAATGGCCTCGTCGGGAAAGCCTGCGACCTCATGCCAGTACACAGGAGCCTCGTCATCCTCAGGATGCACAGTTGGGTGTAGACGGTCGGCAGGTAGACCGACGACTTGCGTCAGGAACTCCCACGCGTAGGTGATGGCCTCGCGCTTAAAATAGTCGCCGACGGAGAAGTTGCCGAGCATCTCGAAAAAGGTCAGTGTGCGTTCGTTGCCCACCTTGTCGATGTCAGTGGTGCGGAAACACTTCTGAGACGAGGTTAGACGGCTCGCTGGTGGTGTCTCGCGTCCCAGGAAAAAGGGAATCATCTGCTGCATGCCCGCAGTCGTGAGAAGCACGGTCGGATCGTTATGCGGCACAAGCGACGAGCTTGGCATTTTGTGGTGGCCCTTGCTAGCAAAATAATCCAGGTATCTAGCGCGGACCTGTGAACTGGTAATGGTAACGTCTACGGACACAACAACCTCCTCGGTGGAAGCATACACCGCTATGGCACGCTCGTTTTGGAGTGCCACACGTTTCTATGGTAATACACAGTCAATGTTCACCCGTCATTTCAACAGATGTCATTTCAACCAGGGCACCCGCTGCCTTTATCATTCCCCGAATGCGGCTTGGGGATGCCCCTCCCATACACGCATCGGTAGCCAACATCCCGTCGTATGGGAGGGGCATCCCCTTGCGGGTACCCTGGCCCTGACACATCAAGCTTGACTGTGTTGTAATATATATACAAGAATAAATTCTATTATACGCCCTACGTCTATATAACATGCGGCGTATACATGCATGCGCATTATAGCAAAAGGAAGGGCGTATCGCAATGGATAACGCGGCGCGACTTGTTCTGCCACAACGTACTCTGCTCGTTCTGTGTGGAATGCCGGGGGCGGGAAAAAGCACATTCGCACAGGGCTTCATAGAAGAGCATTACGCACAGGGCTTACGCGAAACGTCGATTGTCTCATCCGATACTTGTCGTGCGCTCGTTTGCGACGACGAAACCAACCAGCAGGTGAGTCGTGATGCCTTCGACCTGCTCTATTATATTCTGCAAAAGCGTATGTTACAAGACCGTTTTACTCTAGCGGATAGTACTGCACTTCTAGCGCATACGCGGCATCGCTTGCTAGAAATGGCACAGCGTACACATTACACAACCTGCCTCCTTGTTTTCAACACCGACGCCGCAACCTGCATACAACGTGATCGAGGTCGCCCTCGTATAGTAGGAGCAGAGATAATCGCGTATCAAGAGGTGTTATTGCGCCAGACGCTGCTCGAAATTCCCCAGGAAGGTTGGCAACATATACACATTGTCGAGGGCAACGAAAGGCCGAGGTTGACAATGCAATGAAGATGGGGATATGTGTGAGGAAATCATTACCAATATTACCATCATTACCGATTGAGGATAAGAGAACAACGAGAGATGCGTTCTCATCATGAGGTTCGTGAGGTAATTGTACCTGAGGACGGGGGAAAAAGCAAGGGGATAGATGGAGAGGAAAGGAGTACGGGTCTGATTCATCACACCCTTTGCCCCCCACGGTTACTTAACAAAAATTGATAAACCGCCCGCGAGGGGCACGTGGGTGTCTTGAATCAGACCCGTACTCAGGTTTCAGCGCCGTACTCAGGTTTCAGCGCCGTACTCATGTTTCATCTCAAATACAGAGATGCAATCCTCCCCCAGACAGAGTATAATATAAATATATATGTCTTTCTTCCATTCATAGAAGAGTGAGGCACGAATCATTATGAGGCAATATCAAAATAAGAATAATGTGTTGGTGCCGAGTGGCGCAATGCATAATCAGAGTACAGACCCGATGATGCCGCGAGTCACGGCACCGATAGCCGCGCCGTTTATGATTCGGGAGACGCGGGGACAACGGATACAACGAGGCATTCAGAACTTTTTCGCCGCCGTCTTTCGCAAACTGAATCAGCTTATTGGGCTAGGACTGCTGGTACTGTTGTTACTACTCGGTACGCGCTTCGCACTGCACTTCTTCGGCATCACGACCAGTGTCTTCACAGGCTGGGTCAACATGCTTACGGCACCAATCGTCTATCCCTTCGTCAACCTCTCTCCGGCTATCCCCTGGAACGGCTTCAGCATTGATGTGACCACGCTCGTCGCCATCGTCGTATGGACAATCGCCGTCATGCTTGTGCGCCAATTTCTCCGCCTAGTGGCAGGTCGCTGGTAAATAGTCATAAAAAAATAGATGCGAGCGCGTTTGCGCTCGCATCTATTTTTTTATGACTATTTCCTTCAACCCCATAGTACCTTTTTCGAGATTCGCTTGCAAACATGCAGGGCACAAAAAAGTCTTGTATATTCGTCCCTTGTGTCTCTTTTGTCTTATACGGTATTTTCAGTCGATGCATAAGACAAAAACGTTGAGAGGCATAAGAAAAAAGACGTTTTTTGTGAAATGAGTATGCCGCCGTTGTAGCTATGGCAGGCAAAGAAAGGACTATTTCTCATGTTGAAGCAGATCGTTCGTTGGTTCGTGGCAATGCTGGCCCTCACCCTCATCGCGCTCACTCTGCTGCTCTCTCCCGTTCTCGGTAGCCACGCAGCCGC
>CAXUHG010000061.1:0-31492 GCA_964250805.1 uncultured Ktedonobacteraceae bacterium | reverse complement strand
GCGTTCCCCTTGCGGGCGCCCTGGCCTCATCATAGACCTCTTTTTGGGTTTAAGTTAACGCCTATAGGTGCAATCCCGTTATGCGAACTTTGAGGTAAACCTGATACAATAGAACGAGAACTACCTGTTACTATTGCGTTTCTCAGGAGCGAACTATGATTGAGAATCAGCCTACTGTCCATACCGCTCATTCCAAAAGTAAAAAAGTCCCTATTCAGGAAAGGTCGGTACACGTCGGGGAATTTGTGGTTGTGAATGGGTATCGAGTGAATCGCTCCTTGCTGAAAGAACGATTTGCAGAGGGTGGCTATCAGGTGCATGAAACAAAGCATTTTTTGCTCTTTACGCGCTCAGAAGCACCAAAAATTGTTCTCGTTTATTAACCGCTGTGTTCCTGTCACGCCTGCCTTACTCCCAATGCACAATATGATCCCGCAAGTCCTTAATACGAACCTCATCAGGCCATGCTATTTCCATCAGTTCATAGGTTGTTACGGCATCATTGAAAATCAGCTCACTCTTGAGCATTTTTGCCCCTTCTATATCGGCAACCCAAAGATGAATGGTTTTTTCCATGTCTCGATCTTTTGCGCGAAGAGATGAAAGTGTCATGACATGAATGGTTTCTAAACGCCCAAGTTCACTTTGCGGTATCCTAGCAGAGAGCGTTTCTAAATCGACCCGTTGTTCCAGGGTTTCCACTGCTTTTCCTTGATTCCCTTGATAACAATAAACCCACCCAGCATCAAGTAAGAGACTCGATCTTTTGAAGTCCATAAACGCAAAGTTTTCATTTCCTGGATCAGTCTCGACTGCTTTCCCTAACGCAATATCTGAGGGCTTGCCATTTTTTGCTTGCATGAGTGCCAAGGTACTATACGTCCCACCATAAATGCAGGCATGTAAAGGCGAAGCATTTGAACGTCGCGAATATTGGTGCAAAAGAAATTCCGCTTCCTGTGCAGTTTTTTCAGCAAGGACGTATTTCTTATCAAAAAAATATGTTCCAGCTAATTTGCTATACGCACTCAATTGTAGCGAAATATCCTCTGTCTCTTTGCTCAGAACGACAGCATTCTTTGCATACTGTATAGCTTCTGTGGGACCTGCACAATGTCGTCCTAGTATCGTCTTGAGGAGAGCGTATTGTACCGCAAGATGTAGAGCATCTTTGCGATGCTGAGATGATGTCTGCACAATTGTTTCAAGCATTGATAGATACTTTGAGACGCTCTGAAATGCCATGATAAGATCATCCACTTCGTTGCTCTTACTCAACTCGAAACAAGCTTCAAGACTCGCCGCACAATGGGCAAGGGCACTTCCATATTGAGTAGGAGATAGTGTTTTTCCTGATAGAGAGAGTCCGAGGGTAATCATCGGCAAGGTTGCCAGCGAATATAACGCTTCTCTTCGGGTAATGTGATAGTTTTTGTCGGTGGGATTCATGGCGTCAAATTCCTTGATCGTTCGTTGAATAGCGTCGCGTTTCTCGTTGTGGGTAGGATGGTCCATGAAGGCAAGAGACCAAAGACGGGCAAGCATGTTTGTCGTGATGAATACTTGTGGCTCGTCGAGCTCATCTTGAACGGCAACTATAGGCAATTCCCTAAGTGGATTTTTGCTGAATGTGGGGGTGTGAGATGTTTCTACAGCAGCACGTTCATTCCCCTGTTCAAGTTGAAAAACCTCATAGAGCCGTCGCATATGTTGAGGTTGTGGTTTCGCTTTGCCACTCTCCCATCGTTGATACGTTCCCAGTCCAACGTTGAGAAGCTCCGCCGCTTCCACTTGTGAGACATGCTTTTCATCTCGTGCTGTAATCAATTGTTCCCATCGTGTCATGCGCCTGTCCTCGCATTCTCAACTGCCTTTTACCTACAACAGAAGCTATATTAGCGTTTCAAAAACTAGCATAGCATAGCGCAAGAGGTCTGTCGAGGGAAATGGAGGAAACGATGTAAGACTGGCGTAGAAATGATGTAATGCAAGACGATACAAAAATGAGGTAAAGAAGACAGAAATATTCTCCGGCCTGAGATACAAAGGGGAAAGACATGGATGATAAAGAATCGGCACAGTATTGATTGAATAAAGATGTAGCTTAGGTGAAGAAGAGGAATTATACTACCTATGGTTCTTGTGGTAGTACCGTTTCTTGATCGTTCTGTACTATTTGTAGGAGTCGGCTAGGCGGCAGGCTGTCCCCCGTCGCCTAGCTTTAGAGGTATTGCAAGTAGTTTTCATTTCTCTAGTAAAGGGATAAATTTTATGCAAAACAATAAAAGTGAAGTCGCCTACTTCCGCGAGCAACAAGCCCTGCACGAACAGGCGGCACAACAGGGACTTTCAGGGCTAGCTATCGTCGCCACCCATGCCACCATCAATGCACGGATGGAGCAAGGGGCAGAGCGCATGTTGCATCTCTTACAAGAGGGCAAAGTGTCCGAAGTGGTGTCGCTGATGGAGCAACCAGATTGGGGCGCGGGCATGCAGGAGACTATACCAGGAACGCAAGAGAATCAAGCAGAATAGAGGAGGACAAAACTATGGCTCATCGTGACGCAAATAACTACGAGTGGCAACGCTACCGCGTAGAGAATCAGAACACACAACCCTTACCGACTGGCAACCTTCCGTTTCGTTTTTACCTCTCGGCTCATCATCTCACCTCGTTTGACGCGGCGCGGCTCTCAGGAGTGCGCTATATGACGACCTGGAACATCGAACAGAATAAACCTGTCCGTCCAGAAAATGCCGCGTTGGTACGTGCTGCTCTGCGACGGGCGACGGGTGTTGCCTACATAGGGCCGATTGTCGTGCATCTTCAAACAGAACAACCGCAAAATGGAAACGATACGCGAGGTTAGGTACCTGCACAGGGACGCTTTCAGAAGAAGGTTTTTAATGAGTAACCTGCCTGTAGGGACCGATGTATCACGTCCTTGTTGGCATTCCGCCTTCCGAAAGGACATGATACATCGGTCCCTACAGGCATTTCCTTGTTTCTCCATAGAATGTAACACAAGAAAGGCGATGCTATGAGACCCTCTGAACATCACGCTGACCTGCCAAGTCTCGGTCTTTCACTTACTGATATTCAGGTTCTCTCCACGCTGATTGGTAGCTACCTCGTCTATTTGCGAAAGGGCGTGTTGCCCTCAAAGAAACGCAACAATGAGATTGTGCTATTAGCAGGGCTTCACAGGCGCATGCTGGCAATGCTGCAAACGGAGGGAGGTATGATTCTTCTGACGACGGCGGAAATACAGGCGTTGGCGAATGCGCTACAAAGCTCTGCGAAGCTGATGCGACAGATGATCGCGCCATCGGCAGGACGCGATGAGGCGTTGAAACAGATGAGGGCGATACGTGGACATCTGCTCGACATGCTGGCTAGAAAAAGCAGCTAAGCGCGGAATACAAGCTTGTTATTCCACCTCAAAGCCGCGCTCTCTCAATAGCTCCACGACCCGCTCTACATCATCGGCGTGAATGCGTACAAGGCGGCTCTCTTGCTCGATCTCTGTGCCGAGGAGGGCGGCAAGGTCGGCATCGGCTCGTAAGTCCTGAAGTACCTGGGCTGAGAGGCGCACCATCGGGCTACGCTCAATCGCTACCGTGTACTGCTCTGAGTAGCCGCCGCCCCATAGTTTGAGGCGTATCAGGAACGAAGGGGGAATGCCACCCTCACAATACTGTTGCAAAAAGCGCGTGATGAAGTCGAGCGAAATGTGCGCCTCACGAGCGCGTTGCAGAGCTGTCGGCGTAATTCTGCGCCAGCCTGTAGTCTCATCGGGGTCGCTGAAATGCTCGACCTCAGCTAAGAGATAGAGATCGACAACGGCGTAGAATGGCTGTAGCAAACCATCATCATGCAGCCGCCATTGTGGTTCGCGCACTACGAAAGAGTCTGCGTCCGATACCGTTCCCTGTGTTGGTGCCGCGACGACTGAGGGCAGGTAATTCCGTTGCCATAGAAAGTTTTCGATTACCTCAAGCTGGTGCGGCGCGACCTCGGCGAGCGTTGGTGCGAGGCGACGGCCTAGCATTGGGCGCGTCTGTTCGTTTGTGAAGAGTTCATCGAGCAGGGATGACTCATCGACCTCTAGCAAAGTCGCGCCGCTCCACATCTCTATACGCCGCGCCTGACGTTCCCATTCGGTAAGCGAATATTGCACGTTTTGCGGCACATCTCCGCCCGATGCTTGCTCTAAGATGGTTTTGATATCTTCCGCATGCAAACCCGTCTGAATAGCTCGCGTCACGCTGGCTTTATTGATGCGATACTGCGCAATATGCTCCAGACTGACACGCTCGGCAAAACGGTCTAGCTTGACTAGTAGAGCCTCCGAAGCGGGTGCAAGTGCGACCAGTTCAAAGTTCGGTTGAACGATGAGTCGTCCCGCTGGTATCTCCGCGCTTTTGGGCAGAACATTGCTCAAGAGGAATAGTGCCCCTGGATACAGACGAAACGCTGTTGGAGCTGCTTCGTTATCAACCTCGACGAGTCCGAACCAGTGCAGAGGGCCAGTGATAACCGAACGAATAAAGCCGCCCTCGACCATGTGCCAGCCCTCGCGGTGTGTGAGCCAGCCGCGCTTGAGGCGAAAATCCCAGCCGTAAGGATTGCTACCACTCATGTAGCGTTCCGCTCGTGGTCCATAGTTGCGCGGAAAGAGCAGATAGGGGGCGTACAATTTCGTGCGTGTGAGAAACGTCAACAGATCATGCCACCCATCCAGGCTCTCATGCTCGACACGCTCTAATACAATCAAGCGGGAATGTATAACCTCTTCATGCGGCGGATCAAATGGTGATGGACCGGGGCGTATACTAATGTCCGGCAGATAGAGCATCTCATTCCAGAATGATATATTTCGCCACAGGTTATAGCAACGTTGTGCGCGTTCCGCGAGTGGAAGCGAGAAAAATGCCTCTGCATTCATGGCGTGGAGACTTCCCTGTCGTTCTTGAAGTAGTCCCAAACGCATGAGGAGTAGCCGTAGGAACATCAGATATGGTACATCGCTCTCCTGGCGTACCAGTTCTCCCAGCGTCTTTTGTCCCGTTTGCCCAACTTGTCCCATCTGCTCCATCACTTGTCGTAGCGCGGCACGAGCCAGTAGGCCGCTACTCAGCAGTGCTAAGCCCTCACGGAGCGACGAGACCAGCGACCAGTAGAGATACAGTGAGCGTTGCAGCGTTCGTATACCCTCACCAACATCTGTTATCTCGACGGTTGCATCATGTTGAGTAAGAACAGTACTGAAAGGTACGTCATTGCCCCATGTATCGTATACAACAGCCTTGACGACTTCGGGCACAATCAACACGCCATCGTGAATGCCGCTAGCATAGTCACGAGCCGCGAAATTTGTCTGCTTGCCCCAGTAGAGCAAACCCTGTAACAACAACTTGCGAATGGCTTGCTCGAATACTCCGTGTGGATGTGCAACCGGATATTGTGGAGGTGTACCTAGACTATTTACATTTTTTATTGTCTGGAAATGCAAGCCCTCGATTTCCTCCAGTTCTGGTTTTCCATTCAACAAATTTCCACTGGTAAGGTATAGTGCCAGATCACGGCTGTTCGCGCGTCCACCACAGGCCACTAGTTCACGTAGAATGGTGCCTTCTAGCGGTTCCAGTTCTTGTATGACGCGTACTACCTCGGTACGATTGAGCAGCGAATGAGCGATTTCTACAGGTTCTGTAGGCAGAGACGCTATTGACGAGGTATGTAAATCCTTTGTCAATCGTCCTCTGATGACCGCCTGTAAATGATAGGTTGGTGCGGTCTGTACTAATTCAACATCGCTCTGTTCCATCGTTCGTTAATCCTCATTATGCAGCAAGGGAAGCTGTCCACGCCTTTTGAGTTCGTCGATAATCTGTTCGGCACCAGATTTCTTGAGAATGCGCAGCGTCGGATGAATCGTCTGGATAATCTGCTCATCAATGCCTGTTGTAGCCGACAACTCACGCATCACCACTGTGTCTGCCGTTTCTAGCACATCTACTCCCGTATAAATGCGAATTCGTCCATAGCCCGCAACCCAACGCTCAAGCTGCGCGAGCAGATGGAACAATGGACTATCGCCGCCATTGGATGTCTGCTTCGCAAGTGTACTCAACAGCTCTAGGAGAGCAGTTGGCTGGCGACCTTCGCCAAGTGCTGTACTGACTCCTTTGGGAGTAATACGATAGCGGAGGCGTCCTTGCTCAGTGTGTGCGGGTTCAGTAAATGCCTCCATGACTTTGATAATCGACCATGTGTCAACCGAGCATGCAACGAGAGCATCTTGTGTCGTTGGAATTGCTACTACGTTAGACAAAAACGTGTCGCTCTGTGTCTTTGTTGGCTCTTCCTGCTCTCCACCATTAAGCAGCCAGTCGGCGAAAGGCGTGAGACGAAATGCCAGGAGCCGCCCATCATGTGCGTATGCTACATCGCATGCTCCCCACCAGTGAAGTGGACCTTCCACGAGGCGCGAAAGGTAGCGTAGCTCGGCGCGTGACCAGTCAACCCATTTCGTAGGTTGTAGCGGGTGCCCTTCCTCTTGCTCGATCCACCAGTGTGGCGATGCGTAGAGACGTTGCCGCTTCTGCAAAAAGAGTGGATTGATGCGATAGACGAAACGCGCGAATGCCGTGAAATTGATCCACTGTCCGACGGGTGCCTGTGCTAAGAGTGCAATTAGCGATTGACGTGCCTCGCTATTCTCCGCCTCTAACTCACCAGCCCTCAATACGGGATGGTTCAACGAAATTGCGCGGCACCGCAGGCGTAGTCCCTCTTCAGTCAACGCGAACAACTCTTCATAGGAGGCATGGCTGAGCCAGAGTTCAAAGAGGTCGCGCAACACTTCGCTATGTGTTGGACCGAGCAGCAATTGTGCTGCATTCGCAAGAATCCGTAGATGTGCCGTTCCCTTATCGTCTCTATGCAAAATATCCGAAAGACGGAGTAGACGAATAGCGAAACGCAAGAGTGGCTCAGGAAAGGAGAGCGATTTCTGCGCTACGGCAATAAGTGAAAGTGCAACTGAATCGTTGGAAGGTGGTAGTGCAAGCGAACCATCAGTTGTCATTGGGCCAGTAGTGCGCGGCGTGTACGTGCCAGCAGGCCGAACATGTGCGAAACGCTCCTCTTTCGTATGAGCTTCACTACTCGTCTGGCTGCCATCCAGTGTACGCGCTACCAGCAACAGTGTAGCCAGCAATCCATATGACTCTGCTTCTTGTACCGTCTCGACGCCATTTTCTGCATCAGAGACATCGAATGGTGTAACGGGTGTCGAGACATGCAGTGCTGTTCGTACCTCCGTTGGTACATACCACCCCACGTCAAGCAACATACCATTCAAACCAATGCGTTGTTGTGAAGAACTATTAAGACTGGTACGAAATAGCAGAGCTTTTCCTTGTAGTGCGAGCAACACGTTTTGCAACTGATTGGGTTGCCCTAAATTGAACCGCTCGAAGAGACCGCGCAAGTCTTCGTCTGTCATCGAACCACCAGCAAGTGTGAGGGCGGCAAGTAATTGGCGTTGTGCCTTTTCAAGCGTTGCCGCAACTTTGCGTACCGCTTCGGGGTGGCGTAGTTCTTCGAGTATTGCGTCCGCGAGTTGCTGTTTATTCATGCCATTGGGAACTATCTCATATTCGCGTGCAATATTGCGTAGCTCGCTCAATCCCGTCTGCGTCAATATTTCTGCAAGATTCACAAGGGGAGCCGGACCGCGTTGTAGCTGAGCCGAGCGTGCAATTCCCAAGGGATGCGTCAAATGCGAGGCTATTTCATCCGTTCGCGGAACACTCTCGCTGCGCTGATGGAGCGGTATTTCGAGTGGCGGAACATCGGTGACAAAAACCATTGGACGTGCTAACCATTGGTAGAGCAGTGCGGCGGCGTGTGGGCAGATAGTAGGTACCATTGGTGGATGTTGACCACAGGGACAACGATTCTCCCATTGCGTCACACTCTGTACCTCAAGATCAACGGGGTAAGCACTACTATTTGGGGTTACAGAATTTGATGATGGCTCTAATGATGCTGTATTTGTCGTTTGTGCCGCTTTATAAGAGGTATGAGGGACATCAACAACGCCAGCAATACGCATACCCTGACGTTGTGTGCTTCGTACAGCCCCTATACGATAATATTCCTGTCCCAACGATGCCGCCGTCAAACCCGCCATCCGAATAATATCAGTTGCGCGTAGACGCTGTAAAACGCTGGGTACAACATGCTCAGTAGACATCAATCGCTCGTAAAACCAATGTTAAATAATGCTTCTCCCTGAAGAAATTCAGTCAGGCTATGATATCATGAACGACAAGAAGGGTCAATCTTAGTGCAACGCGAAGGAGAGAAACATGAAATGTAGTATTGATGGGTGCCCTGGAGAATACGAACAACGCGAAATCGTACATGTCGAGCGTCATGGAAATGACATCATGGTCATCGAGCATGTACCGGCAGAAGTCTGTGATGTATGCGGAGATGTCTTGTTTACACCGGAGACAGTGCGACAGCTTGAACGTTTACAACATACCATTGCGAAACCAATACGCACTGTTCCTTTGTATGACTTTACGCAAGCAAAATCAGCATAGAAGATTGTATCCAATATTATGGTATGTAACACTTGACATAAATGCACAGTAGCGCGTATCGTATGAATTAAGAGATTGAGTAGTAATGCATCCGTGTATAACGATACATGTCCTATTGAAAGGCCATATTCCCCATGTCAAACATATTCAAGCTACTTGCCGATCAAGAGAAATTTACCGATGAACTGTTTGCGTTTGTCACAGACCCGAACGCCGATAATCGCAACGAACGCGCCATTGTGAGTGTATTGCACGAGGTCGCGCCACAAATCGTCTCCGTTGCCGAATGTATGATTATCGACGGTGTTGATGAGCGGCACTATGTCGAAGACTACGTTCATGCCGTTTTAAGTGGCGAAGGCTCCGAAAACTAGCCCTCTGGACAACGATTACACGACCATTTTTCGTAGAGACCAGATTTATCGCGTCCAGGCGTGATTTATCACGCGAGATCATATCTGAGATAGCTTGTAGACAGCACTCATCAAGATTTCGCTCAATGAATTGAGCAGCGGACGCGATAAATCTGGTCCCTACGAAGTTTTTGTTTGCGCTTTTATTCTAACTCATACAGCACATTCGCAGCCGTTGCTAGGGCGGCGGTCTCGGCTCGCATAATGCGCTTTCCTAACGTTACCGACTGTATGCCGTGCCGTTGTGCTAGCTGTATCTCGTCTACCGTGAAACCACCCTCTGGCCCAATGAAGAGATAGACCGTTTTCTCTTGCGGTTTTGCGGAGCGCAATGCTGCCCGCAAACTAAGCACGCGCTCCTCCTCCCACGGAATAAGGCCAAGCGAGGTTGAGGGTACATCTGCTAATGCCTGTGTTAAGGGGCGTATTGGTAGCAGGTCGGGTATGCGCGAACGCCCACTTAACTCAGTTGCCTCTTGTATGATGCGTTGCCAGCGTTGTAACTTCGAGGGTCCTGCATCCTCTAAGCCAGATGTAGTGCGATGGCATAACACGGGCGCGAATGCTGCTACACCTAGTTCCGTGCCCTTCTCCAGCATCCACTCGAAACGAGCCGATTTGAGCAGTCCCTGGCACAACACAATTCGTACAGGTGACTCGATTGAGCTAGTGCGCCTTTCTATAATGTGTACCTCGACAAGCTTGCGTTCGACTCGTGCGACCTCCGCCACAAACTCTTCGCCGCTATTGTCGAGTAGCACCAGTTGCTCGCCTGTATGTAGGCGCAATACATCACGTACCTGATGTGCTACTCTCTCTGGTAACGCAATGTTGCCTCCCACCTCCGTTTGTTGCAATGATATACCTGTGTCATGAACGAAGAAACGATGCATAGCTCTAACTCTTTCTTCGGTACACAAGTGCCAGCCAATCGTCGATTTTTACCTGCTCGACTAGCTCAAGTCCTGCCGCTAACAATGGGTCTTCGGCGTCGTGCCTCCGCGCCTCGATAATGCCACTCACAACCAGCACCCCTGTCGGCGAAACTACCTGTGCCAGTTGTGGCGCGATAGAGCCAATGATGTGAGCAATGATGTTCGCAATTACGAAATCGTACTGTCCAGCCATCCGCGCCGCCTCTTCATCGTCTAGCACACCTAGTACAACCTGTATGCGCTCGTTCAGGCCGTTCATCTGCGCATTTGCTAGCGTACTCTCAACCGCGACACTACTATTGTCGATGGCATAGACGCTTTCGGCACCCAGCTTTGCCGCCGCGATTGCCAGAATGCCCGATCCCGTCCCGACATCAAGTACTTTCATTCCAGGGTGTACACTCTGCTCTACCTGTTCCAAGCACATGCGCGTTGTAGGATGGAGACCAGTTCCAAAGGCCATGCCAGGATCAAGCGTCAACACCACCTCATCGTCCTTCGGCGTGTATTCGCGCCACGACGGACGAATAACAAGGCGTTGCCCAATGTGCGTGACATGAAAATAATCCTTCCATGCATTTGCCCAGTCTTCCTCGTTGACCGTGCGCGTCGTCAACTCCCCTACGAAGTGCGAGCCAAGACTTGAGAAGTGCCATAAGCCCTCGGCGATTTTCTGTCGCGCCTCCTCTTCTTTCCCATCAATGGGCGCATACGCATGCACTAGCACTGGCTTGCCCGTCTGTACACGGTACTCCTGTCCCTCATCGTATAGCTCAATCGGCTCCTCAATTGCCACACCGCCCGTCGTGTACTGGCTCAAAAGCTCGCTCACCGACTCTATCGCCTCTGGATGCGTCTGCACCGTCAACTCCAACCAACGCATAAATTTACATTACCTCATAATAATCGTATGTTGTTACAATCTCGAAGCCACAGGAGAGATACAAGCCCAACGCGTTTGTGTTGTCCACGTCTACTTCGAGCATGACCTCTTTTGAGCCTTCATTATGAATGACATGTATCGCCTCTTGCAACAGTTGCCGTCCATAGCCTTTGCCGCGATATTCGGGAAGTACCACGAAACCGTAGATACCCTCCTGTTGCTCCATTCCGTCCAGCCGCAAGGTGCCGATTGGCTCGTCGCAACCGAGGTCTGTCCCCCCGAATGTGAGTAGATAGAAGCGTTGATTAGGCATTTTCATGTGGTCTACGACACGTTCTCGTGCCCATTCAATAGTGTTGTCTCCATCTGTCGCTAGCACCGAGGCCACCTTCTCTAAATCCTCTGCACCTACGGCCTGTCGGAAGATGACACGCTCATCGAATACAGGACGCTCTTTGAATGTTCGCAATACCATCTGATGCTCGGAGAAGTCCAGTTTGGCACCTATAGCTTTGGCAAACGCCGTACCAGAAGTTGAAGCACGTTTACAGGTTAGTATCAGTTGCTCTATTCCACTATGTCGGCTCTCCTCTTTCGCGGCTCGTAAGAGACGAGTGGCAATGCCTCTACGCCGATATTCAGGGTGTACCATGCCCTCAAATTCTTTTTGCTTTGTGCCGTGATTCTCAATGCCCAGATAGCCAACCAGCAACCCCTGCTCATAATATAAAAAATCGAACGTGTCGCTGCCCGAACGCTGCTCAATCATATCGGTGCGAAACAGTGGAACACCCAATCCTTCAAATTCGCTACATATAGCCGCAAGTTGCTGAACCTCTGCTAGCTCGCTCTCAGTGAGCGTTTGTTTGGCATAAATACCCTGTAGTTCTTGTTGCATCATAATATTTTCCCATATATGTATTTATGAGGAGACGGTGGATTGTAGGGGTCTAATTCATTACACCCTGTAGGCGATGTACAATGTCGAAGGGAGTTGAACGGTATATCCACCCCCCCGAAATGGTGCATTGCTCACAAGGTGTAATAAATTAGACCCCTATAGTTAGGTTAGAACACCGCTGGCTCCATATAATCTCCGAAGGAGGCGCGGAACACATCCATAATCTCGCCGAGCGTAGCATATGCCTTGACCGCTTCGATTATGGCAGGCATGGTGTTCTCTGTCCCATCACAGGCACGACGTAGATTATTCAGTGTGCGCTGAACCTCGGATGAATCGCGCTCTCGTCGCACGCGCTGGAGTCGCTCGATCTGGGCACGTTCGCCTTCGCGGTCAACATAGAGCGTCGGCACCTTGATATCTTCTTCCATGAGATAGTTGTTGACGCCGACAATCGTGCGCTTGTGTGTGTCGATCTCTTGCTGATAGCGATACGCCGACTCCGCGATTTCGCGCTGGAAGAAGCCGTTTTGTATACAGGCCAACACACCGCCGAGGGCGTCGATGCGATGAAGGTAATCCATCGTGGTACGCTCCGTCTCATCGGTTAAAGCCTCGACAAAGTACGAACCGCCCAATGGGTCAATCGTGTTGGTGACGCCGCTTTCACTTGCGATAATTTGTTGTGTACGTAATGCAATCAGCACCGCGCGTTCCGTTGGCAGTGCTAGAGCTTCGTCGAGCGAATTGGTGTGTAGCGAGTTGGTGCCGCCTAACACTGATGCAAGTGCTTGAATAGCGGTACGCACGATGTTGTTTTCGGCCTGTTGTGCCGTGAGCGAGACGCCCGCCGTTTGTGCATGGCAGCGCATCATCCACGAGCGCGGATCCTTCGCGCCATAACGTTCGCGCATTAGCTTTGCCCATATACGCCGACCCGCGCGAAACTTCGCAATCTCCTCAAAAAAGTCGTTGTGGACATCGAAGAAAAATGAGAGGCGCGGCGCGAACTCGTCGATCTTGAGACCACGTTCTAACGCTGCATTGACATAGGCCAGTCCGTCAGCGATGGTAAACGCCAATTCCTGTACCGCCGTCGCGCCAGCTTCACGGATATGATAGCCACTGATGCTGATCGTGTTCCAGCGTGGCATATGACGGGTGCCGAACTCGATGGTATCGGTCACAATGCGTAGCGATGGCTCCGGTGGAAAGAGAAACTCTTTCTGTGCGCTATATTCCTTGAGAATGTCGTTTTGCAGCGTTCCACCTAGCGATGCCATTGGAAAGCCGCGCTTCTCCGCATTGACGATATACATAGCCCAGATGACGGCGGCAGGACTGTTGATCGTCATCGACGTGGTAATCTTGTCTAGTGGCAGGTCGGCGAATAGGATTTCCATATCGGCTAGCGAAGAGACCGCAACACCGCACTTGCCAAACTCACCCACCGCCATTGGATGATCGGTATCATAGCCATAGAGCGTCGCCATATCAAAGGCCGTTGAAAGCCCTGTCTGTCCCTGCTTCAACAAGTATTTGAAGCGCGTATTGGTGTCCTCAGCCGTACCGAAGCCCGCGAACATACGCATCGTCCAGGGTTTGGCGCGATACATCGTCGGCTGTACACCGCGCGTATACGGATATTCCCCCGGCATGCCAAGATCGCGTGTATAGTCAAGCGATGCGGTATCTTGTGGCATGTAAAGCCGTTCGATTGGTACGCTTGAAGTGGTCATCAGATTATCGCTCTCAGGCATACGCTCCTGAGCCTTCTTGACCATTGTCTCTTCCCACTGCGTGCGCTTCGTCGTCAAGCGTGCGAGTTCGGCTGTATCAAAAAGCGTGCCTTGTTCGACTACAGGCTGCGTTGACTGCGTAGGTTTTTGCTCAATCATAATTGTTGAGTTCTCCTCATTGATTGCTACAAGGCAAGAAGTGTGTAGTAACTTCCAGGTTAGCCATGATTACAGTATGTGCTAGGGGTATTGTAGCATATCATGAAGAGAGCATGAGGCGGCTAGATATTTCCTGTTTTTTGGTCTTCACGAAGCCACGCTTGAAACGTTTGACGGAGTTCTTTGAGGAGTTTACTGAGGGAGTCGCCTATATTCTCTAGATATTCAAGATTCATCGCGTTGACGATTGCTTCTGCATACTCCACGCCTCCAAGAGGAGGATTTACACCCGTCTTTCGTACTGCGTCACGCAAAAGACGCTTATAAAGATCGCGCTCACATTTCTGTGTGGGAGCAGAACAACCTTTCCCTAAAACTTGTTTGAATGCCGCTGAGTCGAGTAGTAACCATCGTTCAATATGTGGATCAGGGATAGCATAAACAACATGTCCGGTAAATCCCTTTACAAGTCCCTCTATCTCTTGTTTTCTTCCCTGAAATCCTTTGCAGTTGCCATCTATAGCAACAATTAAAAGGTCAGGTATGTCGTTTTGGTCACTAAGCAAGTCTTTCATGTAGTTTTTTAACTCTGCTACAACTTTGCCATGTCCACCCTTTGCGTTAAGAAAATCTGTTTCAATAGGCAACTTATGCTGATTAGATAAACGAGTAAGTAAAGCACTGAGGAAGAGTACATGTCCTCGGTCTTCTACGAAAAGACTGATATTACGCATAAAACTCCCCTCGTAGCAGACGTTCGGATGCTGTAACATCAGAAGAGAGTCGTCTTTTCTTTTGCTTTCCTTTCCAAGCAAAGAAAGGTTCAATAGCCGTATTTCCATGTTGTAGACGGAAAATATAGAGAGATGTTTCTGGTAAAAGGTCTAAAAGTGTGGCTGAATGGGTCGTAACAATCACTTGTGAGTTTTCGTCTGCAAGATTTAAAAGAAGTGACGCAATCAGATCAAGACGATCTGGATGAATTCCTGTCTCTGGCTCCTCAAAGCATAATAATGTTGCCGGTTCTTTCGCGCCCCCTAATGCTAATAAACCCAAAATTCTTAATGTTCCCTCAGATAGTAAGCGAGCAGAGATAGGGATTTGATCCTTTATCAGATATAGCTCAACTTTACCTTCGTCATTGATGCTCACTTCTATACCCGAAATAGATGGAATGATGACGTGCAAAGCCTTCTCAACTGCTTTAAATTGAGCATCATCAAGTGCTTGCAATGTATTGAGAAAAGTGGCAAGCTCTTCGCCCATAATTCCAATGTGGCGCACTTCTCTGACAGCAGTAGGAATACGCATTCGTTCTCGTGGTTCAAGGTAAAAGAAAAACCAGCTCATCAATTCCTGACGCACAGAGACAATATGAGTATGGTAATAGGGGTTATAAGGACGAGAAATGATGCTATAGTCCAAAGCACGTTCGTAATTTACTGGTCGCTTCCCTTCCATATTCAGGTAAGTGAGTCCTTCTTTAAAATGTAAATCTAAAAATGGTTGTACGTGAGCAGGAGAGCCATCAGGATTAAGTGCAATAATACTTTCTTTTAAAAGATGCAAAATACCAGTTTTAGGCACAATCTCAATTTCTATAGAATAGCGGAGATAGCTTTCTTCGATGCTTTTAGAGAGTTTTGTTTCGTCCTCTATTTCTTGTATCTGTTGATTTACAGCAGCTATGACAGGCTGTGAAAGCTCAAGGTCAATCTCGATTGAAAATGATGCCTTTTCTTGCAGACGTAAACCCTGTATACCATTGGTGCCAAACGCGAATGATTCTAGTTGTGTTCCTCTATAGGGTGGATTGAAAGCATCTTGCAACTTTCTGCTCGTTGCAATTCTTGATAACAATTGCAGCGCGTCGAGGAAATTACTTTTTCCAGAGGCGTTGGGGCCGAATAGTACGGTAAGTGGTTGCAGATGAACTTCGACATCCGCAAGCGACTTGTAGCCTTGAATTTTGACACGTTTGAGCATTGGGATTCCGCCTCGTTATTGTTACATCACATAGCATAGAGAAGAGTTATTTTTATAGTATAGAAAAAAGGAAAGTGTGTCAAGCGAACCGCGATGAACTTGATGGTATGGAAAAGGAGTGTAAGCAGTTATTTTCGCGCAAATGGCACTACATACATCACCATGAACGTGAAGAATGCTCCATTGGCGAGGATAGTGGCGAGATGGAAGACTTCGTGGAAGCTGAAAACACGCGACCAGAGTGTGGGTTTACGCAAGGCATAGGCAATCGCTCCGAGCGTGTAGAGGATACCTGCAAGCAGAAGCAGCAATACGCCTCGTATGCCGACTTGCGTCAGAATTTGTGGCAATGCTGCGATAACGACCCAACCCATGACGACATAAAGAGTCGCCGTAATCCAACGTGGGAGATGCACAGCGGGAGCCGCAGTTGCGACACCGATTATTGCAAGTACCCATATCAGTATGAGAATGCCCACACGCCATGTGCCTGTCAAGACGTTGAACACAATGGGCGTGTAGGTGCCCGCGATCAGCACGAAAATGTTGGCGTGGTCGATGCGACGCAAAAAGGCTTTGCGTGGCACCGACCAACTACCGATATGATAAAAAGCACTCCATCCGAAGAGCAGAATAGAACTCAACCCGTAAATCAGCAGCGAAACTTGTTTGGGCACATCGCCTATCGTCAGCACAAGCAAAATCACTGTTCCAATAAGAGCGAACAGTGCCGCGAACGCGTGCAGATAGCCGCGCAATAAAGGCTTGATAACCTGTGCTGTTTGCTCACTTACAAGAGGTTTGTTCATTTTTTAACCTTATGCTAAAGCCTCTTCTGGCTCAGCAAGTTGATAGAGTTGCTCAAGCGTCTGAGTACGCGCACGCCCAATGCGCTCCATACGTTTGCTGAATTGTGACATAGCGTAGTTCATGTCCTCTTCGACGTTCATGCCGAACGGACGCTCCTCGCCTTCTGCTGGTTGCTCTTCGCCTTCAGGGGGAGCATACGAGTCTTGTACCACGCCGAGTGCCAGTGGCAATAGTTCATTCATGCGCTCTTCGACAACATCCCAGAGCGATGGGTCCTGTGCCACTAGACGTGAAATCAAAAACACGCCGTAGGCAATGTGGCGCGACTCATCGCGCTTCAAATAGCCGATACCCTGTTTGAGACCTGGCATGATATTACCACGGTCAAGCATGTTGAAGTAGCCATGATAGCCTGTCTCCGCCAGTACACCCTCGACGATCATATTGTATGTCACTGATGCGACAATTTGCGCTCTTGGCGACGAGTCTTCGAGCAGGGCATACATGGTCTTGGGCAGTTCTTCGTAGAAGAGGGTGCGGTAACTCGGTCCATGAAAGCGGCTCAGGTCGCTTGTATCGTGCGCGACCTCATCAAGGAAGCGACGAAAGAACTCTGTATGCTTTGCCTCTTCCCAAAGAAATGTTGTCAGAAACATTTCCTCTTCAATCCTGCCCTCTTTCGCAATCGCCATCATCAGGGGGAGCAGGTCAAGTGTGACACTTTCTTCACCGGATGCGAACATCGCGGTGGTGCTAAGCAACGACTCTCGCTCTTCCTCTGTACAGCGTTGCCAATCGCGGATGTCCTGTGTGAAATCAATGCTGCGTGGGTCCCAGATGCCAAGACGTTTCGCCTTGTGATAGAGCCGCATGGGGAGAATATCGTGACGCAATCCTGTTTGACCAGTGGTCACGAACGAGGTATGAACTACAGGTGTCGTTGAACGTGTATCACGTGTAGATGTCATTCCAACCTGTCTTTCTCTGACACTCGTTGTCAGCAGTTGAAGAAAGAAGTTACTTGCTACAGTATGCTAGGGATATGACTGACTGTCAGTCATATCCCTAGCATATCATGACATGCTGCTTTTTGTCAATGCTGAGTTGCTTCGTCTCTCTTGCTCTTGTCTCCTGGAATACTGAAATGTAAAGATAAAGGTGAAGACAAAAGTAAGTATTACCATAATTGCACAGATAATAATTACAAGTGTAAGGAATTCATTCATGATAACCTCCTATAAATTTCTTATAATAGTATGTTTATCTTCGGCAATGAAATCTTTCTAATCGCTACGTCTTTGTAAAGATAAAGTAATTTGTATCTCTAGTATACCTAATAAGGCGTATATGTAAAGTGATTTTGCATTAAGAAAATATTAATATCAATAGTACAATCTACTTATAAGTAGATTGTACTATTATTGTTGCTGCTTCGGCCTTTATTTCAACATATTTCATATTGTTGCTTCACATGCGTGTATGAAGTCTATTCATAAGTGCTTGCAAACCTTCGTGAATATGCTCCACCGCGTAGCTTTGGCTGATACGCTCCTGTTCTAGGCGAATATTTTCTTTTGCGAGATACTCGAAGAGGGTGTGTTCTTCTGATGTTATCAGAGGTTCAAGAATATCCAGTTGTTTTTGGGCAAGCACAATCGCGTCATGGGCGCGTGTCAGGTTCTCGAAATTTGCGCGTAGCTGTGCGATGCGTGCCTGCGGATTCGTCTTTTCCAGCATGCGTTCGCGCACAAAAACGTTTAATCCGCCAATCTCTTTCAGAGAGACAATCTGGTTGAACAGGTCGAACGCTTTCTCCGAACGAACATTGACAAGCTGGCGAAATCGCTGATGGTACGCGGCGAAGTCGGTAAACCCTTCCGCCCCAAGCGTTTTCAGTTTTTTACGTAGCTCTGTTAATGTGCCAGTAAGACGAAAGTGTTCTGCAATCGTCAATTGAGATGGCGCGACGACAAAGAACTTGTCAACACCGTCATCCGCCACACGCAAAACTTGGGCGAGTGTGATGTCGCGCTTCGTCTTCACGTTTTGAAAGACGGCGAGCAGGACCGAGTAAGACGTTTTGTCACGGAGATATTCGGGGCGAGCTTGACTGCTTGTGCTATCCTTTTGTTTGCTCCACGCGCCGAGTATATAGGTTCGTTCGTCGCGCTCACGTCTCTTCTCCGTGCCTGATGCCTGATTGTAGGTACGGCGATGATAGGGTACGAGCAGAGTGAGCAACGCGTCAACGAGCGTAGACTTGCCCGATGCATTTGCCCCTGTCAGTAATGCGGTTCCGCTACAAGGCGACATGACCCAGACATGCTGATTGAAGGTTCCCCAATTGTAAACCTCTAATCGTGCAAGCCGAAATCCATCAGGAATGGCTTGGCTGTCAAACGTCTGCTGATTCTGATAGAGGTGTTCCATAACGTTGCAGCTTCTCCTTGATATCCAACAATTGCTCGGCGGTAATACGAGCTTTGATAATGCGCCGTACCTCAAAATATTCGGCATCCGCCAGATGCGTCATGCGTTTCAGAAATCCGAGTTCAACGACGTGTCCAATCGTGGCATCGATTCTCTTGTAAGCCGTCATCTCGTTGCTGCGTTCGGGCAGGAAGGGGAGCAGCAGGTCTTGTATCTGCTTTTTTGTGAGGACACAAGAACTGCTATCGGGGTTGCTTGCCTCCGACTGATCGAGTTGTTCCCGCAACAACACACACAGCAACGTCGTATGATAATTCAAGCGATCTCTACGTACAAGGCGGGGCATGGAGAGCATGTGTTCCTCATCGTCCTCAAGAGGTGGTTGGTGCAGGTAGGCAAAGCCATCCTCTTCATGTACGCGCACCTCTAGTCCAATCTGTGCAAAGTGCGTTTGTACTTCGCCAACGTGTTTGAGCAGAAGATTCCAGGTAGTGAGTTCATCGCTGAAAAGCGGCCCTTGCAGCAATTTGATGATGATAGGAGCGTAAGCTACTACGCTGTTGCTTTTCATGTTGTACTCCTTCGATAGAGAATCCTGGGGAGGATAACCGCTCTTGGAGAGTTCATTCCGTTTGTAGATGAAGAAAGCGGAATTGTTTCCTGTCGTGTCGCATCAATCACATGCGAAGGACTTCTTGCTGCGATAGTGCAATAGGCGAGGAGTTCGGAGAGTCCTTTCTCTAACGGATAGTGTTCAAGCAGGTCTGCAAGCGTACATTCCGCGCGAACTTCTAGCATGTGTTCTACATGTTCGCGTAGACGTGTCTGATCGATAAAAAACTGCGTATGCAGACGTGTAAAATCAATCGTACTAAGGTCGTCTGTATCAACCTGTGTCGGCAGCTTGTCAACGGGAATTGTCTCGGCTTGCTCCCATAGGCTACGTTCCATGACCAGCGAAATCTCTGGCGAACCCTCTAACTCAAAAAACGTGTCCTCATTTGGCATCATGTGCATAACCTGTCGTGCCTGTTGCTTGATATGTAGCGCGAGTTCACGGACGCGACGGCTTTCTGCGCGTGCCTCCTCATCGAGCAGACGACGTAGTTGCTCCGCGATACGCGAGTTCGATTGTATCACTTGCTCACCTGCTGCAATGAGATAGGCTGGTAAGCGTCTTAGCACATCGTCCGTGCGCGATACGGATTGTAGATCGGGAAGGTGGCGCAATTCATCCAGGAGCGTGTAGAGTTGATCGTGCTGAGAGGGAGCCATCAGAAAGTCCCAGAAAGCATAAAAGCTACGTCCCTGATCGGAAGATTTCAACTCTCCATCCGCGTCAAGCACGTACTCAACTAATGAGCCTTTGTGGATTCCGGGGTGTATCTGCCTCTCCTGAATATTGCGTGCAATCTCGCGGAAACGGTCCTCAACCAAATGAAAATCACGGAGCAGTTGGCGCGCAAGGGCGGTAGCTTCAAAGAAACGCTCTCTCACCTGTGTAGAGCTATAGTGGTCATCGACTTTCCCTGTCTCGCGAATATCGTTAATCTGCTGCTGTAGCTCATCGCGCTGCTGCTCCAGTTGCGCGAGCCTTTGCTGTGGGTCTTCCGTACTCTTATACACCATATCCTGAATCATCTGTACGACCAGCAAAAAGCGTGATTCAGTTCCCACAAACGTTTGTGTATGCATCTCTTCGAGCCACCCGATAGCACGCTCCGTATCAGCGGTCAATTCAACCATCGGCTTATCATTTTTGCCAGGAATGGGGGCGAGAATGCGAATATACCTATGTTGCTCATCCGCCCACTCGCTGATATACGCCTGCGCGGATCGAGGATAGCGACCCGGAGAGTGGATATGAATACGTTCAATCTCATCTTCCAAATGTTCGACGAGTTCAGATAGAGGGAGCGAGATACGCCGCTCAGCCTTAAATTGTTGATAGAGAAAGCTAATAATAAGCGCAGCATGTTCAGCATTCAATAGTTTCACCGCTGGAGCATGTTGCAGGTCAAACGCAAGTTGTTCGTAGTCCATTACACCTACCTTCATCATTTCCTATCTATTTACTTTGTGTGTTCCAATAGTAACTATCGAAGCCCTGGAAGAGCGATGATGTGCTATTTGTAGGAATGACGACGAGGAGGGTACGCATAGCGCGAGTCATGCCGACATACATATTACGACGTTCCTGAGCAAGAATCTCGGCTTGTTCCTCTTCCGAAGCGTCATGAGAAATGATGGGATAACTGCTACCCACAAAGCCTGCTAGTGCCACAATAGGAAATTCTAAGCCCTTTGAGGATTTGAGCGTTATTACTTTGACCCCTGGATGTTTCAGGTCAAGGTCTTTACCCATCATATATGTAGCTTGGATACCTTCATTTGTAAGTGCCGCCACAATCTCACGTCCCGTCCATTCATAAGGACAGAGTATAGCGCAGGAACCTATTGTCAAACGCAGATGAATGCTAGACTGTTTGAAGAACTTTGCGAGCAGTCGCGCCTCACTTACACGATTATCTACTGTTCGTATATCTGGCATTGGACCATCATGGATGTATTGGTATTCAGCTCCTTCGGAATCCAGTATTGCTTGCGTATCTCGACTGATGAGATAGGATTGTGCAGCCTCCCCCAATTCATAAGTTGAGCGGTAGTTAGTATGAAGAATGCTGGTGCGGCCCTGAAATTTCAAGCTTTGATGCACGTCACTCCAAGAGAAACCACTGCCGTAGATTGACTGATTGGCATCCGCTGTTACAAAGAGGCGACTGGGAGCGGAGCAGAGCTTGATGAGCAGGCGTAGTAGGCTAGGATCGAGGTCCTGTGCCTCGTCGATCACCACTGCATCATAACGTAGTGTAACGTCGCTCTTCTCGACCAGCATTTCCGCACGTACACGACGCTGTTGCCACGTCTCTTTCCCAGTTGCCTGTATCAGATCGCACCAATGTTCATACATACGCCACACGAGCGCACGTTGGCTCGTACTCAATCGCATCTTGCGTCCCGCTCTCGGTGTGGTTTGATATGCTTCGAGTGTTTGCAGTTGTCGCGCCACGATGACGCCTGTTATTTCTTGGAGCAGGTAGTCAAGCCCTATTTTTGCTAGCGTTTGCTGTTGTGCTTGCTGCTGTAGCGCGTTACCCTCTAATGGGGTATTGCTAATGGCTTGTTGCGTCAATTTGCGTAACTCGTCGGGCTTGAGGATTTCTTTAACTTGCCCCATGTCACGTAAAACAGCATAGGCGATGCTATCAGCGGTATCCACAGTGACATAGCGTGCATCCTCTCCGAGCAACTGAGCTAATAGCTGCCGTGATGACTGCACGAGTGCATGTGTGTAGGTAGTGAAAAGCAGTGATGGCTCAGTGCCTGTTTTACGTAACTGCTGAATCAGCGAGCGAGTGCGGTACAATGCAACAGTACTTTTACCCGTGCCCGGTCCCCCTTTCATGAGTGTCGGACCGGAGGCTTTAAGCGACCAATGAGCGAACTTTTCCTGTTCAGGCGAGAGTTTGAGCAGGAAGGCGAGTAATTCGCCCTCTTTATAGCGTAGCAGATCGTCCGCATTGTTGACAATCAGGTCTGGCTGTTCTAATACTTGCTCTATTGGTGTCTCAAACATATACTGGTCGATGCGAAGCAGTGCGTCCACATCAATCCCTGGACAGCCCAGTAACTCATCTTGAGTTTTGACGAATTGGAGGCGGCGATAGTACTCAGTTGGAACGGAAAGTTGTTCAAGTAGCTCTGGCGTGATTGGCTCTGGTAGGCGTTTGCTCATGTCCTGGTTAGCCGTCTGTTCCCAGGAAGCTGTAATGGGCAGAGATGCTTCATGAAGTTTGTCTGCTGCTTGCTCAGGCTGTGCAGCCAGTTCCTCAGAGAGGTCGATATCCAGATCATCGTCATCATAGGTACTCTCGTTGCGCCGACGAATGGCAAGAATACCAAGACTATGCTCGTTATAGGTATAAATGATACGATAGTCTCCGCAACGGAGACGATGAAACTTGCCTGGAACATGTTTCAAATGCTTTTTCGTCTTGCCATCTGGCATTGGGTCTTGTATCAACAGGTTGATTTTTGTGTTGATCTGGCGTGCCTCTTTTTGTGGGAGCGCGATAATATCGTTCAACAGAGAAGGCTTAATGGTCATTTGGCGCGTCGTCTTCATGTAATATCCTCGCATCTCTACATAGTGTTTCTTGGTATAAGGATTTCTACTATGTTATACAGGACAAGAAAGCATTTTTCGGAACATCTCCTAAGAAGTGTTATGCATTCCATAGTATCACTAAAGTACGAAATTTGCATGTACTATGAGAGCATTTCTTCATTGATCTCAGTTTACAGGCCAATTGCTCCCGTTCCAACGCCAAACCCTACGAGAAAGATGATGCCCCACAGCACGAAATCTTCTACTAGGCTCCCAGTTTTGAAACGTAGAACGGAGATTGGCGGAAAGCCAATACGCATTGTGACAGGCCAGAAAATGGGAATACCCGCGCGAGTTAGACTATCGGCAAGTAAATGAAGGAGCCAACCAAGAACAACCGATTTCAGGATCACAATCCCCTCCTGTAAAAGAAAAGGTATGACGAGAATATGTCTTGTAAGCAGAAACTCAGGTAGACCGACGATTACAATGAGTGCAAGCGCTACAAGAAGGAAGATGCTGAGGCAGCTATGTGTACAGCCACGATGTCCTCCTGCGAGACGACCGATCCATTTTACACGTTGATCAACATCGGGCAAACGAGCCGTAAGAGCGACAACAGCATAAAATGTCACTTTATGAAGGAGTTGTGGTGATTGCAGGGCTGTGTGAAGTTGTGGGCTATTGATAATTTGTGAGATTTGATGCCAAGAATAAACTCTATCAACAACATGAAAAAAACTATTGAAAGCAACAGCCGAGAACACGTTCGCGCCAATGTGAGAGCGTCCCTTCATAAATGTTCTATCCTTTCATCATAAAAACACCGTATGACAGGACAAAAGTATGTCCGTATGTATTTGCTATTATTGGTAGAGGTATACCTATTTACTTATCCACACAAAAAAGCCATTTTTCGGAATAGAAAATACTAACTTTGTATTGTGCAAGGAGATAGGTCAGGGCAAAGAGGGACATCGAATAAAGCATGCTAGTAGTGAGTTAGCATGCTTTATTCGATACATATTAGTTCTGAAAGTTGCGCTTAGAGGCGGCGCGTCGAATACGCGCGATAATTGGATGGGGGTATTGAGCAGAGACAATAACCGCACGTCCACGTCCGAGGCTTGGGACTTCGTCCCAGATAGCCTCGTTGACCATCCCGGCTGCAGCCTTGAGGACGCGCAAATTCTCGCTACCCGTCATCTGATGGATAATCTTGTTGTTGGCAAGCTCGAATAGCTCGGCGGGAAGATGCTGTGGCGATTGCGTTACGAGATGTAAGCAGAGCCAGCGTTTGCGTCCCCGCCGTGCGATACGGCGTAACTGATCCAACGTCTGGGTCATCTGGTTCTGTCGCTCACGAGAGACAAAGCCATGTGCCTCTTCTATCGTAATGATGACTTTCTGTCGCTCGTTTTGCTCTTCTGTCATCTTCATTTTATAACGATAGACACGCGCTAGGAGATCAGCAATGATGATGTTGACAACTTGTTGGTTGCCACAGTCGGACAGGTCAATCACTGAAAGATGTCCAGGGTGACAAAGCTGTTGAATATTGAGAGGCGGCGAACCTTGTTTATCGAATATGCCTGTTCTTATCAGGTTGCGTAGTTTTCTTTGTAGTGCTGGATATGATGACTCATCGTTGTGGTCCTTCATCAATGGTTCCACTTCATATCTCTGGAAGTAATACGTCTTTTTTGGCGTCTCTCCAGCTTCTTGTATACTTGTCTCTGCATCTGATGTAGGAGGCTTTTTATTCTTCTGAGGGATTCCCTTATCTGATGACTTCCCTTTCTTTTCTTCGTAGTACGCTATTTCTTCATCCAATATTTGAATGAGCAATTTCAGTTTAATGCCAGGGTAGCCGCGTGATATATCAAAATCTTCCTCAATAAATGGTTTGGCACTATTGCCATCTCTTTTACGTAAGCAGCGAACAGCTTGATCGTACAAAAGCGTAAAACGTGACTCCTGTGCAGAAGACATCTCTATGAGTTCCATAATCATCTCCGCACTTAGCGAGTCGAATGGAACCGAAAATTCCTTTGCGCCTTGTCTATTTGAGGTTGTATGTGGTGGTCGATAAACAGTAAGATTCTTAACTCCTGTTGGCTTACGATTGAATGGTTTCAGTTCTTGTGCTAACTCATTTCCTTCTGCAGGTTGGTCCATAAAAATGTACTCACCTTCGGGGTCAAGCACAATCTGGGCAAAACCGTTCTCCAGCGTCTCCTCAATAAACACCTGATTCGTGTTCGATTTACCACTACCGATAGTGCCAACGGTGAGAAAGTTGCGCGGAATATAGCCCTTATCTTGCTCATCAAGGTAGACGAGTGTATCTTCGTAGTTGTCTAGATAGCCCAGGCAAATCTTCCCTCGTATGTTAAGCATCTTTTTCATCATTGCTGTGTCATACGGTTTGATTGGTGAACCTGGGTGAGGACGACGGACAGCGCCCAGCAAGATGCCGTTTCGTTCTTCTCCCAGAATTTCAACGACGATACGCCCGTGATAATCTGGCAAGAGCGGTATCTTTCCAATGCTCTGATTCATCACGATAAATTCTACGGGCGTTGAATCGCGTTTGAGCGCGTCAGGGTCAAAAAACGGTCCTTCGGCAATGCGTCCCATATATTCTTTGTTGTCTCCAATGCAAACAATAGAGACGTAGCGTCCACGATCTATATCTGTGAGTGTGTCACGATGAACTAACGCTTCCACCATGTTACTCTTTGATGATGGGGCATCAAAATGAACAAAGGCAATTGCACCCTTTAGGAGTTGCTGACGTTGAGTATAGGTAGGGTCTATGGGAATTATCTCCGCCTCTAATTCGGTAGCTAGTTCTGCTAAGGTTTGCCTCTCGTCTTCACTCGTCTGTTCATCAGAGGAATCTTGAACATTTTCAGCCTCGACATCGTGTATTTCGCTATCGTTTTGATACTGGTCTTGTTCGTCCACGGATGCAATTCCTTTCTGTATCTGTCTGTCTTCAAAAAACTAATCACGAGTTGTTCGCTCGGAAAGGTACATAGCATTGCCGCCAGAGGCTCTGGTAAATTCAGCATTCATATAAGCAGTGTATTCACTTGCTTTAAAGGAGCCAGAACAATACTGATCTGCAAGATCAATCAGCAAAGGGAAGCCACGTGGACCTGTATGGGCAGCATCAGCAAAGAGCATATGTACGGCTTTGTGTAAATTCTGACTGTTGCAGTAGAAAATGTAGGGTCGGCTCATCAGATGAGCGCGTAACACCCCCTCCACAACTTTTGGTCCATAGCCAGCAATGAAATCCTCGAACAGGTCCACCTCGTTCTGGCCTCCATAATCCTCTACACTTGCATGAGTAAAGTTTGCGCTATTCCTGAAGCTTTGAAGAATGTCCTTGCCACTTCTGCGAACAGCATATTCTCCTGGTTCAAGAGCCATACCCAGTACCATCAGATCACGATCCATTGACGATGATACAATGGTTGCGTATGCTCCATCATCAATGAGCCTTCCAAGTAAATCGAGGCACATCTGTAAGGTATTTGCAGCTCCCCCACCTACTAGCATTTCATAAGGAAAGAGCGGACCGTGAACAAGCTTAAAAACCTGCGGTCCCAAATTGAGCAGGACTTCGCGCTCCTTATACTGCATAATGGACTGTAGCAGAACATTGTTGATTTTCTGTTTAGCTCGTTTTCCGCGTGAACTCATAGCTTCTGTGAGTTCTCGTAAGTTGATCGAGCGTCCAACCTCTTTTCCCCAGTGTTCAATATTCGAGACGTATTGTCCGGTTGAACCCTGATAACCAACCTGTGCTACTGCGATTTGCGCTCCAACCATGCTCAACGTTTCATAGCGTGCGAGTGTACCATCTGCGGCAAATACTCGGCCTGTGTAAAGTTGTTTCTCTTGTAACTGTTTGACGATACGATCATCCCGCCGCTCTAGCTGCCAAGTCCCTGCTGCTTTGAGGCGTGGAAAGTGATGTTTACGTAATTCTGCACGCATTCGTTCATCGGACTTAACTACTTTGTCTACTTCCTGGCGTGTCACCTGTGGCATACGCTGGTAGTGTTCACCGGGAGCGAGCCAGTTCGATGATGCTAAGCTTTGGCGAAAATCTATTTTTTCTGCGAGTGTCTCATCGACATCTGGGATGCTATTAAAAGGTTCATCGGGATCAACCATCATCACTGTCTCCAAATCTATGAGCAGGAGAAGAGTGGCGTGAATACGAAAGACGCTTTACAGGATATTGATTGTGATGTATGTACATGTGCTGCTATGTACTATTACACAGCTCAAAGCATTTTTTCGGAACAGCTTTTCTTGTATCAAGAGGATTTTATAGCGAATCCATTTGATGCAAAGGTGCGAAGAACTGTTCAAAGAAGTCCTGCTCTGGCGTAAGCGCATGTTGTAAATCTTTGTAGTAAGACAACACTATTTTAGAGGGAACACCATATGTTTCACGAAGTAACTTCTTACATATACTTTTTTTATGCTGACGAAAGAGTATAGATGCTTCATGCCAGGGAGCGAGCAACTCTACAGCGATGGCATTGGCGAAAAGCTCTCGTGCGCGTGTCTCCTGATGCATTGCTTCACCACGGGTCGTAATAGTGCGAGGACGAGCAGGTACTCCTTTCACGAATGCCTGTAGTTCTAAGAAAGGGTCGGAGCTTTGCCAGGAGAATATCTGTGCAATAGCGGCTTTTTGTTCCTGTAAGCTACTCAGCCAAAGCTGTTGCACCATAAAAACATCGTGAATGTAGTGACCGAGTTCGTGCGCAATAATATAGTTTCGCTCACGAGGAGAAAGCTGTTCTTCAACGAAAATAGTAGTGGCTGGGGGACCTACATGTAACAATCCGTGTAATTGGCGATCTTTGCCCTGTCCTATACCCCGTATACAGAGATATTGTCCCACTGAATGTAGTGTAAGATGAGGTATAGAGCGAATTGGTAGGTAGAAGGTATCTGAAACGAGTGCCTCTATGTTACGTGGGTAACGTAGGTAGTGTCCAGCAGTATCTCCCAGTTTCTCCTCTGCAAGTTGATACAGAACGTTCGATGCCGTTATTGCGCGTCGAATAATAGGTGGTGCAACATTGCTCATTAATCCGCCTTCCTACTCTTCATCTGCTTCATCTGCCAGGTCAGCATCAAGGTCTTCTACAGCGTCAAATGCTGCTTGATAGTAATGGTCAGTGTCTTCCGTAGCTTGAGAAGAGAGAGTGAGTTGACGTGCCAGTAACATTGCTTGAACAAATTCATTAGGATGTTGCAAATGGCGAGCCTGGGCTATACGGCGAGCATCCATTGCGTAAGAGTCTTCTCGTGGGGCGTGCATTGCCTGTAGGCGTGAAAATTCTTCTGGGGTTGCGCCGAACTCATTTCTTTGTTGTTCCTGTGTCTTAAAATCATGCACGCGTACACGTCGTAATAATGCATCAACGGACCAAGGTTGTTGTGCTGCCTGATGATACCAGTCCTGGAGGTTCTTTTCATTGGCGTGTTCTGATGTATTCATTATCCAACCTCGTACCTCTGCTTATAGAACATCTTCAAGCGAAAGTCCTTGTTTCTGGGCAATCTTGTTTACTTTGTACTTCACGCGCTCTTTTATGTTTTTCACATCTTTGCTGGTAGCGTTTATGTTCCCCGAAGCTTTTAAGATGTCAATAAACGCTTTTTGACGATTTTCTCCTGCTAGCATGAGATTAAGGAATGCTAGCTCAATATCTGAAAGTTGGCTACGAACGTGACGATAAAAGTTTTCTCGATCTATACGTCTTACGGTGTCTGTCTCTATGTTGTTATACACAATCTCTCCGCGTTTTTCGGAAAAACTTTCCAGGCTTTCTTCCTTCTCTACACGTTTCACTTGTTGACGTTGTACCGTTGCCATACGCTTCTTAATCAAATTGATAACGTATGTAGTAAATTTAGTAAGTTTGGGATTGTAGCGCTCATGGTGTTGGTACGTTTCGTTGAGAACATCATGAACAACGTTTACTCGTTCTTGTTCAGAAATGCTGGAGTAATGTCGTTCCGCCCATGTATACAGTTGAGGCAATACGAGTGCTAACACTTCATCCATTGCAACTGGGTCTCCAGCCACAAACAATTGTAACTGTTCAGCCGTAGGCTGTTGAAACACACTCTCATCCATGATAGCGATACTCCTTGAAAGAGAAGCTAGGAACGCCTTTGAAAAACGAGAATATCTTCTTCGGGATACGCTTGCGTATCACTTTGTGCTACAGATGAAAAACGCCCTGTTCTGGTGTCGCGCGTGCGAACAAGAATACGCCCTGGCACACGTCGAACAATCTTCTTTTCCAGGGTGAAGCCCATATGTTCAGCCATTTCACATAGTGTCTGTGACGTAGGAATGATTACACCGCGTCTATAAGAATCACCCACAATAAGCACGAGACGTTTGTGCATGGCAACGACACGCGCACATTCACATAGGGCTTCGTACATATCCTGAAAATACTGACGTAATGCTCTGACCTCTTGCTGTATGCTGTCCTGTGTGTTTGTAGTAGCTATGTTTTGTAACGCTTGTAACGCTTTCTCCACACTAAAAGAGTCCATGTTAATGCTGAGTATATTTTGCAGTTTAGGCTTATAAGAAAGCGTTCGAGTTCCGATATAACGATATGGTGAAGAGTCAAAAATGTTGTACTTTTCAAACCATAGTTGTGTTAGTTGGTGCATGCCACTATACTCGTAACAGGTAGCGTAGGGCGGACTTGTGACAAGCAAGTCGAGTGTTTCGTCTGGAAGCGAGAGATGGCGTACATCTTCTTGTACCAACGTAACGCGCTGAACAATCTCATCAGGTGTAGGCGTCCAGGTTCGTAAATCTTCCCAGTACAGTATATTGCGTTTCAACATACTCTGTACTTGTCTGCTATATTCTTCTACGGGATCGCCCAGCATTTTTCGGAAATCTTTCTGCGGTTTTGCACTTCCACTTAGCCAGATCGAGCAGTTGCGTAAAATGTTAGAAAAGGCACAGAGAAAAAATATACGCACCTGTTCTTCCACAATTTCTTGAATAGACTCGAGTATGAGAGATAAGACGTAGCTGTGATGAGCGGGGAACCAGTAGGCGAAGCGTTCTTCTCGTGAAGCGTGGGCAATAGAAATCGAGGTAATAATGTCAAGCTCTTGCGCAGTTAGCGTCCGTTTGGTGATGCGCGGAAATGTCGTTATGCGTTGCTGTAATGTATTCCAGATAACATTCAGTTTTTGGGGTTCGAGAGCTGCACACTTCGCCTTACTGATAAGCAATGCCACTGGGTGAATGTCCGAGCCATAAAAATAGCGTTGAGTGCGTAACGCCTCAATTCCTGTGGTAGCTGAACCAAGAAAAGGATCGCCGATGCGTTCGTTGGGGAGTGAGTAGGTTTCGATAATGCGGCGCACAAGTTGAGGAATGAATTTTGCGGGATAACGATGATAGCCATGAGGACCCCACAACGTGTGTTTCGGGGTTAAATGAGCAAACGACCAATCATCCTGCTCAGAGAAGATAGATTCAACAGGAAAAGGCGAAATCTCCTCGGTTACATGAGCGGAATGTATAGATTGAGACACAATTCCTCCACTTTCGCTCAATCATAAAATTTTCGGATGTAAAGAGCATAACATACCCAAGAGCATAAAAGCTACGGTTTTATGTTCTAAAAATCAATTTTGTGAAAAATACTCTTCTCAGCCTATCTAATTCAATCTATTGTTGCTTCCAGTGTTAAAGCGAAGAAAAGAAGGGATCATCGCGAATCGCTTCAATGCATTCATCCACTATTGGAAATTCCTTCTACTCTTGCGCTATTCATGTTTGGCACCGTCACGTTGCTCCTGAATTACTTGTGCGAACTTCTGAAGTGCTGTGGTGAGTGCCTGAATCGTTGTGGAGTCAGTGATGTTGCCATGAGCATCGAGCTTTTTGCGAATGAAGGGAATGGTAAGCATTTCCCCCTCAACTACATGAGCAGATAAGGCACTGAGCGTCAATAACAACGATGCATGCGCCTTCTCGCCACCCATAGCGGAAGGAGATGCACTCATTGTCAAGACCGGTTTGTTGACGAACTCACCCGAAGAGACCGTCCAATCAAGCCCGTTTTTCAACACGCCGGGCATGCCATAAGCGTACTCTGGTGTACAGATGAGAATACCATCCGCAGCTTGTAGTTGGTGGCGAAAAGAGGCTACGGATGGTGGGGCATCGGCACCATCAAGATCGGGACTAAAATGCGGCAATGTATCCAGACCCTCATACAGAGTTATATCCATATTGGCAGGAGCAAGCTTTGCCGTTGCTCGCACCAGCATCGTATTGCTTGAGTCGGCGCGAAGACTGCCAGAAATAGCGACGATGTGCATAATTTTTCCTTCTCTAACGTGCATTGAATACTTGTGT
>CAXUHG010000060.1:19259-31531 GCA_964250805.1 uncultured Ktedonobacteraceae bacterium | reverse complement strand
TTGTGGAACAGCCTCTTCTTTTTTGTCACACACTATGGAAATTCTTTAGGCGTGTTTCGTATTGCTGGAGGAACCAGTACTGTGAGGCTGCCGCCAACTTTGTTTTTAGTGGGACGCTGGCCCGTTTCGTGAACACATTGTAGTCGTTGATATGAATACGATCCAGAATGCCGCGATACAGCACAGCACTTAGTCGAACGGCTAAGCGACAATCGGGACTGAGTAGCGGAATTCCTGGTTGTGAGCGTTGATAGTAGTCGTCGGCGCGAGCCATCTGGAAGCGCACTAGTTCGCAGAAGGCATCATTAACCACACCCGCCATCAGGTCTTGCTCTGTATAGCCGAAGCGTTGCATCTCGTCCTGTGGTAGATAGATACGGTTGCGACGCGCATCCTCACCAATATCACGCAGGATATTGGTCAATTGTAGGGCAACGCCTAAATCAACGGCATGTTGCAATGCAGCTTCATCTTGATAACCAAAAATGGGACTGGTCAGCAAGCCAATTGTGCCAGCCACCCTATAGCAGTATGGATACAATTCATCGAAACTCTGGTAGCGATTGACGTTCAAATCCATCTCTACGCCATCTAGCAAATCCAGTACAGGCGTGAGCGGTACAGGGTAGGTGTCCAGCAGGTCACACCATGCAACCTGCACAGGATTTCTTTCGTCGATAGCACTTCCACGCTTATAAACACATTCAAGAGTGGTACGCCAAAAATTCAATTCGCGCTTAGGGTCGCTAGCACCTGTAAGATGTCCCGCCTGTGGCGTGTCAGGATGCATCTCTTCGTCTACAATGTCGTCAACGATGCGACAGAGAGCGTACACGGCCCAAACCGCTCGTCGCTTGGGTTGTGGCAAAAAGACAGACCCCCAGTAGAATGTCTTCGATGCTCGTTGCGTCACCCGCCGACAGTAGTCATAGGCTTCCATCACCTGGTCCTGTCGCATATCTTCATGTCTCCTATTCGTCGCATTACAAATAATGATAAAACAAGGGCATACAAAAGTAGGCATGCATGCCGCAGGAATGTTCGTCTCAGGAAGAGATATATCGTCCCTCTTAGTGAAGACGCACCAAAGAGGAAATACTGGTAACATTTTCACAGAGCTTTGACAGAATGCTCTCCCTCGAACTTAAAAAGGACAGCAAACGTCCATATTGATGACACACTCTTGAGATTTCCCAATAGGTACTATACTTGCAATATATACCAAGGGCTATAATTTATTACACCCTCTTGCCCGTTGACCACGTTTTCTATCCATTGTATACATCCCTCAAACTTCGCAACGTTGTAGCAATCAGGCGGCACGCGGTATCCTAGGTTGGGCACCAACACACGGCATCTGGCCCACCATCGAATGATTATATGTAAATATGCATCAACCTGAGCATCACAACATTTCGTAGAGACCGATTTATCGCGTCTTCCGCTCCGACCACCTCACCTAAGGTAGAACGAAGTCTTCCTTGCATTCTGCCTGACGCGAAGCGTAGAACGAAGTTCGTTGGCAGAATGTGTCAGGATTCCGTTGGTGGTCGGAATACGGAGTTCGTTGCTCAATTTATTGAGCGAAATCTTGACGAACCTTGTCTACAAGACGTATCAGACCTGATCTCGCGTGATAAATTCCGCCTCGGACGCGATACATCGGTCCCTACGAAAATCCTTTTGTGGTATACTGAATAGGTGATAGACCGTGCAATAAAGATGATTCATGGACAATTCACGCCTACCACAGGCATACATCCTCACCTTACACATCAGCAGTGAAGATACATTTTTTCGGATTGTAGGAGAATTTTATGGCAAGTAAGCATTATAACGTTGCAATTATTGGTTCGGGCCCTGGTGGCTATGTTGCCGCCATTCGCGCCGCACAACTGGGTGCCAGCGTTGCCATCGTTGAGAAACAATATCTTGGTGGCACCTGTCTTAATGTTGGTTGTATCCCCTCGAAGGCGATGCTACACGTCGCGCAGACAATGTACAGCCTGGAATTCCTTGACGAGTTAGGTATTCATCTACCACAGCCACCGACCTTCGATATGACTAAAGCGGTCGCTTTCAAAGATAAAGTCGTCAAGCGCATGACTAGCGGCGTTGGCGTGCTGATGAAGGGCAACAACGTCGATGTCTTTGATGGCACTGGCAATGTCGATGCATCACGCAACGTGACGGTTGCATTGAACGATGGGTCACAACAGCAATTTAGCGCGGATAAGATCATTCTAGCAACTGGTTCCGTGCCCTTTATTCCACAGATGCCCGGCGTCGATGGACGCAACGTGATGAATAGCGATACTTGCTGGAATCTGCCCAAGACGCCTGAGAGCCTCGTCTGCGTCGGTGGTGGCATCATCGGTATGGAACTAGCGTGCATGTTCAACGGATTAGGTACAAAGGTTACAGTGCTTGAGATGTTGCCGAATGTCATGGCACCTCTCGATGAAGAGGTTCGCCGCCTGCTTGTACGTATCCTCACGAAGCGTGGCATCAACATCGTCACCAACGCGAGAGTTGAGGGTATCGAGGACGATGGTGAGCAGAAAAAAAAGGTCATTGCCACTACCGAAAATGGACAGCAAGCCTTTCCTGGCGAATATGTGCTGATGGCTGTAAGTCGTCGCGCTAATCCGACCGGATTGCAACAACTGATGGAGCAGGGGTTGGATAGCGACCGAGGGCGTGTACGTGTCAACGACAAGATGGAAACTAATCTTCCTGGCATCTATGCTGTCGGCGACCTTGTACATGGCGCGGGACTGGCTCATGTCGCGTCAATGGAAGGCGAAGTGGCATCAGATAACGCGATGGGTCACAACGCAACGATGGACTACAACGTCGTGCCTAACCCCATCTATACCTTTCCAGAGGTTGCCTTTGTTGGCTTAACCGAGGCGCAGGCAAAAGAGAAGGACCCAGAGGTGCGCGTCGAGCGTTTCCCTTGGAGCGCAAATGGGAAGGCCGTTGCGATGGACGAAACCGAGGGTTTCACAAAGGTCATCAAGGGCAAATATGATGAGATTCTTGGCGCACACATCATTGGACCTGATGCAACCAATCTCATCTCCGAGTTCTCGGTGGCGATGCGTGGCGAGTTGACTGCTAACGAGATTATCGAGACAATTCACCCACACCCAACTCTGAGTGAAGGTCTTCGCGAGGCTGTGCTTGTCGTCGAGGGTCGTCCGGTACACATTCCACCAAAGCGACAGGTTGCGCGAACACATTAGAATGTAGGGACCTAATTTATCACGCCCAAAGACGCGCACATTGCTTCGCTCGTGCGCTAGGCGTGATAAATCAGGCCCCTACATTTTTTCTTAGACAAACTCCAAAACGTAGTGAAAAGCTATTGACTTAGAGGACTCTAAGTTCTTTATACTAGGGATATGTTACGTAACATGATTGCTCAACCAGAAACAACACTAACCATTAAGCAAATGGCTGCACAGAGCGGCTTGAGCGAATACACGCTGCGCTACTACGAGAAGGTCGGGCTTATCAAGCCGATTCCACGCGACAGGAGCAGTGGTCATCGTCGCTATAGCACAGATACAGTAGATATAGTGATGGCACTTTCTTGTCTGCGTGCTAGTGGCCTTTCCCTAGACGATATGCGAACATACTTGAGGTTGCGAAAACGTGGCACTGAAGCGGCGGCAGAGCAAAAAGCACTGTTTTTGGCTCATGCCGAGGAAGTAGAGGAGGAGATTCGTAGGCTCAAAGTACGGCAATGCTTCTTGGATGGCAAGGTTGCATATTGGGATGCAGTTATGAATGGCGATGGAGAACTGGCAAAACAGATTGCTGCTCAGAACCGAGAAATCGCCAAAGAGCTACAATAAGTCACTACAAAGAAGGGTTTTCTAATGAAGATATGGTTTATTACAGGCACCTCAAAGGGCTTTGGACGTGTCTGGGCAGAGGCCGCGCTGGAACGCGGCGATAAGGTTGTGGCAACTGCGCGTAATCTGGACAGTCTGAAAGCACTTAACGAGAAATACGGGGATAATATCCTGACGCTGACGTTGGATGTCAACAATAAAGCTGACGTGGACGAGGCTGTGAAACAAGCGCACGACCGCTTTGGTCGCCTGGATGTCGTTATCAACAATGCTGGCTACGGTTTGTTAGGTGCCGTCGAAGAAGTAAGCGAGCAAGAGGCACGCGACCAATTGGAAACGAACTTGTTTGGAGCATTGTGGGTCACTCAGGCAGTACTGCCATACTTGCGCGAGCAGGGTAGCGGACATATCATTCAAGTCTCAAGTATTGGTGGCGTCACGGCCTTTCCAAACGTTGGCTTGTATCATGCAAGTAAATGGGGGCTTGAGGGGCTTAGCCAAGCACTCAGCGAAGAGGTGCAACCATTTGGCATCAAGGTCACGCTTGTAGAGCCAATTGGCTATGATACTGATTGGAATGGTCCTTCAGCAAAGATTGCCAAGCAAATGCCGATATACGAGCAGGTACGGGAAGTCACGCGTTCTCGTCGTGGCTCGGCTGTACGTGGCAAGCCAGAGGCAACGGGAGCGGTGATGCTGAAACTGGTCGATATGGAGCAACCACCACTACGCATGTTCTTCGGCAAAAGCGCGAATGAAATGGCTCACGCCGAGTACGGCAAACGCCTCTCGGAGTGGGATAAGTTCAAAGGTCTCAGCGAAGAGGCAACTGGCGAATAAGCATACAACGAATTGAGCCAACATGCCCACGCGTGGGTATGTTGGGTCAATTCGTTGTATGCTTATGTTAAGGAAACACATATATGCGTGAAAAACCAGCTATTTCAGAGGATGATCTGCGAGTCTGTTTACAGAACTCCTACGACATCTTGGTCGTTACAATGAATTTTCTCCCGTTGGGGCTTGACACCTACGCTGGTGTATATCGAGTCACGGCAAGAGATGGCATAATCTACTTTCTTAAAGCGAAGCGGAGGTCATTCTACGAACCAAGTTGTCTCGTTCCGCGCTACCTCAGGGATCAGGGAATTACAGGGCTAATCGCTCCCATGCCTACGAAAGAGAACAAGTTATGGACGCGGATTGGTGAGTGGACGGTATGCCTCTATCTCTTTATTGAAAGCGATGCACGGCTGGGCTTGACTGACAAAAACTGGCGCGACCTCGGAACGGTGTTCAAGCTTATTCATAGCATTGCTCTCCCTCCCGAAGGTTTTCCATTGCTGAAAAGGGAAACCTTCGATCTGACAGAATACAAGCATTGGATTTCCCTATTTGAAACACGACACTTAAACGTAGAAGGGATGGATGTCGCCCAGAAGACGCTTCTCTCTGGTTGGAAAACGCATCAAGTGCGAATCCACAAGATTGTTCATTTGATGGAAGAACTGGCACAGCTTCTACAAAGGCAAGCAGAACCGCTCGTTATTTGTCATGCCGATTTCCACCGCAACAATGTCTTACGCGACTCCAGCGGCAACATCTTCCTAATAGATTGGGATGATGTCATGCTTGCCTTGAAAGAGCGAGATTTCATCTTTGTCCATGAGACGAAGACAGGGCAAGAGCCATCTCCTTTCTTTCAAGGCTATGGAGAGACGGAGATCAATCGGGACGCACTCATGTATTACCGCTGTGAACGCGTTATCACGGATATCATTCAGAATGTAATAGAAGTATTTTTCAGAGATGACCTGGAAGAAGCCACTCGGATAGAAGCGGTGCGACTCTTCGAGCTTATCGTATCAGAAGACAAGCAAGCTTATCCCACATTTGCGGTACCATTTGTTTCATCGAATCTCACCTCTGGGAATCTGTAGGGACCAGATTTATCGCGTCCGAGGCTCAATTTATTGAGCGAAATCCTTGTGAACCCTGTATATAAGCTGTCTCGAACCCGATCTCATGTGATAAATCACGCTGACGGACGCGATAAATCTGGTCCCTACGAAAGATTTGTCATTGATAGAACAACGATTAAGATAACAACCTTGCGTTCACAGCCCGAAATTGAGGGGAATATTTAAAACATTCAACAATGCCACTATCGCAGGCGCGATTAGTAGTGCGGGCAACAGATTCGCCACTTTGATGCGTTGCAGATTGAGAATGTTCAGGCCGAGACCAAGCAGAATAACGCCACCCGCTGCTGAAAGCTCGATTAGACGCGGCTGCATTGCAAGTGCGAGATGTGGGTCCGAGATGAGCAACGGCTTAATAAGGCCCGCGAGCAGCGATATCGCGCCTTGCACTATCAGCACTGTTGCCGCCGAAAATATCACGCCACGCCCAAGACTACTGGCAAAGACAATTGCTGAGAAGCCATCGAGAATGGCCTTGATCGCCAACAAGCTGAAATTGCCTGTGAGACCGTCGTTGATCGATCCCAGGATGGTGAGCGGACCAACGCAGAACTGTAGGCTCGCAATCACAAAGGCAGCAGTAAAGTCCTGCTCGGCATTGGGACGCTCGACGCGCCTCTTCAACCAGTCACCGAGGGATATCAAACCACCATCTATATTAATGAGTTCGCCGACAATACCACCAATGACTAGAGCGAGCAGTGGAATTAAGGCGTTCGCAGTCTTGAGCGCAGAGGACATACCGATTACCAGCGTTAGCAGGCCAATCGAGGCAATTACAATCGCTTTGATGCGCTCCGGTAGGCGATTCCCAATCAACAGGCCAATTACCGAGCCGATGAGAACGGTTGCGGTGTTGAGAATTGTGCCGAATAGGGGTATATGAAAGGCGATAGCTTGTTGTAGGGTTTGTGCGGCGAGTATCATGTGATACGTCTTTCTAGCGAATTTCTGTAGGGGTCTAATTCATTACACCCTGCTGGCGATATACAATTTTGCGGGATGTTGAAACGCTTGTGCGCATTCTCAAAATTGGTGTGTTGCCAGCAGGATGTGATGAATTAGACCCCTACATCAGTGATGCGTTCCAGTTCCGCGCCGAGGCTCCGCAGTTTGGTGTCGAGCCTCTCATAGCCACGCTCGATGTGCTCAATGCCGTAGACCTGTGAGGTACCTTCTGCACAAAGGGCGGCAAGGATATAAGAAAAGCCCGCACGAATGTCGGGAATGAGCAGCTTCGTACCATGTAGAGGTGTGGGACCGCGCACCACGCAACTGTGCAAATATTCCTTCTCACGGAAACGACAGGGAACCTCACCGAGACATTTCGTGTAGAGACCTATATGCGCCCCCATGCCTTGTAGAGCAGTAGTGTAGCCAAAGCGGTCTTCGTAGATGGTCTCATGCACAACCGACATACCATCGGCTTGAGTGAGCAAAATGGTAAAGGGCTGTTGCCAATCGGTCATAAAGCCGGGGTGGACATCCGTTTCCAGAGCGATAGCGGGCGGTGCTTTTTCGCTGCCGGTAAAGCGAATGCCCTCGTCGTCGATTGTGAAACGCAAGCCCATCTTCGAGAGCGTGTTCAGGAACGTGATGAGTGTGTCCTGCTGGGCATGGCGCAGGTAGACATCGCCTTTTGTTAGATAGGTGGCAATTGCCAGCGAGACGGCTTCGTTACGATCACTGAGTAGCGTGTGGCTTGCTCCATGTAACTGCTTCACACCCTCGACGACGATACGACGGTCAACGCGAATTTCGATAATCGCGCCCATCTTTTGTAGCAGCTTAATCAGGTCGATAATCTCTGGTTCCGTCGCAGCATTCTCGATAATCGTCACGCCCTTTGCCAGCGACGCGGTAAGAATAAAATTCTCGGTCGCCATCACGCTGGGAAATGGCAATGTGATGGTTGCACCATGCAAACGTTGCGAAACGGTGAAACGATAGAAGTTATCCAGTTCTTCGACCTCGGCCCCCATCTGGCGCAAACCTTCAATGTGAAAGTTCACGGGGCGCGGTCCAATACGGTCTCCCCCTGGTCGTGGAATCGTCACCTCGCCACTCCGATGCAACAATGGACCAACCGCTAAAATCGCCATACGATTGAGACCGCCAACCTCTGCTGAGACGATAGTGTTATGAATGTCTGGCGTTTGAATAGTCAATGTGTGATCATCCAGGTGTGCCTGAGAACCAAGCGATTCGCACATTTTGACGGTGAGATCGAAATCACCAAGCAGAGGCACATTGCGTAACACACATTGTTCGGTCGTCAGCAGTGAAGCAATAACCATTTTCGTAACAGCATTTTTCGCACCACTAATCGCCACCTCTCCACGTAAGGGAACTTGACCCGTGATCAGATAGTATGGTGCCTGTGTATTCATTTATATTTTCCTTATTTTCTTATTTTTTACCGCATTGCCTGGAGCTTTTAGCAGCCAACGTAGGGCGTGACGACGCGGCGGTGGCGGCAACACATGTTTTTCTCGCGTGACATAATGTTCAGCATCCTGCTCATCAAGCACATCCAGGAAGCGATTGACGCTCTGCGCGACGCCCTCCACCATCAGATAACCCGATGGCTTCACCGCATCACCCACAAGATAGAGACCATGCGTCTCGGTTGTCGTCGCGGCGTCTTCTCCCTGCGCGATACGATTTACAGGCCATTCGCCGCGATACGTGCCCATCGTCAGAACGCGACAGTGCTTCTCGAAAGTCTCGCCGAACATCATACGCAAATCGGCAAGTGCCAATGCACGCTCCTGTTCGACATCGTTGCTTTGAATGACCTGATGGCTGATCAGCAGATGCTTTCCAGGTGGTGCCAGGCGCGGATCGCTATTCGTCGGTTGCACCATACCCGCGACCCGTTGCGTGTCGAGGCAATAGAGAATCCCTCTGTGCGGAATAAGTGAGACATCGCTCAAAATGTGTATTTTTAGTCCAACCGCCTCATGTAGCTCTTGCTGATCGCACCCAATTTTTTGAACAGATTTCAATACCTCTGCCTGCGTTACCTTATGCCCATCCAACAACCCTTGTGTAGCACGCGGTCCGATATCACTCACGACCACAGGTGCGGTATAGGTAGTTTCGATGTTGTTCGCCTTCTCGCGAACACGCACACCCGTCACTTTACCGTCCGCATGCAGAATTTGCAACACCTCGCACGAAAGCTGAATGACGCCTCCACACTTGATAACATGCTGCTCTAACTCACGCGTTAAATCACCGCAGCCACCACGCACAATCGCGGGTGCCCCATAGCGGAACATGTTTTTTGTAATCTCGACCACCTCAGCCACACTCACCTGAGAGAGTTCGAGGCTCAGGGCGAAGCGCGATATTCGCTCGAAAAAAGCGACGAGTTGGGGATTGCGTTTCATGTCAATCTGTTGCGCCAACCACACACTATAGGGCAATTTGAGTTCGTTGAAGGGAAGTTTTTGTATGAACATGCGGTAGCCGAGCGCGACCAGTTGCGCAAATTGGGAGATACCAAGAAACTTGAATACACCGAGAATGCCGCGTGCTGTGTATTGCTTGCCATGCACATGAAACGAGCCAAAGACATCGGCATCGAAGAAATGATGTGCTACATGCAAACGTTGCAACATCTGTGAGAGGACGCCACTACTACCGAAGGGAACCATATGCACCGCACCCGTGCTAACCTGCACTCCCTGAAAGGTCTTCGCCGTGAAGCGTCCGCCACAATGAGGCAATCGCTCTACCATGAGTACACGTTTGCCTCTTTCCAGCAGTTGAGCCGCACTGAGCAAGCCACCGAGTCCTGCACCAATAAGAATCGCATCGAATGTTTGTGGAAGTTGTTCTATATTTGTATTGTTTGCCGTAATGGGTTGAGCCTCTACCGAGTTGTACATGAAATTGTCCAGTATGCTAGGAATCGAACACGAAGAAACGTACAACATTGACGCGTCTTGGCACGTCAATGTTGTACGTTTCTTCATACTATTAGCGTTGGTCATCACCAAGTAGACCGCGTAACAGGCTGTTACACTCGTACATAGTGTTAAGAACGTTTTGATGAATCTGGAAAATCTTGTTGAGTTCACGCGCCTTGCGAGCAAGTTTGGTCACATACTCGATGTCGCGTGGATTATTCATGACATCCTCCATCAATTGCGACAGGTCAGCCCATGCGAGAGCCTCACGGCTACGCGCGACATCAGCAATGGTGTTGTCCATGCGATCCATCACACGTCTTACACCACCTCGTAGCTGATTGGTCGTCTGCGCAATCTCCGCATCATGGTTGTGCAGTGCATCTTGCGCCTCGTTGATCTGCCCTTGTAGTGCCATCACCTGCCCATCGAGTGCTGACATAGCAGCCATCAATGCTGTCATATCGGGAAGCGAAGGTTGCGAGATGCTGGTGAGCTGACTAAAGGTGACATCACCTGTTTGTGGAGTCTGCGCGACAGAACTCGTCGCTGGCGACTGAGAGGCGATGGCTGGTGTCTCTCCCGCGGATATCGATGTGTCGGCAACAGGAGGTTGCTCTTGCTGAGCATCATTCGACGTTGAATCTGTGTAGGTTGTCGCAACCGAAACGCTTGGCGCGGCTTCGGGTGCTTCTGGCATAGCCGACCCATTCAATGAGGGAGTCGCGTCCTGTTCGTGCTGATCCTGTTCTGTTTGCGGTTGGTCACCGTCTACAGGTTGCGCCTCTTGCCCTGGAGCCTCAGACTGCTGGAAATCGAGGTTGCCATCATCCGCCATTGAGTGCGTGCTGAAATCGTTGCTCGTGGCAGCCGTTGCCATCGGGTCTTCGCGGGTACGATAGGTCATTTCCGCCGGTGGGTTGACCGCGATGGTTGGCAGGTCTTCCACGCCTAGGGAAGATGGTGCGCCAAAGGGACGGAAGAGCAATTCATGTTCACCGATACCGATGTGATCGCCTTCTTGCAGAACTCGCGGTACCAATTCTTCTATCTGCTGCCCATTGACAAAGGTGCCGTTGGCACTGCGCTCGTCGCGTAACACGTAGTTTCCATTTTCGTAGCGCACAGTGGCGTGGCGGCGCGAGGTCAGCTTATCCTTCGAGAGGAGAATGTCGCTATTGGGTGCGCGTCCAATGGTGATCTCGAATTTGTCGAGTGGGTATTCCTGTATAATCGAACCATCATCGGCACGCAAAACGAAGCGAGCAGGATTTTCGATACGATCCATTGTCGCGGATTGAACCGAACGCTGTGTTGGCAGTTCTACAGCAGCGGGTTCCGCGATAGTTGCGTCATTCGCACTCTGAGCAGGAGACCACCCGTCCGCGCTAGAGCCTCCTCCTGGTATTCCAGCAGAATCTTGCACCGCATTCCACTCTTCGGGGGATGCCTGGGTTGAATCGCTTACCTCCTGAACCTGAGCAGGTAAGGGGGACGCGACAAGCCGATTGCCACAGTTCAGGCAGAAGTTATCGCCCTCTCGTGTATCTGCTCCACAATAAGGACACTTATCCATGTAATTTCCTCCATCCAATATCGACGCACGTACCAGGCAGTGGACGTGCAAGCGCAAAACTTGAACTCATTCATTATATCAAAATCAACCGTAAAAGGTGAGTATCACGCGTATGTTAGTTAAAAGAACTATGCGGTCTAACCAATCTCCCAAATGTACAACGAATATGACTTCTCTATAGTACCATAGTCCCGCTAGATAGGGAGGGTGCAGGGTTTTTCGCCGCCGGCGTGTGGGGTTGGATGGTGATGTGGGGATACCCCACGCACCGTAAGGGGACGGCTGTCCCCTTGACCTCTGCTCACCTTCTCGATAACGGAGGAGTGGTGATGTAGGGACACCTCACGTCCTGCAAGGGGACGGCTATCCCCTTGACCTCCTCGCCTTCTTGATAACAGAGGGGTGGTGATATGCCCCAGGCTAGGACGCGATAAATCTGCCCCTACGATGCTGGCTCCCATTCGACGTTCGTTTGCAGCGCGTTGAACATTTGTTGAAGCGATGGCGTTGTGCCACGCGCCGATAGGACAATGTTGGTTGTGCCATGTGCGCCCGTGCAAAGTTGTACTGGAACAGTGGTTGGACCAGGAGTAGGCGTACTACTCTTTGTCCCTGAATTGCTACTTGATGGGCTACACTGAAATGTTGAGCTTTGTGCGGCTAATGGTGCTTCAGATAGACTGAAGGCATCGTGGTTGGGCAAGACATAGCCGATGGTGAAGATACCACCAAAGATGGGATCATGAATTGTTCCCGACGCACTGATGAGACATGACCCCTGTGGCAAAGTTCGAGGCAAAAACACCGCAAAACCCAAGCTTGGCTCGACCTGTTGCCAATCAGCGATTGTTTTTGGGGTCGCTACTGGCGTAGTGGGAGTTACACCAACAGTCGGCGTACCCGTTTTGGTCGCACCCTCGTCACGAAAAACCTG
>CAXUHG010000060.1:0-19159 GCA_964250805.1 uncultured Ktedonobacteraceae bacterium | reverse complement strand
TTACACCAACAGTCGGCGTACCCGTTTTGGTCGCACCCTCGTCACGAAAAACCTGTACGGGCTTGCCACACCAATGCAGTTTTGCCAGCGCAACTGGCGGTACAGGTGCCGTCGCGGTTGCCGTCGCAGCTACTGTGACGGAGGGATTCGTATTTGACCCCGAACAACCGACAAGCAATAAGCCAAGAAAGAGCAAGACGTAGGCCGATAAAAACATGCGTATAGGAAATTTGCCATTGTTGAGTTGATATTGGAAAGAATAACGTTGCCTATTCCATAATAGAGGAAGACGCGAAAACATTGAAAACTCCTTCAGCGACGCCAACATATACTTTATAGTTAAGAGATAGATACTATTACAAACGCACAGGAGCGTCAGATGTTTCACTGAAAATACCAAAAGTAACTCTTTACAGCGTTTTGATTTAATGCTACTATTACAATCCGCCAGCAAGTATAGCTATTGGGAAACTTTTTTTATTTTTTATGTATCTATGGACATCCTCGTAGTGGTAGAGCAATGCTAATTATCGTCAAGGGGAGGGAAGTGTGTGAATGCAAAGCAGATCTGGCAAAGTGCAATCGAGCGACTGCAAACCAAAATAACACCCGCCGCATTTACAACATGGTTTCAAGGCACATCGGCACACTCTTTTCAAGATGGTGTCTTCATTGTCCACGTCCCCACCACCTTTGCGAAGGCACACTTGGAGAACCGTTTCATTGACTCGATCCGCTCTATCCTAACAGAGATTACTGGCGAGAAGGTAGACATTCAATTTGTGGTTGCCAAAGATACAATGCCTGTATCCGAGCAGTCAGGTGAGACGCCGTTACGAGGAAGACGCCCCTACAGACCGGGGCGTGGTCGTCCCTCGGCAGAGCAGCGTGAAAAGCGCATCGCCGATATTGCAGCGGCAGCAGCAATGAATTCATTGGGAACGACAACGGCCTTCCCCAGTGCCCGGCGCGGTGATGAGCCAGCATCAACGCCTCCTCTGCCGCCCGTATCTCCCCTACCAGAACCAATACGCGACGCCTATAGCATCGCCCAGGAACAGCCAGAACCCAGCGTATACATTAGCAGAGCCAGCAACAAACCGAACGTTCCGCTGCCGTTGCCAGAAGGATTACTGAACCCACGCTATACCTTCGATGCCTTCATCGTGGGCAAATCGAATCAACTCGCATATGCAACCTCAAAAGCTGTATCGGAAAATCCAGGTAGCGTCTACAATCCACTCTTCCTCTATGGAGGTGTGGGACTGGGCAAGACGCATATGCTGCACGCAGTTGGACATGCAGGAGAGTCGGCAAACTTAAACGTACTCTACGTGACATCGGAGAAATTCACCAACGAAATTATCAATGCCATTCGCTACCAGAAGACGGACGAGTTTCGCGCGAAATATCGCCAGATCGACATTCTACTGGTTGACGACATTCAATTTATCGCGGGCAAAGAATCGACGGAGGAAGAATTTTTCCACACCTTCAATTTTTTGCATAGTGCGAACAAACAGATCGTTGTCACCAGCGACCGCCCGCCAAAGGCCATTCACAGCCTGCAAGACCGTCTACGCTCTCGTTTCGAGTGGGGACTGCTGGTGGATGTCCAGCCACCAGAATATGAGCATCGCATGGCTATCCTGCGCTCGAAGAGCGATTCACTGCATTTTGTCGTGCCGTCCTCGGTCATTGAATACATCGCGCGCCCGACATATAGTAATGTGCGCGAACTGGAGGGTGCCCTCAATCGTGTAATTGCCTATGCGACACTACACGATGTGCCGCTCTCTGTCAATGTTGCGGCAAAGGCTCTTGAACATCTCTATCATGAACCAAAATCTTCTCCAAACGCCTCTAAGCTCTCGGTTTCGGAGGTGCTTGATGGCGTGTGTCAGTACTACAACGTTGCACGCGAGCGCGTTGTGGGCAAACAGCGCGACCGCGAAATAGCATGGCCGCGTCAAGTCGCAATGTACTTAATGCGTGAAGAGACGACCGCTTCGCTTTTCCAGATTGGAGCCGAGCTAGGTGGACGCGACCACACCACCATCATGCATGGTTGGGAGAAGGTTCAGGCCGAAGCCGCTAAGAACGACCGTATCCGCCAAGAAATAGCTGCTGTCCTGGAATCGATTCGCCAACATTAACATGTTGTCGAGAGAAACCTTCATTATTGCCCTATCGTACAATTCATAGGGAAACTTTTAAGGTTCCCCTATGAATTGTACGATAGGGCAATAATGAATTGTGACCCTATAGAGGAGTTTTTTTCATGTCCATGCAACAACAACAACCTGCCGACTACGATTTGTTGGCAGTTTTTTCTGATGAGACAACCGCAGAGACCGCGACGACAAAACTACGCAACGCAGGCTTCAACGATGAAGAGATATTCCGTGTGACACCAAGTAGTGGCGGCGAGTTCCGCGAACATGGACCGAACGTCAATCGACGCGATGTGTTCCTGCAAACACAACGTCGAGGGCCAAATCCGTTGCTCATTCTCTTCCTGGCAATCGCGTTGGGCATCGTCTTTGGTGGCGGCGTCTTTGTCATCGCCCTGCTTCTCTTTTTTGTCATCCACCTTGTGTTCTTTGTGCTGCCAACAGACCTTCTCATTGGTGGCATTGGCGCGGTAGTCGGCGTTATCGTGGGAGCCATAACTGGCATTCGGCGCGGTGGGCGCACGATAGGCGATATTGGACAGGATATGTCGAAGGTCAATGCGCCCAATCGGATCGTGCCTGCTCCGGCAGGTACACGTAACGCCGTAGCAGTACGCTTGCCCGATTCTGAGAATATCAGCCGCAAGTCACGCGCACGCGCTATTCTGATACAGAATGGCGGCAAAATTGACCGAACGGTTGGACGTGACGAATAAAATAAGACGAAAGAGTGAGAGACTAGAAAAAAGCGGAACATTTCTGTACAATAGATTTGGCACTATTGTTTACAACTGATCTAAGTGGAGATGGACTCGCTATGTCTCAGTACAATTCTACGTCACCCGATGTTGGCGTGCAACCGGAAGAGGTTACAAAAAATCTCACGCGGCTCCTGCCGCCCTATAAGGTTATCCTCTTCGATGATGACTATAACGAGATGAATTACGTGGTCTTCGCCCTCACACATGCTGTCACTCATCTCTCACAACAGGAGGCCGAAGACATTATGCTCACTGCGCACCTTAATGGCAATGCGATTGTCGTGGTGTGCCCAAAAGAGATTGCTGAGTACTACCAGGAACGCTTACTTAGCTACGGACTAACCGCGACAATAGCGCCAGAGTAGGGACCGATGTATCGCGGCCTCGGTGGGGGCGGGAACGTGTGCATATCCCCACCAAGGACGCGATACATCGGTCCCTACGAAAATGGAATTTGTAACCAAAAGTAAATACATACGTATTATATAGTGAGCGCTCCCTGTAGTAAAAGGGGGCGCCTTTATGCTATATAATAATATGCAACAAATTCCAGTGTTGCCAGACACTTTTACCATTGACGTTTATATGATAAAAGGTTACACTTCATGCAAGCGGGTGCTGAGAGTAGTGCCACAAAAAAAGCTTGCTCGCTACGTCGTATGACTAAGGGTGTTTGTTGATACTGTTGATCATAACTCCGCTTAGGAGGGGAGAAACTAATGGTTCACTTATGGGGTTCCAAAACCAAGGAAGATGTAGATTTAAGTAAATCGGCTCTGGGAGAAAATGCTGCTGGAGATATCGTCGTCGTTGTTGGTGGCGAGAAGGTTGACATGAATCTGATTCACCTCGGCTGTCAGATGGCAAAAGGAGCCAGACGTAAGGCACACCTCGTCTACATCATCGAAGTTCCACGCGCACAACCGCTCAACGCTGTGCTACCTAAGGAGTCCGAACGGGCCGATAAATTACTCAATGGCGCGATGGCTATTGCTAGTAAAGTAGGCTGCGAGGCTGTTGCCGAGGTTGTGCAGGCACGAGATGCAGGTCCGGCAATCGTCGAAGAGGCACGCGATCATCATTGCTCCGCCATCTTCATTGGTATTGTGCGTAACGGCAGAACTACGCAGCACGATCTGGGCAAGACGATTCCCTATGTCTTGACTCATGCTTGCTGTCGCGTATTGCTCGTTCAGGACCCTTGTCCACAAAATGTCATGGAATAACTCGTGTTCGATGAGAAGCCTACGTGCCCACAGGTGGTAGGCTCGCTCTTATAAAAATAGTGAACACTCATCAGTAAATATCTTGTATCAGCGTATTGGTCAAATACGGTGAGTTGAATGTCGTCTTTTCTCCTGCACGCTTGCCAGGGACAGGAAAGAGACGCGCCGAAAGCGGCTTATACCAGCGCAAGGCAAGCGTAGCGACATCCAACAACAACCGCGCGATAGACTCGGTAGCCATATCACCCGCAAGTGGAATAGTATCTAGACCAGTCCCACATACGGCTGAGTAGAGCAATAGCTGATGTACAGATAATAAGCCCTCTTCCCACCTCTGTCCCAGCACGGCATCCTCCAACACAGGTAGCATAATTCCGTTATAGCCACATGTCGGTAACTCCGTGCTTTTCAAAGCCGAGGTGAGTGCCGCGACAACGGCAAGCGTGCCAGAAGAGCCAAGAGGCGCGTTACTATATCGCTCGATAGCAGCAGTAATACTATCGTTCGCAAGCGGTGCAGGCGAGAGGTCAATACCACCAAAGGCAACTCCTCGCTCCGCCGCTATTTCTTGTCCCAGCGCGACAATCGGTGTCGCCTGTGCGAGTAGTGCTATTCGCACCTGCTCGGTTAGCTGCGAAAGCGATGCGGGGACACCTGTAAGTGCCTCTCGCACAATCCCAGCACCCTGCAAACCAAGCGCGAGACTCGTCGCGCCACTATGATACGCCGAGGGAAAAAACGGGCAACCAGCCTCAACACAAGCCAGCATAGCAAAACGGAAATTGCCGAAACCCTCCTCCGTCTCACGCGCCAGACGCTGCATCGCGTTTGCGATTGGTATAGCAGCCTCTTCACGTATCCCATGCTCTGCGTTAGCAAGCTGCACCGTCATATTCAGCGCGGAAGTACTCGCCAGCATATTAACAATCTCCTCAATATGTTCTAGCGGCTCCGTCGGACGTGCTGCCTGTAGCGTACCCAACGAACAGAAGCTAATTTCTACATCATCAAGCATCTTCTGCAACTCATGTGCATAGGCAAGGCGACGAGCCGCCGACCAATCCCCAACATCATCGAACAATGGACGCGTCGAGAGGCGCAATGTTTGCACTTCATAACCAGCGTCGGTAAAGCGCGTGTTCGCGTTATGCAGTATATTACTAGCTTGCTTGATTGTGGCGGATGAAATAGGATGAGCTTCCTCGATTCCAAGCGTGATTGTGCGTATCGGTGGGTTTGTTTGCATTGTGTATTTCCTTTTTTTGTGTGTTGTGTAAGAAGAAATTCATTGACAGGCTCTGTATAGTATCCTACAATCTTTGTGCAAACACTGAGAGAGCGGAGACCTTTTCATGCTAGACACAGCGGATTCCAGCACGGACAAGATTGGGCAGATGTTCGGATCCTATCGCCTTATTCGACTCATCGGCAACGGTGGATTCGCGGAGGTCTATCTAGGCGAGCATATTCACCTGTACACACTGGCTGCAATCAAGATATTGCATACACGTATGACGCCCGAAGAGCAGGAGAGCTTTCTCACCGAGGCGTTGACGATTGCACACCTGCGACACCCGCGTATCGTGCGCGTCCTCGAATTCAATTTCCAGGGCAACACGCCCTTTCTCGTGATGGACTATGCTCCCAACGGTTCACTGCGCTCCCACTATAAAGGTATTGTGCCATTGGCAACGATATTGCCAGGGGTGAAGGCGATTGCCTCAGCACTTGATTATGCACATCAACAAAGAATTGTGCATCGTGATATCAAGCCCGACAATATGCTGCTCGACGAGCACAATGAGGTGTTGCTGAGCGACTTTGGCATTGCTGTAGCGGCCTCGGCGACGGGAGTGCAATACACTCAAGACACGACAGGCACGCCAGCATATATGGCACCAGAACAATTTCAGGGTAAGCCGCATCCAGCCAGTGATCAGTATGCCCTTGCCGTCACTATCTACGAATGGCTCTGCGGCAAACGCCCTTTCGATGGCGACAATGCCGCGCTGGGCTATCAGCATGTGAATACACCGCCGCCATCGCTGTGTGAGCAACAACCCTCAATCTCGCCAGCATTGGAGCGTGTCGTCTTCAGAGCTTTGGCAAAGGACCCACATTCACGCTTCGAGAGCGTCACAGCCTTTGCCGATGCCCTCGAACAGGTCGCCGATCCTACACGACAAGCAAAAACACAGGTCGCAACGTTACGTGAAGTCTTCACGCGCCTTGACGACGAATCATCTATAGTCTCGCGCTCACGAAGCGAGCAGGAATGCTTTCTATGTCTCTTCGCCAAAGTACGCCCTCATGCAGAAATGCAGTGGCCTTGCGTCGAGAAAAAGCTACAGGGACATCTCATCTCCGCACAGGAGCGTATGGTCAACGACAAACTCACACCATGCATCACCGTTGACCTCGGCACAAAACTCGCCGTTATCGCCCTCGAAGCCGACTACTACCGCGAACTGGTGCGCGACATCATGGCACGTGGTAAGATGATTCGCCGTATTCCTATCACTATATATCATCTACCCGCGCCTATCGACATAACCGAATACAAGGGTAAGCAGCTCTATCGCTATATTGCCTATGCCAATACACTGGCAGTATTGGAACCCGATACAATACTCAATATCACCGATTTAAGCCAAGCCGATTATTGCAACCGCAAATATCTACTCAATCGTCTCGTCTCTTCGCCACCCTCCTCGGCCTCCATTCGCGGTAATATCATTCATACCTGTTTCACCAAGCTCCTCAAGTATGACTCGACGCATATGAAAAAGAACAGCGATAAGAATTCTTTAGATATTCTACAGACGACGTGTGAGGAGGCGTTACAACTCAATAGCATGGAGATGTCGCTTGCCAATATCTCTGTTGAGAGCATGCGTCTCGAAGTGCAGCCACATCTTGAGAGTCTCGCGGTCTGGTATGATAGCAACCGTACCAGTCTATGGAGTAGTAGCGATGACGGTCATACAGTACGCGCCGAAACTTTTTTGCTGGTACCGGAGCTTGGTTTACGTGGGCGCCTCGATGTCTACTGGGAACAGAAAATGAATCAGTCGTTGCTCGAATTAAAAACGAGTAGCTTATCCGGTACAAGCCCCAAGAGCGAACATACAAGACAGGTACATGGCTATCAGGCACTGCTCGCGGTGCGCCAGGACTCGAAAATGAAGAAGGCGGAAGCCAAGCTACTCTATAGCGGCACGCCTGGGCAGGCAAGCGGTTTTGGACTCAAGCTGGATGTCAGAACTTTGCAACGCATCAATGGCATACGTAACACGCTTATTTTGAGCCACGCCACAGGCATTCCACCCGCGCCACCCGCGCCGAGAAAATGTACGAAGTGTTCGCTACTCAACACCTGCCAACGCGTCTCATCGCTGCTCGATTGGCTACCGCCTCAACCCATACTCGATACAACAGCAGAGCAGGACGAGGCAATAGGAGTTGCGGAGCAACCAGCGGCACAACGCTCTCAAGGAGAGACGCCGGAGGACCATGCTTTCTTCGCACATTACTATGCACTCTTACAACAGGAGGGAAAGGCAGGTGAAGAAGCCCTGTCGCTACTCTGGAAGAATTCACTAGATGAGCGCATAGCGACAGGAAAAACCATTATTTGCGACGAGCCGCTAGCCCAAAAGCCAGTAAACGATGGCTGGGAGCAGACCTTTTCCTGCGACAACTCATCTGAATTGCGCGAGGGCGACGAAATTCTGTTGAGCCGTAACGACCCGATTCGAGGCGAGGTTGTGACAGGCACAATTATGAGAATTAGTGCTCGCTTCGTGACGATCTGGACACGTGAACTGCTAGAGAGCCAGTTCAAAGACGATGATAGAATTGTGATCGATAGCTATGGCAACGACCTCGTGCATGTCCGCACACTGCAAAATCTGTTACGCTGGCTTGATATCGAATCGCAGCACTTGCGCGATCTCGTTGCGAGTCGAGTACGTCCGCGCTTTGTGTACCAATCTGTACCTCTGCGCAAAGATTTTAACCGCGAACAAAATCTAGCGGTCGAGCGTGCGGTACAGATGCAAGACTACCTGCTCATTCAGGGTCCACCAGGCACAGGTAAGACAAGCGTAATTGCAGAGATAGTCAAACGCCTGACACAGCAAGGGCAACGCGTGCTGCTTGCGGCGTTCACGAACCAAGCTGTCGATAACATGCTTCGACGGCTCGACAAAGAGGATTTCCACGACTATATACGCCTCGGACATGAACGTAGCGTACATATGGATGTGCAAGGGCATCTTTTGAAAGAACTGGTAGAGCAACAATCAGCGAACACAATCTCCGAGAACGTTGTCCTAGATATCCTCAACAACGCCTCGGTAGTCGCATCGACAACGGCTACATGGTCGTCCGACAAATACACGCCGCATCTGCTAGAGACGCAGGATGCCAGTCCTATGCAGTTCGACGTGGCAATCATCGACGAGGCCAGCCAGCTAACCGTGCCCGCTATTCTGGGAGCATTGCGCTTCGTCAAACGCTTCATCCTTGTTGGTGACGATAAGCAGTTGCCACCGCTAGTCCTAAGCCAGAAAGCGGCGGAACAGGGACTTACCAATTCGCTCTTTAGCTCGCTCAAAAGTTATGACAATGACTACAAAGAGAAACATCTCCAAGAAATAAACGCCTGTGTTGACCTCAAAATCCAGTATCGCATGAATAAATGGATATCGAATTTCTCCTCGACACTCTTCTATGACAAAAAACTTTTTGCCGACAAATCGGTGGCGGATCGACGTTTGCAGCTTACCAACATCCAGCAAGGGCAAGAGTCAGAAGCAATAGAGCGTGCAATTGCCCCAGAATTTCCGTTGGTCTTTCTGGATGTTTCCGACTCGCGCAACGATGGTATGTTGAAAGCCAGCAATGCCGAGGCACTAGTGGTACGCGATGTCGTCAAAGGACTCTTACAACGAGGCATTTCAGAGGAGGCCATTGGCGTCATCGCGCCCTATCGTGCCCAAGTCGCAACGATCCGGCGTGTACTGTTTGAGAATGATGAGGCAAGCGATTGGAGCGGCTTGAGCCTCAGCACGCCTCTAAGCGTAGACACGGTTGACCGCTTTCAAGGCGGCGAACGCTCGGTCATTCTCATGTCGTTCGCCACAACCCACGAGCCAGAGATTAACAGTCTACGCCGCGAATTTCTCACCAACGCCAACCGCCTCAACGTCGCCCTCACCCGTGCCCAGCACAAGCTGATTCTCGTTGGGCGCGTCTCCGCCCTCGAACGCTTGCCTATATTCGACAGGTTGATTACGTATTGTAGGAGTATGAAGACGGTGATTGACGCCTTGTTGTAGTGGACTATATTGCAACCAACCAACGAATATCATATCCTAAAGCGTAGACGCTCATCCCTATCTTAGTATAGAAAGAGATTACGATGCAAAGTAGCATTCTTGTGGTTGGTAGCCTGAACATGGATCAGGTGGTTCGTGTCCCTCGTTTGCCTGCATTTGGTGAGACGCTGCTCGGCGCGGGATCGCTCAAGCTTGTTTCGGGTGGCAAAGGCGCGAATCAGGCGGTGGCGATGGCGCGGCTTGGAGCCTCGGTGACGATGGCAGGTCGCGTGGGAACCGACCCTTTTGGTAGCCAACTCATTGAAGCACTAGAGCGTGATGGCGTTGATACGCATCTCGTAGAGGTCGATGAGTTGGAGGCAAGCGGAGTTGCCTTCATCTTTCTCTCGCCCGATGGTGATAACGCGATTGTGGTGGCCTCCGGTGCCAACATGCGCGTCGGATATGATACGTTACAAATGCAACATATAGATGAGGTACTACCCCATGTAGAAGCATTGGTGTTACAACTAGAAATTCCGTTACCGACGGTGCGCCGCTTGATAGAGGCTGGACATAAGGCAGGCATCCGCGTCGTGCTGAACGTCGCACCAGCGCAACCGTTAGCGAAAGAGCTACTGGCTCAGGTCTCCGTGCTGATCGCTAATGAGAGCGAGGCAAGTTTGTTAAGTGGACAACGCGTGGAGAGCCTGGAAGATGCCGAGATTGTCGGGAAGGTTCTGCATAGTTATGGTATTCCTACCGTTGCCGTGACGTTGGGACCAAAGGGAGCGGTACTTGTCACGGACAATGAGCAAGGCCGAGTACGCAGTATTTCCCAACTACCACCAAAAGTGCAGGTCGTTGATACAACGGCGGCGGGCGATTGCTTCGCCGGTGCCCTCACAGTCGCGCTTACCGAGGGGCAAACACCAGAGGAGGCATTACGTTTCGCCGTGAATGCCAGTGCGTTAAAGGTGACAAAATTTGGGGCGCAATCCGGCCTCCCAACACGAGAGGAAGTTCATGCAGCGTATTATTCTTGATACAGACCCCGGCATAGATGATGCCCTTGCCCTATTTCTAGCCCTTGCTTCACCCGAAGTCACGCTTGAAGCAGTAACGACGGTGAGCGGCAACGTCTCGGTTGAGCAAACAACGTACAACGCGTTAAGCCTACTTACGCTCACGGGAAACACTGATATACCCGTTGCGTATGGTAGCTCGCAGCCACTTGTGCGCGAGCGAGTTGATGCCGCACATGTGCATGGAAAAAATGGCTTAGGCGAGGTTCTGCTACCAGAACCAACGATAGGACCAGTCGAGCAACAAGCCATAGACCTGATTATCGAAAAGATCATGAGCAACCCCGGCGAGATTACGCTGGTGCCCATCGGTCCCTTAACAAACATCGCGTTAGCGGTACGGCGTGAGCCGCGCATTGCGCAACATGTACGCGAGGTGGTCATCATGGGCGGTGCGCTCCGTGTCCCTGGCAACGTCACACCGAGCGCGGAGTTCAATATCTTCGCTGACCCGCACGCTGCCTCTATAGTATTTCATGCAGGCTGGCCTCTACGTCTCGTAAGCCTCGATGTCACCACGCGCGTCTCCCTGCATCGCCATCAGATCGAAACAATGGCGCAACGTGGCGGCAAAATTGCGACCGTTATCAAAGACATGCTCAACTACTATTTCGATGTGTTCGGACCCGCATACAGCTATACGACGTTTCAGATGCATGACCCGCTCTGCCTCGCCGCCGTCTTCCAGCCCGACCTCATCACATGGGAGCAAGCCTACGTCGATGTCGAACTCGCGGGCACGCTAACGCTTGGTGAGACCGTCGCCTATTTCAAAAAAGCAGGCGCACCAGCACCGAATATGCAGGTCTCGGTAGGAGTCGATAGCGAACGTTTTGTTGATATGTTCATGGAACGTGTAGGCAGAACGTTTTGACAAACACTCCCCTCATAGGCTATATTATAGGTAAGCATAATTCTCAATTGTACCGCATACACAGTACTATGCATGTGTGTATCAATGCATACACAGCATGCAAAAGGATGTCTCAAATACATGGCAACAATCAGCGAAGCAGAGGTCATGGACGCTCTGCACGAATGTTATGATCCAGAAATTCCTGTCAACATCGTCGATCTCGGCCTTGTTTATGGCGTAGAGTTGGATGAAGAGAAAGAGCATGTCCACATCTCAATGACGCTCACAGCCCTCGGTTGCCCAATGGCTGGCGAGGTCATATCTGAGGTCGAAATGCGCGTTGGACAGGTGGAGAACGTCAAAACCTGCAAGGTTGATCTCACCTTCGACCCGCCCTGGTCGCCTGACCGTATGACCGAAGACGCCAAATGGGAACTCGGCATGGTCTAATGGATAGCAGATTTGGAAAGCCTCTCTCCAAAAAGGTCTGAGACCTTTTTGGAGAGAGGCTTCTTTTTTCCCTCTTTTCCTTGCTTCATGTAGCATGTTATACTAGGGCTAGTTTTTAGAAGTAGAGGGAAATAATGGGAGTAAACGGATATAACGGTCAGCAGAGTAGCGACCTGCGTGCAACGTTAACTATCAGTCAGAATGAAGCCTCGAATGGCACAACACGCATGTTGAACCTTCCCGACGGACGCACAATCCAGATTACGATTCCTCCAAATACCCAAGCGGGGCAGGAGATACGCCTTGAGAGACAGGGGCAAAGCATTACCGCAGGTGGACCGCTCGGTGCCCTCATTCTCACCATTGCTCTAACGCAAGGCGAAAACTTTGGCTCCCAACCTTTTCCACTTGGTGGCTCCGACACACCAACTCAGTTTACCGCTCCACCACCTCCGCCTGCTCAAGTATCTTATTCTAACATCAATTCAGCAAATAATTTCACAAATTATCCACCGCAAGGACAGGTAGCGCCTCCGCCTGTTTATACTAATTCACAAAATGTCGCTCGCCCTGCTCCTCCACCAGCAAACGCTCCATATTATGGAGGACAACTCCCCGTTGTACCACCGCAAAATCGACGCCCTAACCGTCGTCCACTTATTGCAACAATCGTGATCGCTGTTCTCGCCGTTCTCATTATTGTTGGAAGCTTGCTTTACTATGGCACGGTTTACCAGCCACAGCAACTGCACGCACAGGCAACACGAACCGCACGGTCACAGGCAACTGGCACAAGTAGTGCTGGTACTGCTCAGGTGATCGCAACCGACAGAGCGCAACTCAACGGTAGCGCAACTGTGGAGGCACAACACCATAGCGACTATGCGGGCATCACTGCAAAGGCACCAGACCTGCTCAACGACCCACTCACGAACCCCGACACCAACAACTGGGACACAAACGCGAACTGCTCATTCAAAGGGAATAGCTATCATGTGACCGCATCACAAACAGGTTTTTTCTACGATTGCGCGGCACGCAACACCAAGTTCTCGCATTTTCTCTTTCAAGTGAATATGACCTTTTTGAAGGGCGACTTTGGTGGTATTCTCTTTCGTGCCGATCTCACCAACTCGAAGTTTTACCTGCTACGCGTTGACCGTGAGACCAGTGATTATGATTTGTATGTCTATACAGGTAGTAAGGCGACCGATGCCAAACGTCTATTGAGCGGCACATCCTCAGCACTTAACTCTATTTTGAATGAGTCCAATCAGATCGCTGTTCTTGCACGCGGTCAAAGCATTAGTCTCTATTTCAATTCAATCTACGTTGACAGTGTTAATGATGCCACTGTCGATAGTGGCGAAATTTCGCTTTTCGCGGAAGATAATGGAAATCCAGCAGAGGTATCTTTTCAGCAGGCACAGGTATGGAATGCGTGATATCTTGAAATACTAGTAAAGGCATAAGAAATACTTTATGAAACATTGCACAAATTGCGGTCTACAAATGGCGCAGGATGTTACCACATGTCCACGTTGTGGAGCATCTGTGCCCGATAGATCAACAACCCCTCTTGCTAGCAACGCTACAACAGGAGGAGCAACTCCCGCTCCTCCTACCGCACGACCAGTAGCAGAGACGGGAGTACCACAACTAGATTTCACTGCGCCAGCACAACCTCAACAGAATGTTGCACCACCGGCGCAATCACAACAGAATTTTACGGCACCAGTACAACCACCACTCTATCTAACGCCACCACCACCGCCACCTAGTGATAGAACGTTCTATGCTGGTCAAACGATGGGGCAACCACCACCATATGGCGCTCCTTATCTCCCGCCCCAGATGCCTTATCTGCCTCCTCATACACCACTTCCACCACAAAGACGCACGAGGAGCAACCTCTCATGGAGCCTTCTCGTCGTTGCCATTGTGCTAGCATTGTTGCTGGTGACTGGTGGTATTGGCTTAATATATTACTCAGCAATTGCTCGCCCTGCGCAGCTTCGTGCCCAAGCAACAGGTACCGCACAAGCAATAGCGACGGGAAATGCCAATGCTACTGTCGTTGCTAACACACAGGCGACGGGTACCGCCGTTGCCAACGCGAATGCGACCGCAACCGTTCAAGCTCAGGCGACGGTTCAGGCTCAGGCAACAACCACTGCATTGCAGAACGTCTATACGCAAGCGACAAAGGGCACACCCACTACGTCTTCGACACTAGCAGGACAAGATAACAACAACTGGGAGACTAACGACGCCGTTGGTGGTGGTGGCTGTGGCTTCAACGCTGGCACCTATCACGCAACGATCCAGTCAAAAAACTTCTACTTCACCTGCTATGCACAGGCAACAAACTTCAGCAACTTCGCCTATCAGGTACAGATGACTATCAATCAGGGCGACGCTGGTGGTCTGGTTTTTCGCGCCAATAGCAACCGCGACCTTGCACAATTTTATCTCTTCAGCATCAATCAAAACGGTGCCTATCGGCTCGATGTCTCCAAAGATCAGACGCACGGCATGGCAATCGCCGAGGATACCAGTTCGACAATTAAGTCGGGGCTAGGGCAAACCAATCTTGTAACCATTATTGCGAAGGGTAGCACCATCTACTTCTACATCAACAAGCAATATGTCGGCAGTGCTACAGATAGCACCTACAGTGCTGGTACGCTTGGCGTCTTCGCGGATGATAGTACAGCGAATACAGATGTCTCGTTCAGCCATGCTCAAGTGTGGGCGTTGTGATAGTCATCAATGTTTTTAGAATGGCAAAGGAGACCTTTGCCATTCTAAAAACATTGACAAATTTCGTAGCCCCTGTTATCCTATCGCTAGCAAAAACAAAAATATTAGCAATGATACGGGACAAGTAACTCTTACACATATTACAGAGAACTGCGGGATGGTGCGACGTAGTAAACATTGAGGAGAGCGAAATCCACCCGCGAGCCTACGCTAGAAGCGTCAACGGTGCCTCCGTTATGGGGCAGAACGAGTTCTCTTTTGATTTTTTAGAAGAGATAAATTGAGGTGGTACCACGATTCTGCGTATTCAGCGTCATCGTCCTTTTGTGGACGTGACGCTTTTTTATTGTGTTTCATTTTACACGTATGAATATGGCAGGGAGACCGCAAGGGTCTCCCCTACATTTCATTTACGTGTAGGGGAGACCCTTGCGGTCTCCCTGCCATATTATTTGAAACGAGGAGTTATCTATGCTTGACTTGGCATTTATTCGGAGCAATCCAGAGGCCGTTAGAGAGGCAGCTCGCCTCAAAAACAATCCGCTCGATGTCGATGCATTGCTGACGCTAGACCGTCAGGTATTGACATTTCAGCACGAGATCGAAGAGATGCGGACACAACAGAACCAGATATCGAAGCGCGTACAGGAGGCGGCGAAAGAGAAAAACACCGAACTGCGTAACGAACTGATCGCGGAGGGCAAACAGCTTTCGGCACGCCTCAAGGAGCAAGAGCCACCACTTGCAGCCCTGATTGAGGAGCGATACAAATTGTTGTTGACCGTACCCAACATCCCAGACCCCAATTCGCCGATTGGCAAGGACGAGAACGAGAACGTTCCTATCAAGCACTGGGGCGAAAAACCAAGCTTCGATTTCACGCCGCTCGACCACTACGACCTAATGCAGAGACACAATCTGGTGGATATCGAGCGAGCGGTGAAGGTTGCGGGTTCGCGTAGCTATATCTTGAAGGGCGACGCTGCACGCCTGGAACTAGCTCTGATGAACTTCGCGCTCGACAGGATTGCACGTAAAGGCTTTACGCCATTGATTGTACCGGCAATGGCACGCGAATTTTGTTTCGTCGGCAATGGGCAATTTCCCAAGGGGCGCGATCAGGTCTATGAGATCGAAGACGAAGATACCTTCCTTGTTGGGACAGCCGAGGTGCCGATTACCGGTATGTACAAAGATGAGATTATCAAGGGCGAAGACCTGCCGCTAACCTATGTCGCGTTCAGCCCGTGTTTTCGTAAGGAGGCGGGTACCTATGGCAAGGATACGCGTGGAGTGTTTCGTGTTCACCAGTTCAACAAGGTTGAGCAATACGTCATCTGCAAGGCCGATCACGAAACGTCGGTCACATGGCATGAGCAACTCTTGCATAATGCAGAGGACTTGATGCAGGCATTGGAACTGCCCTATCAGGTCGTGAATGTGTGTACGGGCGACATGGGCGATGGCAAGGTCGGCATGTACGATATTGAGTGCTGGGTGCCAAGCGAACAACGGTACCGCGAGACGCAATCGTGTTCATACTTCCACGATTGGCAGGCGCGGCGCGTCAACGTGCGCTACCGTGACGAAGAGGGCAAAGTCAAGTTTGTGCATACGCTCAACAACACTGCCATTGCGTCGCCACGCATCCTGATACCCCTCGTGGAAACACATCAGCAGGCCGATGGAAGCATACATATCCCCGAAGCTCTACGCCCATTTATGGGTGGGCAGGAATATATAGGAAAATAGAAGAGAGTAGAAAACAGCACATCGCTTCGGCGATGTGCTGTTTTCTACTCTCTTCTATTTTCCTCTTGACAGAATGCATGCCACAACGTCTTATATAAGTGAAAGATGTGTTTTTGAAAATAGGGAGCATCGCATGCGCATAGAGCCAATCGTCCTATTGGCATTGCTTTTTAACGCCGCAGACCCCGCATGGGGGTTCTGGATCGGCGTAGCTTCAATCGCTATTCCTTTGATTGGTGTCCCAACATTGGGATCGGTCATTCTTAGTGCAAGACGAAAACGTAGGAAACGACTCAGCTATCAGACCGTCTCTGATGTGGGGCTTGTCAACTCACAGAAGGACCTCGGCGAGGATATTCAGCTTACGCTTGATGGACATGAGGTCAACAACGCACGTCTACTCGTTGTCAAACTTGCGAATACGGGAACGGAATTGGTGAAAACCGAGGACTTTCAAGATAAGGAGCCAATTCGTATCGAGTTCGAGCCGCCATCGCTTATCCGCTGTGCCATTCATAGTACTGAACCTCCAAATATGATTCCTCAGGACCGCCTCAAGAACTATATCAAACTCGATAGCAACGATGAACCACTACACAAATACTTTGAACTCCCCGGCATTCTTCTAAATCCAAAGGAGTCGATTAACCTCAAACTGTTGACGTTAGGCAATTCCCAGATGAATGTATTCGCACATCTGGAAAACGGCGTCGTTGAGAAGTTCATTCCACCACCGCAGTTAGTCACGACTCGCCGCGTCATTTTTGCTCTACTGATTGCCTTCTTAATAGGTTTGATGATTAGTAACGGCATTGGCCTGATCGGTGCATTCGTGCAAGGAAATTGTGCAATAGGTTTGCCTGTCAATATTAGCGGCTCAAGTGCTTTCTCTCATACGGCGGATCAGGAGATTACTGCGTATCGGAGCAAATGTCCTGTGGCCTTATTCTCCAACAGTAGTAGTTCAAGCGGTGCAGGTTTACGCGCACTCGAAAGCGGTACCATCCAGATTGCCGACTCCGAACTATCACTTAAAGACGCCAACGATACTTTCACCGATTTGACAGAGAATCAGGTTGCGGTCATCGTCTTTACTCTTATCGTCAACAAGAATGTGACGGGCATCAGTTCGCTCACGCGTACACAAATCACAAACATCTATAATGGCAGTATCAAGAACTGGCGCGAAGTTGGTGGACCAAATCTACCTATTATTCTTGTCGGGCGACCCTCTGATTCCGGCACTCACGCCTCCTTCACCCGCTTCGTACTCAATGGTTCTGAGACCCCTGTGCCCCTTGTTGTCACTAGTACATCGGAGGTGATAAGCACGGTGGCAGATACAAGTGGCGCGATTGGCTATGTAGACCTGGGAAGCGCAAACGCTGCCAACGCGTCAATCACAGCCATCAATATCGCTGGCAACGCTCCAACGACAGGGCTGGTTACATCTAATAACTATCAGTTCTGGGCTATCGAAAGGATGTACACAAACAAAAATCCCGATGCCGTTTCGCACTCGTTCGTCAACTTCGTCATAAGTGATATAAAAACGAATGGCACCTTTATTCGCCTTGGAGACATGCGGCCTGGGGTATTACTGAGTCACGAATAATCTTCGTATAAAAGACAGCTAGCCAATGATGGAAAGGATAATATATCAATGGAAACGCCCGTCAACATCAGCGACTACGAAGTCCTTGCACAGGCGTGCCTCGACAAGCCTGTGTGGGACTATTACTTTGGCGGTAGCGGTGACGAGCTAACGCTACAGGCAAACCGTACAGCCTTCGAGCGTATCCGCCTACGTCCACGTTTCCTTGTTGATGTTAGCACCATTGATACACACACCACCATCCTCGGTACCCCTGTGAATATGCCAATTCTGATCGCACCAACAGCTTGTCATTGCATGGCGCATCCAGATGGTGAGTTGGCAACGGCACGCGGCGCAGGGACCGTTGATACGCTTATGATTGCCAGCACCGTCGCCACACGCACACTTGAAGAGATTGCACAAGCCGCAACTGGCCCCCTCTGGTTTCAGTTGTACGTATACGAGGATAGAGACTTCACAGCTTCGCTAATAAAACGCGCTCAGGCGGCTGGCTATCGTGCTATAGTTGTCACCGTCGATACGCCGCACATCAGCAAACGTGAGCGCGACATTCGCAACAACTTCGTCTTGCCACCACCGCCGCTGGTAACGGCAAACTTCACGCGTCAGGATACTGAGAACGCCACGAATCCCGTTACCACTCATATCGATACCAGTGCTTCGCTCACATGGGATTTAATTCCGTGGCTGCGCTCACTCACCTCACTACCAATTCTGCTCAAAGGCATTTTAACGGCGGAGGACGCGTTACTTGCGGTTGAACAGGGTGTCGAGGGTATTGTCGTTTCCAATCACGGTGGGCGACAACTTGATGGTGCAATAGCCAGCATCGAGGCGTTGCCGGAGGTCGTCGATGCCGTTGCGGGTCGCTGTGAAGTCTATCTCGACGGTGGTATTCGTCGTGGCGTTGATGTTCTCAAAGCACTCGCGCTAGGGGCGCATGCGGTACTGGTCGGGCGACCTATCCTATGGGGTTTAGCTGTTGATGGGCAAGCTGGCGTCGAGCGTGTCCTCAAACTGTTGCATGGCGAGCTAGAGATGGCTATGGTGTTGTCGGGTAAGCCGACACTGGCGAGTGTAGATCGTTCGTTGGTGAGGATGTAGTACACAGTCAAGCTTGATCTGACCATTTTCGTAGGGACCAGATTGATCG
>CAXUHG010000059.1:31747-32761 GCA_964250805.1 uncultured Ktedonobacteraceae bacterium | reverse complement strand
CTGGTGCGCCAGCCTTCGGCACATCACTTCCCATCTGCTGTAGAGACTCGGAGATGGCAGGCCAGTGATCCGGTAGCTCCAGTCGATGGGGCCGACGCGGTGGTCAATCTGGTGGGCGATCCCATCTTTGCCAAGCCCTGGACTCAGGCACGCAAGCAGGAGCTCATCCAAACACGGCTGCTTGCGACCCGCTCGCTCGTGGAGGGCATCCGCAAGATCGGAGGAGAAGGATGCACCTTCATTTCTACCTCTGCCGTCGAGTACGCGGGCGATACTGGAGATCGGCAGGTCGATGAGAAGGCAACTCCTGGGACTGGAGGCTTCCTTGCAGAAATGGCCCAGCTGTGGGAAGCCGAAGCGCAGCGCGTGCGCGAAACTGGTGCCCGGCTGGTGTTGCTGCGCCAGAGCTTGGTGCTGGGGCGAGAAGGAGGAACGTTAGCTTCCCTGCTCCCCGTGTATCGCAGCGGCTTTGGCGGCACGTATGGTCCTGGGGGACAATGGTTCTCCTGGATCCATATCAATGATGCCGCTCGCTTGATCCTACACGCCTTAGATCAGCAAACCATTACAGGCCCATTCATCAGTGCCAGTCCCAATCCTGTTACCAGTCGCGAGTTCGCCAAAGTGTTCGCGCACACCCTTCATCGCCCCAGGCTCTTTCCCATGTCCAGGGGAATGATGAAGCTGGTATGGGGAGAGCGTGCAGACCTCTTTCTCGATAGCCATCGCACGGTGCCACACGTGGCTCTCTCCACCGGATTTCAGTTTCGCTTTCCCACGCTCTCGGAGGCTCTCTCCGACCTGCTTGGATCCCAACCCATCCCCATAGCACAACTGATGCAAGAGACAAGTAGTAAATAGCGGATAGGGAAATCTGTGCAATGTCAGCCCAAATATTGACGAGCTTACCACCAACTTTGCGTCAGAACCTGATAATCTCCGCTAATGATGTTTAATCAAAAATGTGTTTGTGTTGTGGGGGGGGGGGGGGGGTTGCGGGCGAAGCCAACAACA
>CAXUHG010000059.1:21116-31737 GCA_964250805.1 uncultured Ktedonobacteraceae bacterium | reverse complement strand
TTATATTATTATATCATTATAATTTGCTCCCCCGCCCCCCCACCCCCCCCCCCCCCCCCCCCCCCACAACACAAACACATTTTTGATTCTCTCTCACTCATACCGTAGCACTTCCAATGGACGCACATGTGTCGCATTCCATGAGACGAGCAGTGCTACCAACATAGTGATTATAGATGTTGCTGCTACGATGAGCGCGATCAACCAGGGACCGACTACGATCTGAATTTGGAAGACAAATTGGCTCAATACCGTAATCGAGCCAGCTACCAACAACATTGCCACAAGCGAACCTAGCAGACCAATCAGCCCGTTCTCGATAAGCACCGTTGCTAATACTGAGCGGCTGGTGTAACCTACTGATTTGAGAATGCCAATCTCGCGCTGCCGTTCTAGCATCGCCAATGCCACTGCGTTCGCAATAATAATCAAGCCTGCAATCATGGCTAGCGATGCAATCGTTGTGAGCATAACCACCAGATTGTTCAGCACTTGATTGATGATGGCGTCGATATCGACGACGCTGAACACAATCGCAGTGGGTACGGCTTGATTGATGTGTTGCTTGAAGGCAGGTAGCTGATTCGGGTCCACGCGCAACGCATAGATATCGAGCGTCGATGCTCTACCAAGTTGTGTCGCCATCTGTTCATCGCCAAGAATAGAGGCGAAGGTAGGATTTTTTGTGGGATCACTATCTTGATAGAAACCGACAATAGTGAGCTGCTTCGTTACAGCACCGTCGGCACTCTGCTCGATGATGGTATTCCCTACATGTAGGTGTAACGGTGCTCCCTGTAGAGAGGCATTGACAAGGATATTATTTGTTCCTGCGTCGGCAACACCGAGATTGCGTCCACTCTGCAATGTCACGACGGGAATATTGTTGCCACCATCTTTCAACACATAGCCTTCGATGTTCGAGAGTCTACCCACAACATTCCTGGCCTTTGGTCCAACGCGTTTGAGAACGGTGTTCAAGTCCTGTCCCTGAATGAACAGAGGATAGACCTGTCGCACCACCGAGTTGACAACGGTTTTGCTGCTATCAACGCCTCTTTGCTGCGCTATCTGCACGGTGATTGTGGCATTTTGTTTTGGTGATGCTGCGATAAAAACATTGCGCGTGAATAAGCCAGCGAGCGTGCTGTTGATGGTATCTTTGATGCCCTGTCCCAGCACCAGCACCAATCCAATCGCAAAGATGCCAACAAAGAGTGCCGTCAAAGTCGTGGTCGTGCGTACTCGTTGCCGCCCTATATTGCGATAGGCCAGCATCACAGGCGTTTTCCATGCACGCGGAGTGAACATCACCGCTCCGTCAACCACTGTCGCACCAAAGAATACTAGTGCTCCACCCAGCAACACAATACCAAAACCGCCAAGCAAAGCAAGTGCATACGCACCGAGCGTACTGTTTCCTGCATGGCTTGCATAGCGATTGATGACTTCTCCCAGGAGTCCGAGCAATCCAGAAGCAAGAGCCGCCAACACAATTCCGCCAAGCGCGGCGAGTATCCAGAACAGAATACGTGGTTGTGGCTTCTCATATACGGGCAACTTCGAGATTGCCAGCACTAACAAACCCAACCCTAGGGCTATCGCAAAAATGATCATCGCCCCACCATAGACCGCGATAATCGCCGTCGTCACGTCACCAAGAATGCTCGCCGCCAGCACAACAAATAGTACTGAGAGAACAATCAGGAGTATGACGGTTGTCAAGCGCGAACTTGTACCAGTAGCCTCACCGCTATTCCGCAAGACGACAAGCGGGCGTATCTGGCTCGCCTGCACAATTGGCAATAGACCAAAGATGAGGGCAGTTGCAAGACCAATGACAAAACCGGAGAGAATCGTTGTTGGGTCTAACACGATTGGCAGATGCAACGTAAAGGTATGCTCTACAACCGTTCGTACCAGATAGCTCGCCCCGATGCCCGCAAGCGTGCCAAAGATGCCTCCGCTTATACCTAGCAGAGCAGCCTCTAAACCAAAGAGGCCATATAAATCGACCTGCCGATAGCCTGTTGTCTTGAGCATGGCAATCTCGACCTGACGGCGGCGCAACAATACCTGCATCGTATTGATAATGCCGATACCGCCGATGAATAGCGCGAGCAGACCAACAATACGTAAAAAGAGGCGGATTTGATCGACCTGACTCTGCCGACGTTGCAGCAAATCCTGTGCTGTAATCAGCGTAACAGTGGGAAAATTCTGACTTATCTGCGCTTGAACTGACGATAAATTCGCGGAAGGCAAGGTTGTGTAAACAGTATCGTACTGTGCTGGAAGCAGAGAGCCATCCGAACCAGGAATAGCAGATAGAGCGTCTTGCGCGATAATAATCTGCGGTCCCTGAAATGCTCCTCCCTCTTGAAACTCGGCGGCAATAGTGATAGGAATACTACGTCCATCTGTCGTCTTCACTGTGTATGTACTACCAATATGCGCGTTCAGTGTCTGGAAAACGTGCATACTTACGGCAACGTTGTTATCGTGTACCACCTGCTGAATTGTCATATTTTGTGAAGGTGCAATGAAATTCGCTTGTCCCACTAAAGGAAAGTTACTTGAGATCGCGACAAGGTTTAGCGTCTGTTCATCACCAGAGGCAAGCGTAATCGTGCCACCAACATTGTTAGAGGTCGCATAGTCGGTGATGTTGCCGCGCTTTTTCAACTGCTCGAAAAAGGGCAGGTCGCGCTGACGCAATGGCGATACGCCAGCATTGACGCGCAAATCGCCTCCGTTCGCCTCCACGATATTGCCCACCAGTGCCTGATTGACGCTCAAGCCAACCAGTTGCAACGCCACAATTGCCATCACCCCCACCGCCACACAAAATATAGCCAGCACCGTTCGCTGTCCCCCGCGTAGTAGTGAACGCGTCGCGTATGACCAATATAAACCAAGTTTCATAGATTGCCCTCTTCAATACACACGAATAAAAAATCCCCTTCCATTGTTATATTAAGATGTAGCACAATCAGAGACGATTAGGCTAGTATTTTCTAATGTCTACTACTTCACAGCACGCTTTGCGTAAATATGTTATGCTAATTACTATCAAGAAAAAGATTTTTGTATATTCTCTCAAATTCTCTAATTTGTATAAGGTTGATGTAACTGATGGATACCTCTATCCGTTTCTACAATACGAATAGCAATGTGCATTCGCCATTTGAGGACGAGCGCACCGGCAAATTCACCGTTCCATTGTCGATGGATGAGGAAGAACGGGCGTCTGACGCGCGAGCGACAAGCACTCATACGTCGTCGTCTGAAATCGCTTCTCAAGAAAACGAACAGGTGAGCGCGGTAGATGTTGCCGACTTTGAAGCGATTTTCTTACGCTTCCAGACGCCAATTATCAACTTCATCTATCATCTCATTGGCAACCGTGAACAGGCATATGATCTTGCACAGGACGTGTTTGTAAAAGCGTATAAAGCGTTATTGAATGGTACCGTCGTACAGCCAGGAGCGTTGTCGGCGTGGCTCTATCGTATCGCCGCCAACACGACCACCGATACGCTTCGGCGTAGACGGTTGATCTCGTGGTTGCCGCTCTCGTTGTTCAACGAGGATCGCGGTATTGGCGCGGGCGTGCTATCGGACTCCGGTGGCACGGCTGACGGCTTTACAAACACAAATGACGACAGTCAAAACGAGAACCGCGCTAGTTCTGTAAGCGCAATTTACGAGCGCAACAGCTATGACGGTGGACGTTTTGAAAGTCGCGTCGCGGATAGAGAAATCGTCGAGCGCGTCATGAAGCAGCTACAGCCTAAATACGCGGTCTGTCTCTGGCTCTACGAAAACGATGGACTTTCCTGTGCGGAAATCGCGGATGTGCTAAACATTAGCTCGTCGGCGGTCAAGATGCGGCTCATGCGAGCGCGGGAACGGTTTATTGGCTTATACAAAAAAGAGGTCGGTGAAGAGTGAATTGTAATCAGGCGCGGTCAATGCTCGCCGCATATAGGGATAGTGAAAAGGGCGATACAACTGAATTAGACGTGCATTTGGAGCAATGCGCGGCGTGTCGAGGTGTGCTGGCGCAACAAAGTATTGTAGGAGACTATGTTCGTCTCCTGCCTATGCTTGAACCTGCACCCGATGCTCATAATAAGCTCATGCGTGCGTTAGCGACGGAACATACGAATTTCTTACAGCGTTCCTCACATACACGCACATCTTCTGCATCCTCCGTTCCCGACTTTCTCAAGCCATACATGAAAGAACAGACACGCATAGCCGCAGAGAGACACAATACCCTTACCACGTTCTCAACCGCTGAGACAGGTCCATTGCCCATAATTCAGGCGCGACGCAAGAAGCACCTCGTTCCTATGAGACAGTTCGCCGTACTTGGTCTGGCAGCAAGTTTCTTGATGGTATTCTTAGTGGGTGGTCTGATCTCAATGCTGCTCCTGGCAAATCACGGCAGTAATAACATAGCAAGCAGCACAACGTCTATTACGCCGCCTTCGCTTGTCGCACCCATAAGCTACACAACGACAACAGCTTATTCGCACGTATCGAGTGCTGTGGCGACCCGTGAGCATATTTACTATTCCGCTTACGGTGATGGGAATACACAATGGATGATTGAACAGGTAAATGGTTCTGTTAAAAATGCGACCAGTACTCCGTTGTTGGCTAAAGGGAGCAATAATCCTTTATTCGTTCTCGGTGCTTCACAAAACTGGTTGATTTGGTTGCAATACGACACGCCGCAAAGAGGTTCCCAGGCTCATGCTATGGGACATATCGGTACAGCGTCGTTGACGCGTCGCTGGAGTTTGAATGCCCTTCCACTTTCGACCTCGCACAACGGAATACAATCCTTTGAGCATTCAATTCTGTTACAAGAAGGCACATTTGATACTGCGACTGTGCCAAGTTGGGTTTACACTCCTGTACAGGGCCTATCGTTTGTGCAGCAAGACACGCTTCTTACCGCAACAGTTGATGCGAAGGGCGATGCACAGGTCACACGCTATCAACTGAGTACCGAGCGAGTAACGACTCCGACGACTATTGCGACAACAAACAACGGTCACATTTTTACGTCGCCGACCGCTACCGCCGATGGTTCGCGCATCTTCTGGTCCGAGGAATGGTTCACAGACGACATGCAGCCTCACAGTAACGTCTGGTTGCAGCAGACAACACAAGCTGTTACACGTCAAGGGAACGTCTGGCGTCCAAATACAGTCGATAAACAGCTTTTCCTGGCGGATGAAGCCTCGTTCCATCCGCAGGTCATCAACGATACACTCTTCTTGCTCACAACAAGCGATCCCGCGACACAGGCACCCAGAAAACTCGATGCGACCAGTACACCGACACAATCTACAATACAGGGAACAGCAACGCCTGTTTCGACAACGCCAGTTATACCGCGTTTCACCAATGTCTATGCGCCACAAATCGACGAGTCGATTCATGGCACGTTACTCGCATATGCACTTGATGATTCCCTAGCCGCCCCTACTGTCCTCTCAAGCGACAATACCGCAGCGGCTCCTCAGGGTGGGACACGCTTCTTGCTCTGGCAGAGCAGCAACGGCTATCAGATGTACGACGCCGTAGCGAAATCGTCGGTCGAAGTAAAAAACAATACCAGTAACGCAGCGTTTCTTACGGTGAACAACGATACTGCTGTCTGGGTTGCTGCGGAAAATCCTGTAGCACCTTCAACGGGTACTGCGCAGACCGCGACGTTCAGCATGTTTAACTGGCCTGCATAAAAGTGGGAGAGAGCAGAGCAATCAAAGAAACGGCAGCAGAAAGTTTTCCGCTACCGTTTCTTTGATTGCTCTGCTTTATAATTGACCATCTTTACCTGCAATAATATCCTGGTGCATATGATGCAATTTCTGCTCTATCTCTCTCATCTTCTCCGTCATTACACTCATCTCTAGTTCTGTCTTCACATTGACCTGATAATCCAGATCAGCCTTGATACGATCCTTAGCTGATTGCCGATTCTGGCTAATCAGGACAAAGATAGAAAGGAAAATAGCTTCGAGCGAGACCGCCATTGTGAGGAACTGGAACGGATAGGGATCAAATTGTATAACTCTTGGACCAAGCGTATTGATGCTAATCCATAGCATAAAGGCAACTAAATTGATGAGGAGAAACGGCATAGAGCCACTAAAATCCGCGATCAGGTCGGCGACACGTTGTGCCAGTGAAACATGCTTGTCTTCTGCATCGTTTGGGTTGCGGCTGACACGTGTACGCAGAACTTCGTCTGTGTGTTTCAGGCGTTGCCCAAGCTCTATGAGTACGTCGATAGCAGCATCAGGGCGACGACGCAGAAAATCGAAGAACTCTTCGCGGTCAAGCTCAAGCGTGACGACCTCTTCAGAGGTTGTTGCACTGGCTGAGCGCGTTTCGCCTGACAGCATCGACAATTCGCCGAAGAAACTCCCAGGCCCGATTGTGTCCAGTACGACTTTTTGCCCATCGGTATCGGTCAACCATACCTCAACTTCACCGCTCTCGATGATATTAAAACCACACCCCTGTTCGCCCGCCGTCATTACCTGTTCTCCAGGCTTAAACGTCCTCTCGGTCATGATGGAGCGCAACTCAGTGCGCTCCTCATCATCCATGTTGGAGAAAAGTGGTATTTCCGCCAACAATTTTGTTGTAACTACACTCATGTCATCCTTTTTTAGCATCCCAGCAGTTTCGCAATCAGCATACGCTGCACCTCGCTGGTGCCTTCGCCAATTTCGTTAATCTTGACGCTACGGAAGTAGCGCGAAACGGGGTATTCGTCCATAAAGCCGTAGCCACCATGAATCTGCACAGCTTGATTGGCAGCACGATTCGCCATCTCAGAGGCAAACAGTTTCGCCATCGACGCCTCGCGCGTGTAGGGCTGGCCCTGCATATGTAAACACGCGGCCTTATAATACATTAAACGCGCCAACTCGATTTCGGTGTCCATATCAGCCAATTTAAATTGAATGGCTTGATTTTTGCTGATAGGTTGCCCGAACTGTTTGCGTTGTTTCGCGTAGCTCAATGACTCATCGAGACAGGCTTGTGCAAGACCTACGGAGAGAGCGGCGATAGCGACACGTCCTGCATCAAGTATTTGCATAAACTGTTTGAAGCCTTCGCCACGATTGCCGAGAATATCGCCCTCCGGCACGGCACAATCCTCGAAGGCCAATGGGCGCGTATCCGATGCCTTCCAGCCCATCTTCTTATATGGTTTGCCAATGCTGTAGCCTGGGGTGCCTTTGGGGACAATGATATTGGTAATCTCTTTACGCCCATCAGAACGGGTGCCTGTGACTGCCGTAATAGTGACGCCGCCCGTCATATCGGTGCCAGCATTGGTGATGAATGCTTTCGAGCCATTGATGTGCCATTGCCCATCGCGTAGCACAGCACGCGTCTGTGTGCCACCGGAGTCGGAGCCAGCCTCAGGCTCAGTCAGGCCAAAAGCCCACAACTGCTCACCTTGCGCAAGGGGAGTCAGAAAACGCTCCTTTTGCGCCTCACTGCCAAAAAGATAAAACGGTGATGCACCCAGCGAGGTGTGCGCCTCCATTGTAATGCCAATTGAGACATCGCCACGCGAAATCTCCTCGATGGCAAGACAATATGATAAAAAGTCGGCACCCGCACCGCCATACTGCTCTGGAAACGGCAGGCCGAGCAAACCAAGCTCGCCCATTTTATGAATCACGGCATAGGGAAACTGCCCTGTCGCATCTATTTCTTCCGCAATCGGCTTAATCTCTTGTTCAGCAAACTCGCGACAGGTGTCACGAATGGCTATCTGCTCCTCATTGAGTGAAAAATCCATTCAGGTTGTCCTCTTTCTCTTGGCTAGGTCGTAACGATAGACTAAACAATAGTCCTTACCAATTATACTCGATTTCGACAAGAGTGTTCCTGGATAAGTCCACTGATATTCTTCCTACAGCGAAATTTCCCTTTTTCATAGAACGCGACATTACTATTTTCTTACTCCATAGAAGTATCGGAACTTTTCCATATGGAATAGTGATTTCCTATATTAAGGAAGCTTCCAAATAAACGAGAAAACGTTTTTTGCCTTCTTTTTATGGATAGCTTTCCTGTGCCATAAAGCTGTTTTATGGACACGTCTTGCTTCGCTTGAAGCATAGAAACATATACATTTACCATTTAAGGGGAAGAACAAAACATGCACGTAAAACCAACGATGCGTGGGGGCATCGTATCCACTCCCCAGGCTTTACCTGCACTCGTGCGGTCACGACGCCCGCTACTCGCGTTCCTCGGTACGCTTCTTGTGCTACTTGGTACAGCGGTAGGATTCTACGGACTCACACCTCACACACGAGCGTATGCAGCCGCACCAGCAAATACAGCGGTGACGACATACAAAGAGGACAATACTCGTAGCGGTAATCACACGACCGAAACCATTCTCAACACAAGCAATGTCAAACAGGCCACCTTTGGCAAACGGGTAGCTTATCCTGTGGATGGGCAGGTGTATGCTCAACCGCTCTTCCTACCCAATGTTACCGTTGGAGGTAGTACACACAACGTGGTTTTTGTGGCAACGGAACATGATAGCGTCTATGCCTTCGATGCGGACCAGACCAGTGCTGTTGCTCCACTCTGGCGTACCAGTTTTATCAATCCTCCCAACGTAGTTTCACCCTCTAATACCGATCTGTCCTGCAACGACACAGTTCCTGAAGACGGCCTTACAGGAACTCCGGTGATCGATTCCAAGACGGGTACCCTCTACGTTGTTGTTCTGACCAAAGAAGGTGGTAACTTTGTCTATCGACTTCATGCACTCGATGTCACCACAGGCAATGAGAAAGCAGGTAGTCCTACGGTCATCAATGCCACTGTTCCGGGCACAGGCGATGGTAGCGTAAGTGGACAAATTACCTTTAATCCTCAGCGCGAACGCCAACGAGCCGGACTTGTGCTGGCAAACAACAAAGTGTACATCGCGTTTGCCTCATTCTGTGACAATCTCATCTATCATGGCTGGATCCTAAGTTATTCGTATAATGGCTCTGCCTTGCAACAAGTGAATGTATACAATGACACGGCGAATGGCACAGAAGGTGGCATCTGGGGTGCTGGTGGTGCGGTCTCTGCGGATAGTAGCGGCAACATCTATTATGCTAGCGGCAATGGAACCTTTGATCTCGCCTCCGGTGGTGTTGATGCGGGCGACAGCTTTGTCAAACTCAATGGCAATCTGCAAGTGCAGGACTACTTCACGCCCTTCAACCAGCAATGCCTGGATAACGAGGATGCCGATCTCGGCTCTGGCGGTCCATTATTACTGCCAGGACAAAATCGCTTTATAAGCGCTGGCAAAGAGGGACGCATCTACGTCGTCGATACGACGAACATGGGTCACTATAACACCATCGCCGATGTATGCAACAATCAGAGCCGGACAGACGTGGATAAAATCATCCAGGAACTGCCACAGTCAACAATTGGTGGCCTCTATAGCAATGCCACGCTGTGGACAAATGCCAGTGGAAAGCAGTTCGTGTACTTTGCGGGGTCTAATGACAACGCGAAAGTGTTTCCTCTCAACAATGGAACACTCACAACTGCTCCCACGTCAAAGACGCCGGAAAGCTTTGGCTTCACGGGTGGCAACCCTACTGTTTCTAGCAACAATGGCGCAACCGGAACAGGTATTCTATGGACGCTTGATCCAACACCTGCACTACGCGCCTACGATGCGACAAATCTCGCAACCGAGTTGTACGCAAGTAACCAGAACAGTACACGCGATGGCCTTGACAGCTACGTCAAGTTCACGGCTCCCACCGTCGCTAATGGTAAGGTCTTCGTCGGCACAGGTACAACGCTTTCAATCTTTGGTTTGCTCGCGCCATCTACGGGGACACCAACGCCAACGTCCACAGCCGTGACGCCATCGCCAACGGCCTCGCCCAATGGCTACAACAACATTGGCATCAGTGATGATAGCAATACGGCAGCCGCTAACTTCGATGGTCACAACAGTAGCTACTCGACGGAGGCGTTACGTGCAGCTGGTCTGAACGCTGGCGACAACGCGTTCGACCCCACGCACTCGGTCACATTCACATGGCCTAACGTTGCTCCTGGGGCACTTGATAACTATCAGGCTAATGGACAGGTGATTCCGGTCACGCCAGCAGCGAACGCGAAAATCCTGGGCTTCTTAGGGTCTTCGGCGAATGGTCCATCTTCTGGCACCGCCACCATCACCTATACCGATGGCTCAACTCAAACATTTACACTCGGCTTCGATGATTGGACGATCGGCGGAGGTGCCACCACGACGCTCTCCTTCGGCGATGCCATCTCGTACACCTCGACATACCGCAACAATCCGGGCGATCCAGGTGGAAAGGAAACGGTGAAAACTTACGTATTCTACAATAGCGTGAACCTGCAAGCAGGAAAGACGATAAAAAGCGTCTCGTTGCCCTCTACGGTTAGTGGAGGACAACTCCACGTCTTCGCAGTCGCAACGAAGTAGACCTAATCAGGAATTGTTTTTTTTTGGCGCAGTGGGGGCAAAAAAAAAAAAAAATTTTAATGTTATTTTTTTTTAAAT
>CAXUHG010000059.1:0-21106 GCA_964250805.1 uncultured Ktedonobacteraceae bacterium | reverse complement strand
TTTACCATAATCTCTTTTTTTTTGTCGCCCCCGTCGGCCTCAAAAAAACAATTCCTGATTGATACTGTAATTCGTTTCAAAGGATGAAATAAGATGTCTCGTTACAAGTTTCTTCTGTACCTATTCAGCCTATTTTTAGCAATAATCATTCTAAGCAGTTGCAACTCTTCGTCGCAACCACCTCCCACTGTAACGCCAACACCCACGACAACAGGAACGGGATCACTACAAACGTGTGCAACCACCACCGCAATGAACTTCTATTCAGCAATTAAAAACCAGAATCTCACTAAAGCCTATTTGTATATTTCTCCGACAGCCACCACTTCAAGTGGACAGAAGCTCACTTATGCTATCTTTTTGCAACAAGTAAAAGCAGGAGGAACAGCGGGTAAGACATTTACATTTAGCGTTGGAGGGTTCATTGCCAGTCCACCAGAGGTGACGATGACGATTGACAACGGGCAGTTGCGCTACCACTCTCACTTACGATTTGACCATGCGGGTAGTATGTGTAGTATCAGTTCTTTTGATAGGGTATAGGAGCGTTCGTTGCATTACAACAATTTCCTAAAACAATACAAATCGAGATGAAGGTCATGACCTTCATCTCGATTTGTATTGTTTTAGGAAACCGTCTCGCCACTCCCCACATGCGCACCAACGCCTTTACGCAGCATAGGCACTTTGTCGAGTGCCTCCCACGGAGCATCGACATCAGTACGCCCGAAGTGACCGAAGGCCGCCATTGGCTGATAGATGGGACGGCGCAGGTTCAGCGATTGAATGATACCAGCGGGTCGCAGGTCGAAATGCTCGTTGATGAGGCGAATGATTTCTTCGTCAGAGACCTTGCCTGTGCCGAAGGTATCGACAAAGAGCGAGAGCGGGCGCGCAACACCGATGGCATAGGAGACCTGTAGTTCGAGTCGATCAGCAAGGCCAGCGGCGACGATGTTCTTGGCAATGTAGCGTGTCGCATACGCCGCCGAGCGGTCTACCTTTGTCGGGTCTTTGCCACTGAACGCTCCGCCGCCGTGTCGCGCCATACCACCGTAGGTATCGACGATAATCTTACGGCCTGTGAGACCTGCATCACCCATTGGACCACCAGTCACGAAACGTCCAGTCGGGTTGACGAAAATCTTGGTCGCGGAATCAATCAAATGGGCAGGGATAACCGGCTTGATGACATGCTCTATGATATCGGCGCGGATCTGTTCTTGGTCGATGTAGCTAGCGTGCTGTGCCGAAATCACCACCGTATCGACGCGCACTGGACGCCCGTGCTCGTACTGCACCGTGACCTGGCTTTTGCCATCTGGTCGCAGATACGCGAGAGGACCGCTACCTGTCCATGCTTTACGTCGCTCAGTCGAGAGTTGCCGGGTGAGCTTATGAGCAAGACTAATCGGCATAGGCATAAGTTCGGGCGTCTCGTTGCAGGCGAAACCGATCATCATACCCTGATCGCCTGCGCCAATTTGCTCCAATTCGTCCTCGCTCAAGTGTTTCACAACACCGTCTTTCACCTCTAGCGAGCGGCTCACACCCATGTCGATGTCTGGTGATTGCTTACCAATCGAGGTGACGATGCCGCAGGTGCGATAATCGAAACCATACTCAGCGTTGACATAGCCGACTTGCTCGATGGTCTTGCGCACAATCGCGGGCATATCGACCCACGCCGATGTTGTGATCTCGCCCGCCACCAAAACGAGACCTGTTGTAGTCGCGGTCTCACAGGCGACACGTGCCAATGGGTCCTGTGCTAAAATGGCATCGAGTACCGCGTCCGAAATCTGATCACATAGTTTGTCGGGGTGTCCCTCCGTCACCGACTCGCTAGTGAAGAATGACTTGGGACTTTCCATAAAATTGCTCAAGAAAGAGCCTCCTTTTTTGTGTATCAAAAAGTCATACTGCTATGACTAGAGGAGAGTCGCAACTTCATCAGGGTTGTGTATTCAGGAAATACCAGGCACAAAAAAACCCCTACATTTCAGGGGTATGGCGGATTGCACATTCCCCTCATCTCGCGGAATCTTGCATGCAGTTCCGCCGGAATTGGCACCCTTCCTGTCCCTATGGAGAACAGATGGGTTGCCGGGCTTCGTAGGGCCGTTTCCCTCCACCTCTCTTGATGAGAGCGATCTCATTGCTGTTATTCAGTTGTGTGTTCTCTGTGTTTTCGCAAACGTTTTTGCTCTGTTGTAATTCTATTTTATGACAAACAACGTCTGGTTGTCAATTCTCTATGTGGTTGTGTTTCCGATATGCATTTTTGTATCTGCCATCGCAGATGGCAGATACAAAAATGCATATCGGAAACACACAAAACCCATTATTTACGTGCCCGATTCCCATGAATTCAGGTATTTCTCCTGTTCGGGGGTCAAAGTGTCGATGCGAATACCCATCGCATGGAGTTTGAGACGTGCGATCTCTTTGTCCATGTCGGTAGGTATGTAATAGACTTTTGGCTGCAACTCTTGGGCATGAGACAGCATGTACTCTGAGCCGAGAGCCTGATTCGCAAAACTCATATCCATGACGCTGGCGGGATGTCCTTCGGCGGCGGAGAGGTTGACGAGGCGTCCCTCGGCGAGCAGGTGAACATGGCGACCATCACTATAGGTGTATTCATCGACGAAATCGCGCACACGTCGCTTGGCAACAGCAAGCTTCTCCAATGCGGGAATGTTAATCTCGTCGTTGAAGTGACCTGCGTTCGAGATGATCGCGCCTTCCTTCATGTTCTCAAAATGCTGCTGATCGATGACATTGACATCGCCCGTCACGGTCACGAAGATATCGCCAACCTTAGCGGCTTCGATGCCGGGCATGACACGGTAGCCATCCATCACGGCTTCGAGGGCACGGGTCGCGTCAACCTCGGTCACGATGACGTTCGCACCTAGACCATGAGCGCGTGAGGCGACGCCACGTCCACACCAGCCATAGCCGAAGACGACGACGGTACGACCCGCAATCAGAATGTTGGTCGAGCGAATAATCGCGTCGAGTACGCTCTGGCCTGTGCCATAGCGATTGTCGAACATGTGCTTGGTGTCGGAGTCGTTGACAGCTAGCACGGGGAATCTGAGAACGCCATCGCGCTCCATACTTTTCAGGCGAATCACGCCTGTTGTCGTCTCTTCCATGCCGCCGATAATCGTAGGAATCAGTTCGGTGCGGCTCTTGTGAATCGTCGAAACGAGGTCGCAGCCATCGTCCATCGTCATCTGCGGCTTGGAATCGAGAACTGCATTGATGTGGCGGTAGTACGTCTCCTCGTCCTCACCCTTGATGGCGAAGGTCGGGATGCCGTACTCATGAACAAGGGCAGCAGCTACATCGTCTTGCGTCGAAAGCGGATTGGAGGCACACAACACGAGGTCGGCACCGCCAGCCTTCAGGGTAATGGCGAGGTTCGCCGTCTCGGTGGTGATATGCAAGCAGCCAGCCATGCGGATACCCTGTAAGGGCTTGTCTTTCTCAAAACGCTCGCGGATGAGACGCAGCACAGGCATCTCCTTCGCCGCCCATTCGATGCGGCCTTTACCGCGCGTGGCGAGGGTTATATCCTTCACGTCGCCGTGAATTGAGGTTGTCATAATTTATGGAATTCCCTTCTTTAGTGTCTAACAGTACAGGAGGCAAAATATTACAAAGTGCCAATACCGTGTTTGTAACAATGGCTTTATTCTACAACATTTTGGTAGGGACCGATTTATCGCGTCCGAGGGGTGGGGCGGGGCGACGCGTAGGCAACGCGTCTTTTCGGCGACGTGTCCCCTACCACCCCACTCCTTGGACGCGATAAATCGGTCCCTACCGTTTCGTTGATTTCCAATGTGGATCGAAATGTGAGAAGACGACCAGTTCGTTGTAGCGTTTGGCGATATCGTCCAGCGTGAGCGTGCGTAAACGATCAATGCTGAAGTCCGCGCATACGAAGGAGCCAATGATATTGCCATGCACGACGGCACGTTTGATATCGTCAACCGCATAGTGTCCATCAGCATTGGGTTCGACAGTGGAGAGATAACCAAGCATACCGCCCGCGAAACCATCGCCCGCGCCAGTTGGATCAATTACCTCTTCCAACGGATAGGCTGGCGCACTGAAATAGGTTCCATCGGCTCCGAAGAGCAGTGCCCCGTAACTGCCAAGCTTAACCACCACATATTGCAGCCCCATCGCCAGGAGCTGCTGCACACCTTGAAGAACGCTCGCTTGCTCGGTGTAGTGACGCACCTCTTCCTCGCTCAGTAGCAGAATATCGACGCGCTTGATAACCTCAGTCAATTGGGGTTTCGCCGTGTTGATCCATAGCTCCATTGTGTCGAGAACCGTTAGACGCGCATGCGGCATCTGGTTTAGCACCTCGGTTTGTAGCTCAGGTTGGATATTGGCGAGAAAGACGAGTGGACTACGTTTGTAGTCTTCGGGGATAATGGGGTGAAAATCGCCATAGACGCCGAGTTGGGTATCGAGAGTGTCGCGCGAATTCATATCCATATGATAGCGACCCAGCCAGTAGAAGGTCTTGCCCTCCTCGATCTGTAAGCCGCTTAAATTGATGCGACGACTGCGAAAAAAGTCGAGTTCCTGCTGCGGAAAATCGCTTCCCACAACAGCGACGAGATTCACCGAATCGTAAAGTGATGCAGCGGTCGAAAAGTACGAAGCAGCCCCACCAAGCACGCGGTCAACCTTTGCGAAGGGTGTTTCCACACCATCCAGAGCAACAGAGCCAACAACAAGAATAGACACAGAATAAATCCTCCAGGTAGTTAAAATAGGATGTTACACAGGAGTAGCATCGCTGAGATGCTCGATTACTCCATCGAGAAAGGCGACGGTGCCGTTGAATTTATCGCGTGCCATCTCGCGTGCAGGGTTGGTATTCAACGATTGGTACAAATCAATGAAGCGTTCCTCGATGTGACGTAACATAGCCGCAAGCATGTCACCTGTCACCGCTCGGTTAGCATAGCGTGCCCCGAACTCAATCAGCGATGTCACCACAGCCAGACCACTGAGCCGTCCCAATTTATCGGCATCGTAGAGAATACGACCTTCAAGCGTGGTAGAAGCCTGCTGCTCACCTGCATGTGGTGTCATATGCGTTAATATGGCCTGCTCTACTTTCTGCACAAATTCGGGTTTCGCTCCCTGTGTGCGCAAGAACTCCACCGCCATCTGTGCCGACGCGACATTGTGCTGTTGAAAACCTTGTGTTGGCGTCGAGATATCGTGCAGATAGGCGGCAATTATCAGCGCATCCATATCCGCCGTTTCGCCTTCGCCTTCATCATTCTCTGCCTCACATTGTAGTGCCAGCATCTTCGCGTTCGCTACGACCACGCTAGCGTAGCGAAAGCCCTCATTGCCTAGAGTCTTCTCGGCATACTGCGTCACCGCTGATAACAATGCTTCCATTAAAAAAACCTCTTCCCAACGACATCGCTATAATGTGATGCAACAAAATAATAGAGATAGGTGTAGTGACCGATTTATCACGTCCTACTGGCGTTTCGATTGCCGACGAGGACGTGATAAATCAGTCCCTACAATTGACGTATTCCCCATTCATTTGTTTATTTACATTATAGCGTCTTCACTTGCGATACAAATATTGTAAAGTGTCTCGAAGTAGCGAGGCCGAGCGATACCTCTTTCCGTGATAATCGCTGTCACATACTCGTGCGGCGTGACATCGAACGCGGGATTAGCGACATGCACTCCTTCAGGAGCAACTCTCGTACCGCGTAGAGTCGTGACCTCCTCGGCGTTACGCTGCTCGATAGGAATATCCTCGCCAGATGCAAGCGTCAAGTCCACCGTCGAACATGGTGCCACCACGTAGAATGGAATGCCATGTGCGGAGGCAAGCACTGCTATGCTATAGGTACCAATCTTGTTCGCCACATCTCCATTCGCAGCAATACAGTCCGCCCCGACAAAGACCGCTTTTATGCCGCCATGTCGCATAAAATGTCCCGCCATATTGTCCGTAATCAGAGTCAACGCTACCCCAGCCTGTTGTAGCTCCCAGGTGGTAAGACGCGCACCTTGCAAGACGGGTCGCGTCTCATCGACAAAAACATGTACGTGCTTGCCCTCATTATGCGCGGTATAGATTGGCGCAAGAGCCGTGCCGATTCCAGAGGTCGCAAGAATGCCAGCATTACAATGCGTCAATAGTATATCACCATCAGCGATCAAATCCGCCCCATACAATCCCATCTTTCTACATGCAGCGTCATCTTCGGAGGCAATTGATAGAGCCTCATCGCGTACACGCTCCACGAGTTCTTGTATGGTTGTTACGCTCTGTTCGGCACGACGCTGCATACGTGTAACGGCCCAGGACAAATTTACAGCGGTCGGACGCGTGCGACAGAGCATGGAACTCACTCTCTGTAGATGCTCCTGTGCCTGTTCGAGAGCTAACGCGTCGTTTTCTTGCACAATGCGTAGTAGCGCGAGAGCCATGCCGAAAGCGGCAGTCACACCAATAGCAGGTGCGCCGCGCACTTTGAGCGTTTGAATCGCGTCGGCAACCTCGGCCTCATGCGTCAATCGCAGCACGACCTCCTGCTGTGGTAGTAATGATTGATCCAGCAGACAGACGGCTGCACCTGCATCGTCTTCTTCCCACCAAACTGTTCGTACATCTGTCAATGTCGATTGTCGCGTGTTCTCTATCATTCCAAGTACATTTTTCTTTCCATTTGCCTACACCTTGCCTTCGCAGAAAGCGATTTCGTTGTAACGAGCAAGCACTGCTACACGAGCCTCTCGCCCCAATAGTACTAGAACGGGTCCCCTTTATAGCGTGTTTTCCGCGAGAGTATGCTAACATGATAGTCGATACCTAACGCAAGCGCAAGTAAATATGACTTATCAGATATGTTACTCGTAGCGTCGGTTGTCCGTTCCACTACACAGAAGGGGAAAACCCCTTGCCGACTGGTCAGTATGACGCATGTATGTTATACCGCACAGCCTGGAGAGGCGTTATTATCACTTGCATTGGAACGGACAAGTTGATAATGATTTATAGCCATCGAAGGGATTGTAGCGCATGGCCCAGGTGGAAACGAAAGAAACTTCCTGGTCGTTTGACCAAATTTATGATGAATACAAAACACCTATTTATAACTATGTCTATCACTTGGTAGGAGACCGCGAGCAGGCCGACGACCTGACTCAGGACACTTTTTTGAAGGCGTTCAAGGCACTGCCCAAAATGGACGGCAGTTTGAAGTTATCGGCGTGGTTGTATCGTATCGCTACCAATACTGCGTATGATGCATTGCGACGCCGTAAATTGATCGCATGGTTGCCCTGGCAAGACCTCGACCACGAACCGGCAGACGTTGAGAGTGCAGATCCACAAGAAATTTATGGCACGACAGAGTTAGTGCGTGCCGCCCTGCGACGTATGCCTCAGCAGTATCGGTCCGCGTTGTTATTGTACACGCAAGAGGGCTTCTCATACAGCGAGATTGCCCGTACCCTGAATATCGCCGAGAGCGGCGTCAAGATGTACCTCTCGCGTGCGCGACAGTCGTTTCGCGAGCATTATCGGTCCCTAGAACAGGGAGGAGGCACCTAATGAGTAGTGAGCAGCATGTCGAGGACCTACTGAGTTTATACCTTGACAACGCTCTCACTCCTTCAGAACGTGCCTTTGTTGCCACACATCTACAAACATGCTCATCATGCAGTGAGCTTCTCGCGGATTTTCGCTATTTCGATACTTTGCTCAAACAGCAACAGCGGGTCAGCCCAAGCGAGGAAATACGCGAACGTATTTTTTCTTCGCCTGCCTATATGGAACTGGTAGAGGATTTAGCAAGTCACGATACCATCACACATCCATCCGCACGTAGTATTCGTGAAACGGTGCCACAAAAACGGGTGAGCTTCGATAATGTGCGAAATACGGATCCTATCTCTATTCCAGGGACACTTTCTTCAACGTCACAGCAAGAAACAAAGGCAAACAGGCGTATTCCACAGCGTCAAAAGAGGTTGGGACAACGCCTCGTCTTGGCAACGATAGCAGCAGGTCTCTTGCTCGTGGTAAGTCTTGGTAGCTTCATTGGTTGGAGCATGGTGCAGTCTCAGAATAGAGTAACACAGGGTACACAGGGCATCGTTCCACCCCAGGATTTGCGTCAAGGTGGTCCTCTACCAGCAGGTATGCGCTTTGTTTTTTTACACAATGGTGGCCTGTGGAGTACGCTAGAGGACGCCAATACGTCGCCAATACGTTTGACGCCATCGACTGTCACTGTGGCTACAGATTGGGCAGTTAGGCCAGCGGGGGCCGGTCGTAGTGCAGGGAACATTGTTGCATACATCGACTTGAAACAAGATGCTATACATCTTATTCGCTCAGACGGACAAAGTGATACGGTCATTAAGCAACAGTTGTCATCGACGGTCTCAGCTAACATATGGAATACGGCTCTCGGTTCCACTATTTTGAGTAGCTTATCCTGGTCCCCGGATGGAAGTACGCTTGCATTCATCGCGGCTCCCGCTGGAATCCCTACACTCTACACGTATACGGATGCTACTGGTCAAGTACAACCTGTTACACTACCAGACGGTGGCGCAGTCTCCCACATTGTGTGGGCACCAGATGCCATACGTATTGCGTTTGAGTCCACGCACAACAATATTACCAGCATTCTTGACTACAACGTACAGACACACAACATACTCGTTGTTGCCCCAACGGTTACGACGCAACGCTATCCTCACGACTCTGTAATGACACTAGATTGGGCAGCGTCCAGCACCACACCTGCTATCACCTGGAGCGTTGGTACACAGGGACATATTCACAGCATAGAGTTGCGCGATGTTGGGGTCAGCACAGCTAATATAGTAGATAGCAATTCCACGCTCATCACTGGCGACTATGTTCAGGCTATCTACAGCCGCCGTGGTGCTAGTGGTAGTGGAGGTTGGATACTCACACGTCCTCTTTCATCTTCAACACAGCGCTTGCTCACGCTCACGTTGAACGCGACTTTCTATGAATTGGTCAATGGGAACTCTTTTGAAGCAATACAATGGCTCGCAGATGGCAGACACATTGGCTATCTCGATGGCAATATCCTTCATATTCTCGATACAACAAATGGAAACGATACCCTTGTGGCAAGAGGAGTACAGAATGCTCCAGCCCCCTCATGGTCGCCTGACGGACTGCATGTTGCGTATAGCACAGGGACACAGAGCCTCGTCACCAATCTCAGTGATGGAACTTCACAAGTCCTAATAGCAGGTCATACTAGTGCGTTTCTCTGGTCGATAACGAATCCGAATACAGTGCTGGTAACGCTCCCACAGGCACAAGGCTATAGCATAACAGTTGTACAGAAACCTTATGCAACGGTTATCAGTACCTCCGCTCCTATCACAGTAATTGCTTGGACTCAAATTCCTTAATTGGTGCATTCGGTAGGGACCGACTTATCACGTCCTGTGAGCGATTGACCATGTTGACAAGGATTGAGGACGCGATACATCTGGTCCCTACGAAGTAATTTGCAGATGCTACTCACTTATTAAGAAAACATTAGAATCACCATTATTGAGACAATATTCACACAAAATTTATAAAATGTTGTATGAAATTTATGCTTTCTTCACATAAAATGTTTATAGTATATGAGGATTTAGTTTTATAACCACTCATCTCTGGTGGGGTGTACGTGTTTTGGAGGAATATTCGATGGTGACAACAGAGCAAGCAGTCTTTACAGCAGTCGCAAACGGTCGTCCCTTTACGCACACGGCGGTCCGCACCGATGAAATGGCAAAGCTAAGCGTTCACGCAATCTTTCGCGCACGCACAGCAGCCATTGCATCAGATGTACTACAAAAAATGGTTAGGAGTGACCGACGTGTAGTTATTCTCCTGGATGGTCGTCGCACAATTCAGGATATCACGCGATTGCTCCATAAGAGCGAGGTGGAGGTTGCACAGGTACTAGTGCGGCTACTTAAAAGCGGATACGTTGATTACATGGGGACGCGGAAGGCATAACCAATTTTCTTCACCTTTAAGAAATTGGTGACAAAAGAGATAACAATTTTGCCCTTCATGCGTTATAATACATAGGCTTGGGACGGAAGGCGGGATGTATGTAAGCAAGCAGATCCACCTCGACGAGCAGCTTGTACATATATTTACTCATCCGTGTAACCTTTTCCCCATAAGGTTTACACGCGCGCCGATTCTAGCTTCGCGTTGCTTCTAGCATACGCGTGGTAAGGGGAAAACGAGTTGGCACCCCGTTTCTCCCCTTACATTTCGCAGTACAGCAAGCGAGAAAGGTCGCATACGGTCTATTATGCGTTCATTAGGAGTAAGGCTCACAATAAGCGCGGCATTAGTACTTTTGTTATGCACGCTGCTGTTCATATTAGCTTCATGGGGACTTCTCACTTTTTATACAGCACACGAAGTCAAAGAAAGCCTTGCCCTCCACAACCAGCACATCCTGCTACTCCTTTCCGGCGTCGGCATCTGCATATTTGCGCTGGGCATTGCTATATATATATTTATAGTACTCAAGTTCTTCATTAGCCCTCTTCAGCAATTACAGACGCAGATACGTACACAGGTAGCAGAAAACGCAGGTGTCATTCTTGCACCGCAGGATGAACTGAGCATGCTTTCGCGCTCCTTCAATCTTCTTTCGGAGTCGCTGGAGAGCGAAAGTCAGGCGATGGTGGAACAGATGAGTAACGTACTTATTCTGAGTGATGCTTTTGTCTCGACCGTCAATCTGGAACACCTACTAGGAGAGATTGTTTCGCGTCTCGGTCGTATTATGCAGGCCAAGCATGTATCAATGCTACTCTATGGACGTGAGATGCTCTCACCTTGGGCTGTGGCACAATGGTCTGAGGAAACGGCAAAAAGCTCGACCTCACCTCTATCTACATCAACCCTCGCCTCCGCCTCATCCGCACTTCAGCAGAAGGGGTCAATCACTGTTCACGCCGATCCCTATGGAGATGTCACAATGGCGGTAACGACAAAAATGGCTGCTGTTCCTAGTCCTGGTAGTGGGAAGCGTAAAGCTGTGCGTTCATCACAATCTAAGCAACCGACATACGGTATTCGACGCCCACGCATTCCTCGCCCCGCTTTGCGCGATTTGGATATGCTGCTTGCACGTATGGTTGTGCAGAAACACAAAATCGCCTATGGCGAGGATGTCGCAGCTATTTACGCCGAACGTGGCGATAATTGGGCGCGTATGGCTCTTGACGCCGGTTATCAGTCAGCTATCGCCGTGCCATTGCTGCTACGAGATCAGGCGATTGGGGCATTCATGATCTACTCCGATAAACCCTATCAGGTGAGTAGGCGCGACACCTTTCTTTTGAGTACGACAGCGTTACAGGCGTCGATGGCGATTCAGAATGCTCTCCTCTTTGCGGAAGTTAAAGAAAAGAACGCCGCTCTTGAACGCGCGAATGCATTGAAGTCCGAATTTCTTGCGAATGTGACGCATGAGCTTCGCTCACCACTACATAGCATCATTAGCTATGGCTCAATGATCGTTGATGGCTTCGTTGATGGCGAACTAACGAAGCAACAAGAAGAAGATATCAGTTTCATTGTAAGGCGCGCCGAAGACCTCTCGTATCTGGTAGACGAAATGCTAGACCTCTCAAAAATCGAGGCTGATAAGATCGAGATACAGGCGGAGCCAATAGAGCTTACACAGAGCTTGCAAGATATCATCAATCAACTGAAACTCCTAGCAAGTGAAAAGAATCTTTACTTGACCCTGGAAATGGAAGAGAGTACGCCGAGCGTCAACGCGGATAGCTACCGCCTCCGTCAAGTGGTTACAAATCTCGTCTCCAATGCGCTCAAGTTTACAGAGCAGGGAGGCGTGACCATTCGCTGTACCCGTACCAGCGACGGCGATATGGTGCGCATTGCCGTTCAGGATACAGGTATCGGCATCTCGCCAGCGGCACTCAGCTTTATCTTTGAAGCGTTCCGACAGGCAGAGAGCGGAACAACACGTCGCTTCGGCGGTACGGGTCTGGGTCTCACCATAGCCAAAAGACTCGTTGAATTGCAGGGAGGAGAGGTCTCCGTCGAGAGCGTCGTAGGTCAGGGAGCAACATTCTCGTTGACACTTCCTATCGCAGTCGAATAGAGCAGAGCATGCTCACATATTCATCTCATAGAAGAAAGCATCAGATAAAACCATGAGTACACCAACAGTACGAAAACCAGCTATCCTTATTGTTGAGAACGAGGTATCGAACCGCATTCTCGTTGAGCGCGTCTTATCCACGCGTGGCTATCGCTGCCTCTCGGCCTCTAATGGTCAGGAAGCCCTCGACCTGCTCGACCGCGAATCGGTAGACCTTATTCTTACCGATCTCTCTATGCCCGTACTGGATGGATATCGTACAACGCAGCTTATCCGCTCACGTCCACAACTTGCAAACGTACCCATTGTCGCGGTTACAGCCTACGCTATGAGCGACGAAGGCGAGGCTGCTAAACGCATGGGCTGCACAGAGTATCTCACCAAGCCCTTCAAGCCACGTCAGTTGCTAGAGTTAGTGGATCGCTTACTGCCTACTCAAGAGCAATCATAAAGTGTGGGGACCGATGTATCACGTCCTTGTCCCCCTCGCTCCCGTTTTCTCTCATTGGAAACGTTCCTCAATCCTCGCTACCATCTCATATCGCTCACAGGGTGTGATGAAATCAGACCCGTACTCTGGTTCTCACGTCCTGAGCGATGCTCTTTGGGGTGCAGAGAAGAGAGCACGGGTCTGATTTCATCACACCCTCGTCCCCACCGATCCCGTTTCCTATCATGATGAACGGTGGCTCAATTCCTGACACCATTAAATATGAGGACAAGGGCGTGATAAATCGGTCCCTACCTCCGTAATATTCTATAAAACCGTATCATCGCGTGGAGGGCGCGATAAATCAATTGCCAACGAAACATTTCCACATACATTCTGATAACAATAGGAGCTTTCATTCATGGACATTCAAACAACAACACAAACGGCACAGACGGTGGCAACCGATGTCTTGATCGTAGCTACAACGCGCAAGAGCGGAAAAGATGAGCAGGGCATACAGCTAGTGGGCACAGCCGCAGTGGTAGATAAAACATTGAACGGCCTCATCAGTGAACGCGGGGCGGATGGTGAGTTCAAAGGCAACCTCGGCGAGCTACTGACAGTTCACACAATGGGACAGATGACAACCAAACGCGTGCTTGTTGTAGGGCTAGGATCGCAGAACAAGGTCAACGCACAGTCAATTCGTCATGCTAGCGCAGTCGCCGCCCGCCATGCACAAAGTACAGGGGCACATACGATTACGCTTGCGCTACAATCGAACGGTTCACAACAGGAAACCGACGTGCAGGCGGAGGTCGAGGGTGCTTTGCTCGGACTCTATACCTTCAAAATATATAAGCAGTCGGAGCAAAGCAACAATGGAAAAAGCGTCTCGCAAATCACGATTTTGAGCGAAGAAAATACAGACACGAGTTCGGTTGAGCAAGCGATTGAGCGGGGACGTGTACTAGCAGAGGCAACGAACTTCGCACGCAACCTTGTCAACGAGCCACCCAACGTGCTGACGCCAACCGAACTTGCGAACCGTGCAACTAATATGGCAAAGCAGACTGGATTAGAATACGAGGTGTTCGACAAGGCAAAAATTACCGAACTGGGTATGGGCGGTCTACTTGGTGTGTCTCAAGGTAGTGTCGAGCCACCACAATTTATTCTTCTGCGCTATCGCGGCGGTCAGCCTGACGACAAAGGTATGGCTATCGTCGGCAAAGGTATTACCTTCGATACGGGCGGTATCTCGATCAAGCCCGCCGCGAACATGGACGAGATGAAGGGCGACATGGGCGGAGCGGCAGCAGTGATTGGCGCAATGCAAGCTATCGCAGCCCTCAAACCTCGTATCAACGTCACAGGGCTTGTGCCAACATGTGAAAATATGCCAAGCGGCACCGCCTATCGCCCCGGCGATATTCTCCGCATCTCGAACGGCAAAACCATCGAGATATTGAATACCGACGCCGAGGGTCGCCTGATTCTCGCCGATGCCCTCTCCTACGCTGTCAAAGAGGGTCTCTCGCCCATCATCGACCTCGCCACCCTCACAGGAGCAATAGTCATTGCGCTTGGCAATGTTACATCGGGCGTCTTCAGCAACGATGAGCAGTTAGCCAGCGAAATAGTTGCCGCTGGCAAGGTCGCGGGCGAGAAGTTCTGGGCAATGCCGATGGATGAGGAGTACGGCGATTTGGTTAAGAGCGACATCGCTGATGTGAAGCAAACGGGTGGTCGCGGTGCTGGCTCGATATTAGCGGCGAAAATTCTCGAACACTTCGTTGGCGATGCGAAGTGGGCACACCTCGATATCGCTGGCACCAGCTATGTCGATAGCAAGAAACCCTACCAGGAAAAAGGGGCAACGGGAGTCGGCGTCCGCACGCTCGCGGAACTCGCGCAGGAGCTTGCGAAATAACACTCGCGCGTCGTAGTACACAGTCAAGCTTCATATGTCGCTCGCCTCCGTAGACGACGAGCGACATATGAAGCTTGACTGTGTAGTCATGAGAAAAGTAGCATCTATTCCTTCTCTATATCGAGGGAACTTCCTTGTTCACCTTTTTTAACCTCCTTCGTGCGTTTCTTAGCAGAAGTTAGGTGCAGATAATTCGATGGGCTAACAACGGGCGTTCCTGTGCGGTTCTCAATATCTTTTCTTGTGCTACCTGCAACTTCACCAGCTTCTTTAGCGTCGATTTGTAAATCAGCAAAGCCTTGTGTGTCTCGATCCTGATGCAGTTTTGTTGCAGTTGCTTCACCAAGCGAGGTTAAAATAAGTTCGAGGTTTGTCATGTGATCCCGTACATTTTCATGCTTTAACCCTTTGATAGATTTATGTTCCTGAATACTCATGCCAAACGTGGCGTTCGCAATCTCGTTGGTAAGGATAGCATATTCAAGTCCGTCATGCGCTCCGCGCTCCTCCCATTCAATTGTAAGTTCGTTGCGAACGGCGATACTTCGCATTCGCATTTCTATCCAGTCTTTGGGGTAGCCTTTTGCCTCTAAGGTCTGCCTCATCCTCTCCATAGCTGCTTCTGGGTTCTGAATTTCTTTAATGCGCTGCATGCCGACTTCTGCTAGCCAGCGCTTCAGGGGTTCGGCTTTGTTGCTACGAACACTTTGCACAATGCGGAGAAGTGTCTGAGTGTCGGCAGCGTCAGTTACTCGCTGCTTCCCATCAGATGCAAGCATTTTCAACTGTACGCTGTCAGCGTACACTTCACCATACCCTTCGGCTTCTAAATCATGTTTGAGGTCACTCCAATAGCGGCGCGGGTTGGGGCTATCGGTTAAAATGGCGATCACATCAATAACTGAAAAATACCACTTGTCTTGATACCATACTCGCCTGACTGTTTGTTCCTGAAAGAGGGCAAGAGTTGTTTCTGGTTTTGCTTCTTTCTTCATAAGATTGCTCCTACGTTAGATACAGAGGTCTATCAGTTGTGAGTAGTATATCATAAGTCTCCTTAATGAACAAAGGATAGTGGGTGAAAATCCACTATGTATTTGTATACTGAATACTATGAAATCACTACAATAGATGTGAGTATTAGCTATTTAGACACAATGAATCTGGTTCCTACGAGAACGCGTGATGTAACGCGGCCTTTGCCCCATAATATCCACACATTCCGTGTACGCCGCCAGAGGGTGGCGTCGATGAAGAACAGATGTAGATACGTTTGTTGGGCGTTGTGTAGGGATTGAGGCGGATTGCTGGACGCGTGAAGAATTGGAGCAGGTCGGCAACGCCACCATTGATATCTCCGCCAACATCATTCGCGTTGTAGCGTTCGAGTTCCGCTGGCGCAATCGTGTTTTTCGCCAGGATGCGGTCTCGAAAACCAGGGGCGAAACGCTCGATCTGTGCTTCGATACGCTCCGTCATGTCGAAGGTCGAGCCGTTGGGGACGTGACAATAGGCCCAGACCGTGTGTTTTCCTTCTGGTGCGCGTGTCTCATCGAATAGGCTCTGTTGGGCGAGTAGCACAAAAGGCTTCTCCGGTGGCATCCTCTGCCCTACCTGTCGCTCCGAAAGTGCCACCTCCGCAAGTGTTCCCCCCAGATGTACCGTCCCTGCCCGCAAACAATCCTGAGATTTCCAGGGAATGGGACCATCGAGGGCATAATCAATCTTGAAGACACCTGCTCCATAGCGGTAGTGTTCGAGGCTATGTTGATAGTCGTCAGGGAGATGCCGACCCGCGATACGCAAAAGTTGACGCGGCGTGACATCGAACAGGAAAGCACGCGCATCTGGTAACATCTCAATTGATTTTACCTCAACCCCTGTCACAATCTCGCCACCAAGAGAACGTAAATAGGCAGCTAGTGCATCGACAATGCTCTGTGACCCACTGCGTGGAATAGGCCAACCAACGCCGTGCCCAAAGAGCGCAAGCATGATACCGAAGGCCGCGCTCAAACTATGCTCTAGCGGCAGAAACGAGTGCGCCGCCATACCTGCAAAGATGGCACGCGCTCGCTCACCCCGAAATTGGTGTTTCGCCAAGCTCTCGGCGGAGCGAAGAGCCTGTAATCCGAAAGGCGCGAGCAGGAAGGGATGTTGAAAGGATTGGAGGCGCAAAGGACCAAGCAACGTATCCGCAAGCGTTTGCCAGTGTGCCACTAACGGCTCCATCATATGGAGATAAGCATTGGCGTCGCAACCAAGCGTCGCTCCTGTTGCAGCGATGGAACGCTCCAATAGCATCGCTGTCCCGTCATCGAAAGGATGTGCGAGTGCTGCAGGAGGCTGAATCCACTCTAGCCCATATTGCTCTAGCGGTAACGCACGAAAAAATGGCGATGCCAGTCCAAGCGGATGAATAGCAGAACATACATCATGTTTGAATCCTGGTAGCGTCAATTCTTTTGTGCGTGACCCGCCGCCAATCGTATCCCTTGCCTCGAAGACAACAACCGATTTTCCTGCTTGTGCTAGAGTGACGGCTGCCGCGAGTCCATTCGGTCCAGAGCCAACCACCACCGCATCATAACTACGCTGTAAAGCCATCAGCACATCCGTTTTCTATACGCGATTTTTTGATTGGTGCATAATCTCTCGTAATTGCTCAACATGCGCCTCACCATGCATAATGCCCAGCACATCCATACCGATAGCATTCATAGGTCCGAAACTTGGAATACGCGTAATGGTCACATCGAGGTGTGGCGCATCAGGCCATGCATCGAGATAGGCATGGCACATACGCCGACTCTCACGCAAACGTGCATGCACCTGTTGCGCTGTATGGATCGTCTGCCAGGGCGTCTCGTAGCGCAAGCGACCGTCAAAGGCAATTCCACGCGCCAGCACCGAGGCAATCGACACCGACTCCTCAAGCGTAGCCGTCAAGTGAACGATAACATGACCCAACGTATACGCCTCCTCGTTTGGGTCTTTCAGCTCAGCATCATAGGGCACAAACGTAACCCCCATATCTGTTACATCCACCACAATTGACTCGACGGTATCAAAGTATTCATCGGTCAGTCTATACAGGTCAGCATGCGTAATATCACGTACAAGATCGGCGTAGCTGGCTTTGCCTGAGCGAAACGCCTCCATGTCTAAAACCATGTTGGAAAAGCTCCTTTCAGAATGTGTAGTACTTGTTATAGCATAGCACTCACACATGTCCGATTTCCACATGTCCTTCTTAATAAGCAAGGACATGCGGAAAATTGCAAGAGGATAAGGTATCTCTCTGTTCACGCACCTCTACTCAACAGTGTTCTTATCAGTCATGTAAAGACTCTTCTTTTGCAGCAGTTGAGTCTGCATACATGTTCATCTCTCTCAATCCCTCCTCGCGGGCAATCACATTTTTGTAGCCAAGTTCACGACGCGCCTTCGCATCACTTACCGTGACCTCTTCGCCAATCACACGCACCGTTGCACGAGTGAGTGGAGGTGCGCCTCTAAGGTGAAACGTACTCCATGCCCACTCACTTATAGAAGCAATCAATTGAGCAACCCATCGTGGAATACTGCGGTTGCCTGCATCTAGCCCTTGTGTTTGTAAAAGAGCAGTGATGAAACTTCTAAATTCTACGGGTTGCCCGTCGGTGAGAAAGTATATTTCTCCGCCCCGCCCTCGCTCCGCCGCAAGCATCATTCCTTCACACACATTCGCAACATGACACGTTGAACTGAGATAATGACCGCCGTCAATCCACATGAATGAGCCGGAGCGTACCGATTGCGAAAGTTGTGCGAGTACTGTTGTATCGTCCTTACCCCATATGAAGCGCGGTCGCACAATCATAGTCGCAAGTTCCGGCGAGTTAGCGTTGAGAACACGTTCCTCCGCTAGACCTTTAGTGCGTCCGTACATACCAAGTGGATGTGCCGGACGCTTCCATGTTTCGTCAGCATTGATAATCGCGGGTCCACCTAGCAATACAGCCTCAGTACTTACGTGAACAAGGCGTGGAACACTAGCCTTATGAGCCGCCTCAAGAATATGCTCTGTTCCTACAACATTTGTTTGATAAAAGTCTTCATAGCGTCCCCAATCTCCTACTTGTCCCGCAACGTGAAAGACAACATCACATCCGGTCATACTATCAGCTAAACGAGCGATATTAGTCAAATCTCCTTGTATTGGTTGCGCTCCTATGCTGCTCACGGTTTCCATAGCTGTGTTTGAACGTACTAACGCTCTGACCTCAATTCCTTGTGCGCGAAGGGCTTTGATAAGATTGCGACCAACAAAGCCAGAACCACCTGTAACGAACGCAGTGTGAAATGTATTTGTCATTACTACTCTCCTAAAACTTATGTACTCGCAAGAATACCATGCAATATCATATCAGTGGCCTGTGTCGCCAATTGCACAGGCTCTTTTTCACCGGTTAACAGCCAGCGCATCGCCAAGCGCTCGACTATACCAACAAGACACTCGGCGACAATTTCCATAGGTAGCGTTGTACGCATGTATCCTTCCTGTTGCTCAAAGCGTAAGTTGTCAGCCACAACAGCAGCGAGTTCTCGCTTTACCTGTTCAGCATCAGGTGCTTGAAACAAACCAACACGCGTCAAATCAGGATTGTCAGCCATAAATTGAAAGAACAGCCGCATGTTTGCATGAACGCGCTCTGGAATATTCTGTGTTTCAGGTGCAAGACGAAACGCTTCCAGTGCTGTCCGTAGGTGAGTGCGAAAGTCTGTAACTAACTCGGCAAAGATTGCTTCTTTGCTTGGGAAGTAGAGGTAAAAAGCAGCTTGCGTCAAACCAGCATTTGCCACAATAGTGCCAATTTTGGTATCGTGATAACCGTTGTGTGCGAATTCACAAGCTGCGGCGTTAAGTAGACGTATACGACTCTCTTCACCCTTACTCCTCTTTCCTTGAGCCATCTTTTCTTTCTCGTCTCCTCTTTAAACTTGCAATGATGAAAACTAACTTGTGAGTTACATAACTTACAAGTTAGTTTTAACATAGATACCTTCTGTTTGTCAAGTGTTTGAAGTCTAATTTTTGGGATATAAGTAAAACATATGGCAGAGTGTCCAAACACCTCCTCACAAACGTGTACTATACAACAAACTTTGCATGAGCATGATGCCCACGCAATAGACAACAGGGAGGTTGAGGTTATGAGTAATTCACAGAAAATTATTTCTCCACTACATGGAGCTATTGCTGGCTTTGCGGGTACACTACCGATGACTCTTTTCATGCTGATTACACAGAGGTTTCTACCCAAGGGACAGCGTTACGATTTACCACCGGAGATCATTACCAAGGATATCACCGAGCGAGTACATATCAAACAACATATGAACAAGGCTCAGATACTGGCAGCAACTACCACCGCACACTTCGGTTATGGCGCGGGGATGGGAATGCTATACGGCATCTTAGCGAGACGACTACCATTTAACTCCGCGCTCAAAGGTATTCTATTCAGTATTATTATCTGGGCAGTAAGTTATCAAGTAGTGCTACCTGTAATTGGCTTCAAAGAGTCAGCGCAAGGCGAGACAAGACAGCGCAATCTGCTGATGATCGTAGCCCACATCGTTTGGGGGGCCAGTACAGGAATCGTAGCGGATTCGCTATAGAAAAAGGGATATGGTTTGGGGCTACTCCACGAAGCGATAGCCTACACCACAGACAGTATCAATTTTGTCGCCGAGGGTGCCCAGTTTCTTACGCAGTCGTGTCACATGATTGTCTATTGTGCGGTCAAAGCCTTCGTAGCTATCGCCCCACACCTGTTGTAGAAGAACCTCGCGTTTGAAAACCCAGTTGGGATGTGAGGCCAGTAGCACGAGCAAGTCATACTCTTTTGGCGTCAAGTCGATTTCTTGCCCGTTGAGACGTACTGCACGTTCTCCGAGATGAATGTGTAGGGGACCGCGTATGAGAGGTGGCGGCTCATGAGGAACAGAGGCTGTCTGGTTAGCAGAAGTATCAGGTTTTGTCGTCGCGCCTTGGCTGTCTAGCTCCACGCGGCGCAGGATTGCCCGTACACGCGCTAACACCTGACGAATGCTAAACGGTTTGCTGATGTAGTCGTCGGCTCCTACCTCTAACCCCAAAATAGAATCGACCTCTTCAGTGCGTGCGGTGAGCATAATGATGGGTGTGAGATAGTGTTGGCGCACACGCCGACAGACCGCGAGGCCATCCAGTCCTGGCAGCATCCAGTCCAAAATAATCAGGTGCGGAAGCTGTTGCTCAACCATCTTCAAGGCCGTTAGACCATCAAATGCCTGCACAACGTCGTATCCATCCGCCTCAAGCTGAGAACGCAGCAGGTTACAAAGTGCAACATCATCTTCGACGACAAGAATTGTTGCCACAGTTTGGCACTCCTCTTACACGTAGAGTAAACATAATAATACTATATGCTATTCTAGCATATTATCTAAAGACATGTAGGAGCAATAATTCATTACGCCTTGGCACAGCTT
>CAXUHG010000058.1:30913-32842 GCA_964250805.1 uncultured Ktedonobacteraceae bacterium | reverse complement strand
AGCGACAAATGGTGTGTTGGTAAATGTGCTTATAAGAGTGTTTCGCGGCGTTCGCGTAAGAAGTGTGCGATTTTTTCGGGAGTGTCCTCTTCGAGTGCCATACGTTTGAGGTCGCCGAGTACGTTGCTCCACTGCTCTTTCGCAGGGAGATAGCGGTTGTCGCGTGCGACGAGTTCCTCGAAGATGCGCAGTTCGAGTGTGTGCCACGCGGAGCGGTCACGTCCGTCAAGCTCGCCATCTTCAGGAATGTAGTCCTGATCGTTGGTATTGTTGTCGATGCGCACGTAGAGCGGGTTAAAGGCATTGCGTACCATCTCTTCCATGCGCGGTATATCGAGTGCGCCCGCATCGAAGCTCAGGGTGCCAATGAGGTGTATTTGTACAACGGGTTGGCGTCCACCCATTTGGTAGTGGAGTCCCTCGCGGCGGCAGTAGTCGTCGAGGCGTGTGTATACCGCGTCCGGCTCGTTGAGCGAGTCTACGCGTAGGTCGTAGCGAATGAAAGGGCGACGGTTGCTCTTGATATGTTCAGCGTGATGCACGCGCTCTTTGCGGCTGAGGTCGATGATACGCTCCGGCTCGTCGGTGTCAATCTCGACATAGTAATAGCCGCGTGTATCCCATTGCGATTCTTCAGCACCACAGGTCTCGGTTGAGCCAGGATTGTACATCCAGCCATCGAATTCGTAGGGTTTGTGGACGTGACCGAGGGCGAGATAATCGACGCATTCGCGTAGAGGCTGAAAATTCGCCATTGAGGGTAAGCCTTGAACGCGTGCGACAATGCCCTCGACGCCAGTATGCATCATGAGCAAGCGATACTCGACGCCCTCGGCATTCTCTTCCATGCGTGCCTCATGAAGTGCCTGTGCCATTCCTTCGAGGCTACGCGTGGTTGCCGCTCCCTGCCACGGAAGGCCATAGACACGCAACCGCCCACCCGCGAGATCGACGTGTGAGCCGCGCATCGTATCAGCTTGCCAACGTGCTAACACGGGGGCACCGTTTTGCATGATAGGTTTCAGCAACACAATATAGCCTTGATAGCACAAGAATTCGAGCCAAGATGTACCATCACGGTAGTAGGTGCGGTCGTGGTTGCCCTCGATAGCGATTACGGGAATGTTTCTATCCTTGAGCTTCTTCAACCCCTCGATGGCGTGAATGAGCGTCATCGCGTCAATGGCGCGTTTGTTGAACAGGTCGCCCGCGATCACCACAAAATCGACGTTGCGCTCTATCGCATCATCGACAATGCCCCAGAAAGCGTAGCTGAAATCGTTGAAGCGTTCGCGTACACCGTATTGCTCATAGCCGAGATGCGTGTCGGCAACGTGAATAAAAGAGGCTCGCATGATTCTCTCCAATAATTTTAATGCGGGGCGGGACCCGTAACAAAACCTCGTACACTCGCGGCGGCAAGTACTAGCACCGCGATGCTGTAGATCAAGATATCGAGGCGTCGATTTTTGCCGTTCGTTGTATAGGTCAAGGCAACGGGCAGCGCGAAGACCACGATACCGCCGTAGACATAGTGTAGCCAGTAGAGACCCTGACCACCTCCTGGCTTTTGCTGTAATAGTACAAGCGTGACGCCGAGCAAGCCCTGAATGCCGCTCACAATCGTGGTGACATACAGTGAGATGTACCAGGGGCGGTTGGCATTCAGCTTTCGGAAATATAAAATCAGCCCCCAGATACCCGCAACCACCGACGCTGTAAAAATTAAAAAGAAATTATACTCGTGAAGAGTTGCAATGATGTCTACCACGTTCGTTTCCCTATGTTCTCTCGAACATTCTAATTTAGTCATCAAATAACGGAAGACCTGTTTGTTCTTGCCGTCCTAGGCGGCAAGAGAGGGGAGAGGGGGGGGGGGGGGGGGGCGGGGGGCCCCCCCCCCCGGCGGGGGGGGGCGCGCCGAGGCCG
>CAXUHG010000058.1:27358-30903 GCA_964250805.1 uncultured Ktedonobacteraceae bacterium | reverse complement strand
GGCTACTATATAGCCTCTCCACCTCCACTCGCCGCCGTCGGCGGCGAGTGTAGGTGGAGAGGCTGGGGCACAGCCCCAGACCCCAGGCAAGGGGCAGATGCCCCTTGCATCCCCGCTTGTCTCACTCTACAAACTTATTTTTTCTCCAAAATCTGGCGCATGTATTCGCGGAGCGCGGGAGCTATGTCGGGACGTTTGAGGCCGTAAGCGATGTTAGTTGTGAGAAGACCGAGCGGATTGCCTGTGTCGTAGCGTTCGCCGTTAAAACGGATGCCGTAGCAATTGCCCTCTTCGGCCTGCATTGCGAGGGCATCGGTAATCTCGATCTCGCCACGTCTGCTTGGCTGAGTGCGTTCCAGTTTCTCAAAGATGTCGGGGGTGATCAGATAGCGACCAGCGACGGCTTGATCGGATGGAGCTTTCTCAGGTGAGGGCTTCTCGACCAGATGCGTTACCCTCACGACCTCCGCTGATAACTCCTGTAATGCAACGATACCATAAGACGCTATCTGTTCGCGTGGTGATGTGAAAAGTGAGAGAACGGAGCCATGATACTGCTCGTATACTTGTATCATCTGTGGAAAGCAGGGTGTCTCTGGCGCGACCAGTTCGTCGCCGAGCATGACGAGAAACGGCTCGTCGCCAACAAGGTCTTTGGCGCATAGAATGGCATGTCCTAAGCCAAGTGGCTCGGATTGCCGTACCGAGACATAAGAGGCCATCGTCTGTGTGCGACGCAACTCTTCCAGTTCTTTGTGTTTCCCTTTGCGCTCAAGGATATGCTCTAGTTCTGGAAAGCTATCGAAATGGTCCTCGATACTTCTCTTACTGCGGCTGACCACCAAAATAATCTCTTCGATTCCTGCGGCAACCGCCTCTTCAACCAGATACTGCACCACGGGCTTATCGACCAAGGGCAGCATCTCTTTGGGTGTCACCTTGCTGGCGGGTAGCACGCGTGTTCCCAGGCCAGCGATAGGCAACACAGCTTTACGTATTTGCATTCATCCTCCAATTTATGTGAACCAATCTTTTCTTTCGTGCTAAGAAGTTCCCTACAATCACAGCACCAATTACTCCTCTTATTGTAGTGGATAACCATACTATTGGTCAATTGCAAAATCTCCACGATAACTATGTTGAGATGTAGATGTTCTTCGTAGGGACCAGATGTATCGCGTCCGAGGCCGATTTATCGGCTATATTATCTTCGACTCTTCTGATTTGCGAAATGCATTTCGCGTGATAAATCACGCACGAACACGATACATCTGGTCCCTACGAAAGGATATCAAACATGTATAAAAGATAGATAGAGCAACACAACATTAAGAACAATAATCACGGCACTACAGAGAATGGCTAGTGTTGTGATGAGATGTCCATTGACGAGTGTACCCATCAGGTCTTTGCGCCGTGTGAACATAACGAGGGTGATAACGGGAAGCGGCAGCACAAAACTTAACACTACTTGACTCAGTACAAGTATACTGGTTGGATTCACCTGGGGGTTCATTGTGCTAATCCATGCCACGAGAATTGCAGGAAGCATTGTCACTACTCGCCGTACCCATAGCGGAATAGTGAAGCCCACGAAGCCTTGCATGATGACCTGACCCGCCATCGTGCCTACCGTTGAACTGGAGAGGCCGGAGGCGAGGAGCGAGACTGCGAAGATGGTGCTAGCGGCGGCACCGAGGAGGGGTGTGAGCGTTTGATAGGCCGAGTTGATGTCGGCAACGTTGCTATGTCCGTGCGCGTGAAAAGTTGCTGCCGCCATATAGAGCATCGCCATGTTCACCAGTCCAGCCAAACCCATAGCGAGTACTACATCGGGAATACTGCGGCGAAAGATGCTTTTGGCCTCACGCTCGTTACGGGGAATGATTCGCCTCTGTGTGAGCGAGGAGTGCAGGTAGATGACGTGTGGCATCACCGTTGCCCCAATGATGCCAACCGAGAAGAGAATACTCTGTGAATTTCCTTCCCACGGCACAAGTGTGTGAAAGCCGATCTGCCCCCAATCGGGGCGCGATAGAAACGTCTCGGCGATATAGCTAAAGGCAATCACGCTGATTAGTACGCCAATGACAGCCTCCAACGAGCGAAAGCCGTGATTTTCTAGGAGCAGAATAAGGTACGTTGCTACACCGACAATGAGCGTGGCATAGAGCAAGGGGATATGAAAGAGCAGGTTTAGTCCGATACTTGCCCCTAGAAACTCAGCAAGGTCCGTTGCCATCGCTGCGATCTCTACAGCAATCCACATAGCATAGACGACGGGCTTGGAAAACTCTTGCCGACACAGTTCCGCAAGGTTTTTACCAGTTGCAAGCCCTAATTTAGCCGCCATACTTTGAAGTAGCATCGCCATCAAGTTCGCAAGCGCGATTACCCAGAGTAGATTGTAACCAAAGGCACTGCCTCCCTGGATATTAGTGGCGTAGTTGCCGGGGTCGATGTAGGCGACACTTGCGATAAAGGCTGGTCCAAGAAATGGAAGAATAGCTTTTAGGCCGTGAATGCGCCCATCAAGGGCGGCACGCGCAGCCTTGCGTGTGTTTGCGTCTTCGGTCGATAACTTTCCGGTAGCATCCTGCAATGGCTTGGTCGAATAATATCTCATAAAGACTCTCCAGAATGTTCCGTTGACGCTGAATTTTGTGTTAGCTCATCTGTAATTGAACGAACAAGTACACTCTGTATGACGGTGCCGCCGACTGCATGAGGTATACCTGCTATACGAATTGTATACACGTCACCAAATGGTGTCTGTGCATCCATCTGTACCAGTACTCCTGGTACAAGGCCAAGACTTGTGAGATAGCGCAGTAACTCCGGCTCTTCGTCGCTGACTCGATGCACAATGGCCTGCCCCCCTGGCTGCAACTGAGGAAGTGGTAGGGTTGGTGTGAGAATAACCTTGCCCGTCTTGCTCGGAATGGGTGCCCCATGCGGGTCCTCGGTTGGATGTCCTAGCAGGATGTCCATGCGCTCCTCGAATGCTTCTGACATGGCATGTTCGAGTTGCTCTGCTTCGGCATCGACCTGATCGAGTGGAAATCCCATGATTTTCACCAGGAACAATTCAAGCAAGCGATGATGACGCACCAATTCAGCCGCCATCGCCTCTCCCTGTTGTGTCAGTTCTACACCGTGATAAGGCGTGTGGCGTACATAATCGCGTTCCGCAAGCCATTTGAACAACTGCGTAACGGTAGCGTCGCTCAGTTGACCGGTTGGCTCTAGCGATTGCAGACGCTCGCGTATTCCTTTTGTAGTAATACGTTCGCCTCGTTCATGTAGTTTATAGCAAAGCTTCAAGCAATCAACCGCGCGAATTGGCAGTGTGCGAAGTTCAGGTGACATAAACTATCCTTAAATGTCTAAAAGATAAAGTACGCTAATTTTTAGAGATATAAAAATATGATATCAGAAGAGTAAAATATTTGTCAAGGTCTGCTAAAAAATTGTGTGGCTAAAGAGAAAAGTGGGGGGGGGGGGGGGGGGGGCGGGGGGGGGAGGGGGGGGGGGGGGGGGGGGGG
>CAXUHG010000058.1:0-27348 GCA_964250805.1 uncultured Ktedonobacteraceae bacterium | reverse complement strand
CGCCCAGGCCGAGGTTATTGAAAGAAAAACGCACATTTTTGCTTGCACATCCCAAAGGACTATGTTATAATCGTGGCGCAAAGCGGGGTTGGTTCCTGAACAAGGCTTCTCTGCGCCTTAGATGGAGCAATTGGATGGTTGAAGCTGTTTCAATCCTCACTACCAAGACTTCTCTCCTGACCAGTGTATTTGCCTGCCTATGTGGTTGCGCGAATACCTCAAGAAGAGTATGTACATCGTTGCCCCGTATCATTATACAGAAAGAAAGAGACATGAAGCAGAAACTGAGAACACATAAGGCTATGGCGAAGCGCGTGAAAGTCACCGCCACTGGCAAGTTCATGCGCCGTAAGGTGGCGTTGAACCACTTGCGCCGCCACAAATCACCCGAAGCTGTCCGTGCAATGGATAAGTCGTTTCAACTCAAGCCGAGCGATACTCGACGTATGAAACGTCTGCTTCCATATGCATTTTAGCTGTAATTTCACACAAGGAGAAAAAGGACAATGCCAAGGGTAAAACGTGGCGTAACATCGCACGCGAAACATAAGAAAGTCTTACAAATGGTTGAAGGTCATCGTGGTACACGTCGTCGCCTGATTAAGAAGGCGCGTGAGTCCGCGATACACGCTATGACCTATGCCTATCGTGATCGTCGCAACCGCAAGCGCGATATGCGCCGCCTCTGGATTGTACGCATTAACGCGGCTGCTCGTATGCATGGCGTCAGCTATAGTAGGCTTATGAATGCTATTCACGCCGCCAATATCGATGTTGACCGCAAGATTTTAGCGGAAATGGCTGTTAACGACGAAGCAGCCTTCAGTGCCCTCGTCAAACAGGCACTCAATGCCGTCGCGGAGTAAGACATATAGACACAGTAGAGATATAGCTCCTCTCAAAGAGAGGAGCTATATCTCTACTGGATAGCAGATACAAGTATGCTTATCACTAGTCCAACAAATCCGCGTATTAGTACGCTCAAAGACTTGCATACAGCAAGAGGTCGCAAAAAACATGGCCTCTTTTTAATGGAAGGTCTCCATCTGCTCACTGCACTCCTCGATGTCAATATACTGCCTCTTGAAATCTACTATCAGCCCGACTATTTACGACGCACTGCCAATGGCATCACGCTACTTTCTCGTTTGCTTGCTCTACCAGGGATGACGGACGAGCGACGCGTAGAGGTGAGTGAGCGAGTCATCGAGGCAATTAGTGATACTGTTACATCGCAAGGGGTTGTGAGCGTATTACCGCTTGCCGCATTTCTACCGATGGAGGTGCGCAGACGGCGTTTGCAGCAGAGCGACGCTACCATACAACGATCTGCATTGCTCATTCTTGATGACATTGCCGACCCCGGCAATATGGGAACTATTCTAAGAACTGCCCTTGCTGCCGATGTCGATACGGTGCTACTCACGCCCAATTGTGTCGATTGCTACAGCCCGAAAGTGGTTCGTGCGGCTGCGGCTACGCATATCTTCCTACCAATTGAAACGAATGCTTCCTGGACTACTATCGCTGCCACTGTACAAATGCATAGTTCTCGTGTCTTGCTTGCTGAGGCAGGTAGTCCAACATTCTACTACGAGCAGGATTTGACGCAACCCTTCGCCTTGATTATCGGTAATGAGGCGCATGGTCCTTCGCGCGAAGCGCGTGTTCTGGCGACGCATAACATTAGCATTCCATTAGCGAATAACGTTGAATCGCTGAATGCGGCAATGGCGGCGGGGATTGTGTTATATGAGGCAGTGCGGCAAAGATTGCAGCATGCTTAATGCATAAGCCTGGCATAATGTAATTAGCCTGAGAATGCATGGGGTGATAGTAGCCGAGAGGTTGCTATTACCACCTCATGCGAGAGAGGAATAGAGACATATTACCAGCGACTACCAATTTCGCTGCTTGTTTTGTCTTCTTGCACAAAGTCACTGGAACCGCAACTGTCGCAAGCGGTAGGAGTAGAGCCGCTATGAATCATTCCGCATACCGCGCAAGCCCAACGCTGTGTACCTGATTGCGTGAGTTCGTAATGCTTGACGATCTGCGTGGCCTCTTGTATTGCATTCCTATATGTTGTTTTTGCTACCATCTTGCTCATCACTTTCTGCGCTTACTGGCGACTCAGACATCTGCATATGTACATGTCTATTGTTTTTTGCTATGAAGCAAGTGTAACAGGGAAAGCTGCTAGAAGTCTACGAAGTAAGATAGGTGTTCTGAATGCTATCTATAACTAAAAGGTTATGCAATAGAAGAAGGGAACAATGATGAATTCGCCATTGTTCCCTCTTTCAAAGTTATCCGTTATCTACTGCGTCCATTTGTACTAAATGGTTGTTCATTATACCCGTCATACTCCGTTGAGAAGCTATTGTCACTCCCACTATAGTGCTGTTCTGGCATCGGAGGAAATGCATCGAAAGAGTCGTTGAATGATGCAGGTGGCAAAGCGTTTGGGGAGAAACTATTATTCGCAAGTTGTGGTGTATGTGCGCCGCCGCTCACGGTACGGAAAATACCGCTTACTGTCATCTGGTTATCCTGCTCCGAATCGAGCAAAGCGTTGACCTGTGCATTAGGGACAAAGTAGCCTTGATTTTCGCGCAGTTTGAAGGCTTCCACAGAAGAGCGTAGTTGCTCGACAAGGCGTGCGAGGCGTTCCATATTGGCGGAAGCGTTGCGCGTACTTTCACTGCTCTGTTGAGTGGATGCGGACACATTGCGCATAATTTGTACGGTTGCAGTTGACGATTGCAACTGTTGCACCGCAACTCTATTGATGCTCTCGATTTCGCGTGCCTGTTGCTCAACTGCGGTAAAGATCGATTCTAGCGAGGAGCCAGCTTCTTGTGTGAGGCGTGTACCCGAAAGCGTTTCGCGCTCGGTGTCTTGCATTGAGATTGACACATCGTTGACTTCTTCACGAACGCTGCGTACAATTTTTGTGATTGAACTCACCTGCTCCTTCGAGCGTTCCGCTAGCCGACGAATGTCAGCGGCAACGGCACCGAAGCCCTTGCCGTTCTCACCCGCCATTGCCGCCTGAATTGCGGCATCCAGTGCGAGCCGATTGGTTTGATGCGAGATACTGCTGATTACGGTGACGATCTCGTCGATCTCTCGTGAGCGTTCGCCCAACTCGTGGACTTTAGAAGAGGTGAGCAATACGTTCTCATTGATACGCCCCATGCCCTCGACCGTCTGCTGCACCGCTTGGCGACCAACCTGGGCATCCTGGCGAGCGTCACGAGCGACATCAAAAAGAACTCTAGCACGTTCAGCAATCTGGCTGCTAGAAGTCGACACTCGTTCGATCTCAACGGCAGCATCGTTGATCTGTGTAATCTGCTCATCACCGGACTTCACTAGTTGAGTCATACTATCAAGAATAGTGACGGTCGAATCATCTACCTCGTTTGCCACCATCTTGACGCGTACCACGAGACTTCCTAGCTCTTCAACCATGTAGTTGAAGGAGTCTGCTAGTACACCCAACGCGTCGGCTGAAACCTCCGCCTGTATACGCAGATCACCATCACCAACACCACTCACCTCACTAACCAACTTCTCTACCTGCGATTGAAGTGTGTCGCGTTGCGATTGCGTCTCCTGAATCAGTCGCACAATATTGTCAAGCATGTTATTCATCGAATTGGCGACCATGCTGATTTCGTCACGGCTACTCATCTTTGCGCGTGCGTTAGTATCACCTTTCGCGATACGCCTTGTCAGTACCGCGAGATCGCGTAGTGGACTGGTGATAGTGAGATTGACGATATAACCAATCGCGATAACCACCATGATAGTACTGAGGAAGGCGATAACGGTAGCAAGTGTGATTGGGCTTGTCTGCGATGGACCAACCCGCGAAATGATACCACTAATCTGCTGTGTTGTCCCTGTTATCTGATTCCACGCATTCTCTAGCGGCTCCAATTGTGTTGTGGCTTCTATATTGTCACTGTTGATTTGTATAACGTTTGTCGGATTCTTTTGAACGTCTTTTATGACTGTATTGCTTGTATTCAAATAGAGTGACCAAAGGCCGTTTTGCGCCAAAACCTTACTCAACGCGTCCTGTTGTGTTTGCGCTACGGTATTGGACGGAGCATCGCTATTAAGAATATCCTTGACCGCATTCATATTTGTTGCGGTTGCCACGAGATAGTTTTGCTGAAACAGTTGCGAACTTGTACTAAAATCTTGTTCAACCGTGTTCAGTTGTTGGAGTTCTTTTTGATTGGAGATATTTTCCTGTGATAGCGAAATAACCTCGTCGCGCAGACCGTCCATTTCCGCAAGTAAGCCGCCTAAGCGGTAGCTTTCGTTCAAAGCGGCAAGGTTTTTCTGCTGAGCCTGACTTCGTGCGTTTAATCCACTCACAAAGGTTGTTCCTAGAATGGTAATGATGACGCCAGGAATGACAGCCGCCAGCACGAAAGCGAGGAAGAGACGGCGAAAAATAGGAATGTTGCTGACAAAAGTGAACATAGTTGTCCGATCCTCCTCAAGCCACGTAGAACGCTTGAAATGTTCTTTTGTGTCTGTGGTGTTCAAAAATAGTAGTCGCTATGAATTGGTAAAACAGCATATAGTCAATCTAAGTAGCCATTTTGTAGTGTACATTACTTTGCGGGTAATTGAAATATACTCAACCCTTAATAGCCTAATAGTCCTATGCCGAAAGGCTAAGCTAAAAGTGTATGCAAGCTCAGCTTGCAGACACTTTTAGCTTAGCCTCTCACATCCTTGCGTTTGAGGAAATAGGCGATGAGGCCACCTAGTACCAGAATGGTCAAGACTAGGAAGAACCAGCATACGAACAGGTGTCCCGCTGCTGCCACCGAACTGTATTTCGAGAAAAGCGTACCCTGAAATGACCAATCATCTAAGCGCAGTGGCGCACCGTGCAAACCAACACTGGAGCCCATTGCCGCCATTGCCCAGCGAGCGGGAAAAAACGCGGCAAGTGTTGCGATAAGGGGATTATCCAATTTGAAGATAATGCCCGAAAAAATGACCTGGGGTATTAGAACCAGTGGTACGATGCTCATAGCGCGATCATTATTTGGCACTACTGCTGATACGGTGAGACCCATCATCAAGCCTGCTAGCGAAGTGAGTGCCATTGTGACGTAAATTTCCAGAAACGGTGGTAAAAAGGTCGCGTGCGGAAATGGAGCCTTTATGCTCACGAAAAACGTCAAAACGAGGCTTTGCGCGAGACAGAGGACACCGAGTACAGTAATCTTCGAGAACATATACGGCATGATGCCAAGATTGACTGTGCGTTCACGCTGGTAGATGGGAGCCTCCTTCACGATTTCGCGTGCCCCATTGATACAGCCAAACATAACGGCGGCAAATGCCATGATGAACAGAATCGTTTCAGCGTCGCCGCCACCATCATTGACGCCCTGATCCAGCAATTCGTTTTGTGTCTTGCCCTGCGAAGCCGCGTACTGCGCTCCTTGAGGGCTAAAGAGCAGATTGCTCAAGTCTTGACAACTATTATAGACGGTTCTTTGACCATTTGCGGTGATTGCGCCATGACAGAACACAACGCCGTGCCCATTGTCTATCGTAAAGGTGGCGGGACTCGCAAGCAGGAAAAGAACAATGCCAATAATAGGTGCCTGTAACAAAAGTATGAGCAGGTTTCCTACGTCATTTCTGAGCAATTCCAGGTAACGTGCTGAGAGCAGGGCAAACTGCTTCAAGGGATTGCCCCGTTTAGGCTGATTAACCGTCTTTACTGGTCCGGCTACATTTGCAATGCGGCTACGATCTCTTCGCAACGGTGTATCGACGTATTTCATGAAGTCGGCGGACTGTCGAAAGCGTGCCTCAGCCTCCTGTGGAATCGTCGATTTATCATCGGACGGCTCAAGCGCACTGTAAATCTCGGCGAAGTCGCTCTTGCCAAAGTATGCCTTTGCCTCGTCTGGTGGCCCGAAGTATGCAAGACGTCCGCCACGACATAGGAAGCATACATAGTCGCAGGAGTTGATGTTGTTGGTGGCATGAGTTACAAGTACGATGGTGCGACCTCGGTCCGCAAGATTGCGGAGTAGTTGCATCATCTTGCGGTCAAGCCCCGGATCAAGGCCCGAAGTTGGCTCATCCAGAAAGAAGACATTGGGATCAGCCAAGAGTTCGAGGGCGATAGAAACGCGTTTTCTCTGTCCACCCGACAATCTACTTACAAGGACATTGCGCCGAAAAGTCATATCTACGTCTTTTAGCACCTCGTCGATACGCTGCTTAATCTGTTGCTCTGTAAGGTCGCTTGGTAGGCGCAGTTTCGCAGCATAGTATAAGGCGCGTTCGACGGTCAGGTCACGGTGAACGATGTCATCTTGCGGCACATAGCCAAGCTGTGTACTGAATGCGGCTAGATTTTTATAGTAGTCCTGTCCGTTGTAGAGAACGGTTCCCTGTTGCGCGGGTCGCAAACCATTGAGTACATCCATCAGCGTTGATTTGCCCGCGCCGGAGCCACCCACAAGCGCGACGAAGCTACGTGGCGGAATCGCTATGGAGATATCGTTGATGATAATTGTCTTGCCATCATTGACCACTTTGGTGACGTTCAACGCGTCGATGCGGATACCATCGCGCTCGTCATGCTGCGCAAGTTCGGTTCCCGTGTAGGTTAGCTTAAACGGACCAATGCGTATCTCGCTCCCAACACGTAGCACCGAATCGCGCACGAGTTGTCCATCGACATACACATGATTGGTGCTACCAAGGTCGATAATTCTATAGTCACTACCGACGCGATCTAAACGCGCATGATGACCGGAAACCTGCGGATGATTGAGAACCACCGTGTTATCAGATGCACGTCCAATTGTGACTACAGGCGTACCAAGCCGAAATGGTTTGATCTCAGGTACCGCCTCCTGTATCGCACCACTACCATCGTTGTAGGCAAGAGTGACGAAGGTGCCATGCTCGTCTGCGATACGAAATAGGTCGCCGCGTTGCAAGGGCTTGCGGAAGGGCGTGCTACCACGATAGACCTGTCCATTGTAACTTAGTCCATTCGCGGTCGAACCTTTCTGTGGATGTGGATGTACTATGACAAGCTGGTTGCCCTCGCGAATAATTTGCGCATGAAAACTAGAGACGGTGGGACGGTTGATAACAATGTCGTTCGAGGGATCACGCCCGATATTGAATATCTGTTTGCCTAAGGGCAACGGGTAAACTTTTTTTTCGGTATCGGTGTTCGCGGTCACTTCAAGCGATGGTATTGTCATCCCTACCGTGCCATCAGCCCCTGAAGCTGGCTGCGTTGGAATATGCGCGTTCTGCACAAATGGTGGTGGCGGTGGTGGTACAGGTGGATATACGGCTGGCTTGGGATTTTGGCGAGCTGGTGCCGCCTGCACAACGTTGTGGGCGGCAGGTGATGGATTACTTTTATTTATAATGCCAGCCTGAAAGCGGAAACTGATGCCTGTACCTAGCCCAACGGTGTCTCCATTGTTGAGCGGAGTTTGTTGCACATCGCGGCTGTTGACGCTCACAGTATTTTGTGAAGCAAGCTTTGCCAAAGTCCACGTACCATTAGCCCATGTGATTTGTGCATGATGGCGAGAAATAGTCGGGTCTGAAAGCACGATATCGTTGGTCGGCTCACGCCCAAAAGTGAGAGTGGGTTTCGTGATTTGAAATACTTTGCCTGTTTGCGAACCTGTCAAGAAGGTGATCGAGCCAAGTTGTCCGTTCACAACGTCCATAAATGTTTATGATCGCACACATTCCCATCTAACGGAGATTGCTACGATCACTCCTTTCTGCATACGTCTACACTAGGCACCCCCTAGCCTCCCCATCTTCAATTAACAGGTTTTCGTAGGGACCACATTTATGGCGTCCGCTGCTCAATTCATTGAGCGAAATCCTTGCGAACCCCGAATATAAGCCGTCTTAGACCTGCTCTCGTGTGATAAATCACGCACTGGACGCCATAAATGTGGTCCCTACGAAAACCGTCGAATTAACATTGGTAGACTACTACGAAGGTCCTTATCTCATGCAATTATACTGTAGTGCTAAGTACTTGACAAGTAACTATTTCACAACCTATCTGTTCAATTTCCCACTCTATGAATCGTGATATTGCCTGTACTCACATCCAGCGTAAGTACGGCTGCCGATTGAGTGGCTGCCGATGCGTTGAGTGGACCCCGATAGTTGGCGGAACCGCTACTAGTCGTGGCATGAATGGGGAAGTCGCTCTGGATTGTGCCGACGTTCGTGTTGGCACTGAGAACAACGTTGGTACTACTAGGAAGGGTAACGTCCAGATTGCCTGTCTCGCTGCGAATAATGAAATTGTGCGTTGTTGTGTCGCTTGGAGCCGCGATGATGCCGTTGAAGGTGACGTTGCCCTGTCCCGTGCCGATACTTGAGCCGCTGATGAGAGTTGCATGTGTGACATTGACGTTGCCACTGCTGCCGATAATGTTGAAGACGCCGCTCACGCCATCGACGTTCACATCGCCTAGTGCTGCCTGAATATTTAACTGCAGTGGAGCACCTTCGGTCGCAAGCAATTTAGGTGTCAATGTAATCTTGATATCAACAGCATCGCCCGCTCCATGTATAAGACCATCGCTATCGGGGATGAGCGTGTTGACGAGTAAGACACCACCACTCGTTGCTGGACTAGTTGTCGTTGCAGGAGTGCCTGTCGTGCTGGAAGATGCACAGGCTGTGCTTGCCGTACCCGTTGGCGGTTGCTGGATAGAGATGTTGATACGTCCGAACTCTGAATTCGCGCTGGCTTTGTCGCTTACACGCACAATCTTTGTCGTCTCGATACTTGCGGCGTCGGCGTTGGGATCGACAACGACTGAGACGTTCCCAATCTTGTTACATATCTGCATCTGTGCAAGGTTAGAGAGGGTAACTGGTTGCGTTGCGTCACTTTTGAAGATTTGTGTGCTACCAAGGCCAGTACCGCCAATGATTGGTACTCCACCCGTTTGCGCGGTACGCACCGTGAAAAAGACGACAATGGCTGCCGCGACCACCGCGAAAAAAATACCGAGGGCACATCCACCCAACAATACAGGCCACACACTCCTTCTGCGCTGAGGACGAGGGCGAGCAGAACGCACAAAATCGTCACCGCGTGTTGCCCTTCGCGTAGTGGAAGGGGAAGTGCGTCGTGTACGTTGAACATATTGTGGAGAGTTTTGAAAGCGTTGCGTCGCGCGAGGACGAACACGTCTTATGGGTGGCTCTTCGTACTCGTCGTCGCCGTACTCATCGGCGTATTCCTCTTCGTAGCGAGCCTCTTCACGCCTACGTCGTCTACGCCCTTCATCCTCTGGCCTAACTCTCCCATTGCCCATATAACGCCTCACTTTCGCTTCGTATATCCTCAGTAGATACCGTCTCAGTAATATTACGAACAGGAGGCAACAAGAGTTTTCTTCCTTGTAGGAAGAGTGCTGGTACAACTGCAAGAAGACAGATACATCCAGCCACCAGAAAAACGTCGGTATACACTGTATGCGCCGCTGCTATCAGATAGTTGCCGTAGAGAGTGTTATAGGTTGCACTACCAAACTTTATATTGGAAGGTGCAGTGAAGAGGGCAGCGAGTGCGCGGAATCTTCCCAGTCCCCACGAGGTTAGAGCCGCTAGACCAAGAATCATGCCAATCATGCGTAAAACGGTGACAACCGCTGAGGCCGTCCCCATCTGGTGTTCGCGTGACGCATTGATCGCTGTGGTGCCAATAGGGGCGATGACGAGTCCGAAGCCGAGACCCGCAATGAGTGTACTTACAGTAATCTGTGTCCAGCCAACGGAAAGAGGCCACAGATGCATCAACCAGAAGCCTAGCGTGGTTGGAAGCAGGCCAAGTACTGCTGTCCAGCGGCAGGTGATACGCGAACAGAGCCAGCCGCCAAGGAGCGCACCAACGGGAATCATGGCGGTAAGACGGAGCAGTGCCAGTCCACTATCGAGGGCAGGTCGATCCAAAACCGTTGCGACAAAGATAGGAATATCTGCCATTGCGATAATCAAGGCGGCACCCACAAATAGACTAACCAGTGCCGAAGCCGAGAACGTACTTTGCTTGAACAGCGAGAGTTCGATAAGTGGTGATCTCTTGCGTCGCTCGCTGTATAGTTCGTAGCCAATGAAGAGGGCTAGTAGCAGCAAAGCCGCAGCAATCAACCAGAGATTGTTTTGTACAGGAGCGTTACCAGGAGCAGGAGTTGTTGGCGTAATCTGAGCCGCCTCCTGTGATAGACCAAGACTGAGACAGGTGAGCGATGCACCGAACAAAAGTGTTCCAAGCAGGTCTATGCGCCTCCGCTTTAGTATGCCATTCTCTTCTTTTGTTACCCTCTTCCCAGGAATGAAACGCCAGACGAGGAAGAGTAGAATAGCGACAATTGGTAGATTGAGATAGAAAATCGCTTGCCAGCCAGACAGTTGTACTATGATAGCTCCATAGAGCGGCCCTAGCACTCCACCCGCCTCTGTCACCATTCCGATGAGGCCCAAGGCAAATCCGCGTCGCTCCCATCCATAAAAATCGCCCGCGATAGCCATTGCTACAGGTACAACCGCTCCTCCACCAATGGCCTGTAGAAAGCGTGCTGTGACAAGCCAGATGAGGGCAGGAGAATCGACATTGACACCAAGCGTTTGCAGCGGCGTCACGATTTGGGTGCCAATATCGCTATTGCCTATGATTGGAGCGAGACCACAAAACAATGAGGCAAGCGCGAAGATACACAGGCATAGTATAAGCACGCGACGACGACCATAGAGATCAGAGATGCGTCCCATCAGTGGCATCACGACGACATAACCAAGCAAGTAGCCACTTACAATCCAAGCCGCACGGTCAAGCTGATTGATTGGTATGCCTAGGTCGGTTATCATCTGCGGCAACGCTGTCACTACAACGGTCTGATCGAGCGCGGTGAGAAATACCGCAATCGACGCCGCTAGTAAGGCCAACGACCCTGCGTTCTGCCTCTGCATAACAACCTTCCTGTATTAGATAGGTGCGACGATAGAGATGCTTTCGTTGAATTTCGAGAGCTTGAATGTGCGCACTGTTTGCGCGGTATCGCCTTGTACCGCAATACCTGTGACACGGATCTGGTAAGGGAGATTGTCGGATTTGCCGATACAAGTGGTGGTATTCACCGCTGAGTTTGCAGGGGCACCACCACCCGTAATACCCTGGATATCCTGAGCCTTCACCTTGCCGCTGATGTTCCAGCAAGCTTTACCATCGACGCTGCTATCGGTTGGCGTCCCAGGATTTTCGATGTCACCAAGGATAGCGACAATGCCCGTCTTCGAGTCCGACAGTGTGCGCGGATCGAGCAGACCAGAGGTGGGTTGCCACTTGCCACTGATAGGGTCGGTCACATACTGCTTGTCGCCAAGCGAAATAATTTTTACCTTCACATCGTTGCCCACTACCTGCGCAATAGCGTCGGCCTGAAGCTTATTCGGCACGATTACATCGCCGTCGGCACTTTTCACCACCAAAAACCCGCCTGCACCAGCGTTCTCAGCAACGAGATTAAAATGATATGCTGTCACCTTTTGAAAGGCGGCCTGTGCATTTTTGATAAGCTGCTGTGCGCTTGGCGTTGACGCTGTATCGCCGCCACAATCAGCTAGAACAAGCGTGAACGTAAGAAGCAAGAGGAGAGGTAACGCTTGTAGAGAACGAGCAAAATATCTCTGCATAAATGTTTTTCCCTTATCATATATATTTCTTGTTTTGATGAGATATGTTACGCTTCGCTATTGTATCATACCTCAAATCGAAGCGTCATTTGAGACGAGCGAAAAGTGGGGATGAAGAGGCGACTATAATAGCCAATTTCGATATAAGCGCAACAAACACCCTCTTTCCTGCGTCATGTATTATAGAATAAGATATATTACCTCTTTTTATTATGTCTAATTATCACTGTAAATGATTAGCGAGGAGCAGACCTTGCTCGATATTCAGATTAAAAATACTCCCTCTGGTCGCAAACAAGATATTACTGCTTGGACAGAGGTCGATACTTCTACATTGACTCCGCGACAAAGGCGGCGTTTTCAAAAACACAAAGATGCTGTAACAGCCTATTTCACAACAGATGCATCGCTCGAAGAGATCGCGGAACGCTCTGCTCTCTCGGTGCCAAGCCTGATTACAATGGTTGAGAAATGCCTTGTACAACATGACGATGGACACGTTTGGGGTTTTCGTGCCCTTTTACCAGGTGCAAAAGTGCCTTCTACCGTACAGGAAGCATCCTCTTTACAAGATGTAGAGACGCTTACTCTGTCTCCTGATGAGGAAGAGAGTAGTGATGTGACAGAGAAACTGCCTGTGCTGGTGAGCGAGGAACCGATAAAAATACCAACCATTCTCAGTCTGCCTGATACACCACGTCCTGCATTCGATGACGAGGAAGTGCCCGCTATTCCCATTCCTACCGCGCTCACCTTCGCTCTTTCGATGCCTACACAAAAATTAGAGGTAGAGCGCGAAGAGTCGGTAGCAAAGAAGATTGTGGAACAATCTTCTAGTGTCGAGAGCGTTGCTATCCAGGCCGTACCTGCTGTCAAAGTCAAAACGCTTGCCGAAGTGCTGAGTAATAACGTTGGCTTACCAATCTCGGTCGTGGTCTCCGATGTCGCCTCATCAATCTTTGTACGTAGGAGAAGTAGTGGGAAAACAGGACCGCAGAGGCGCATTGTACGCAAAAGGCGCGTTTCCGATATGCTCGTGCAAACACGACAACGACAGGGTTTGTATCGCGCTCTAAGCCTTGTCCTCGTAGCGATAGTCTTGCTGAGTGTGCTTGTACCCCTCGGAACGGGTCTTGCCGCTTACAGCGTGTACACCAATATACGCGGTGTGGCACTGGATGGCGTCAATCATCTGCTGAACGTCAAAAATCTTCTGGTCATCTCAAAGAGCGATCCAATGGCGGCACTCGACGCTAAGAAACTGCAACAGGCACAGGGACAGTTTCAACTGGCGCAAGCTGATTTTGTGCAACTGCAAGGTCTGACTGACCGCCCCGATATTCTGGCAACGGTACAAGAATTTTCTACGGATTATGCTGGCAAGCTGATTATGGCGCGTCATCTTGTACGGGTCGCCCTCGACGTATCGAAGATGGGGCAAGAGGTGTGTAACGTCGCTATCATGGGGTCTGGACTCATTCACAGTTCGCCGCTTGCGAATGGTGATACAAAACCTTTGATTAGCGTCTCGGACATTGCGGCGGTTGACGGCGCCATTGTTCACGCCCTCTACTACATAAATGATATCGGTACGCAGATGAGTCAAGTCAACATGAAAGATGTGCCGATTAGCGATAAGCAGAAGGCACAGCTTACTAGTGTGTTAGCGCAACTACCCAAAGTGCAGGATATGTTGACGCAAGGGCAAGGTTTGGTAGGTCTTGTCTCATGGCTGCTTGGCGTGGGACAGCAGCGTCGATTCCTGGTGCAAACGCTTGACCGTGCGGAGCTTCGTCCCAGTGGTGGCTTCACGGGACAATACGGTGTGTTGCAAATTCAGGATGGACGTATGGCACCCTTTAGTCTGCGTGATGTCGCCTTGCTCGATTATGCGGGCAACGGTGTAGAGCTTGGACGCTCAGCACCAGCGGCGTACAGTAGCTGGATGAACTTCGGCAACTGGGGCTTACGCGACTCTAACCTCTCCGGCGATTATCCCACAACGGCGCGTATGAGTATGCAGGTGTTTCAGGATGAGGGCGGCGGTCCCGTCGATGGCGATATCTCGTTCACTCCAACATTTATTGGGCACATTCTCGATGTAACGGGACCGATTCATGTTGTGGAATACAACGAAACCATCACCTCGAAAAACCTGGAGGATCGGCTTCACTACTATCAGCAGGACTATAGCGCAATTGCTATTGAGCATCAGAAGAGTAATGATAGCAGTCATGCTGCGCGTAAGGCTTTCACCTCGCTAGTTGGTAAGATGCTTCTCGACAAGGTACGTCATCTACCCACAAACCAACTACTTACTATTATCAAAGGCGCGGTGAAAGATATTCAGTCGCACGACCTAGAAATCTACTTTGCCAATCCACAAGCGGAGCAGTGGCTCGTCGATCACAACTATGCAGGTGCGACGGATAGCTTTTCCAAACAAGATGGATTTGCCGTTGTACAGGCGAATATCAGTATCAGCAAGGCTAGTCAATACGTTCACACGACTGAGCAGGATAATGTTGTACTGGACGCGCAGGGTGGTGCCACACACAATTTAACCATTACGCTGGACTATCAGCAAAAAGGGCAGGTCTACGGCTTCGATACCTATGCCGATTACATCCGCGTCTATGCGCCAGCGAATGCACAGTTTCTCTCAGGCGATGGTTTCGACTCAGGACAAGCGTTGTGTACTCCGACTCCGCCACCAGGGAAAGGGAGTACACCTCCGTCTGGAAGTAGCACGCCTCCGACTGGCTGTAGTCAATATAACAACTATTTCCCCAGTGACGCACGCTATTGTCCCGATGGGAATTATGCGCTTGGTGACCGAGGCTTTAAGCAGCAGTGGACAGTTGACAGTCTTGGTGCCCCAACCAGTTTAACAAGCGACCTACCTGGACACACTATGTGGGGCGGTTTAACCGAAACGCCTAAAAACTGCATCTCCTACATCAAAGTTTCATGGTATGTACCTCATGCCGTGAAAAACGTGTCGGGTCAACCACCATACGCTCTTCTGGTAGGAAAGCAAGGCGGCTACATCCCCACGATAGAAATTGCTGTTGACACAAAGGCAATAAAGGGTATCAAGCCATATTCTGTGAAGGCTGACCTAATTGCTGACAGAATATTCGCGCTTCCCGCACGCAAATAAAGGACACAGAACACAATGACAGGTGCAAGGCCACGTGGCCTTGCACCTGTCATTGTGTTCTGTGTAATATTGATTGTCCAGCGCGTCTTCCCAGGACAATGCCTGGAAGTACACCAAGGGCGCCTAGACCATTGATAGAGAGAGCATTCTTACCGATTGTGTGCAATTCAGGAATCATGTCGGCGGTGACGTTCAGGTCTACGCCCCATGTATACAGTGGTTCCTGACCTGCTAGCTCTGGTAGCCAATGTCGTGCCGCATTTGCCAAACGCTGATAATAGGTTGCATCATGTTGTGTCATGCCAGCACGTCCGTAGCGTCCGCCGCTTACAGTAAGACGCCCATTACCTGCACGGAAATCAGCATAGGTGTAGGGAGCGGCATCCCAGAACAAGGGAAATGTGTCAGGGAGTTCTATGCCAAAGGATAACGCATAGATACGCGCGTTCGGCTCTATCGTAGGGCCAGTCGCGCGAATCAGTCCTCGTGATGTGAGCGTTTGTCCATTAGCGAGTGTAAGTTGCCATGTATGTTCCTGCCCTCTCATCTCTTCATAAGCAGTGACATCAGCTTGCCCAACAAGCTCTACTCCCACCTTTCGTGCCTGTTGTGCTAAATACGCTAGGAGCGTTAGTGGCTGAATACGTCCCTCGTCTGGTAGCCATAACGCCGCGACGACTGTGCGTGTATCGAGACGCTCCTGCGTTGCCTGCGCGACCTGCTCTGCCGTCCACATCTCGGCGTGGAGACCAGTCGCCAAGCGTACCCGCGCCTCACGAGCAAGCTTTTTCGCTGCATGCTGACTCTCCGCAAGACTGATTGCACCCGTCAATTGCGCCTTGAGCATACTTTCAGGTTTTGTAGCCTCCTCAATCAGAGAGAGCAACACGCGTGTCGTTTCAGGCCAGAACGCCGCTCCTGGGCTATCAGGAGGAAGATCTGCTATATGCATATTCACGCCAGCACTCAAAATACCCGCATTGCGCCCCGTAGCACCATACCCCAACATCCGCTCCCTTTCGAGCAACACCACGCTTGCTCCCGTTTCTCTCGCACTGATTGCCGCACTCAAACCTGCAACGCCTCCGCCGATCACCGCAACGTCATAATGGTGGTAACTAAGGTTTTCTAAGGATGTCGGTGTCAATACTGAGGGAATCTCAGGAGAAACATCGTGCCACCAAGGAATAGAGATATGAGGATCGGAAGTATGTTTGGATACTGTAGACGCATGGCTTTGCATAAATGCTCCTTCTCTGCTGATATATCTCAAGGATAGGGCGTATATATACGTAGTGTCAAGGGGAACAAAGAGAGCATGACAGGGGCAAGCCGCTGTCACTACTATACTGTGCGTCGCTTTGTAACTTGGCGCGAGACTCGGTGTATAATAGTGACAGCGGCTTGCCCCTGTTATGTGAAGGTCTTGTTATACAAAAGACTCTAACGTCGAACTGGGAAACGGCGGATATTATCAGGAACTTGTGGACGCTGTGGGAGCGGCTGTCTTGTTGTACGGAGTCGTCTGCGCATCGCAAGATCGTGTTTGCGAGCCTTCAATTCCTCAGACAGCCAGCTAAACAGTAGGACCGAACACATCACAGCAACATACATACCGAAGAACGCTAAGAATATCGCGATGACCCTTAGCCACGAAGGATCGAGCGAATTTAGCAGGATAGGGGTTGCCTGGTAAATGAATACCATGATGCACAGAACACCACTAGTTAACCAGAGTAGTTTTGCAAGTTGTTTCAGCGATTCCATAGAGCATTCTCCTTGAGGTTGTACTCAGTCAAACAGGGAAAAAAAGAGTACGACGCTACAGAGACGAACTCACAGAGGACGCATTAGAAGGGAAGATTAGGCGGCGGCAATATCAGGGAGACAAGTTTCAGGATTGAGAGTGTCATGCAGACGCTTATATGCTTGGCTTAGCAGCGAAGCGTGACGGTTCCTTAACGTCTTATCGGTGGATAGTTCGTGAGCATACTTATGCACCTCGATGCCAATTTCTTGCATTGCGCGGTCAAGCGGCGTTGGTTGCTCCTCATCGAAATCCATCATGTTTGCGAGATCAATAAGAAGCGCAACCCGTGTTTTTCCAGGTAGGCTATTGACAATCTCTGATATCATGAGCATATCGTAGTAGAGGCTTAGATCTTCTAAGACGAAATCAGCAGGGTCGCTACAGGCGAGCGTGTCATTCGTCCAGTTAGAAAATGCTTCTGTGTCGAGTGACCCAGAAAACCTCTGATTTTTACGCTGTAAGTCGAGAACATAATGCTTCGCGGTTGTCTTACAAAACGCCTCGAAGTTCTCAATAGAGGTCGTATTCTCGTTCTCAGCAAAGGTAAGGGCACGGAGATACGTTTCTTGTAGGACATCTTCGGCGAGTTCCGCTTCTCCACCTGCCCACTGAAAAGTGTAGTGACTGTACAAGCAGTTTTTGATGTACGCATACAGTTTATTACTAAGTAAGTACCATTGATCAAGTGTTTCTGGCATCGTTTTCTGCGTGTTAGAGGCAGCAGAGTGGATACATTGACTCATGGAAACCTCCTATTAGGAACGTCAGGAACAACAAACTGAATGGAATACTTGAAATAAGGTTGTCCTACCCGGCCTACAGTGGTCTCTTAATCTTAGGTACCTCACATTTCCTACGATTGTTGGAACTTTTGTCTTAGTTTATCGTATATAGCATTATTAGATATCCTGTACCTCTATCTCAATAATAACAGATGATTTAAGGATTTGTCAATAGATTTTGTTAGGTAAAGTAAGATAGATTGTGCAAATCTCTTGTTATTAAGCGAATTCCGGTTTGTATACCATTCAAATCATTGAAGTACATGGTGTGACATCATTTAGTACAGTTTGATATGAATGTTCTAATGTGCAAATATGTAGATTTTCTAAGGATGTTATGTATAATATATACAGGGTAAGGTAGATTTGGGGTATACATCGTAGGTAACATATGGTATGATGACTTAGTAATAGAAATCCTTTGCCTACTCTATGTTTTTTAGGAGTTCTCATGGGCATGCAGTATGAAGAAATCAGAAAGTATCTCGAAAATACAAATGCACAACGGCGTGTGCAAGAAGATATAAAGCGTGCAAGAGAGGAAGCAACTGTCACAATTGGTCGTGCCTCTGAACTTTTTGGTTTCAGCGAGAGCCAACTGCGTGATTGGGAGCTAAGAGGTCTACTTCAACCCCGTCGTTCAAAGGATAACCGAGGGCAGCGCCTCTATGCCCTTGCCGAATTAGACAAACTTGCCCTGCTCAAAGAACTCTTGAAAAAGGGTGATTATTCAGTAAGCAACATTCCAACTGACATCGATAAAATCTGGGACTCAATTTCTGCCTCATCTAACAACCACACTATTCATCATGAGCAAGTATTTACTCTTCACCGTTCAATTGACACCCGTATAGAGGAGGCAAACCAAAAAGATTTCTGGCAATACTACATAGCTCAGGCATTACGCATTGCTCTCAATCTTGTTTGTGAAGACATCCCCACAACGATTGCTGGGATTATTTTACCACTCGAAAGAAAAGAGAACGCCCCCCGCAACTGGGAGTCACATGAATTATCTTCACTTGGTCCATGTCTGATCGGCTGGCGCGATCAGGACCGTTCCTTCCATACCTTCTATGAAGAAACTCCCTCGTTCGAGGTTCCTAGTGATTTTCGTGTGCGCGGTCTGTTTGCTGATGGTTTGGAAGAGGGTCCAGCAGATCGCACCTTCGTTGTCTTACAGCGAAAAGTCAGAAATCTCATGCTCCCATTGGAAGTGGCAGATGCAGCACGCCGATTATTGAAGCCAATCTACAACGATATTCCGCACTGGTTGTCTTTCTTCAAAGATGGTCCCCGCGATATGGTTTACTCAACATCGGTACTTAGAGGTACAAACGAAGTTGGCTCATTGCTAACGTTTCTTGCGAAGCGTGTCATCCATCTTGGTGGAAAAAATGCTGATGGTACTGATCGCTGGAAATTTAGCTGTGTTCTCCTACCAGAAAATTCCAGTACCCTGCTACAGCAGCGCACACTTTTCGTACAGGCGCAGAGCAAGCGTTCTCCATATGTAATTGGCAAAACATTTGTTTCTCCTAACGATCCCATTTTGAGTCTAAGTCAACGTGCCTCACAAAGTATTCATATGCTGTTTCGTTCGCCTATATCCAAGTTAGACGAAACTGTCGCTTCTCAAGAGGAAGAAAATCCGATCAAATCTGCCATCGCTATGCCTATTGGCGGAGAAAATAGTGCGCCACTAGGTGTACTTTATGTAGTTTCCGAGCAAGAAAATGCCTTTGGTAGAGAGTACCAGCGAGTGCTGCGCTTTATGGGCAGAATGATTGCAGAACTGCTCTTGCTCGTACAAATCCGCGCACAAAGCGAAGAGCGGCTACGCAATATTATTGTGGAACCACGCCAAGTTAATCGAACGTTAGGAAGCTATAGTTCAGAAAATAAACTTATCAGTGATATAGAGAGTATGTTAAAGAGAATCCAAGCAGCGGAAGATTCTCTTGTAGAAGGACAAACAGCATTTATCTCGTTAGATATCGACAATCTAACGGACATTCTTAGTGGCTATGATAGTCGTATTGCGATTAACCTGAGCAAAATACTGGGAGATCGCATTCAAGTGCAAATGAAGTTACCTTCTGAACAAAGAGGTTATCAAATTTATCATGCGTATTCAGACCGTTTTTACGTAAAACTAGAGAACACGTCGCTCGAAGAGGTGAGAGAAACTGCTCGTAAGTTACAAGCTACTTTGCGTGGAGAATATCTTGTGCCACTCATGCCGATCTCTACAGGCAAACTAAAGGGAAAAACCGAACTCATAGAAGATATTCATTTGCGCTTCGGTGTACTCTGGTATGAGCATAAGAAACTTTTTGATATGCTGAGTAGATACCCAGAGGAAACACGGGTTGCTGATGTAAGATCGACGATTCTTGGTTATCTTGATAGCACGCTTAACATAGGTAAGCAAATAGGTGGTGATTGTATAATTTCATACTATCCTAAAGAGCCTCCTGAATTTGAACACTCTCGCTTTGTTCTCTGGCCTCCCGAAACATCTTTTTCATAGGAAATAAGGCTATAAGTGTTGCTTAAAAGCATTTGTAGGCGTACACTATGTACGTAATACTCATCAAATCGCTTTTTATCTTAGGCGATAGGTTTATAATGAATGTGTAAGACCCTACCCGTAACATAGAATAAAAAAGTGAGTATTTCAGGGGGAATGTATATAATGGCAATTATCGTGTTCGCTGTAGGACGGCCTGGTAGTGGAAAATCAACAATTGTGCGTCAGATCATGAAAATCGCAGAACAGGAAAAAGAGAATGATCTGCGTAACGACTTTAGTATAAAGCACTTGCGAGATTATACTATTTTACAAGAGATGAGTCAAAAAGAAGCTCACAGAAATAAATTTACAAAAAATAAATTTTCTGGCTTTGACGTAATTGATTTTACTGTGTTAGATACTGCCCTAGAGGAACTCGAAGTTCAGATAAAAGAGGATATCAACAATTATGATATTATTTTTGTTGAGTTCGCACGCGATACATACGAAAGAGCCTTTCAGAAATTCAGTTCTTCACTATTGAAAGAATCTCTTTTTCTTTTTGTTGAAGCTAAGCTTGAGATATGCATTGAACGCATTTATAACCGAGTGAAGGATCAATGTGGCTCGGATCATCACTTCCTTTCCGATGAAATTATGCAAACATACTATAAGGAAGACCAATGGTCATATATGAACAGTAGGTTTATGAATCAGTTTTCAATTGAAGAACAGTACTTTAAAGCAGTATACAACATGGATGCGCTAGAGAAGCTTGAGGGAACCTCAAAAGAATTTGCTCAAATACTTTTCGAGAAAGTTCGTATCGAGCAAATGAGTGCTGTGCTAGTATAAAATTCTTGAACATCTGCTGACATAAAACGGAATGCTACAACGTTAGCTTTCCGTTTTTGTTTGACAATTTATAATGACTAACGAAATAAGATATGTTATAATACACAAGATTGTCCATTGTGTATTTTTTTGTATCATTGTGCTTCATCATCGTTTTCGTTAGGATACTGCTCTCCATGCCTACTAAGCTTTTCCTTTTTGGTCGTCCAGGATGCGGCAAATCAAGCGCGACACGTCACATCGTTAAGCATGTGCAGAACAAAAAATGGTCAATAAAACGCTTCAAGGATTTTGATATTCTCAAGGTGATGTCTACGGAAGACCAATATAAACAGGCTTTTGAGTTAACACTTCATGATGGTTTTGATGTCATTGACGAGCATGTATTCGATGTAGCGTTGAAGGAACTTGAGTCGCAACTTTCCAATTATATTCCTAAAGCAGGGGCAAATGAAATAATTATTATAGAGTTTGCACGAGGCAACTATGCAGAAGCATTTCAACATTTTTCCCACTCCGTGTTGGAGGACGCTTATATTCTTTTTATAGACGCAAATCTGGACGAATGTATAAAGCGCGTTAAACATCGCATGATTAAACCAAAATCTTCTGACGACCATTATGTCTCAGAGGACGCCATCCGAAAATTTTATAGGGAACAGATTTTGCCCAAGGATGGTGAGTTTCAAGTGAAATTAGAGAAAATAGACAATAATGGTTCCTTACAAAAATTTATAAAAAAGGTTGATAACTTCGTTGACAATATTTTCAAATAACCCATCCCACCCATTTGACCCCGTGTGATACAGTATGAGTGACGTGCTGACGCTTGCAGCAATATATTTCATGACCTCTCCATTTAGGGAGCGAGGGACGAGAAGAGTGGCATCCATACGAACCCCTTTTGAGAAGCTGACACCTATTTATCCTCATCAACGCATTACGTTGGAGACGGGGGCGACTCCGATTGCTCCACGCGTGATAGACTTATTTGTGCCCATTGGCTTTGGGCAGCGTGCGTTGATCGTGGCACCTCCACAGGCGGGCAAGACGACTATCCTGCGCCAGACCGCTGCTGCCATCATCAAAAACTATCCACAGGCCAGTCTCTTTTTGTGCCTTGTCGATGAGCGACCGGAGGAGGTGACGGAGTGGCGAACAGAGGTAAAAGGACCGAATGTGAAACTGTATGCGTCGAGTTTCGATCAAGCTTCGGGCAAGCATGGACGTATCGTTGAGCAGGCTCTTCAGGAGGCGAAACGACAGGTGGAGCAGGGACGCGACGTAATTATCCTGCTCGACTCGCTCACACGCCTTGCACGCGCCCACAATCTCAATAGCGATATGTGGAGCAATCCACGTAGTAGTGGACGCACAATGTCTGGTGGTGTCGATGCCCAAGCGTTAGAGATTGGTCGTCGCGTCTTCGGCTGCGCCCGCACGCTCGAAGAAGGCGGCAGCTTGACGATCATCGCCAGTTGCCTTGTCGAAACGGGGAGCCGCCTCGATGAAGTGGTCTACGAGGAGTTCAAGAGTACAGGCAACTTAGAGGTGCGCCTCTCACGTGAACTCGCGGAACGTCGTATCTATCCCGCCATCGACCTGCTCTCGTCCAGCACACGCCAGGAGGAACGCTTGCTCTCACCCGACGAACTACATGCTATGTCGATTGTACGGCGTCGCATGGCAGATTTGCCGCGCCGCGACGGGGCAGAGCAGGTAGTGCGCCTCTTCGAGAAAACTAGCACGAACGCTCATCTCGTCGAAGCCATTGTTAAGCAAGCTTGATGGCATAAACAAAAAGACATGAAGACCGAATGCGTTCGGCCTTCATGTCTTTTTGTTTATGCCGCCTTCTCCTGGAAGCGGAAGAAGCGGAGCGCGATCAGGAAGCAGATTACGCCGTAGCCGAGCAAGCCGAGCATATCAGGAATCGCCGACTCGAAGCCCTTGCCATAGATCATAATGGCGTTCAATCCCTCCATTGCCCAAGCTGTGATGCCAACCTTTGCGATTTGTTGCATCCACGTTGGTTCAAGGTAGAGCGGCCACCATGCGCCACCAATGGCGGCGGTTATGAGCGTGACTAGTGTGACAATTGGGTTGAGTTGGCGTCGTGTCTTGACTACTGAGACCAGCAGGATGCCGAGGCCAGTTGTGGCGAAACTGGTGCCAATCAATAGCAGTATTAGGGCGGGCCATGAGGTTACATCGAGGTGAAAGACGAGATTGCCGATGGTGAACAATACCGCAAGCTGTAACAATGTGAGGATAAACTGTGCTAATACCTTACCTCCAAGTAGAGAGTACTTCTGAATTGGTGCTATGAGCAGTCGGCGGAATGTGCCATCTTCCTTCTCCTGTAGAATGGTTGCTGCTACCGCGTTGAGGCCAAAGAGGGCGAAGAACACCGCGTATCCCGGCACTGTCTGATCGAAACTATTGGTTTTAGGGGCTTGTCCCGCCGTGAGGAGTTGTATCTGTGTGTTCTGTACTGCAACCGCGCTGGCATTGCCTACGCTCTTCGCTATCGTAGCGGCATCAATCGTTTGTTGGTTGCAATGATTGCCAGGGATGTTGCATACTTTGTAGACTTGACTTACCGCTGAACTGCCCGCATACTGTGTACTCACTAGTTGATTGACGACGCCGCTCACAAGGTTTTGTACAATTGTGACGCGTGCGTCTGTACTGTTCGGTAGAGAGTATACCTTGACCAAATTACTGGTTGTCTTTGTTCCTGCCGATGTTTTAATGAGTGTGTCAGTTGTGCCAGCAGGAATAATAACTCCTGCATCGGCGTTGCTATCCTTTACGTGCTGCGTAACTCCATTAGCGGTATTGTAGGAATTGACAGTAATTTTCAAACTACTCGTGTTGATCTTGAGCGCATCAACCACCGCCTTCCCTACGTAGCCGTTGTCTTGATTGTTGACCGCAACCGTAATAGCGATTTGTGAGGAGCTATTTGTGAAGCCACCAAAGGCTGCTCCAATTACCGCTATTAGGGCAAGAGGAACCACGAGCAATAGCAAGAATGAACTTCTATCTTTCAGCACCTGTAACAGATCTTTTTTTGCAATATACCAAAGTATTTTCATGAATCTCTCTCTTTTCTCGTGAGAATATTACTAATCGCGGAGCGTTTTGCCCGTAAGTTGGATAAACAGTTCTTGTAGACCGTGAGGACGTTGCACCTCACGCTGTTCGTCGCGCAGTGCCAGCAATTGATCGAGCGTACCCATAGCGATGATGTGCCCTTCATCCATGATAGCGATATGATTGCACAGGCGTTCGGCCTCCTCCATGTAATGCGTCGTGTACAGGATGGTGGTTCCTGCATCGCGTATCTGCTCAATTGTATCGAAGATATTTTCGCGTGATTGTGGATCAACGCCGACGGTTGGCTCATCCATCAACAGGAACGCAGGTTGATGCATCATTGCCACTGCCATATTGATGCGGCGTTGCATGCCACCGGAGAACGTCTTGATGGCGTCTTTGCGCCGATCATACAATCCGACAAAATGTAATACTTCGTCGGCACGCTCTCGTCGCTCCTTCGCTGACAAGCCATAGATTTCGCCGAAGAACTCAAGGTTTTCTAATGAGGTGAGATCACGATAAAGGGCGATCTCCTGTGGCACAACGCCGATAATGCGTTTCGCCTTGCGCGGCTCCTGTCTAACCGATATATCACCAATGATGGTATCGCCTGATGTTGGTGCTAAATAGCCACACATCATGTTAATTGTTGTGCTTTTGCCCGCTCCGTTTGGACCGAGCAGCCCGAAGATTTCGCCCTTACCAATAGTGAATGAGACATCCTTAACCGCTTCGTGCTTGCCAAACGTCTTCACGAGATTCCGTACATTGACCTCTAAATTCTCCCCATCCAGCGTAAGCCTGTGAATAGGACCTGTTTTTGTGATATCTTGCATGGCTACTATTTCCTTTTGCATTGTATAGGTGATGAGTACTTACGTTTATGTTAAGAGTATAGAGCAATAAAAGCTCAAAGATAAGTATCGGAATGCATATCTCTTTAGTCATTGCTATGACCAAAGTCATATCGTTGTGGGGACGTGATAAATCTCATCCCTACGAAAACTACTGAATCAACGTTGGTGGACTACTACGACGAACAAAAAATCGCCATGCAAACACCGTAGAACAATATAGATGTATAATAGGGTATGTACCAGAGAATGCAGTTCTTAGAAAACGGAGAGTAACAGCCATGCGTTGTCCTTATTGTGGAGGTCTGAACTCTGAGCAAGCTAGTTTTTGTGCCCAATGTGGTCGTGACTTGCCACATGCACAGGCAAATACACGTCAACAACCTGTGAAACAGCCATATCAGCCGTCACGTCAACAACCAGCACAGCACCCTCCCTATTCACCAGCGCAACATCCGTTTCCAACACAGGGCGCGCCAAGACCCACGCAGCAACCCTATCAGCCAGCGCGAACGCCACAGCAGACTCCCGCTGCCATGCCACCACGCCAAGCACCTGTACCGCAACCACCGCGTCCCCCTGCTCCACCACCTCTTCAACCACAGCCATCACAACAGCAAGCAGAGCCGCCCTCGCACTTTCCGCCGCACACAATAGCACACCTCAAGGCATTGGAAAGCGAGGCAGTGCCATTTACGATTCTTGATGATGCCATTGTTGATAAACGTAAGAAGGTAATTCGTATCGTCTATCGTCGTTGCGCTCCCTGGCAGCAGGTTGCGACTCTGCTCAAGGTGTTTAATGAACAGGATACAAAAGCGGTTGATACGGTCATCGTGCAGGGGATTGTGGAGCGCGAGGCAACTCCCTACGAATTTTCAAACGGACAGTTGCGCTTTGACCGCAACGTTCGACTGGGTAGCCAGACCTTGAGTCGCTATCAGATCGAGACCGGCAACGGTTTTGAAAATGACTCGCTCCGTATCGTGTTGGCAGAATAAGAAACAGGCTATGTAATGGACGCGGTAGAACTTATCAGAAAAAAGCGCGATGGTCATACACTGACAACGGCAGAGATTGATTGGTATATCGGTGCATACACGCGGGGCGAGATACCCGACTATCAAATGTCGGCTCTGTTGATGGCGATTTACTGGCGCGGTATGTCAACGCGAGAGACCAGCGATTTGACGCTAGCTATGATGCATTCCGGCGGAGAGCTACGTGTACGCGATGTTGTTACGCCTGTTGTAGACAAACACAGTACGGGTGGCGTGGGCGACAAGGTAACGCTCGCTGTAGCCCCACTCGTTGCTTCCTGTGGTGTCGCGGTGGGCAAAATGACCGGACGTGGTTTAGGGCATACGGGTGGCACCGTTGACAAGCTAGAGTCCGTGACAGGCTTTCGCGCCGAACTGTCACGCCGCGAGTTTATAGACATCCTCACACGCCATAACCTTGTAATTGCAGGTCAATCAGCCGAACTCGCGCCCGCTGATGGCAAGATGTATGCTCTACGCGACGTGACTGGTACGATTGAGAGTATTCCACTTATCGCGGCAAGTATTATGAGCAAGAAACTGGCAATTGGCGCATCGCATCTCCTCTTAGATGTCAAGGTGGGTGAAGGTGCCTTCATGAAGACGCAAGCGCAGGCACACGCTCTGGCGAGTGCGATGGTCAACATTGGACGCGCAGCCGCTATGCATACCGTCGCCGCGATTACCGCGATGGAGCAACCGCTGGGCAGAGCTGTTGGTAATGCCCTGGAATTGCATGAAGCTATCGACATTCTGCATGGCGATGGACCAAGCGACGTATCCGAACTATGCTATTCCGAAGCGGCGGAATTATTGTTGATGACCAATCATGTGAAAAGTCGTGCTGAGGCGGACGCGATAGTCCAAAAGGCAGTACGGTCTGGGGCCGCCATCGCAAAACTTGCCGAGGTAATTGACGCGCAAGGCGGCGATGCTCGCCAGATAGAGCAACCCAAGCTATTGCCCAAGGCTCCCATCCAAAAAATGCTTACTAGCCCGCGTAGTGGCTATATCGCAGGCATACATTCCGAGCAAATTGGTCTTGCGAGCATGCATCTTGGCGCGGGTCGTTTCAAGAAGGGCGAGCAGATCGACTCTCGTACTGGCCTTGTATTACAGGCCAAAGTAGGGAATTATGTCCATGCTGGCGATCCCCTGCTAGAGATTCATGCGCGAACACTTCAAGAGGTCGATGCTCTTCAAGATATCTTGCTTGCTTGCTATTCATGGAGCGAAGAACCCGTCGAGACGAAGCCGTTAATCTATGATGTGATTCACCCGTAAATCATGTCACAGGTTTCGTAGGGACCAGATGTATCGCGTCCGTTGCTCAATTTATTGAGCGAGATCGTGATGGATCATGTCTGCAAGCGATTCCACACATGATTTCGCGTGATAAATCACGCTTTCGGACGCGATACATCTGGTCCCTACTACACAGTCAAGCTACATGTGTCGGTTTTT
>CAXUHG010000057.1:32215-33068 GCA_964250805.1 uncultured Ktedonobacteraceae bacterium | reverse complement strand
CAATCCTACCGTCATGGTCTTTTTCCTTCCGCACGAATGGATGGTTTGTGAATATCGAAGGCCGCAAGGAGACCGCCAGGGTCTCCCCTACATATAAGGGATTACGTGTAGGGGAGACCCTGGCGGTCTCCCTGCAATCAGGCACAAACCTCAGCCAACGCCTTGAGCATAATTGTACTCGACGTGGCTCCGGGGTCTTGATGTCCTACACTACGCTCACCAAGATAACTGGCACGGCCTTTTGTTGCCTGCATGGGAATAGTGGCCTTTGTGCCTTCTTCCGCCGCCGCCGCTGCACGCGCCGTAATCTCTGCAAGACTAGCACCTTGACTGAGAGCCTCTTTCGCGGCTGTCACTGCTGGCATGAGGGCATCGACCATCGTTTTCTCGCCTGTTTGTGCCTTGCCACGCGTCACCACGCCGCCCGCGAAGGCTTCGAGCATTGAGACCACGTCGGCAGCCTCAAGATCGCTCTTACCTGTAGTGGCGGCAGCGGCACGTAGGAAGGCAGTGCCGTAGAGGGGACCACTTGAGCCGCCGACGGTAGAAACTAGCGTCGAACCAACGGTTTTGAGTTGCGTCGAGATGTCCATAGTGGTCATCGTGGGAAATTTGGCGCGTACAGCCGCGAAGCCACGATCCATATTGGTGCCGTGATCGGCGTCGCCAATTGGCGAGTCGAGTTGTGTGAGATATTGGGCTTTTTCGTGTAGTTCGTCGGCGATGCGTCCAAGCCAGCGTAAGGTGTCTTCGTTATTCATAATTACAAGTTCCTTAGGAATTTTTTATGTCGTCAATCTTTCCATGCATTCATTGGCAAACGGGCCCGGAGGCAGGGAAGATTTTGGAGGCA
>CAXUHG010000057.1:24145-32205 GCA_964250805.1 uncultured Ktedonobacteraceae bacterium | reverse complement strand
AAATTTATTACTCTCCTCGCCCCCCCTCTTATATTTTTTTTTTTAATTTTCCCCCCACGAAAAGGCTTAGCGACCCCAGCGGAGCGCGGGCGTGTGAACCGGTGCATCCCAATATTTTATCAGTTCGTCGTCGAGTCGGACAAGAGTGATCGAGGTACCCGCCATATCGAGCGAGGTGATGTAGCTACCGACAAGCGAACGAGCAATACTGATGTTTTTACCTTTGAGGACGCGACTCAACTCCTCGAAGACAATGTAGAGTTCGATCAGCGGCGTGCCACCCATGCCATTGACGAAGGCAAGCACCTGTTCACCCGATTTGAGGCCGAGGTCATCGATGATTGGGTTGGCGAGCAGTTCGGTAATCTCAGAAGCAGGAGCGATCTTGGTGCGGCGGCGGCCCGGTTCACCATGAATACCGATGCCAATCTCGATCTCGTCATCGCCAATCTCGAAGTTCGGTTTGCCGTTTGCTGGTACAGTACCGGATGTGAGAGCCATACCCATGCTGCGTCCCTGCTCGTTGACCTTCCTAGCAAGTGCCGCAACCTGTTCAAGTGGGGCACCCGTTTCGGCGAGACCGCCAACGATCTTCTCGACCAGCACGGTAACGCCGACTCCGCGTCGCCCTGTCGTGTACAGGCTGTCCTGTACCGCTACATCGTCGTTAGTAGTGACCGATGCAACCTGGATGCCATCGGCCTCCGCGAGTTCTGCCGCCATCTCAAAGTTGAGTACGTCACCAGTGTAGTTCTTGACGATGTGTAGCACGCCAGCACCGCCATTGACCGCTTTTGTTGCGGCAAGCATCTGGTCAGGTACGGGCGAGGTGAAGATGGCACCGGGGCAGGCGGCGTCGAGCATGCCAATGCCAACGAAGCCGCCATGCATTGGCTCATGACCGCTACCACCACCTGAAATGACGCCCACTTTGCCCTGTACAGGTGCGCCTTTACGCACGACAATCTGGTTCTCCTGGTCAACGGTAATCAGGTCGGCATGAGCAAGTGCCATGCCAGTCAATGCCTCTTTTACAACGTCTTCCGGCTTATTGATGAGCTTTTTCATGCGGTGCCATCTCCTTGCTATACGCCAACTTCGGCGTCTATCTGATACTGAATGGATGCGCGATATGCATCAATAACTGATTGTGTATATTCGGATGTCCAACCGAGTTCCTGCGCCATTAACGCGGCAACGTCCTTCACGACGCCAAGCCCACGATCTCGATCTTCCAACGTGATTGAGGTGCGACGCGCCAGAATATCGTAGGGTGTCATCGCCATTTCCTGGCGACAGGCGTGAATGACCTCAGCCTTGAGGTACGGTAAATCTTCAATCAAACGCTCCGCCAGTGTAGGATTATCGACAATAAGGTCCATCACAGCATCGGCTTCTGTGCCATAACTATGTCCTATATGAACAATGTCGTCTGAATCTAAACCGAGGGCAGCGCCTCGATAGGCAAGGTCTTTTTGCCGTACAGCCCAACCAGCACTCCCCTGTAGGGGCAATCGCTCGGTGGGATGGACGGGCTTGGTGTTGTCGCGCTTGCTGAGGACATCGACAGTATCCTGTGCCATGAGACGATAGGTGGTCAGTTTGCCACCAACGATGGTGACGAGACCCGAATCGTCTTGCAAGACAACGTGAGTACGCGACAGTTTCGCACTCGATTGACCCTGACCCTCTTTACGTGGCTTCACGAGCGGACGATAGCCCGCGTAGGTACTGATGATATCATCGGCGGTCAGGTTGACCGAGAGATAGCGGTTGAGGTGATCGAGCAGGTATTTCACATCCTCCGGGCTAGAGGTAGGGTTATCGAGATCGCCAGAGCCGGTATCGGTGGTGCCGAGAATCGCGCGTGACTCCCAAGGAACGATGAAGAGGATGCGCTTATCGTCGGTCTCTGGCAACACTATCGCGCTATCCCCGACCTCCAGGTCTTTGCGCGAAAACACGAGGTGAATGCCCTTGCTCGGCACAACCTTGACCTCCGGCTCATCGCCTGTGAGAGCTTCGAGTTGGTCGGAGAAGATGCCAGTTGCATTGACAATGTGGCGAGCGCGAATCGTGACCTCTTGTTCGCCAATCTTGTCATGAATGGTCGCGCCCTGTATCTTGCCGTTCTCTTTTACAAACGAGGTCACTTCAGCATAGTTGGCGATGACCGCGCCGAATTGTGCAGCGGTGCGAATAATCGCCATTGTGAGACGCGCATCGTTGGTCTGCGCGTCGTAGTAGATGAAACCTTCCTTGAGACCCTTTGTCACGAGGGTTGGAGCCATCTGCTCTACAGTGGCACGACTAATGCGGCGGTGACGATGTAGGTTGCGACGACCTGCCAGTCCATCGTAGAGCCAGAGGCCGATGTCGAGGACATAGCTGAGTCCAATGCCTCCAGGCGTTGTGAAGGGCATTCCCACAGGATGGCGGTCGCCTTCGTAGATAGGAAGCAAAAATGGAACAGGACTCACGAGGTAGGGCGCATTCTGTACAAGTAGGCCACGCTCAATCAAAGCTTCATGCACGAGCGCGAAATCGAAATTGGGCAAATAGCGAATGCCTCCATGCACCAGCTTGGTTGATTTGCTGCTCGTGCCGCTAGCAAAGTCGATTTTCTCCACGAGTGCGACCTTGTAACCACGTGCAACGGCATCAAGCGCAACGCCTGCGCCTGTAATACCGCCGCCGATAACGAGTACATCGAAGGGTTCATTGCCGAACTGAGCGAGATTGTGTGTGCGTATCTCCGCTGAGAGTGGTTGCATGATGAGATTGACCATGAAGAGACAACTAACGTGTGTTCACATAAGAATCGAATGGAACTAGGGCGCCCGCAAGGGGAACGCCCCTCCCATACAACGAGGTGGCTTGTGAAGACGGTTCACATATGGGAGGAGCGTTCCCCTTGCGGGCGCCCTTGCCTTAACGCACCATTCAACACCGTTCGCCTCGTAGTAACCTATTAGTCGCCCCTTCTTCCTTTCTTGTTACAAATGCTATGGATAGTTAGTCAATGGAAGGTTCCCGCACAGATTCCCCTTTGGTGACGGAATCACCGGATTGCATCAAGCCACGTGCAGCAAGCACTCTGCCAATGGTATAGTCAAAAATGAATGCACCTGCGATACCACCCAGGATAGGAGCAACGATAGGAACCCAGAAGTAGTAATTGTTGACGGAGAAGCTTTCGCCGCCTGTGACAAGGGCGACCCAGAGGCGTGGCCCGAAGTCGCGTGCAGGGTTAATGGCATACCCTGTGTTCAAGCCGAAAGATGCGCCGATGGCAACGATCAAGAAGCCGATAATCAATGGATTCAAGTTCGCTTGCACCGGTTGGTTGCGAGCATCAGTAATCGCCACGATCAAGCCAACAAGCAGGGCAGTACCGATAAATTCATCACCAAAGGCTCCAAAGAGACCAACGAAGGATTTGGGTGCGGTATAGAAAACGCCGCCGACATTGGCTGCAAAGTCATTGCCTGCATTGGCGTTAAGGGCACCTCTGTACACAAAGTAGAGCAAGCCGGCAGCGACAAAGGCACCTAAAACCTGTGCCAGGATATAGGCACCGACTTTGTTCCAGGCAAAGCGACGCGTGGCGGCAAGCGCAAGCGTAACAGCGGGATTCAGATGTGCTCCACTAATTGCACCGGAGACGTAGATACCGAGCATGACCGCAAACCCCCAACCTAAGATGATGACAGGCCATGTATTGGCAAAGGGTGTTGCAGCCCCATTTGGTCCTAGTTTTGTGAAGAGTGCAAACGAGGCGACACAACCATCACCAAAAAGGATAAGAACCATTGTGCCGAAAAATTCAGCCATTGCTTCGCCCATTGTTCCTGCAAGGGCGGGAACTCTTTGTCTCTCGACTATTCGTGCCATGAGGAATGACTCCATTTCTCTTCCATTGAGAAGTGCGGCGGCATAGTGCCGCGCTTGTAAATGAAACCTCTATACATGTAGCACTACAAGGACAATAGAAGGGCAGGGAGACCGCAAGGGTCTCCCCTACACGTAGGGTCTGAGGTGTAGGGGAGACCCTTGCGGTCTCCCTGCCCTTGTACCCAGCACTTTACGCGGTTGCGGCTTTGCCGGGGGCGGGTTGCTCCCAGTTGCGCGAACGCTCGACGGCGCGTTTCCAGGTGGCGTAAAGTTCTTCGCGCTGATCGGCACTGAAGGTTGGCTCAAAGGTGCGGTCGATGGCCCACTGCTTGGCGACCTCCTCCTGACTTGCCCAGAAACCAACGGCGAGACCCGCGAGATAGGATGCGCCAAGAGCGGTCGTCTCGGCGATCTTTGGACGCTGAACAGGTACACCGAGGATATCTGCTTGGAACTGCATCAAGAGGTTGTTGACGACGGCACCACCATCCACACGTAGCGTCTTGGCATCAACACCGCTATCAGCATTCATAGCCTCTAATACATCGCGTGTTTGGTAGCACATCGACTCAAGGGTTGCGCGTGCGATATGTCCTGAAGTAGAGCCTCGCGTCAGACCAACAATGGTACCGCGTGCATACGGATCCCAGTACGGTGCGCCGAGACCAACGAAAGCTGGTACGAGGTATACGCCACCGTTATCCGGCTCAGAGCCAGCAAGAGCCTCAACGTCTGAGCTAGTCTTGATTATTTTTAAGCCATCACGTAACCATTGTACCGCCGCACCAGTGACGAAGATGGCACCTTCGAGACAATAAATTGTCTGATCGCCAATACCCCAACCAATGGTGGTCAAGAGTTTGTTCTTGGAAGGTACCGCATTCGTGCCTGTATTGATGAGCATGAAGTTACCTGTGCCGTAGGTGTTTTTCGCCATGCCGACTTCATAGCATGCCTGTCCGAAGGTCGCCGCCTGCTGGTCTCCTGCGACGCCTGCAAGCTTGAGAGGTGCGCCAAAAAATTCTGCATCGGTCTCGCCGAAGATACCGCTTGATGGCATCACGGTTGGCAGCATAGATTCGGGGACACCCAATTCTTTGAGAATCACATCATCCCATTTGCGCTCGTAGATGTTGTACATCAGAGTACGCGAGGCGTTCGAGGGATCGGTGGCATGGACGCGACCCTTGGAGAGACGCCACATCAGGAAGGTGTCAACAGTGCCGAACGCGAGTTCGCCGCGATCCGCCTTCTCGCGTGCCCCAGGCACATTGTCAAGAATCCATTTGACCTTGGTGCCAGAGAAGTAGGCATCGGTCACAAGCCCTGTGCGCTTGTAGATTTCTTTGTCGAAGCCTTTGGCGGTTAGCTCCTCACAAATAGGCACGGTGAGGCGACTCTGCCACACAATCGCGTTAAAGACGGGTTTACCTGTAGACTTCTCCCAGACAATCGCGGTCTCGCGCTGGTTGGTGATGCCGATAGCTGCGATATCGGCGGCACTTGCATTCGCCTTCTTCATCGCCTCCTGCGCCACACTCAATTGGCTGGACCAGATGGCCTCAGGGTCATGCTCAACGAGTCCCGGTTTGGGGTAGATTTGCGGAAATTCCTGCTGCGCCACGCTTACTATCGCGCCGTCGTGGTCGAAAACAATTGCGCGTGAGCTAGTCGTGCCTTGGTCTAATGCGAGCACATACTTTGCCATGAAGTAGCCTTCTTTCTTCCTGGTACCTGAGCGCGATTAGGAAGAACCGCGCTCAAAACAACAATGTATTCAAAACGCATAGGCATCACTGCCAATGCAGGAGTAGGCTAACGGTAGTCGATGAGAAGGACGGAAGAAGGAGGACGGAAGCCCACAAGGGGCTTCCCTACTATACTGAACCGCGCTTCGCGCGTCCACAAGGTGTATAGTAGGGTGCGACCCTCGTGGTCGCCCGTTCGCTCCCGCTTGGTCGTCCGTTCGTTCCCTAGCTATGTCCACAACTCGTCGCGTGCCACCACAACGCTAATAGCACCTGCACGCAACACTGTGTGCATCTGCTGCGTTGTTGAAATTAAACCGGACGCAATAAATGGACGTATTCCCTGTAGGCTCGGAGTGATGTGAGGAACAACGAGTGCAGGCGAAATATCGAGTATATCAACTGAAGCGATATCCACCGACTCAAGCGCGGTCTCCATACCAGTCGAGTCGAGAGCAAAAATACGTTGCACAGTTTCCAATTCCAGTGCTTTTGCAAGCGCAAGAGTACGAGGATGGCTGGAGACAACGCCGTCAATGTGTACGACATTTTTGAGATAGGAGAGACCCGCGTTGTCTGCGTGAATTCCATCGATGTGGTCAACGCTAACATACACAGCGATATTACGCCTCTGAACTTGTTCCAGGAGACTTGCGAGTTCAAAGAGATTACAGTGTCTCAAGAAAATCGCATTTGTAGTGCGGGTATCGAGAACGCGCAGCAGTTGGGGGCGGCTCTCGACGAGCGGGATCACCTTACACTGCGTTGAAAGAGCGAGCAACGATGCATACGACCCAACAGGCATAAGTCACCTCTGGTTCTAGCGAAAAACAACAAAGTCCTCTTCCTTTTTTGAGGAAAAGGAAACTCAGGACTTTTCATTTCACTGTCCTAGTCACATATGCAGTTGAATATAAAACTCCGCGATGAAACGACGGAAGCTGTTCAAAATAAGTATAGAGGTACTCCCAACTGTAGAGCTTGCAGGAACTATACAAGACGTTTCAGTTGGCTTATAATGATATTACTCGGCAGAACTCTATTTGTCAAGGGCTTTCTCGTTTCTGTAAAAATTATGTCTACTTAATCGACTGGTAATAAAAAGATAATGACGAAACATGAATTTCTACGGCTGGCGCACCTATATCCGGTAGCGGCGGCGATAAAATCAAATGAAGATATGGAACTTGCGCTTCGTTCCGATGTCTCTCTGCTATTTCTATTAAAGGGCGATGCATTTCAACTAGCTCCTTTTGTTGAACAAGTACATGAGCGTGGCAAGGGTATTGTGGTCCATGTGGACCTTGTGAGTGGAATAGGTAAAGACCGTGCGGGCATACATTATTTACATCAAATAGGTGTAGATGCAATTATCACCAGTCGCTCACAGCTTGTCTCCGCTGGTCGTGCGGAAGGACTGGTCACGATTCAGCGTCTCCTGCTGGTAGACGATTCGGCCTTGGAGACAGGTGTACGCACAATTGCTCGTGCCGCCCCCGATGTGGTCGAGGTGCTGCCAGGAGTGATTTTTCCCTCGGTTGCACCAATGTTACAACAGATGTTGCCTGGGCCGTTTATTGCCGGAGGCTTTATTCGGAGTGCCGAGGATGTCGCACACATACATGCAGCAGGTGGTATTCTAAGTAGTAGCAGTACCTACGCGTTGTGGCGGCAAACCTCGGAGCTAACAAGGAAAGGATAAAGCTATGCGTAATGTGCCCAATATTCTGAGTTTGGGCCGTTTGTTGGCAACGGTTCTCATTTTCATATTCGTGCTGATAAATCAGCCGTCAGCTTACCTTGTGTCGTTTGTGCTATTCGTTCTGGCCTCTATCACCGATTTTTTCGATGGCTATATTGCGCGTCGTTACAAGGTCGGCTCTTCGCTTGGCGTATTTCTCGATCTGACGGCGGACAAAGTGCTGGTTTCGGCTATTCTGATTGCGATGGAGCAGGTGGGGTTTGTGCCTGCATGGATTGTGTTTGTGATCGTGGCACGCGAGTTTCTGGTATCGGGTCTGCGCTCTATCGCGGCAACAAAGGGTCATGTTATCCCCGCTGGCATGTGGGGCAAGCAAAAGACATTTATTACGCTGATCGCGATGTCTGCTCTGTTGCTCGCAAAAGGGCTGGGGGCTAGTCAGCTTTCGCTATTCCCACTTGTCCTCGATTTCGGGAGCCATACACTGACCTTAGGTGATTGGTTGCTCTTCGTCGCGGACATCCTACTCATTCTCGCGGTAATCTGGACGGCGTTCTCCGGCATAGAATATACCATTGGCGCATTGCCCATCTTCCGCAACGAGGGCGACAAGACGCCTTCGCGTGCATAAAAAAATGGTTGCTCCGACGCCCCGGTGTTACCGGTCCACCGGTGCGGCGCGGCCCCCAGTTTTTTTCTGCAAAAGCACACCCGAC
>CAXUHG010000057.1:0-24135 GCA_964250805.1 uncultured Ktedonobacteraceae bacterium | reverse complement strand
GGGTAAAAAAAACGTGCGGCCCCCCCCAGGCGGGGGTGGCGGGCCACCGCGCGGCGTCGGAGCAACCATTTTTTTATGAGAAATCGACCTCGCTCGCGTCTTTGGTCACGATGACATGTTCGTCGGTGCCAAAATCGTCAAGCGTGTAGTTGTGGTGGGCGACGATCTGAAAGGATGGCATGATCTCGCTGTCCGTAGTGCTGTGGGCATCTTTAACCAAAGTTACATCATATCCACGACTAACGGCGGCTCGACTGGTAGTATCAACGCACATCTCGGTTTTGCAGCCGGTGATGACCAGATGTTGAATTCCTCTAGCCGCAAGCTCATCCTGTAACGGCGTCTGATAAAACGAGTCTGACGCTCGCTTCCGCAAAACAGGCTCATCAGCGAGAGGAGCAACGTTTGGATGAATTTGCCAGCCGGGAGAATCAGGTGCTAGGCTTAACTCTTCACCTTCATAAGCGTCGCCGTCATGCTGCATAAAGAGAATGGGAGTATGCGTTGCGCGTGCCTTCGCCAGCAATGCAGCGATATTTGCTAACACCATTTGCGGGTTGTAGGCTGGGTCCGAGGGGTCATCAATCAGGCCCACCTGTACGTCAATGACGAGGAGAGCAGTGTTATCAGACATGTAAGAACTCCTTCTTGTTGTATTTGCTGAAACTATTTCGTTTGTATGTCTCGATAGGGGGTTCTTACAGCTTCACTGGCTTCCTCGTCTCTATGTGTATTTCAGTTACAAGATAACACAGAGCATGCTAGGGTGTCAAGCGTTCTGCTGACTACTGACAAAAATACTTATATTGTCATTTATATTTATCATTTGCTGCATGCAGCAAAAAAGAGGTTGAGTGATGTACTCTTTATACATCACTCAACCTCTTTCATAGCCTGTTTCCTTGCTTTATTCTGTTCCTGAACACGAAAGGGGGGGAGTACACACTACTGAGTGAGGGCTGCTGCCAATCCATCCACTATTGGCGAACCGAGGCCCGTCACAGGGTCCCAGCCGTCGGTCGCGGAGAAACCTGGGACAACAATAGGCGCACCCTTAACACCGAAGCCTGTCACAGAGTTGTTGCCGAGCCGAATGTCGTTAAAGGTTGCGCCATAGGAGGATGCATTCTGGCTGAGTGCGTAGAGCGCAGGGTTGAGGAACCCCAAACGATGACCTGCCTTCTGATTGAGCAGAGCCACTATACCTGCCCATGCAGGTGAACCAACGCTGGTGCCACCAAATGGCTCGATATAGGTCGAGCCGTTCGCGCTATAGACGACAGGGACACCTGTGCTTTGATCGCCATCAAATGCAACATCGGGTATTCCACGATGTCTGAGTATAGAGATGTTTTGCTGATAATCCGGGACGGGGAAGGAGGTAAGGATGGTCCCACCACTAGCAGAGTCAATATTGCTACCTGCATTCCAGGCCGTTTCACCAGCGTACTCACCATCATCTACGGTTGCGTCCAAAGTTGTGCCACCAACCGCTGTTACCAGTGGATCGGCAGCCGGGAGACTGTCACCCCTTTGTACGGAATATAGTATGCCGCCAAGCCCACTAGGAGTGCAGGTAGCAACAGCAGCACCAAAGTCGCCAGAGGAGGCGAGAACGGTAATGCCTTGCGCTTGAGCCTCGGCAAAGACCTGTTGCTCCGCATCCAAATAGCCATTCGGGGCGCAACTCTCGCCGAGGCCAAAGCTCTGAGAGATGATATCACCCAGATTGTTTTCAACCGCATACTGTGTGGCCTGGAGTGCAAGTGGCAAGAATTGCGTGAGATTAGCTTCATTATCAACGTTCGCAAGAACGAGGTCGATGGTGGCGTCAGGGGCAAGCGAATGTGCTGTTTCTACGTCTAACGCTGTCTCTGCATAGTAATTATTGTTAGTGGATGGGGTGCTGAACGGCGAGATGACGTTGATCGTGGGATCGCTCAATCCATAGAATTGATCGTAGAGATGAACGTCACTCTGCAAGGTCGAGCTGGTCGCAAAGTCGATCAGGACGATGGTTTCTCCTGCCCCTGTGATGCCAGCATCGAGTAGCGGTTGGATATTATACGCATTGCGAATTTGCTGGGGGCTATAGCAGCGTGGTGGAGTGTTATTGGTCAGACAGGGGGGAGTTGTTGCCGCCGCGTCCACTAGTTTCCCATTGGCCGCTACGTGCAGTTTGCGAGCGTACTTGGTCATGGGACGAATTGGTAACATACCGTATTTGTCGAGCGATGGTTTCGTTCTCGTCTGTGGAGCTTGAGCGTGAGTGTTCATTACCCCCACCGCACTGAGAACAAGGGTAAGAGCGAGGGTAATTCCTACCACACTCTTACGGATAATGGACCGATTGGTCATGTTATACATCTCCTTCTCCTACATTAGAAAATGCAGGAGGCTCATATAGTTATTATACGAAGTTAGGAATAGACCGATAAAGTACCGTCAATCCAAAAGGAACCCTACTGAGTGAGAGCCGCTGCCAATCCATCCACTATCGGCGAACCGAGACCAGTCACAGGGTCCCAACCGGTGGCTGCGCGATAGCCAGTGACGGCAATAGGATTACCCTTGACATCTTGCCCAGTCACGGAGTTGTTGCCATGTAGGATGTCGTGGAAAGCTGTATCATACGATGCACCTGTGCTGAGCGCATAAATCGCAGGATTCAGGAAGCCTAGACGATGACCCGCTTTCTGGTTGAGCAGAGCAACAATCGCGGCCCATGCAGGCGAACCAACGCTGGTACCACCATATTCTTCAATGAAGAGCGATCCACCGTCGGTAAAGATAACTGGAACGCCAGTGAGTGGGTCGCCATCGAATGCAACATCAGGAACACCACGCTGAGTTAGTCCAGCGATGTTCTGCTGGTAATCTGGAACAGGAAAAATGGTACTGATGCCACCACCAGTCGCCCCTGCGCCATTGCTGTCTTCGTTCCAAACCGTCTCACCAGCATACTTACCCGTCTGCAAGGTTGCGTTCAAGGTCGTGCCACCAACCGCTGTTACCAGTGGATCGGCAGCAGGAAGACTAACACCTTTTTCATGAGAAAGTCCATCACTACTGCAGGTGATGACTGTTGCGCCATTGTCACCAGAGGAGGCGAGAACGGTAATGCCTTGCGCTTGAGCCTCGGCAAAGACCTGTTGCTCCGCATCCAAATAGCCATCCGGGGCGCAACTCTCGCCGAGGCCAAAGCTCTGAGAGATGACATCACCCAGATTGTTCTCAATGGCATACTGCGTGACCTGGAGTGCGAGCGGTAAAAACTGTGTCTCATCAGTGATCTGATCGACATTCGCGAGAACGAGGTCGATGGTGGCGTCAGGGGCAAGAGAATGTGCTGTCTCTATGTCTAACGCCGTTTCCGAGTAATAAGTAGCATTGGTGGATGGGGTGCTGAACGGCGAGATGACGTTGATCGTGGGGTCGCTCAATCCATAGAATTGATCGTAGAGATGGACGTCGCTCTGCAAGTTCGGGTTGGTCGCAAAGTCGATCAGGACGATGGTTTCTCCTGCCCCTGTGATGCCAGCATCGAGTAGCGGTTGGATATTATACGCATTGCGAATTTGCTGGGGGCTATAGCAGCGTGGTGGAGTGTTATTGGTCAGACAGGGGGGAGTTGTTGCCGCCGCGTCCACTAGTTTCCCATTGGCCGCTACGTGCAGTTTGCGAGCGTACTTGGTCATGGGACGAATTGGTAACATACCGTATTTGTCGAGCGATGGTTTCGTTCTCGTCTGTGGAGCTTGAGCGTGAGTGTTCATTACCCCCACCGCACTGAGAACAAGGGTAAGAGCGAGGGTAATTCCTACCACACTCTTACGGATAATGGACCGATTGGTCATAATTATACATCTCCTTCTCCTACATTAGAAAATGTAGGAGGCTCATATCGTCATTATATAGAGCCATGAATAGACCGACGACGCTTTGTCGGTCTCGAAATACTACATGAATCAGCGTCAGTCAGCTTTTGATGAAGCAAACTTTCCGCATGTATCATGGAGTACAAAGCTAAAGCGAAGGAAACAGCAAGCTTTGTAGTTCAGAAACCTCCTTTAGAAGACTGAATGTGAGGTTTGCCAGCCCAATCTAAGTAACTCAAAACTGTCACTGCCATCATAGCGAACAAGACGGGTTTCACTAGAGAGAAGACAGCCATTTCTTGTTCGGAAACTCTCTTTTAGCGAACTACCTGTTACCAGAAGAGAGAAACAGCTTTCATCCCAAGAAGTGGGGGAGCGACAGGAGCGAGACACTCCTCAACATTGTTTATAAAGTATGGTCGCCTGCTCCGAAAAATACCATATAAAGTACTTATAATTTAGCTCTAAGTATTTTCTATAGGAACCCTCACCCTTTTGGGCTATTTTTAGAAAGAAAGAGTGTTCAGACCTGCTTATGACGTATTTCACCAATAAGAGGGATTCGCCATTGGGGTAGAACGTGTCCCTCGTGAGCAGGCAGAAAGCTCAAACACGGCACATCCTCTTTCAGTCACTGCCGAATCAAGGAGATAACATTCTCCCAAAACAAATTTATACACCATCTCCTGGCAAGGTACCAGCCATTGCTAGGGAACAAGACGAGAGGAAGGAATATCTTCCATGACAGACACACACCCTTTGCGGCGTGAGCGAGAACGACGAGGTTGGTCTCAGTCCAAGCTTGCAGAGCTTTTAGGAACCAGTCCTCTTTCCATCAGCCAGTGGGAACGGAGAGCCTATCTTCCTTCTCCCTATTTTCGCGAAAAACTGTGCGTGTTATTTGAGAAAGATGCTTACTCCCTTGGTTTTCTTGGAAAAACCAATGCGGAGCGACTGCCTATACATGATCCATTTCTCCCGCTGCAGGGACGTCCTCCATCTGGCCTCGTTGGTCGTGAAGCCCTCCTCAGCTCGCTCGTCGAACAACTATGTGCGGCGCAACCCGCCTCAACCTTGGTCATGCATGGTCTCCCCGGTGTGGGAAAAACTGTTCTGCTACTTGCACTCACACAACAAAAAGAGATAGAGCAACAGTTTTTCGATGGCGTTCTGTGGGCTGGTCTTGGTCCACATCCTCATCTGTTCGAGCATCTTCATCGCTGGGGAACCCTATTGCACATTCCACCCGAAGAGATGAAAGGATTGCATGATCTCTCCTCCTGGGCCAAAAGTCTTCGCACGCATATTGGAACGCGCAAACTCCTGCTCGTGCTTGATGATGTGTGGCGTGTCGAGGATGCGCTGGCTCTCCAGGTTGGGGGAGGACAGTGTGTGCATGTCGTGACAACACGTTTCCCCAGCCTCGCTACACAACTCAGTTTCCAGAACACGGTCCGTGTGTCCGAACTTGAAGAGGCGCAGGGCATAGAACTGCTAGCACGCTTTGTTCCACGGTTAGCACATCAAGAACCAGAGGCACTCCACCGTCTCATCCAAGAGGCGGGAACGCTCCCCTTAGCCCTCACGTTAATTGGGAAACACCTCTGTCGCTATGACGCGCTGGGTCATCCACGCCGACTACATACTGCTCTCCATCAACTTCAGAATCTTCCGACGCGGTTGCAACTTGCCCAGCCACAATCGTTGATTGAGCATCACCCCAGTCTTGCACCAGAGCAGCCGCTCTCTCTGGAAGCGGTTATCGCGGTGAGCGACTATCAGCTCTCACCTCAGGCTCAAACAGCTCTCCGTCAGTTGGCACTGCTGCCAGCAAAACCAAACAGTTTTTCTGAAACGTTTGTTGTGGCTCAGGTACTAGCATCACTTGAGGGCTTCAATGAACTGGTTGATGCGGGTCTGGTCGAAAGTTATGGAACAGGACGGTATACCCTCCATCAAACCATTGCCGACTATGCCCGTGTCAATGGACAGCAAAACGAAGATGAGCTAGAAGCAGTCAAACAACACCTTGTGGACTATGCGGTCATTTGGTTGGACCAGCATGCAGAGGCATACGCGCAGATTGAACAAGAACACGTCAACCTGCTGACCGCGCTCGAAATCGCTTCAACCCAAGCAAGAAAAGCAGTGTTCATTCACTTGGTCCTCTTATTCGTCCCGTTCTGGCAGGTCCGTGGATGGTATGAGCAGGCAGAACAGTATCTGCAACGCGCTGCTCATGCCACACACGAACTGCAAGATATCAACAGGCTGATGAAGATACTAGGACATCTGGAAATCATCGAAGAGCGGCGAGGAAACTACGAGCAGGCGAAGATATACTGCAAGGAAGCATTGGAGTTGGCCCAACAACCAGAGCAGCAAGAGCAGAAAAGCCAGTTCTTGAGCGATCTTGGCATGATAGAGCTTGGTCAAGGAAACTATGAGCAGGCAGAGGAGCATTGTCGAGAAGCATTAGCACTCGCTCGACAAGGGAGGTACCAGGAGCAGATGATTTCCATATTAAGGAACCTTGGGTACCTCATGCAGTATAAAGCCGACTACGTATCAGCCGAACGGTATTATCAAGAGGGATTGGAACTCGCCCGACAACGAGGACAGCAAGAGCAGATCAGTCAACTCTTAAATAGCCTGGCGTCTATTATAGGAGAGCGTCAAGGAAACTATGAGCAAGCAGAAGTTTATTATCAAGAAGGCTTAGAACTCGCTCGGCAGCTAGGACATCGAGAGTATATCATTCGCCATCTGAATGGTCTAGGTGCCCTCTCGGTTCGTCGAGGCGGGATGGAGCAAGCCAGCATCTACTATCGAGAAGGCTTGGAACTCGCCCGACAGCTAGGACATCGCTCCCTCATCTCGAACCTCCTCAACAATATGGCAGATGTCAATACTAGACTGGGGAAGCGTGACGAGGCAGAAGCCTACTATCAAGAAGGCTTAGAACTCGCTCGGCACATCGGATTTACAAGGATGGTTGCAGCGATTCTGGTGAGTGTAGGAGAATTGCGGTTGCTGGAACAGCAGGTGAATCAGGCAGAAACTCTCTTTCAGGAAGCCTTGCTATGTGTTCCTAAGGAGAGTCGGGATTTGCAGGCATACGCTGAGTACGGATTAGCCCAGGCTGCAGCATTGCAAGGACGATTCACCGAGGCGGCGCAGCACAGCAAAAGAAGTCAGGCACTTTTTACCCTTATAGAGCACTTCAAGGCAGCGGAGGTCGAGCAATGGAGCAAGCAGTTAACAAACGGAATATGTGATACGATTTAGATGTAAATACAGTCGGCTCATACACAACTTCGTCGCTCTGCGTGAGCTTTGTGTAGCGAGGTTGTATATGAGCCAACTGTATTTACAGTGAGGTTACTTTCAAATGCCTACATTCTCAGGCACTCAAAGACTTGCTCGCGCGTGTGAACAGTTATGGCTGGTTTTGTTGATTCTGCAAATCTTGCAGCGGTACCTGATCGTTGGTCACATCCTTTTGTTGCTCTGAATTTTGTGTGGGTTGCGTTGGTTGAGTGCGCTGCTCCTGTATACCGCGTGGATCGGGTCTGCCCTCACTATCGTACTGCCCCTGTCCATACTGGCCTTCATTGCCTTGATCACCGTATAGCTCCTGTAGCGTTGGGTTCTTTTGCGGGTCTTGTTGTGGCTGGTTTTCTTGTTGAGTCATTTGTATTTTTCCTCTTTTCGTATGTTGTTATGTCTTTTTAATAGCACGCTAACATATAGAAAAAGGTATACATAGTGCGAGGTTTGTATAATTGTTCTCTTCGAGAACTACAAAGACCAATTATAGATTGACCTTTCTCTCTCGTTCCATTGCTACCTGACTTCAATCACAACATCCTGCGGCTCGCGCACGCCCTCTGTCACTTCGCCAATGCGCCAGAAGGGAACCTCTTGCTGCTGCGAGAGTGTTTCCCACAGGCTCGGCTCGATGGCGGCGAAGAGGCCACCCGATGTTTGCGGATCGAAGAGAATGGCCTGTTGAAGGGCGTCGATGCTGGCATCAAAACGTATATGCGATTGAACTGCGCGTTCGTTGCGTCCCGTACCACCAGGGATACAGCCAAGTTCGGCGTAGTGCTGCACATTGGGTAGAAGCGGCAAGGCGGCAAAGTCGAAGCGCATACGCGTGAGGCTTTGCGAAGCCATCTCCCATGCATGACCCAATAGACTGAAGCCCGTAATATCGGTGACGGCGTGAACGGATGAACCCGCCTGCACAAGCAGTTCGCTGGCACGACGGTTGAGGGTGGTCATTGAACGCACTGCCGCCGCCATGTCATTCTCGGAAACCTTGTTCTGCTTTTGCGCGGTTGTGAGCAGACCTGTACCAAGTCGCTTGCTCAGGACAAGAATATCCCCTGGTTTCGCCCCACCTTTGGTCAAAATATGGTCAGGATGGACCATACCAGTGACCGCGAGACCATACTTAGGTTCATCGTCGGAGATCGAGTGTCCGCCAGCGATAGCACTACCAGCTTGCTCGACGATATCCATGCCGCCGCGCAAGACTTCGCTGAGAATGCTCGTATCGAGATTTTCAGGCCACGCCACCAGATTGATCGCCATCAGAACCTGTCCGCCCATCGCATAGACATCGCTGAGAGCATTGGTCGCGGCAATCGCGCCAAAGGTGTAGGGGTCATCCACAACGGGTGGAAAGAAGTCCGCTGTGCTGATAATCGCTTGCTGATCGTTGACGCGATAGACCGCTGCATCGTCAATCGCGCCCAAGCCAACTAGCAGTTGCGACGGTACATTGCGTTGACGTAGTGGACTTAACACCTGAGCCAGAATATCGGCACCTATCTTTGCAGCGCAGCCCGCACAACTTGCTAATTCTGTGAGCCGCACAGGTGAATTCGTAGTCATCGAAGAGAGCCTTTCTTTTGCTATGACGTAGAGGAACTACTGTCATTTAGTCATAAAAAGAACGGCAATGCGAATGGACTACGTATTTCGTATACGTTGCCTAGTATTCAATATCTGGAATGAGATTAGCGGGTTGTATAGCGTACAGCGTTGTATATCCGCAATGAGTACAGGTTGTAGCATTCATCTGCGACGTATTGGATTTGCCACTAAACAGTGCTGTGTAGCGCAATGGTTGCATAAGCTCTACCATCGCACCCTCATACGCTGTTTTGAGAACAACCACTGCACGCGGCCCTCCGCATTCGGGGCACGGTCCCGGCTGTGGTCGTGGTCGTGGCTTGTTTAGCTGAATTTTCTCGTCCATGTCACGTCTCTCCTTGTTTCTAGCTGTGTTTTGCTTCTCAATGAAGAAAACGCTCTGATAATAGATTTATCAAAACGGGTAATTCTTACACATCTCAATCCTGAATCACAAAAACATTGAAATTCTGTTCTACATCTGTTATACTTGAAACTGAAGTATTCAACAAAAAGGAGGTATCTATGTTTACAAAAATCGGCACCATTAGTGTGCCTGTCAACAACCAGGACAAAGCCCTCGACTTCTACGTGAATACACTCGGATTTGAGAAGGTTGACGACCAGCCCATGAGCGAAACCGAGCGTTGGATCGAAGTAGCTCCCCCTGGCGCACAAACTCATATCATACTTGGACTACGTGGGCAGAGTGGCGGCGATAGAACTGGCTTTACAGGCTACGTTTTGCATACCGACAACATCGAAGAAACCTGTGCAACGCTCAAAACTCGTGGCATCAATATTACTCAAGAACTAAGTACACAACCCTGGGGCAAATGGGCGCAGTTCGCCGACCCCGATGGCAACGAATATGGCGTCTGGGGACCTGCTTAGTCCCCCCTCTATCTTCTTCTAATCATCTTGACAATCCAAGTTTTCATATGTATACTTAATTCCATAAAGGAACTAATAGACCGGAAGGAAATGAGGACTCATGAATATTGCACTTTGGATTGTACAGATATTGTTGGCGCTGGCATTCTTAGCGGCTGGCATTATGAAGGTATCGCAACCACTAGCGACGTTAGAGAAAAACATGGGGTGGGTGCGCTCGGTTGGCACGGGTGGAGTTCGCGCCATCGGGACAGTAGAGATACTGGGAGCAATTGGCTTGATCTTGCCCGCCGTGTTCCATGTCTTAACATGGCTCGTGCCAGTAGCGGCAATCGGCTTTGTGCTAACGATGATTGGTGCTTTAATTCTGCATGTGAGACGTAACGAGTACCCCAATTTGGCACCTGTGATTGTGCTGTTGTTGTTGGCGGCATTCGTGGTGTGGGGACGGTTCGCGGTGGTGCCGATCAGTTAGTAGGGTTTGACCGTGAGGAGGTAGGCTCCTCACGGTGTTGTAACTGAGAGATTTTAAGCTACAACTCTGCCTTAATTAGCTCTATAGGTAGCTTTATTGATGTTGAATAGCTACAAAGCCAGAAGACTTTACAAGATTGATTTGTCATTTTTAGTCAATATATTGGTATATGGAGGGTGTTTGGTATAGAGGTGGTAAAGAATTATTAAGCTAAAAAGGATGTTCATAGTCAACATCATCGTCTATATCTTTAAATAAATTTACCTTTTCGTACATCATTTTAATTGTACTTGCAAGAACAGACACATGCTTGTATTTTTTGTATAAATGCTTTAGCTGATCGCTAATTGTTTCTTTATTTTCTTTTGACATTAAAGCATATTCCTTTTTGAAGATGTTAAAAATATCTTCTACTTCAATAGCTTTGCTATCGTAGTACTCTTCATAGTTTGTAATAGAATTTATGAGAGGAGCTAGCATCTGTCCGCATTCTTTTTTGGTCAAAAACTTTCCAATACCTTCTAATGCTAGGAGAAACTCGATTTTAATAGGAAATTCCATCAAAGATAGTAAATGTTCCTTAATGAGGTTTCTATCTTCTGGAGAAGAGGTATACTCAAGGTCTCTTCCTCTAAAAAATGCGTATCTCCATTGAACATCTGAATTTTCTTCTTTGAGGGCTTTAACAAATTCTTTGATTACTTTTTCCTTAGTGCTAGTAGATACATTGTCAAATGCTAAGCGAAAACATGAAATTAAAGATAGCAGCAGTTTCTCTGGTTTTCTTTCTGAGTCAAATAAATCGGAATATCGTAGTGGAAGTACTCTTAGCAAGAGACGTTCTTTTTCATACTCGCTTGTCTCTTTGAGGTTGTGACCTATGATTGCAACAGCTGAAGAGTCATTTTCTAGCTTCGTAACAATTTGTTCTGCTGTAAACCCATAGTTCTGTTTCCTTCGTTCCGATATTTCGTCAACAATCATTTCGAGTAATGCTTGTGCTATCTTGGCTCCGTTCTCATTTACTTGCTCTCCTAGTCTAATTAGTCTTCCAGCATGAATTAAATTTCTATAAGACCTTATTACATATGAAAGTTGTGCAGTTCTTTTTGAAATAATTTTTTCGCTCTCGCAAGTCTCAATAGCTTCATTAAGGTCCCAATCAAGAAGATTAGGTCGCTGTTTTGGTTTAGGTACATAAGCCGAAGATATAAGATAGTCGATTAGAATTGCCTCAATTATGCTTCCCGAAAGTACGTGTACAGCTTTCCAAGCACCTACTTGCATAGCAGAATTTAACTCTCTGTAGTCTGCCTCCAATGAATGGCGAAAATCTTCTCCACTTATGAAATCAAAAGTTATCATTAAATATATACTTCCTATCATATAATCTATATAACTAACTTTTTTGTGAAGGTATTGTATCTCATTTAGTCATTTAAAACAACAGTAACCTTATTGAGAAGTAAAAAATATACTAGTCAATTAAGGGCATAGGGGTTGTACTATGTTGTCAAGAGAAGTCGGCACTGGGTGCCGAGGTAGATCGAACTAGAGCGAGAGAAATAAAGAAAATTCCTGACCTACGGGCATTACAGATGTACCTACCTCTCTATAAAGACTAGCCAACGCAGGAATAGCGTTTACCGCAATATCATAATAATGCTCATCAATCTCCACTCCTACACTGGTATAGCCGACGTATTCTGCAGCGGCTATCACTGAACCGCCGCCCATCAAGGGGTCTAAAATTCTGCCTTCTCCCAGTGGTAAGGCGGCACGAACAATATATCTCATGAAGCGTTGGGGTTTGAGAGATGGATGATTGGCGATTTTGCGTTCTTCCTGGGGCGTGCGTTCGCTTGGTACGATGTCTGTAAATGGACGTTCTGCTGAGTCGCGGCGGAGACCGCCTGTTTTCCATCTTCTCAGGTTGTCCTGGACACGACCATCGAGCGGCTTGCGAAATAGCTCCCACGGCTCCCATGCGGAACGCGGCATGACGGTCACATCGGTAAACTCTTCTTCCGCATTTTTCGGTCTGTCACCGCCGCGTAATGTTTGCACCAGACGAGCAACCTCTCCGCGCCTCTCCCAGCCGCTATCTGTCAAAGCGGCACAGAGAATATGGGAAAGAAATGTGTTTGTGGCGATGAACATATGCGCCCCTGGCACGACCACATGCAGAGCTTTCGTTCCCCAAACAAAAAAGAATTGATAGAGGCTTTTCAAATCGTCTTCATTTAAGACCGTAAATCGAGGCAAAGGGGCGCGAGTAGTCCCGTTTAGCGTCGGAGGGATACGTCATATGCCGCCACGATTGCCGTTGCGTAGCCTTGCTTGCGCGTCTATGGAATACTCTTTTAGTCCATAAGGAGGATCAGTGATTATTGCCTCAAAACTATTTTCGGGTTGTGCGTCAAGCCAATCTATGCAATCAGCATGGTACAGGGTATATGACATCTGTGCCTCCGAGTTAGAAGTTAGTCATAGTATAACAAACATTAATGATTATCAGTAAGTCCTACTATTCTCGTTTTTTCCCTTCGCTACTTGATATACTATAGGGGTGAGTAAAACTGTGTGGAGATACAAGCGATGAAACAACTAGGTTTATTCGAGGATCAATTAGACAGTTTTCTTAGTTATCGAGAAGCTAGTGAAATACTTGGAATATCTGTTGCTACTCTATATAATTGGGTTAAGGCTCATTACGTTAGTCCAGGAACAAATGGAGCAAACAAAGCCCAGTTTTCAAGCAGTGAGATTCAGGTGTTCAAAGACAAACTATCCAATGGTGAGATAAATAGATTAAGTGCTAGGGCTAATAAAAGACATGCAAAAGCAATTTTTATTCCCAAAGAACGTATACCGGATAAGGGAGTATATGAGAAGCTTGAGGAACTTCTCTTAGCGATTAATCAATACAACCTGAATAAACACACTGCTTTACTTCTCTTGTCACTCAATCTTCTCAAGATAAAGGGCTTAATCCTGAATAGCGAACTTAGTACATGTACAGACATTGAAGACCTTAGATTCAAGAATGAAAATGTCAAAAGAGTGATCGAAAACTGGGTATCTGATTACGGCAATATCTGTCTCAACACGTATCCAGACATACTTTCTACTTCACCTATTCTTCTTGATGATTTATTAGGAGTGGTTTATCAGTCTTTATTGAGTGAAGGCGAGAAAGCTCAAAGCGGCTCTTACTACACACCTACAAAAGTAGTCGATTTAATCGTCGATCAGCATAAAGACACATTAACTGATCAAACGCTCATATTAGACCCATGCTGTGGAACTGGTCAATTTTTGCTTTCATTTGCAAAATATAGAGCAAACCCTTCAAATATTTGGGGATATGACCTTGATAAATTAGCTGTTCATATCGCTAGAGTTAACCTCTTGCTTGCTTTTCCAGACGTGGATTTTTTCCCTAATATTTATTGCAAGAATGCCTTATATGTGGTAGCGAATAATAAGTTTGATATTGTTGTCACAAATCCGCCCTGGGGTTTTCATTTTTCTCAAGAGGATATTTCCGAACTCACTCTCCTTTATCCTTCCATTACCTCAAAAGAGGCTTTTTCCTATTTTCTTACAAAGGGGTTGGAGCTACTTAAACCTAATGGAAAACTGTCCTTTGTACTGCCAGAAGCAATCATAAAAATTCGACAGCATAGCGATATTAGAAAACGAATATTAGATGCGAATGCAATTCTTAGCATAAAACATCTTGGTAGTGTTTTCACAAGAGTTCTCTCTCCCGTCATTCTTCTCTCTTTAGAAAAAAAAGTCGATGAAAACAATTCAGTGATAATCAGAAATAAATTAGGACAGGAATATCAAGTAAGCCAATCTCGATTTCGAGCTAACGCTTTTTACACCTTTGACACGGAAATTGCGAATGAAGATAGCGATATTATTGCTAAGATTTACGAAAGAGAGCATATAACGCTTGCAAACAATGCAGATTGGGCACTTGGTATAGTCACAGGGAACAATAAAACGTACCTGTCAAATGAGAAAAAATCAAGTAACGAAGGGATACTCAAAGGCTCAGATATTAAACAGTATTACTTTGATGAGCCATCGTCTTTTCTTACATTTGAACCATCCAGGTTTCAACAAACAGCACCCGAATGGAAATATAGGACAAAGGAAAAGCTCATTTATAAGTTCATATCAAGTAGTCTCGTTTTTGCGTATGATGATCAACAAAGACTAACACTCAATAGTGCAAATGTACTCATTCCTCGATTTGAAAATTATCCAATTAAGTTGGCACTAGCACTACTTAATTCGGCCTTATTTCAATATTTATATAAGAAAAAATTTAACACCATCAAGGTCTTACGAGGCGATTTAGAGAAGCTACCATTTCCTCTCGTTGACGCTGCAATAACCGATCAGATAATACAAAAAATTAATAGGCTTATTAAACAAGAGGTAGGTGAAGTGGAACGGGCAGTTGTTCAAGCCGAGTTAGATGATATAATATTTTTCGTCTTTGGCATTGACGAAAAAGAGGCGGAATACATAAAGTCATCTGTAAAGAGTTAATGATTATGCAACTACTCAGAGAACAGCTAAATGCACTGATTTCACAACTTTCTGAAGATGAAGAAAGTAAGCTAAGGTTTAAGTTAGACAATTTAATGTCTGTTTACCCCTTCAACGAATACGAATTCATTATCTCTACCTTACTAGGATTAGCAAAGCTAAGCCTGGATGATTATTACTTGTTGCGAGATGAGTATATCGCAAGAAACATGTACTTACATATTTTTGAGATTAGTGCGCCAAGAGGGTTTGGAGAATTATGGGCACAAGGACATTTGAAAGAGCTTGTTCCTGATTTAGTTAAACCAACCAAGAAAATCGATCTAAATTATGACGGACAGTATGATTTTCTCTTACCTATCGATGATAAGAAGTTTTTGACGATTGAAGTTAAAGCTTCTCGTGCAGTTGATTTTGACAGCAAAGAGCCTTTATATATAAAAGCGTTAGGGCAACAAGAGGATAGACCTTTTGACATGAATTTTCAACAGATTAAGCCCAAATATTGTGATGTTTTTGTATGGATAGGTGTATGGAGAGACTTAATAAGATATTGGGTATTGTCTTCAAATGAGGTTGCTCAAAATAGATACTACTCTCCTGGGCAGCACAGAGGAAATGTTGGAGAGGGACAACTTCACCTGAATAGGGAAAATCTTCAAGCATTTAACGCTTATTTAATTCCATCGAACAAACTGAGAGAGGCAGTAGTCACTGCTTACTTGAGACAGATAACTCCGAAAAAGGGGTAACTTCCTTTGTTTGTAGTAAAGTGGGGCGAGAGGGACTCGAACCCTCACGGCCTTTCAGCCAAGGGATTTTAAGTCCCTCGTGTCTACCATTTCACCACCGCCCCGTGTATGCTGTGTGGTGACATGATAGTATCATGTCACCACCGGTTCGTCAACTACTTTTTGCAGCGTTTCTCTGTGCCTACTCTTTTGGCTTGTGACCCCATGCGGTGAGGTTGTAGATCATGCCGCAGAAGTCTTCGGAGACCATTTCACTCAACATTTGCTGATAGATTTCTTCGTATTGCTCAGCCGTTGCGAGTTTGAGTTTGACAATAAAGTCTTTTCCTAGTTGGAGGAACGTCACCATGTAGTCCTGGTAGAAGCCATCATGTGCCTCGGCACCTGCTGAGAAGTCAAGGCTATAGGAGGCATAATCTACGTCGGTACAGCCAGCGTTTCTTAGTAATCGGGGGAGCATGGTTGTAATGCCAAAGTTGCGTGCAGTCGGACTGAAGTTACGACCTGTGACACTAAAGGCATTCAGTAACAACTGCGTTATTCTCTCAACTCCCATACTATTCGTGATAGGCATCTCGGTCTCGGTGAAGCGAATGGCTCCCCCTGGCTTACACACGCGCAGGGCCTCACGCAGCATAGTAGGCCATTCGACAGGTGCTAACACACCCACAAGATAACGCGCGTTGACAAGATCAAACGAATTGTCGGCGAAAGGAAATGGCTCCTTGATGTTCGTGGTCATGAAATGAGCATTGTGCAATCCACGCGCCTTTGCGGTAGCACGTCCGTAGTTTACCATAAGTGAACTAATATCAACGCCCGTTATCTGTGCTTCGGGTAAGAGACGTGCAACATCCAATACCCAGCCACCAGGGCCACAGGCAAGGTCCAGTACATCGAAAAATAGCGATGTATTCGTCTGGTCGGTCAACGGACCCTTCATAGCCTTTGTTATCAACATGTCCTGGCTCAGCAAACGCGCCATCTCAACGGCGTTTTCTGGATCAATTGGGTACGTATTCTCTTCTTTATTCGTCGATTCTGTCATAAAGCTATTTCCCTTTACGCTTACCTAAACGCTTTCTTATATGTACGTCCCCATTATAACGCATACATCTACATGTCCAAAAATAACTCTTCTAGTTCCTGCCACGCACGGTCGGTTGCCACATCCATTGTCATCATCTCATTGCGCTTTGTAGCCTCGTTCATAATCCTTGCCGCTCGTGTATGAAGTGTTGCAAGATACTCCCGTTGTTGCGTATACCTGGGCATGTCGCGCAACATTACTTTATCGAGGGCATAGAAATTCTTTTGCTCGAATACAAGGGAGAGCAGTTCACTATATTGTTCGATCAGTCGAATACGGAACGGTACAAAATAATTTGGTTGCGTACTGGAAACAACAAGGCTACCCGCCACCGCACCAGAGCGCAATATAGGGTATGCAGTGGCACTTACCTCCCAATCCACCCAATGTGCAGGATAAAAACCCTCGTGTTCGCCTTGATGCTGACGTATCAGCGAACGCCCATTCATAGCTGCAAAGCCCGCCATCGACTCGCGCCCCAGAAAAAGCGCATCTTGCTCCAGATTGATCGCCCAAGGCGGCGTACCATATCCCACACGTTCGCGCATACTATGAACTATTCCCTGCGGTGACGGCGGCATACACTGCACCAACGAAACAGCTAAACCAAGATGGTTAGGATCGAGTTGACCTAGTGCCTGTAGCAAAATCAAGTTACTTAAACCCCAGGAGCGCAGTGCCTGTGGCAAGGTTGCATATGCATGCATCACGTTTACGTACAATTCTCCTGGAATCTCTTGTGACGCGTCCTTCTCCTGGTCGTCGCCCAGCATGAGTGCGAGATCGGGATACTCCTCGCTCATTAACGCAAGGAGTCGTGTACGATGCTGCGGTATGGTACGAAGCAGATGACGAAGATTCTGTGGGCGCGGATTAGACGTTCCATTAGCCCAACGTGTAAGCGTCACCATGCTGACATTCAACTCATTGGCGATACGCTGACGCTCTTGGGTATTGCTAATGTACTTACCTAGAAACTCTCGCCATCGTGTAGTATCTGGCATTTCTTTACTCAGTATTCCCATCTATCGAAATAGTCGATGCCTTATGTGTACCTTCATCAATACACTAAACACCAATGGCACAATTTTGTAACATATGAAAATATCCCACTCCTTATCATACAGATAGCTGCGAAGAACGTCAATGAAATTGTCCAAAAATCGGACAAAAAAGGAAAAAATCCTATATATAACTCTCTATATTGACGCTAAGGAGTATCTGCGTCATAATAGGCTAGGAAAAAATGTCACTCAAACTTTATACTAGCACGATACAAACACAAAGGCACATACATGGACACTCTTCTCCAACAAGTCTATGAGGTAATCGTTGTAGGCGCGGGTCACGCGGGCTGTGAGGCCGCGTTAGCAAGCGCACGCATGGGGCGAAAAACGCTACTACTTACTATGAATTTGGATAGTATCGCGCTTATGCCATGTAACCCTTCGATGGGTGGACCAGCAAAGGGTCATTTGATCAAAGAGATCGACGCCCTCGGCGGTGAAATTGGACGCAACACGGACCGCACATTTATCCAGATTCGTTTGTTGAACACAAGTAAGGGACCAGCGGTGCAGGCTTTACGCGCACAATGCGATAAGCAGGCGTATCGACTAGCGATGAAGTTTGTGCTAGAGAGCCAGGAGAACCTTGAGGTAAAGCAGGTAAATATTTCGCGCCTACTGAGCCGCAGACGCGAGGATGACCGTTATGAAATTACGGGCGTCGTTGCGAACAATGGCTGGCAATACGAGGCCAACGCGGTTATTCTGACCACTGGCACCTTTATCAACGGTCGCCTAGTGGTTGGCGATAAGACACAGGCAGGTGGTAGGGCAGGCGAAGGACCTGCTCTCGGTATCTCCGACTCATTGAAGGCTTTGGGGCTTGAGGTTCGACGCTTCAAAACTGGCACACCTCCGCGTATTGATGCACGTAGCATTGATTTTAGCAAGACAGAAATGCAGCCTGGTAGCCGTACACCGCTATACTTCTCGCATGATGTCGCGGCTCGTGAGGATGTGCAGTTGCCAGGAAGTCGCCCAAATTCCATATACCCGACGACTGACGAAGATATGCATGGCTGGCGACCACAACTTCCCTGCTATCTGGTACGCACCACAGAGCTGACGCACCAGATTATACGCGATAATCTGCATCGCTCGCCCCTCTATACAGGTATTATCGAGGGCGTTGGACCGCGTTACTGCCCATCTATCGAAGACAAGATTGTGCGTTTCGCGGACAAGGCCACGCACCAGATATTCCTAGAGCCAGAGGGTTGGCGTACTAGTGAGGTATATGTGCAGGGCATGAACACCAGCTTGCCCGAGGATGTACAATTAGCCATGCTACGCAGTATTCCCGCGCTTGCACATGCCGAGATGATGCGCGTGGGCTACGCCGTCGAGTACGACTATGTGCCCCCAGAGCAACTTCTGACGACGCTCGAAACCAAACCAGTAGCGGGCCTCTTTCTCGCGGGCCAGATTAACGGAACCTCTGGCTATGAAGAAGCGGCGGCGCAAGGTATCATGGCTGGCATCAATGCTGCTCTTTCCGCTCGCCATGAAGAGGCATTTGTGCTGGGACGCCACGAAGCCTATATCGGCGTGCTGATTGACGACCTCGTAACGCGTCCGCTCAGCGAACCATATCGTCTGCACACATCGCGTGCGGAACACCGTCTATTGCTACGTCCAGATAGTGCCGATCTGCGGCTGAGCGACCATGCCTACCGCCTGGGGCTGATTGACGAAGAGCGGTACGGGTGTGTATTGGAGAAACGTGCGCTCATTCAGCAAACGTTGGAACAGCTTGAAACAACTCTCTTTACCTCCGCGCGTACAACCGAGGTAGAAGCACAGGAGGTTGGTATCGCTCCTCTAGGTCAATTGATGAGCGCACGCGATTTGCTGCGACGACCAGAGGTTCGCTATCAGCAGGTAGCACAGCTAGCACGGCGTACCGCCGAGCTACGAGAAACAACCTCTGAGCGTGTAGAACAACGCTTACCAGAGTTGGAGGAGCAGACGGCGGAAGAGGTCGAGCTACAGGTAAAATACGAAAACTATGTACGCAAACAAGAGCAGATGGTACACCGTACTCAGCGGCTCGAAGAGATGCGTATCCCCGAAACTCTCAACTACCAGGACATTCCGCATCTACGCACAGAGGCTCGCCAAAAACTGATTCGCACTCAACCACGCACGGTGGGACAGGCAGCGCGTGTAGAAGGCGTCACGCCCGCCGATGTCGCCATCCTCATGATTTACCTGGAAAAAGTACGGTCTCTACGGTCAAAACTTGACAAAAGTATAAGATGACTAGTACTATAAGAGTGCATACATAGAGCGAGTACAAAAATCTGTATAAAAAGTAAAGCTAGCAGTAAACGTTTTACCCCCAACGTGTAGACTGTAATTCCTATGCGTTTCTATTATTGACTCTAAAAACTCGAATAAAAAAGTAAACGTATTTCCTTTCATGAGTTTTGACCTATTATGTATCCTTACAATAGGGGCGATGACAGGCGAGCCTTGGTGCGGATAGGTAGGGAGCGGCATCGACAACTATGTAAGGAAGAGGGGGAGATCTATGTATATTCTCGTCGTTGACGACGATCCTTTTGCTAACATGCTGGTGAAGTTTGTGCTGGATAAAGAAGGTTATGAGGTCGAGACGGCGGACAACCCGCGCGGAGCCTTACAGATGATTCAGAAGCGCGAGCCTGACCTGCTGTTACTTGATGTCAAGATGCCTTATTTGAGTGGCTTTGAGTTTTCACAGCAACTGCGTAAAGATGGCTATAACACGCCGCTCATTTTTATGACGGCTCAAGATGCCATTGAGTCCAAACTGGAAGGCTTCAAAATAGGGGCCGACGACTATGTTTGCAAGCCATTTATTCACGAAGAACTGGTGGCACGCGTGCATGCTGTAATGCGGCGCGTCAAAAATAGAGACAAGCTTGGCAACGAGAGTCTACGCGGCGGACCAATCGAACTCTTCCCCGCCGACTCCAAAGTCTCCGTGAACGGTCAAGAGCCAAAATTGCTCACACGCACCGAGATGCAGGTGCTACGCACTTTGATGAGCAGCGTTGGGCATGTGGTTAGCCGCGACGCATTGCTCTCGGAAATCTGGCACGATGATGAAAATAATAGCAACATCGTCGATGTCTACATTCGTCGTCTACGTGTGAAAATTGAGAACGATCCTTACAAGCCGCAGCATATTCTTTCGGTTCGCGGTAAAGGCTATAAGTTCAATGGGAAATAGAGGAAGTACTTGCGCAAAAGGACATCAAAACAGGTAGAAGATGTAGTGGTGGCAGAGCAAGTCGGCGATGTAGAGCAGGCTCCTTCTGCTATCACTTCACTCAATAAAGATAAGTATTTGGACGCAATGTTCGATGCCACACCGGATGCAGTGATCGCACTGAATACGACATACTATGTGCGAGACCTCAATCCAGCGGCGGTAGAGGAACTGGGTTGGTCGGTACAGGACGCGATTGGACGGAGATGCACGGAGGTATTGCGTTGCCAGAATCTCAATTCAATCGTGTTGTGCGGTACTTCAAGCTGTCCACTGACACGAGTTCTGCAAAAGCAGCAGCCCCTTAACAATGAAGAATTGATACTGGGGACACAGCGGGATCATACGCGCGAAGTCTCCACGAGTGTCACCCCCGTTACAGGAACAGACGAAGCCTATGTCGTCTTCACGGCTCGTGATGTATCAGCCCTCAAAGTCGCAAATCAGGTGCGCTCCAATTTTGTTTCGATGGTCTCGCACGAGTTACGCACGCCGCTCAACTCCGTTCACGGCTTCATAGACCTGCTCTTACACGATCACATGGGAGCATTGACTCCTGAGCAACGCACGTACCTCGGCTACACACAGGAAGGAGTCCAACAACTCATTTCGATTGTCGAGGATATTCTCTTTATGACGCGTTCAGACCTGGGGCAGTTCGAGATCAAGCAGCAAGAGGTGCCTCTCCGTCCACTTATACGGCAGGTTGTTGGGAGCCTACAACCACAGGCAAGAAAAGCAGAGGTTGCCATTACGCAGGACATTCCTTCTACATTTCCTTCTCTTTACATTGATCCTCAACGCATCATCCAGGTGCTGAATAACCTGATTACCAACGCGATCAAGTTTACGCCCCCTGGCGGCGAGATAGAGGTGCATGCGCGTCTTCACGAGAACAAGCAAGCCATTATTTCCGTGACTGATAGCGGTTTTGGTATTCCATATGAAGACCAGTTACATGTCTTCGAGCGTTTCTATCAGTCAAATCACGCGCAGCAATCGAAGATGGGCGGTTATGGCCTCGGTCTTTCTATCGCAAAGCTGATTGTCGAGCAGCATGGAGGGACAATTGACTTTTCCACAGCACTTAATGAAGGGACAACCTTCTATTTCAATGTTCCGCTCTACCAAGGACAATAAAAAATGGTCACTGTGCCCCAAATTGTCGAAGGCAATTTGGGGCACAGTGACCATTTTTTATGGAATCAGGTGTGCGGGGAGATTGGGAAGAACCGGTAGGAGAGCTGTGATGAGCAAGCCAATCAGCAAGAACAGGGCAAAGTAGGTTTCGAGCCTGAGCGTCTGGCGCATGAGAAGATGCATACCAGAGACGGTGCCCGAACGTATGATGCCAGTGAGTGCCACAACGAGCAGGGGCAGCGTCCAGAGCGTCAAGAGCATAAAATGGGGCGCACCATGTGGAAGTGCGATAACTACAACGACAAGATAGGCCGCAATGAGTAGGATACCATAGAGCCAACGGCTCCAGCGCATGCCGAGAATAGAGGCGAGAGTGAGTCGTTTGGCATGGGCATCGCCCTCTATGTCACGCATGTTATTGACGTGAATCGTGGCAGCTGCGAATAGGCCGAGCGGAATACTGTAGGTGAACACGGCACTTGCAATAGCTCCTGTTTGCGCCATGACGAGATAGGCACCGCACGTTATCAGTGGACCGAAGACAAGAAAACCTGCAAGTTCACCGATTGCGAGCGAGGAGAGCGAGCGAGCAGTCGCACTATAAAAGAAGGCACAAAGTAGCCCAATAACACCGAATAGATAGACAAGAGGGCCACCGGAAGCCGCGATAACACAACCAATAATAGCACCGAGAATGAGGGACGTAAGACCCAGAGAGAGTATACGTGCAGGCTTCACCAGTCCCTGCTGAATAAGTCCGCCAGGACCGAACGCGTTGCTGATATCTACTCCACGTAGATAGTCGTAGTAGTCATTGATGAGATTCGCGCCAGTCTGAATCAGGAGAATAGCAGCCAGAATACCGATAAAATGAGTTGTATGAAAATGCCCAAACGGAGTCTTATTGTTGAGAGTGTGTATCCAGGCTAGGATACTTCCAACACAGGCAGGTACAAGTGAGAGCAGCAGGTAGGAAGGTCTAATGCCGTCCCACCATACCTGCAACCATTCATTCATGCTACGGCGATACTCTGATGGTTGCACAACGAGCGGAGCCGGTGTATTCACGGCTCGGCTAGAGGCAACTGAGCGCACCGCAACCTCCGCCTGTAGTGTATTGACGGTCTCTAGCGAGCCGAGAGGAACAGTTGGCACTTCTTCCGACTGCACAGAGTCGGCGGTCACGACGCGTGCCGAGTTAGGAAGTTTCGTCGCTGGAAACTTCTCAGAATTCTCTTTTGCTCTGGCTGCTTTGCTATTATCGTTTCTATTTCTTATATTTTTGCTCGGCATACGCCCCCCTCACAATGTGGGAATGAGTTGGAATACATTCTAAATCAGCGCATTCTTACTATAGATATAACATACATAACGTTAGAAGATAAGGATACGTTCCTCCCCTATACTTATACATTCTCGTGAGAAGAGGTATGTCCCTGTAAATCTTGCTGCAGAGAAAGCATTGTCTGCTGTAGCTGAGCTTGTGTGAGAGCGGTAGTAAGGTCGCCACGCGTCTTCTCTAAGATACTCCGTGTGACATCGGTGGTACGACGTAAGCCCGCGGTCACAGCATCGGGAAAATCAACCGAGACCAGGACGCCATAGACATCATCCATGTAACGCAAGTAGACCTCACACTGCTCGAAATTACCGTGCCGTAGCTGATCGAGTACGTAGCGACGTAACTCGCCTACCGCCTCAGCCAATCCGTTCAAATAGGCAGACCAGCTAATCGCAAGGTCTTGTGCCATCGGCAAGGGTTGCGATTGCGTCAAAGTGGCAAAGGTAACTGCCTCGGCATATTCTTTCTGTGCGTCTTGCACAAAGCCAGCGTAAAAGATGTCTTGATGGTCGTGCAAGTCAGTTGTCATCTCTGCCAGCAGTTGCGCAGCCTGTTGCAATAATGTCTGCGCGGTCTCGGTTTCTTGACGATGCGTTGCGCGAATACTGTTAGCGCAAAAACGAATAGCAGCACGCGACTTGGGGAGTGCCCGTTCGCGTGCTGCGTTTTTTAAGCCAAGATGCGTGATTGCTTCCTGCCCTATGATGTCTATATTTTCGGTCATGGCCCCGCCTATGCTCTCTTTTTTC
>CAXUHG010000056.1:24342-33090 GCA_964250805.1 uncultured Ktedonobacteraceae bacterium | reverse complement strand
GATGAGGGCATGCCCTCATCATTGCCATTCGACTCCTCTCCTCTCAACACCCCTACCCACCTTGACAGGAGCCGCCAAAAAACATATAATACTAGCAAATCCGAGTAAGTAAGTAAGGATTAGCAGGAGCCATAAACTTGCTGCTAGAATCTTCCTAATATATGTTATTAGTCTAAAGATGGAGTATACGATGAGTCAGGCATACGGGGTGGAACAGGGCGATTATACCGCTGGCTTCCACGTAGCCGAAAACTACGCATTTAAGTCCGAGCGCGGACTTAGCAAGAAGGTTGTCGAGCAAATTTCGGAGATGAAGGGCGAGCCAGACTGGATGCGTCAATTCCGCCTCAAAAGCCTGGACCTCTATGAGAAGCGTCCAATGCCAACATGGGGCGCGGACCTCTCCGGCATCGACTTCGACAATATCTATTATTATATCAAGCCGGTTGCCCAGCAGGGTAAGAACTGGGATGATGTGCCATCTGAGATCAGGGATACCTTTGACCGTCTGGGCATTCCACAAGCCGAGCAGAAGTATCTTGCAGGCGTCACAGCCCAGTACGAGAGTGAGGCCGTCTACCACAAGGTGCGTGAAGACCTTGAGAAGCTTGGTGTCATCTTCACAGATATGGATACCGCTCTGCGCGAGTATCCAGACATCATCAAGGAGCATTTCGGCACCGTCATTCCGCCCTCGGACAACAAGTTCGCCTCGCTGAATAGCGCGGTATGGAGTGGTGGTAGCTTCGTCTACGTGCCAGAGAATGTGCGCGTCGAAATTCCGTTGCAGGCATACTTCCGCATCAATGCCCAGAATATGGGTCAGTTCGAGCGCACGCTAATTGTAGCAGCTCCTGGTTCTTATGTGCATTATGTCGAAGGCTGCACAGCACCAACCTACGCCAGTGATAGCTTGCACAGTGCGGTGGTCGAGATCAAGGTGATGGAGGGTGCGCGTGTTCGTTACACCACCATTCAGAACTGGTCGAAGAACGTCTACAACCTCGTGACCAAACGTGCCGCCGCGTACCGCGATGCCACGATGGAATGGGTTGATGGCAACCTCGGCTCGAAGGTGACAATGAAGTATCCCGCCGTGCTGCTGATGGAGCCGGGGGCGCGTGGTGACGTTCTCTCAGTGGCATTCGCCAGTGATGGTATGCACCAGGACGCGGGCGCGAAGATAACACACCTTGCACCGCATACCACGTCACAGATTCTGTCGAAATCGGTCTCGAAGGGCACTGGTCGTGCTTCGTATCGCGGACTGGTTCGCATCAATCCAGGAGCGCACCACACCAAGTCAAGTGTACGCTGTGATGCCCTCTTGCTCGACGAGAATGCGCGTACCGATACCTACCCAACCATTCGCGTTGAGGAGAATCAGACCGAGATTGGTCACGAAGCGACCGTCTCGAAAGTCGGCGAAGACCAGCTCTTCTACCTGATGAGCCGAGGTCTCGACGAGTCTGAAGCCTACTCACTGATCGTGAACGGCTTTATCGAGCCAATCACCAAGGAACTGCCGATGGAGTACGCGGTTGAACTGAACCGCCTCATCCAATTGGAGATGTCCGGTAGCGTGGGCTAAACCGAATACACAACACAAAAAGGGTCTTGCCAAACGGCAAGACCCTTTTTGTGTTGTGTATTCGGTTTGCCAAGTGTGTATTCTTGCTCACATAAAAATAGTGACATACGCTATTGTATGCTCAACAAATTTGCTGTACTCTTGATATGGAGGAAGTAAAAAAATGGGACAATTGACATGCTCCCTACACACGACAATTATTTATACTAGGGACATACACACACGCAAGCATTTTGAATCGTTGTACCGTATTTCGTCTATTTAATAGAGCAAGCAGAGCAAATTCACCAGAGGTGTGTCGCACCACTCACAAACTACGCTTCAGCAACACTTGCCGAAGGGGAAGTAGGGAAAGCATTATGGGTATTCGTATGGATAAGTCGCCCGGAGCCATGACCCTCAATGAGTTAGCGCAACGCTGCGAAGAGGAGATGCACAAGTTTCGTCGCAAGGAGCAGACCGACGACCGCTACTGCCTGGAAGTCTTTTACCGGGCTATTCACAAGGACGAGCAGGAAGCGTGGGGATTGCTGTATCAGCAGTATGCCGAGACCGTGCGCGTCTGGTTTCGACGCCATAACAGTCGTGATACGGCCTCGCACTACATGAAGGAAGAGGATTATGCTGACAAGACCTTTGAGCGTTTCTGGCAGGCGGTACGCAAGTCGAAGCCAGCGTTCGAGTCGCTCGCGGGTGCGCTTAGCTATCTAAAGCTGTGCCTGACAAGCTCGATTATGGATGAACTGCGCGACCATGCACGCACGAATCTCACGCCGCTACCAGAATACGGGCAGGCCGATGACCCGAAACTTGAGGTTGAAGACCTCTATCATGAGGGCGAGCTGTGGGAGGTTCTCAAGACCATTCTACCAGCGGGGAAGGAGCAGCGCGTGGCCTACCTGCTCTTTTACTGCAATCTCAAACCGCGCGAGATTATTCGCAATTGCCCTGGCGAGTTTGTGGATGATCAAGAGGTATATAGCATTCGTCGCAACGTCTGGGAGCGTATTATGCGTAATAAGGATAAAATTCGCTGGCGACTCGGCGAGAACGACAAATAGGCAGGAGAAATAACTCTCCTGCCTACTCTCTTTTTTGTACTGAAACAGCAAAAAATCATATACTAAAATTGGAGGACCTACCGTTTATATAGCGATGGTAGCAGGAAAAGAAAAAAGTTATATATTGCTAAATGCCTCGGTGTTGGGCAAGGGGATGCCCTTGTCGATTTCTATAGTGCTACACAAAACTAGATGCGAGGAACTGCTATGACAGAATGTCTGAACCCAATGGCCCCCAATGATGAGGAACTTATGCGCTATGCGCTTGATGGGGAAGCTCTGTCTGAACAAGCAAAAGAACACCTGGACTCATGCCTGATATGTCAGCAACATATGGCATTCTATACAGATGCGAATGCATTTCTCACATCGGAATTATACCGTAGCCAATGTCCATCACCAACGCAACTTACCGATTATTGTGCCCCCGTTGTCCTGAATCTGTTGTCAAACGACGAGCGTATGTACATCGCAGAACACGCTAATGCCTGCCCTCTATGTAGTGCAGAGATTGACAGTATTCGCCGCGACCTTGCGACTACGAACCTCTTTCCTGAGCCTGAATCTACGGGACTTGCTGCCGTTCTCTCGTTTTCACCAAAGGCAACAATACGCCGACTCGTTGCCACACTACAAACGCAACGCCCGCAACTCGTCACGCGCAGTAGCGATTCGCCAAACAGCGCGAACGGCGGTACAGCAAGTGACGCAAGCTGGCCCAAACACTACAAAGCCGAGACTCTCGACATTTCGCTCCACCTCTCGCGCAGCAGTACTGGTGAAATGATGCTGCTCGGCCTCTTCACTAGTACCGACCCGCAGCAGAACACCGAAGCCTTCGAGGATTGTGCCGTCGATCTCTACATCAATCCGATGACGGAACAGGCGATGCAGAACGGACACGCTACAACGCCGTTGCTTACCACAAAAGTAGACGACCTCGGCAACATCGTCTTCAAAGCTGTTCCTGTCGGCGCCTACTCGCTACTTGTGCATCTTCCCGACACCGAAATAGCCATCGAAGGAATCAACGTAGAACAGGCATAATGGTATCAGACATAACAACATAAAGAAGGTTTTTATCTAGGGAGACCTGCATGTTGAGCATTGACCAACAACAAACATTTCTGCAAACCTTGCACGACCTACCCCTCGAAGAGGGCAAGGCATATCTTCAAACATCGCTTTCCGAGGGATACGACGGCAACACAGTCGGCGCATGGCTAGAACGTGAAGCCCTCGACAAGCTCTACACCCCCTTCGTCTCACTCAAAATCGCTGAACTGCTCATCTTCCTCGGCGAACACGTCAACAATCCCTCCCTGCATGCGCTCGGTCTTAAAGCTAAAGGGGATGCGCTAGTTCAAGTTGAACATTTTCAATCAGCAATGGATTGTTTAGATGCATCTAGTAAGCAGTTTCTCGCTTTAGGTGATGAGGAAAACTGGGCGCGAAGCCGTATTAGCTGGATTACTGCCTGTGCTTGGTTGGGACGTGCTGAGGACGCTCTAATGGGGGCTAAACAAGCGCGTGATACATTTATTCGTCTGGACGAACCATATTGGGCTTGCATCATTGACCATAATGTTGCAAGAATCTATGAATATCTTGGAAACTATAAAGAAGCAGTGAATTTATATCAAAATATTCTTGACGTGTATTCCAGTTTGCCTAATCATGATAGTAATGAGATTAAGCGTTCTGCTGCGCTTACAAAAATGAACCTCGCGTTTCATCTCTCTTGGTTAGGAGATTTTACGCAGTCATCTATTATTCGACAACAGGCACATACTGATTTCATTTCGTTGGGGGAGATAGACCTTGCTATTAAAGTAGACATTGAGCGTGCTGACACTGATTATAGTCAAAGCTATTATGGTTCTGCGTTACGACACTATTACCAAGCGCGGGATAATATACTTCATTATTCTATCGACGATCCGGTATTACTTGCGGATTTAAAATTATGGATTGCTAACTGCTTAGTGAAGCTGAATAGGACAAATGAGGCGTGTGTTTTATCAGTAGAAGCTGTCGAGGTATATCGCAAGTTTGATGTGTCTTTGAGTACAAGATATGTACTCCGCGAACACGCAGCAGTGTTAGCCGCCGCTGGCAAAGTAACAGAAGCACTAATTATTTTGAATGAGGCATTATCGCTTATTCAGAATAGTGAATTAGACTATTTTACTTTCGCAGTAGAGTTGCAACAATCTGAATTATTTCTGAGAATAGGTGATATAGAAAAAGCTTACGAGCAGGCTATACGTGTCAAAAGCTATTATACATCACAAGGACATGTAGAGTATGTAGTTCGTGCAGGACTGATTATGGTTGAAGTTTTGTTGGTAAGGGTGATAAAAGAAAACAAGAGAGGTATATATGACGTAATTGTACATTGTAAAAAGCTTTTACAAACAGCACGCCAGCATAACTTGCAGGAGTCTACTTACAAGTGTTACTTTCTACTAGGACGTTTAGAAGTTCTTGCAAAAAATACGAGAAACGCAATTCGTCATTATCGTGCTGCTATTGCTCAAATCGAACGCGTTTTGGATGATTTGGCTTATGATTTATCACCATCATTTCTTCATGCAACGTGGTCTGTTTATGAAGAGATGATCGTACTATGCTTACGTCAAGGGCAGATTGATCATGCATTTAATTATCTTGAGCAAGCCCGTTCAATGGCACTACGCCAATATCTTAACAAACGAGCGAACATAGGTCAGAGTACCTCTGATACGCCTTCACAGTTACAAGTAAACAATGCGACAGTATTACGTATGCAGCAGGAGTTGAAAGACTGGCAAGAACGTTATCGTGATGCCTGTACACAATTTGCAAGTGTAGATACATCGCTATCCGCCGACATTGATTTTGGCATTATTCAAACAGAAATTAAACATTGTGAAGCGGAGGTCAGCGAACGTTTTGAGCGACTTCATCTCTCTCAGGCGGATTCAGCCCAGCCAACAAAGAAACGACGTATACGTAAAGATAGAGCAAAAACCATTAAGCAGATTGGGCAGAACCTCGCATCAGACCAACTTATGTTGACCTACTTTCTCTCGCAAGGGAAAATCCTGATTTTTGTCCTGACAAAAGAAGGCATAGTCTCATATGAGGTTCCTGATGGTGTCGAACTCCTGGAACGCCTCTTGCCTCTGTTACATGCAAGATTGCTTTCAGTAAATACACTGAATGCTCCTTCTATGCAACAGCAAGCAGTGCTAGGTTTGTTGAAGAAGCTCTATGATTTGCTCATCGCGCCCGTTGAAGCGTATCTACCCTCATCGGGAGGTACGTTGACGATTGTTCCCTATGGGCCTTTGCATACACTGCCATTTCACGCGCTCTATGATGGTTCGAGCTATTTAATCGAGGATTTCCAGATACAGTATTTGCCTACGAGTAGTATGGTGGCGGGTTCAATGAAAATGGATGGGGTTTGGTTCCAGGTACCAAGAGTGCCATTAGTATTTGGTTATTCTGGCAATGGACATTTACGGCGCACAATCGAGGAAGCTAAAGCTGTTGCAAGTGTTCTAAATGGGCAATGTTATCTTGAACGCGATGCTACAATTGCTCGATTGAATGCAGAGGCTCCACGTAGTTCAATTATCCATATCGCTACACATGGACAGAGCAGGTTGGATGCGCCAAACTTCTCTTCACTGCTGCTAGCGGATGGACGCCTCAACGCTATCGACGCCTTCGGTTTTGACTTGCAACATTGTGAATTGGTGACGCTTAGCGGTTGTGAAACTGGCCTCTCATTAAGTGGAGGTGGCGACGAGCAGTTAGGTCTGGGTCGAGCCTTTCTTGCGGCTGGCGCGAAGTCGCTTGTTATGAGCCTCTGGCCCGTTGAAGATATGGCGACAAACGAGCTGATGCAACATTTCTATCGGCATCTCATGCAAGGTGAAGGTAAAGCACAGGCTTTACGTTCGGCTCAACAGTATTTGTTGCAGCAACCTGATTATACCCACCCTTATTTCTGGGCTGCTTTTCGGCTTGTTGGAGATATTGGGCCGTTGGCGATACGTCAGCCCTTGCCGTTTTGATCCCCCAAAATCTCCACTTCATAGCGTTTCATAAGCGAATGGTGCAACAGTAGTATACATGGAGAAAAATACATATGAATATGCGCGATCCCTATATGCACAACTCGTTTTGGAATGAACAGCAGGTTGCGATAACCTTTCAACTCGAACCAGTGGAAGCTACCGCACAAGATGCTGCAAAGCAGAATCCACCACTACTTATTAGCAAACCAACATTTATTGACATTCTGAATCTGGACAAATTGGGTAGCTATCTTGCCGAACAAGGGTTTGTCCTCGACTCATTCAAGCTCGAAAACACAGCTATACCTATTAGTGCTGATCGTGATGATGCAGGTCAGCATACTTCTGGGAGGATGAGGACGATGCAGGATATGCAATCTTCTCCTGATGATATAGGGCGTGCGCTTGCCAACGAGACGGGGAAATATCTCTTCTTTCCAAAAGATGATCGTGGTCGCTACGTGCCGACGCTGATTAGCTTCTTTACATTCATGGAACGCGGCACTATGTCAGGCATGGGTGCGATGCCAGCACAACCAGCTATGGATGGTATGACAATGATTGGTCAGGAGCAGAGTCCAGATGCTCGTGGTAGCAAAAACGGAAACAGCATGCCTTCTATGGAAAGCCCTGTTGCACGGCTCGTCAATTTGATGAACCGCGATACAGAAAGTCTCAGAAATGCACTCAACGCATCGGCTATAACTACTGTAACTGCCTCACCAACATGGCAATGTGGTGGAACACCTATTACACCTGATGGAAAGACACAATCACAGGGTTGTCCCCTTACGCCGCCGATGCCAGTGACAGAGGTGTGTTCGACATCTCCTGGTTTGTGGCCTATTACGTTGCCGGAGCTACCATCGGATTTGCAGAATGTGACAGGGGATGGCGTGACGGTGTTTGTGCTGGATACGTTGCCGAAGCTTGGTACTATCAAGAGGGCGGCGGAAGGCGCGGAGAAAGATAATTTGCTGCTGGTCGATGTGATGGAGAATGTTGTGCCACTTGCCAACTACCAGTTGCTTCCCGATGTGCTTGATGTTCCTTCGCCGCATATGCCGGAGACAGGGAAGGATTTGTACGGGCGTGTAGTGGGTTTTCATATGGCGGATCATGGGCTGTTCGAGGCAGGCATCATTCACGATATCGCACCTGATGCGAATGTAGAATGTATTCGTGTCCTTAACGATTTCTGTGTAGGCGATGTTTCTGTTCTAATTCAGGCACTTGATGGCATTCATACACGCGTTATGCCCAACGGCGATTTATGTGGTAAGCCTGTTGTGGTTAATATGAGCCTTGTGATTCCCGCCGATAGTGAGGCAATCAACGCAGGTATCGATCCTAATTTACTCGACTCAACAAGGCAGGCATTGTATAACGCGATTAAGGCACTAGCAGACTTTGGTGTTGTCTTTGCAGCCTCAGCAGGTAACGAGGGTGATTTGCGTTACGCACCGATGAACTCAGATGGCGAGCGTCCCGATGCGCTCTATCCTGCGGCGTATGCCTACTATGGTCTAACACCAGTGGAGACGATGATTCCTGTTGGTGCCATCAATAATACTGGCAAGGCCGCGTCGTATAGTTGCTATCCTGGTCCGCGTGGCGTCGCGGCGTATGGCGGTGAGGTACCCGCGAAGAGCGATATCAAGACGGTTGACCGTGTGACGCATGTTACTAAGATCGACGGCATGATCGGCATCTATAGCGCGTTACAGTATCCTGCCCTCTCCGTCGAAGATCGTATTGCCAGCTATCCCGTCCCCAATGCACACGGTTGGGCCTACTGGGTTGGCACATCCTTCGCAACACCAATCATCAGCGCGTTAGCCGCCCGCGTCCTTGAGGCAATCGCTCGTGAGATGCTCACTCCTTCCGTATCTGTGCAACAGGTTATTGTTGCACAGGGAGCTACACGCCAGGTTAACTGGGACAGGCTCGCGCCCACCGCGCATGGCAATGTCGATATGATAGTTGGTAATGCTGTCTGGGCTGAACAGAAATGTAAACCTACAAC
>CAXUHG010000056.1:11629-24242 GCA_964250805.1 uncultured Ktedonobacteraceae bacterium | reverse complement strand
AAGACCCAAATATTGTCTATCCTGAGAAGATTTATTGCTCTGACCCGCTGTATCGTTTGCTCAAGGAGCAGCGCATTGTGTTCAACGATTATGTCATTATGACTGTGATTGGAGCGATTACTGCTATTGGTTTCTTTGTGCTGGGACCGTTGCTGCTGCCGTCGTTTCGCTGGACGTGGCAGTATATTGTTAGTGGTGTGGCGCAGGCGGTTCTTGTCTTTCCTGTGTTGATACTGATTTATCTGCATATGCCGAGGGCGATGGCGGACCTGTTCAACGTGATCCAGAGCAATAAGGTGATCGAAGCTCCGCTAGACAGCGATCCCAGGACATGGCCTAATAACTATCCAGAGTTTGTACAGCGTTACACGGGTTATGCTAGCAAATGGTGGTGGACGGCTGGCGCGATGCTGTTTGTGTTGCTCTATGTTGCATATCGCGCCATTTTGGTGCTACGTACTCCGGCGCAACAGGCACCTGCACCGCTCACGTTCGAGATATTGAACATTCTCAATAATGCATTGATTGTGTACTGTGTAACGCTCTCTATTCTGTGGCTCATCGCTGGACTGCTCTTCTCGAACAAGCTTTTCAAGAGTTTTTGCTTTCACCTGACGCCGCTGCATCCCGATGGTTGTGCAGGATTGGGACAGATGGAGAACGCGCTGTGGATTAGTACCATTCTTATGGCAACGCTGGGTATCGCTGCTATTGTCATCAATCCTGCGTTCGTAGCGGGACGCTTCGATGCCTTCTCCGCTGGCGAGGCGATTACCTTTACCGTTGCCTACATCTCGCTCATTCCCACGCTCCTGCTCGGCTGGACATTGGTGCCGCACCAGGTGATGGTCGATGGCTGCAACGAGGTGCTACAGCCCCTCGCGGACAAATTCAAGATAACGATTAGTGTCGATGCGCCAACCGATAACGAATCTTCCGCGAGTCTTAAAGAGGATACGGATAAGATGGCGGAGTTAAAACGTCGCTATGGACTCTTGCAGGACACATTTCCATTATGGCCTACGCAACGCTTTACGCGTCACATCGCCACATTGGGCATACCCGCTATCATCACCTTCATTGGTGGTCTACCTGCCATCTACAATAACGTAGTGCCATTTGTGGCGAAACTTTTTCACTGATGAGGCAAAACCAACGGACGCTCACAAGGGGCAATACACTTCAAATAATGAGAATGGTACAGAGATACGCAGATGGACGCCCACAAGGGGCTATCCTACTATACTGTCTTGCGCTTCGCGCATGTCGTGTATAGTAGGATAGCCCTTTGTGGGCGTCCGTCCTGTTCCCCATCCACCCATGTTTAGCGTATTTGAAGTGTACTGCCCCTTGTGGGCGTCCGGTCTCAAATCTACCTACGTTAACAGGAATGTCTCTTGTGATAACTCATTGATAACCGCTATACTATCTTCTAAACAAACAGTTAGAGAACGGAGTAACATCTATGTGTGTTCTGGTAGAGCCTTCAGTGTACTACAAAGCTAGCTATCTTGCGGCGGTGCGCGAAATGCAGGGTGAGGGGAAACGTCTCGATGAAAATATTCGCTATCTGTCGGAGAATTTTGATGCCTTTATCGTGCGTACTCTACGCCAAAAAGACCGTGCGTATGTACCTGTGGGTCGAGTGCCAAACACGGATTTCTGGCTGATCGACAACAGTGAGTTTGTGGGTCGCCTCAATCTGCGCTACGAGCTGGATTCAGACCTGCTTAAATTCGGCGGACATATTGGCTACGAGGTACGACCCTCACGTCGTAAGCAGGGCTACGGAACGCTCATGTTGAAGCTTGGTCTGGAAAAGGCGAAGGCGGCAGGCATTTATAGAGTGCTTGTCACCTGTGATGAGAACAATATTGGCTCGAAAAAGATTATCGAGCATAACGGCGGACAATTCGAGAATGCGGTACATGTCGATGGTTCTGCGGTCAAGAAGCTACGCTATTGGATTGACGTTGCGTAGTAGTCCTCGACGGTTTTTCGTAGGGACCAGATTTATCGCGTCGAGTAGGGACTAGATTTATCACGTCCGAAAGTGTGATTTATCACATGAAATTAATTTCTGTACTTCTTCCACAGAATCGACAAGAATCTCGCGCGATAAATCGCACGGTGGACGCGATAAATCTGGTCCCTACGAAAAACTGTGATGTACCTTCTGTGATAGAATAAAGCGTAGAAACTATTCCAACGCACGAGGAATGAAACCATGACTTCTCCTTATGTTATCTCTATCGGTGTGGCTGATGTGCGCCGTGAACCCGACCCAACCTCTGAACTTGTGACACAGGCATTGATGAATGCAATTGCGATTCCTGACGAGGATAGAGGCGACTGGATACATACAAAGCTGGTGGACTATCAGGGCTGGGTAAGTATGGATGCATTAGGTGAACCTGTTGCGAAGGGCTTTACACGCATCGGTGAGCAGTGTGGTACTCCTCTAGGACTTGTAGCGGTTATCAATACGACTCATACGCCGCTCTATGTACAGGAGACAGGCGACGAGGTGCTTGACATCGTGTATCTCTCTACTGTTCTGCCGCTTTTGGATGCCACCCCTCAGGAACGAATACAGGTTGCCCTCCCCGACGAACGCACAGGCTGGCTAACGCGCAAGGATATTGCGATACAGCAACGTGAAACGGTCTTCCCACTCCAACCTGTATCTGTGACGACGAGCTACGCTCGTACCTTCCTCGGTGTGCCCTATCTCTGGGGTGGTACAAGTTGGCGCGGCATTGATTGCAGTGGTTTTGTGCAACTGTGCTATCGCATGGGTGGCTATATGCTACCGAGAGATGCGGATGTGCAGTACGACTCGTTGTCAAAATCCGTGACGTTGGCGGAGATGCGCGAGGGTGATTTGATCTTCTTTGGCAAAGAACGCATTACGCATGTTGGCCTCGCTCTCAATGAGAAAGAATATATTCACGCCGAAGGGCAAGCTTATAACTGCGTCATCATCAATAGCTTTGAGCCATCCGATGCACATTTCAATTCCCGCTTGCTGAATTTGGTGTACGCCCTGAAGCGTGTTGCGGTGTAGTCATGCAGAAAGAAATTGAGCGCGAATTGATGACTCTCGGTGGTCGTTCGGCTTGTGTTGTAGTGCAACTCGAAGCCGCCTCACCAAGAGAACTCGTCTCGCTCAATCCTGACATGCGCTTTCCCTCCGCTAGCCTCGCTAAGATTCCCATTCTGGTAGAGGTGGCGCGACAGGTCGAGTTTGGTCTGCTGTCCTGGGATACACGTTACAACATTATACGAGGTTCTCACGAAGAGAGTAGTGGTGTACTTGTAGACCTCTCGCCAAAGCTACAACCAACACTGCACGACCTCGCGCATCTCATGATCGCAATTAGTGACAATGCTGCCTCAAACATTCTACTTGAAATTGTGGGGATGGCGGCGGTCAATGACATCATGCAGCAGTTAGGGCTACAGGCGACCCGAATCGAACGCCGCTTTATGGATTTCGATGCGCGACAGGCTGGTTTTGAAAACTGGACGACTGCGGGCGATATGGCTCTCTTGCTCTCATTTTTCTGTACTGATTTTCTTCCTGGACGCGATGAGATGCTCAGAATGCTATTGCATCAGAATGACAATAGCTGTGTATCCGCCTATTGGGGCGAGGAGGTACCTTATGCTCACAAAACAGGTGAGCTAGCAGACGCGCTACACGATGGCGGTATTCTCAACCCCCCATATCCACAGTTCTCACAAAAAGTTCCACTTATCATTGTCGTGATGACGGCGGAGCAGGATGATCTCCCGTTCACCCGCTACGTAATGGCACGCATCGGGCGTATCGTGAGAAATGCTACCAAGAGAGGATGATTGTGTATGACAGTACTCCCTTACAAAGGCGTCTGGCCTACTATTGCGGAAGATGTGTTTATCGCGCTAGGAGCCGTTATTATTGGCGACGTGACGATACAAGAGGGCGCAAGCATCTGGTATAACACAGTGGTGCGTGGCGACGTTGCTCCCATCGTCATTGGTCGTCGTACCAATATCCAGGATAATTGCACATTGCATGTCGATGCCGATGCTCCTCTGACCATTGGCGACGAGTGTACGATTGGGCATAATGCGGTGGTACATGGCGCGACGCTGGGCAGTCGTGTGCTGGTGGGCATCAACGCTGTTGTGCTTTCACATGCTGAAATTGGCGCGGAGACCATTATTGGAGCCAGTGCATTAGTGAGTGAACACAAGCAGATGCCAGGGGGTGTACTGATAATTGGTGTACCCGCACAGGTGAAACGCGAACTGAACGAAGTCGAACGCGCTCATCTGTTAGAGAGTGCCGAGGGATATTATGAAAGAGCGCAGGAACATAGACGCTCACGCGAAACAATTCTGTAGGGGTCTAATTCATTACACCCTCGTCACCATTGATTCTGTGCCCGACCATTGGGTACACTCCTCAATTCCTGCATACGTGATCGATGGTGACGAGGGTGTAATGAATTAGACCCCTACCGTTACCTGAAACTCTGCTTTTTGTATGGCTTGTTTAGGTAATTGGAAGCGAACTTCGATATCCCACAGACCAGTCATCGAGAACGTTTCACCGGCTTCAAAGGTTGTGACATACGTGCTACCCTTTGGCGTTGCCTTTTTGATGGCAGTACCCATATCCATTGTCTGCATGTTCGAGATGAACTCTACTCTTGCGTTGCTAACAGATTTTCCAGCGGCGTCGGTAAGAGAGACGATGACGGTGTTTGCGCTGGTGACGCGGGCGGGAGACACCTGTAGCCCTACGGTGACATCGCCTACCTTTTGCTGTTGCGTGACATCTGAGGATATCGAGGTTGCGACGGTGGGTGGACTGGCGTAGGTAGTTTTGGGGAAGACGATAGGCGGGGCATAAAAAGACATCAATGCGGCACAGAGCAGGATACCAGCACCAACTAGCCCCTGTAGGTTGACCATCATCTTGACATGGCGGATTGTGTGTTCCAATGTGAATTGTCGTTTACGACGTGCTGGTAGGTCCACGTTGACGACGGTTAACAACGCGCTCTGTCGCGCAAGTTTTGGACGTAGTACAAATAATATGTACACGCTTGCCAGTAGGATGAGTGCAACAAGCGCAAGCCTGACTAGTAGGGAACGTCCGTAAGAATCGTCGAGCAATAAATTTGGTGTGCTTACCGTCGTCTCGCTCAAAAAGAGGAGGCTGACAATTTGGATGCCTGCAGCTCCTAGAATAAAAGGAGTCATGCGGCGTAGAAAGGCTACGATAGTCTCGGCATTCGAGTTCAGATCGACAATCGACAGCAATGGCAACACGACGTAGCCAAGATAGGCCAATCCTCCAAACCAGATGCATTGCGCGACGAGCGAGAGCCCACTCAGCACAATCGCGCTGATATGTGGTTGTATGACGCCCACAGCATTCTCCGTCAAGGCGTAGGTACAGATAATCAAGCAGGCAAGCAGCAACCATAGCTCTGTATAGCGTTGCAGTGACTCCGTTGTTGTGTGCAATGAGGCACTTTCTGCTACCGTTTTGATGGTGGCAGTAGTTTTCGCGGACAAGCCAGCCTGTTGCAAGCGTAGTGGTCCCGTCCTTGTTAGAGTGGGTGTACGCTGCGGAACTTGCTCAACAATAACCTCTGGTTGTTTACGCGTCATCCACCACAACAAGGCTAAGGCCAGGACAATCAGTACAAAGCGTATGAGCCAGAGATAGCCGTAGAGCGTCTGAGTAAGCAGGGCTGGTAGCGTGGAGAGATCGAGGAGGCCGTTGTTCATATTGATGGTATCAATGCCACGCGTCACATGCACACCACGCAAAACGAGCGTTACTATCTCGCCAACGAGAAGTGCTGTAAGACACAGCCATTGCAAGGGTAAAGCCTGTCGTCGCGCTCGATGCAAGAGGTCGGCAACATGCTCGACGCGAGTAAGTATGAGGCGTTCGCTCACAAGAATGCCTACCCACAAGGTCAACGCCGCCAATACCAACCACTGCCATGCAACTACGAGTATTCCTACTAGGTCAAGTGTTCGACTCCCGCCAACACCATCGGTTTGATTACTACTTTGTGGTCCAAGCGTTGCCGTTCCTGATATTCCTGTTGAGGAACGCCCAATGTTAAAGCCGATAGATCCAAATGTGGTACGTCCATCGTCATTAGCGATGGCAGTCCAACGCGCAAAGTAGCTCCCACTCGCAAGTTTGGTAGGAAGGTACGTATCTAATTCACGCGAATTACCGACAACGACTCTGCTGTGCGTTTGCAGGGGTACGAAATCCCCGTTTTGTACGTAGGAGACCTGTACAGCACTCATTATGCTGATGTTTGCGTTAAAATAAATACGTAAAACACTCGGCACCGTCGTAACTGTAGAACCATCGACAGGATCAGAGCCAATGACATAGGCTTGAGCAAATGCCGCCTGTGGCTGAAGAATCATTACAGCCACAAAGTAAATTATAATATTCAAGAGCATTGCTGGAAACAGGACAAGCCTGACAAAACGTCGATGGCTATTTTTCATATCACACGGTCAATCTTTTTGTTGCTACCAAAACGCGAAGCAGATATTTACTCGCAACGAGATTGTACACTAGTCGCGCTTTGCTCGCAATATGTAGGGACCGCTTTATCACGTCCTTTTGACAATGATGATATCGGAAGACATATACAAAGCCTTACAACGTTCTCCAATATGTCAAATGCCGAAAGGACGTGATAAATCGGTCCCTACATTTACCTGTTAATGACCATTGATTGTCTCTGTAACTTATAGTCGCTATAATGAGTGTAGCAAGAAACATCACAAAAGAGTGAATAAATTGATGAGAAAACAAGTCTGGTTGCAATCGCTGGCGCGTCTCGCATTGTGGTCACATGTGATAGGTGTCGTTGGCTTCTATCTTTATGTGTGGCAACGTACTCTGCCGAGACCGCAGGATCGCTTGAAGAAACTGCCGCTACGAGAGTATCTTTCTTTGCAAGCGACGGAGCGCGAACCAACGGTTTCGATTATTGTGCCCGCACGAAACGAAGAAAACAATATTAACCGATGCATTCGTTCATTGCTAGAACAAGATTACACGCAGTTCGAGGTAATCGCTGTTGACGATGGCTCGACTGATAGAACGGCACAATTACTTGATGGGTTAGTACAGACGCATCCGCAGGGAAGTCGTCTCTGGGTATTACGTTTACGCGATGAGTTACCAGCAGGCTGGGCAGGCAAGCCGCATGCGCTTCATCGAGGCGTGCAGGAGGCGCAGGGCGATTGGCTTTTGTTTACCGATGCTGATACATGGCATGCGCCCAACGCATTACGCTCAGCAATCACGCAAGCGGTACAAGAGAAGACGGACCTTTTTACGGTAGGAACACAGCAAGAGCTTCCAACGTTTTGGGAGCGTGTCCTCATGCCAGTTGCCTATCTCGGTATCAGCATGCAGTACCCGCCGCGACTCGTCAATGATCCTAAGAGTAAGGTTGCAGTTGCGAATGGACAATATCTTCTGTTGCGTAAGGCGGTTTATGAAACCACAGGTGGCTATGCGCGCCCCGACCTGCGTGGTACTCTGCTCGATGACCGCGACCTTGCACACGTCGTCAAATCGAATGGCTTTAAACTGCACTTTGTCGATGGGCAAGACCTTGTGCATGTACGTATGTACGCAAGTTTGCGCGATACATGGCGTGGCTGGCGCAAAAATGCCTATCTTGGTAGTCGAGGTGGCTTGCTCTTTGTCTTGCTCGAACTGCTTGGCTTGCCCATGATAACCATTGTGCCATTTTTCCTTCCACTGCTCGCGCAGCTGACGCGCTCAAAACGTAATAGAGGTATCAGCACAACTGAGGCGACAATAGCGAGTGCTATAGAGCTTGTGCCTCTGCTCTCCTATCGTTTATGGCTCAATGCTATGTTACATGTCCCCTGGTACTACATCTTTACCCATCCACTAGCGGGGGCAATTTTCGAGGGCATCTTGGGCGAGTCCACATGGCGTGTACTGACACGCAAAGGAGTCGATTGGCGTGGTAGGCAGTATAGCGATGGAACGGCGAATGCCGCTCCATCGCTTAGCCGCACGAGAAATGCATAAGCCTCAAATTTTCTGTGGCACTCGCCCTTATAAGGGCGAGTGCCACAGAAAATTTGAGGCTCCAATGCAATCTAGTGAGTTTGTACATCACTGGCACCATAACGCTGTAACACCTCGGAGGCTTTTTGCGTTCGATCTGGTGCATTCACGGTGACAACCGTGCGCCCGTTCTTGAACTCTTGCTCATAGTAACGAGCCTTTTCTTCGGGCACACCTGCATGAGTGAAGAGGCCAAGAAAACCGCCGGCAATACTCCCAAGTGCTGCACCTCCTAGCGTGGTCGCTAAGATACCGCCCGCGAGAATGGGACCGATACCAGGAATAAAAAACGCTGCCGCCGCACCCATCACTCCTCCCGCAACTCCACCAGCGATAATACCCTCACTAGCACTTGCATGTGCCGATGGCTGTTGCTCTGTTTGTGTAGATGCGGCAATGGAATTTTCTGCCGCCTCCTGCGAGATCGTTGGGGTATCAGATGGCATCGTCATTGGAGCATCTGGTCGTGTATATTCTGTCGTCGGTTCTTTTGAGCCGGGATAAGGGAGTTTGTCAATCGCCTCTTCCGTTACTGGAAGGATAGTTTCCAAAATGCTGCTAGCATCAGCTGGTCCTGTGATTGGTACGAGGAGTGCATCTGCGGCTCCCAGTAAACCGCCAACGATGCCGCGTACAACAGAATTGGGACCGCCTTCCGCCTTCTGTTCGGTAGTACTCTCAGTATATGCTGCGTCGTGCCGACTTGCGAAGCCTAGCTCGTTGTCGGAAAAACCTATGCTGCGAAGTTCTTCCAGTGCTTGTGCCGCCTGTGTACGATTCTCAAAGACGCCTACAACTGTCGTATGTTCCGCCATTTATTTCTTCAATCCTTCTCATATGAACGTAATCTATCTCTACTATAACACGCTGTTACACAGCAGAAAGTTCCACATCTGAATCACGATTTGTCGGCTTCCGTAGGGACTAGATTTATCGCGTCCGTTGCTCAATTTATTGAGCGAAATTTTGACGAATGCTGTCTATAAGCAGCTTTAGTATGATATAGCGTGATAAATCACGCCTCGGACGCGATAAATCTAGTCCCTACGAAATATCGTTACATGAAGATTGCCAGACTCGTAGGTGTTCCCCCACAAGTCCCATTCAATTGCTAATCATCAGACAGAATGTTATGATTCCAGGAGAAGACTCCTTGATACATGTCGATGTTGTAGGTGCAGATGACGACAAGATGAACAAAAAATTCATATATCTAGTCATCGTGGTAGTAGTGTTGGCGGTGTTGTCTGGTGCCTACGTTGTAGGTGGAACGCAAGCCTACTCCCGCGATCAACAAACAAATATAGCCAAACAGAAGCACTGCGGCGATCAGGCTGGTGTGCATATCTGCGTGCTTGTACCCAGAGCAATCTTTACTGCTTTCTATCCTTCGTATCTCGCGGCACAGCCACAGACGACGCTCTTTACCGTCGAGTACAGTAGCACCACGCCATTGACGCTGTTTATTCATGTCACCGTCAATGATCTTACGCAAGCGCAGGTGAAGAGCGTTGCCGCAACTTCAACGGTGCAAAGCGAACATTTCTTGCCTCCGTTGGTCGATCAGGGGAGAGTTCTCAATACCTTGACACAGGACGAAGACACGTCGTTGCACGTAGAGGTGACGGACGAAAACAAGCACATGTACTACGAGAACGATAGCGCGTTAGCACTACACTCGCGCTGGCTCATGCAATGGACACAGGGAAACCGTTTACAGATAGCCGCATGGGTCACGCCAAATGATCCAGCGGTGAGTCTATTAGTGCAAAAGGCACAGGGCTATCTACAAAATCAACCACCTCCCCTGCCCCCAGGAATGGTTGGTTATAAAGTGACTGCACAGCAACAGGTACGTGATGAGGTTGATGCGCTCTATGATGCGCTCAGGCTCACTTATCATATGAAATACGTGCAGGAAAGTGTGCCCTATCTTGGTGCTAACAGCGGAGACAACTCGGTTGAAAATATTAAGCTTCCTGCTGAAGTTCTCAAGCAGGGTAGTGGCATGTGCATTGAGTTAACGGTGGTATTGGCGGCGGCGGCGGAGCGCATTGGTCTTCATCCAGAAATTGTGGTTGTGCCTGGTCATGCCTTTCTCGGTGTCGCTGCAACGGAGAACAACAAGACCATGCAATATTGGGATGCGGTAGATATGAATAATAATGTTGCGGCGGACTCAGCGAATGTCGATGCCAATAGCTCGTATTTGCATTACCAGTCACAAAACACGGTGGTCGATACTATTACAATTAGTGAGGCTCGCGCTGCTGGCGTGGGTCCAATGCTATGAGCAAACGGAGATAGAGAAAGGAGGGAGACGACGATGGGAAGTTTTTCGACGTGGTTTAGTGGTGGATGTTATGGTGGATTGTCCTGTTGCATGCTTGCAATCGCCGCCAGCGCAATTTATACGACGTTGCGTAAGCGTGGCACGACACGCCAGCTTGCGACTACTATCGTCGTTTGTGTAGCCTGTGCATTATTCTTGCTACCCGCTGTTCTCTGGTACAATATGCGTCTCATACCGGCGCAATTGCCACTTCCTCTGTTAGAGGTACAGGTTGCTCTCGTTTATGTTACTCTCTGTGGTTGGTTGCTGCCGTTGAGTGCCACAACTTCGTATTGCCTGTTTGCTCCATTGCGCCTCTCGACAACCTCTGCTGCCATTCCGAGTCACCAGCGTCGTACACAGCCCAAATCAACTACTGTACTGCAACCACCGCGTCATCAGCCAGGAGTACTTGCACCTTTCGTCATTAACGAAGAGATGCCTTGGGGCTGGTTAGAATACCGCAATGGGAATTTTCAAGGTCAACGCCTCGCACTCAAACGCTCCATCATTACCTTTGGACGCGATGAAGACAACGATATCTGGATCGACGACGAAATGGCTTCGCGCCATCACGCCGAACTTGCCTGGAATAACGATACTATTATTTTGACCGATTGTGACAGCCTCAACGGAGTAATTCTTAATGGCAAGCGAATCGTGCAATCGGTTGAGGTAAAGCCAGAAGACCAGCTAGAGATAGGCTCGCAACGCTTCCTGTTCTTACTCGCAGAAAAGCAAGAATCGTCTTTGGAGACCTTCGACCCTCTGAATAATCACAAGTGGCGTTCATCACTCGATCCGCTTACTACTAAAAGCAAGGTACTACCTGCAACTCGACTCTTACAGGACAAATCAGAGGTCGATAAAATTCCAACAACATCGCTCTCAAACTCGGTCGAGGAGATGACGGATGCTATGCTGAACGAGTGGCAAGACACCTCTTCCATGCAACGCATCACACCACCTCCCATTCCGGTTGAGCCACGCGGAGCATTGCTTATTCAAAACGGAGAGTTAGCGGGTAAGACCGTACTCCTGGATCGTCCGATTATAACAGTTGGGCGCGGTATCGAATGTAATATTGTGATGAATGACGCCTCTATCTCACGTCAGCATGCCCAATTCTCACGGCAAGCAAGTGGTGATTATGTGCAAGACTTGACCAGTCGTAATGGAACACTGGTCAATGATGAACCGCTTACTGGTCCACGTTTGTTACGGACTGGTGATCGTATCTGTCTGGGAACTATTGACCTCGAATATACCGCCGCTCAACACACGCGACGCACACCAATGCCACAGATTGTCACGCCGCAATCATTCGCTCGTTCAATGAGTGGACCAGTGCCGTTGAAGTTGCCAAGCAAGCAAAAAGAGTCGCACTGATGCGTGGCTACCATTCAACCTGTACATAGTTAAGTGGAGTAAGTCCTATCATTTGTGGTCCGTGCGCGGGATAGAGGTAGCGAACGGGAAGACTTCGTAACACTCTGAGTGTCTCATGTAATTGACTCCGATTCCCACCACGCCGTAACACTGGTGTATGTCCCTCTGTAGTGAGAATTGTGTTGCCTGATAGAAGTTCGTTTGTGAAGGGGTTGAAGAGACATAAGCTTTCGGGCGAGCGTCCAGGACTTGCGATAATGCGCCAATCGGGATGAAATGGAATGCTGCCAACATCTTGTAGCCACATCGTGACATATTGAAGCTGATGTATGTATAGTGGTGCGAATGATTCAGGGGAATAGTATACGCCCGCCAGTTTTCCTGCTCGTTGGAGAGGCATGTACGACTCCTGTTGTGTTAATGCGAATGCGGCGGAAGATGCTGCAACTGGAGCCGAACAGATGCGTCGTAGTGCTTGTAGACCATTAGTGTGGTCCTGTTGTAGATTCGTCAAAATAATCATGTCGATATCGGCTGGTGAGCGATGCAGAAACGTCTGGATGTAGCGTGTCAGCAGTTGCACCTGTATATCCGAAACTGGGTCTACGACGATCAAGCGGTTCTCATGAATGAGATAGGCATTTGAGACGGAAAAGCGGTCCGTTACTGTATGCACACAACGCGAACGTGATGCATGTTGAGACTCATTTTGAGATGTATCCGTCGATACTGTAACCATA
>CAXUHG010000056.1:8395-11529 GCA_964250805.1 uncultured Ktedonobacteraceae bacterium | reverse complement strand
GGGAATTATGCTCCTAAGAACAGCATCACCAACGAGTTTTTTGCCTATATTTCGACCCGGCTGGGCGACCCACGTAGCGCAAGTGACCTCGAACGAGTGACGGGGCTGGAGACGCGTCATGTGCGTGCCAGTTCGATTGAACTCTGTCGTCGCGTCGCAGGTGTCGATGCCCCCGGACTCCTCCTTGATCCAGAGTCACCTATGGACGAGTCGCTTGTAGATATGGCGGTAGTGGCGGCTCAACGCGCAATCGCAAGTTCTGGTCGTGATTTTTCAGAGATTGATACCGTGATTGGAGCCTCCTCCTCAGACAATGATAGCTTTCCCACGATTGCTGGCATGGTGTCTATGCGCCTCGGTCTCGGTCCTATACGCGCTATGATGCTCAAAGGTGCCTGTGCCTGTCAGACCGAGGCGTTTCAAACATGCGCTGAGGTGCTTGCGGCTGGGTCCGCGAAATTGGTACTGCTTGTCACGGCTGAAGGTCTCCTGCCAAACATCACCAACGTTCTCGACTGGAAGACTAGTTCACTCTTTGGTGAGGGTGCTGCCGCTTTCTTGCTGGAGAGAGGTGATGACGATACCTATGTCATCAATGGTTCGGACGCTCACCAGGGGGCATCGTTGATGTATCAGACGCCTCTGCGTAAAGATGCCGTTGAGATGGCGGAGGTGGAAACGAAGATGCAACGCCTGTTTCAGGAGGGCAACGGCAAAGAACTGAATTCGATGATCGCGAACTACATGGTCGGCTATACCAAGATGAATGGTAAAGAGGTGTATCGTGAGGCACCGCGTGCGATGGCGGAGAGTATGGATGCGCTGTTGCGACACTCACAACTAGATTACAACGATATTGCGTATATCATTCCGCATCAGGCGAACTCGCGTATCACGCATCGCCTCGGTGAGCTACTTGTGAATGACTACGGCTGGCCTCCTGCTACAACGGAGAAACTCGTGGATAACTTCCGCTACTACGGCAATCTCTCCAATGCCAGCATTGCCACCGCCCTTGTCGAACTTTTGCGTAAGGGGAATGTGCGTGACGGGCAGTGGCTTGCCTTGCCAGCGGTTGGCGGCGGCATGAACTACGGGTGCTGGCTAATGCGCTATTCTGCCCTCAAAAATCCTGAAGCCGTACTCAATCCTGCATAAACACTGTAGGTGCCTGATTTATCACGCCCTCGCGCCCATTGACAACAGGGCGAGGGCGTGATAAATCAGGCACTCTTCTATACCAACCCGCGCTCGTAGGTGTAGAAAACCTTCTCATCCGATTCATATTCCATGCCAGCCAGACCATCGCGTATTAACATAAGATCGGGTGCATACACATAAGCACCTTCCAACTCTAGCGTTGTTAAGCGGTTCCGCAGGTCATAGGCAATCAGGCTAGTTGCCTCGATGGTCATGCCGTCAATATAGCCTATGGATAACCTTTTCCCTTGCCGATCATGCCGCGCCTCCGCAATCGCAACGCCGTCGATACGTCCCCAGCGTCGCAGGAGGTAAACGTTTTGCGCGGTAATATATCGCTCAAGCCACATAGCTGTAATCTCATACGCGACAAACCCAACGTAGTACAGGCCGCCAACGATAGGAAAGACGTTCGAGACATTCAAATAGTCGATGATCTCGTCCAGGTCTTCGACGCTTGCTAGTTGTGTACTCTCTGGTTGATAACTAATTTTTGTGTGACTCTGTACCTGTGTTGTGACCGGATACGCGCGAAACGGCGCAAAGGCTCCCACACGACGCATAGAAACCTGCCCCATGATGTGAATTGCACCTGTGTTGGTAGACTCTGTGGTCAAGCGAGCGTTTGTGGCACCGCGACGTAGTGCTTCTTCAATCATCGCCATGTGTAGCTGTACCGCTATACCTTGATGACGATAGGAGGGGTCAACGCGCAAACCTTCAAGCCATGCGTCGGTCTCGTTGATCATACGCAGGTGTGTGACCCCAGACGGTCTTCCATCGGTTACGGCGACAAACAGCTTCCCCTGCGGATCGACAAGCCAATCGTCCCATACGCGGTCTATGTAGTCGCCCCAATCCCATGTATTCTGACAAAAAGCTAAAACAGTATCTTTATCCTGCGCCTGTGCTGGACGTATTTCAGTATGCGGCATATTGTATTCCTCGCTTCTGCTTTACAAGAGTGTGATAGGTCGTCAACGCTACATATATTGTAAACTTTTCTAATTACGAAAACGTAATATACATATCCTTGAGGATATTTGTAACTACACAAAAGGAATGCTATGAAAGACCAGATGCAAGAGACAGTGAATACTACCATGAATAAGGTGCAAGAGGAGGTTAATAAAGGACGGAAACCCTGGTATCTCTCATCACGGCTTACACGTATTCTTATTGTAGTATATTTTATAGAATTTGCGCTTTTCACCGCCCTTGCGTGGTTTGTCCATTTTAATCCAGTAATTCCGATAGATGTTGCGATCACGCAAGAGTTTCAGGAAAACAAGTCTCCCTGGCTACAATCGTTGATGGTTGCCGTCAGTTTTCTGGGCAATCAGCCTGTTCTTTTCACGCTCTTGATCGTGTTAACGGCTCTGGCATTCTGGCTTGTTCGTCTGCACCTGGAAGCCCTTATTATTATCACCTTATCTGTAGTGAGTTCAATAGTAAACTTCTTAGTGAAACTGATTGTCAGCCGTCCGCGTCCCACGACGCATTTAGTAGATGTCCTTCAAAAAGCGACGGGGCAAAGTTTTCCCAGCGGACATGTGATGTCGTATGTGGCTTTCTGGGGATTGCTCTTTTCGCTTGGATTGATTCTGTTTAATCGTAAGCGTTGGTGGCACTACCTACTACTTATTATTCCCGCTCTTTTTGTGATATTGGTTGGACCATCACGCATCTACCTTGGCGATCACTGGGCGAGCGATGTGCTTGGTGGCTATCTCTTCGGTGGGCTTTTGCTAGGCATTACATTGATGATATATTTACGCTCGAAGGCAAGAGGCGCATAAGTACCTAAGATAAAACTTAACAAGACATCAGTGGACAAAGAGAAATCTTTGCAACATTGAGGCAACGAGAAGCGGCCAGGGGATGTGTGGTTTGAGAAAAGTAGGAAATTAGTTTTATAGGTTTTTATTTTAGAG
>CAXUHG010000056.1:0-8385 GCA_964250805.1 uncultured Ktedonobacteraceae bacterium | reverse complement strand
TAATTACATAATATAAAACTTAAAAACACATCAGTGTAAAAAGAGAAATCTTTGAAAAATTGAGCCAACGAGAAGCGACCTGTCTCTTCGTGTTGAGAGACAGGTCGCAATTTGCTATGAGGTTGAATTTGTCCTGCGAGTGCGTCTATGTGTCGTTGTACTCTTTACCGGTGTCTCTTCTGATGTAGTCTTCTCCTCACTCTTTGAGGTATCCGATGAAGGAGTGTCCTCTTCATGTGTATCAGATGTTGCCTCTTCTTGAGCGGCCTCCACGACCTCTTCGCGTATCACGGGCGGAGGCCATGCGCTTTCGTCATTCGTGAGAATTGGCATACTTACGCCGTCTGACTCGATCTGCATATCTTCTGTTGCTTGCGGCGTAGAAGAAGCTTCCGTTGTTGGCTCGTTTTGTTCGTTACTTGCTGCCTGTGCGTTTTGCATTTGTGCCTCGTCAGGAACGTCGGCACGACCTTCTGCAGGTGGCTGATCTGGCTCTGTAGAGGGTGTTGGTGTCTCAGTTATTGTATCTGTGGAAACGCTATTCGTCGTAGTGGTATCACTTGTTGCAGCATCCGCCAGCGATGTGTCTACAGTGGCGGCACTTTGTACAATAAACGGTGTTTCCAACGTAAGCGCAGTACCTTGATCTGGCGTTGAAGTTGTTACTGTATTCTCAGCAGTTGGAGTAGAACCATTGGAGGATGCAGGAGTGCGTAGTTCTTTTAGCCTCTCTTCAAGTTCGTACTGCTGACGCAGTGCGTCCTCATGACTTTTTTGTGCTTTTGCCAGCTTCTGTTCCGCCTTCTGCACGTCCCTCTGTACCTCTTCTAATCTGAGCATCAGCTTGGCTTCTTGCTTGGCCTGTTGCTTACGCTGTTTGTTCTCCTCACTTTGACCACCTGTATCTCCTTTTTTAGCTTGCGATGACTTTGAGTCATTTTTCGCGTTTACTGCCTTCTGTCCATTTTGTGAGTTTTTCGCGGATTTCTTAGTATGAGTATCTGTTTTCGCCATGCCTATCCTCTCATTACTTTGAATCAATAACCCATCTTAAACATTATCTTTCTGAAAGCTCCACTAGCGTAAATGGATGGGTATACATCATGAATACGAAAAATAAGGAATTTTCGTCTCAACATAATCGTGGATGGAGCTTATGATATCACATTTTTGCTACTGGTAAAAAGTGTGTAGAGATGTTAAACTGCTGCAAACACGGTGTTTTGTAGAGAAAAGGGTAGTATATGTCAACATCCAACAACCAATCTCATACTGAGGGAACATATTTCATAGATCTGAACAGCATGACCGAGACTGCGCGTTTAATGTATCAGGATCGCCTCACCACTCAACAAATGCATGGCGTGCTACATGAGCACGCGCCCGAAAAGATAAGCTTGATGGAGTACGTACTTGATCTGGCTTGCGGCCCCGGCGGATGGGTACTTGATCTGGCTTATGCATATCCAAAGACACAGGTTATCGGTGTGGATTTGAGCGAGGGAAATATTGCTCACGCGCAGAGTCAAGCACAGGCACAGAATCTGGATAATGCGCGGTTTCAGGAGATGGATATTCTCAAGCCGCTCGATTTTCCCGACAACTCGTTTGACCTGATAAATGCTCGTCTTCTCTTTGGCTTTATGCCCAAGCATGCATGGGTACCTCTTGCGCAAGAATGTCGCCGTATTCTGCGTCCTGGAGGCATCCTGCGCTTCACTGAGATTGGTGACGGTATGAGTAATAGCCTTGCCTGTAGCCAACTCAATGCGAAAGTTATGGAAGCTCTCTTTTTAACAGGTCAAAGTTTCTCGCCTGATGGCAAAACGCTTGGTATTACTCCCATGCTCAGCCGTTTCCTGTTGGACGCAGGCTACGTCTCGCTGCAAAACGCAGCGGTAGCGGTTGATGCTTCATCGCACATGGAGGCTCACTGGCAATTCTATCAAAATTTCAAAGTGCTGAACCGCCTGCTACAGCCCTTCCTGCTCAGAATGGGCGTCATCTCAAACGAGGAGTTTGAGCAGCTCTATGAACAGTCATTGAAAGAAATCGAGTCGGATACTTTTTGCGCCCTGAGCTTCATTCTTACCGTGTGGGGCGAGAAACCAAAGGAAGAGTAATAAGCGAACAACAAGACGGGGAGCCGATTGGCTCCCCGTCTTGTTGTTCGCTTATTTTACATACCGCTTTCGGGTGGTTGTAGCGAGGATATAGGCGTGGTTGGTGGTGTAGGCACAACGCGCTGTGGAGGCGCACCTGGAACGGGAGCACTCTGTGTAGACGCGATTGGTGTGCTTGTCTCTTCCAGGTAGTTACGCATCTGCTTGGCGTCGATTGTTTCGTTGCGCCGCAACTCCTCCGCGATACGGTCAAGAGCGGAACGATATGTCGTCAATATCTCGACAGATTTTGCGTAGGAGGTACGCACGATGCGATCCACCTCTTCATCGATCACTTCGGCAGTCTCTTCGCTATAGTTGGTGGGTGTACCTGTATCACCACCGCCAGCGAAGGGACTTTGTCGCTCGCTAAATGAGACGGTACCGAGGCGTTCACTCATGCCCCAGCGTGCAACCATCTGACGTGCGATCATCGTGACGCGTTGCAGGTCGTTCTCCGCGCCTGTCGTTATTCTACCGAACACCACTTGCTCGGCTGCTCGTCCACCAAGTGCGACGACAATTTGCGTAAGTAGGTAATCCTTTGAGTAGTTATAACGATCATCGAGCGGAGTGGACATGGTGACACCAAGAGCTTGACCACGTGGCACAATCGTCACTTTGGTCACTGGATCGGCACCCTCTGAAACGAGACCTGCCAAGGCGTGACCACCTTCGTGATACGCGGTGACATTCAAGTCTTCGTCGCTCAAAATCAGTGGACGTTCCGCACCCAGCAGAATTTTGTCAAGCGCGTCGTTAAAACAGTTTTGCGTGACACGATCAAGGTCACGACGGGCTGCAAGCAATGCTGCCTCGTTCACGAGGTTCGCGAGGTCCGCGCCAACCATACCAGTTGTCGAACGGGCAATGGCAACCATATCAACATCGGGTGCCAGTGGCACGGTTCGTGAGTGAATTTTGAGAATGGCGAGACGACCATTCCAGTCGGGTCGATCAACGGTGACGCGACGGTCAAAGCGACCAGGACGCAACAGAGCTTGATCGAGTCCATCGGGTCGGTTCGTTGCTGCTATCACAACCACTGCCTGACGATTGTCGAAGCCATCCATCTCGACCAGCAATTGGTTCAATGTCTGCTCACGCTCATCATTGGTATTGATGCTAGAGCCACGCTGACGCCCAACGGCGTCGATCTCGTCGATGAAGATGATGCTTGGTGAAGCCTTCTTTGCCTGATCGAACAGGTCGCGAACACGACTGGCACCTACACCGACCAGGACTTCAACGAATTCGGAACCACTCATTGAGAAGAAAGGTACACCCGCTTCTCCTGCTACCGCACGAGCCAGCAATGTTTTACCGGTTCCCGGAGGGCCTACGAGTAGCACACCGCGTGGAATTTTACCGCCAAGGCGTTGAAATTTCGCGGGTGTTTTGAGAAACTCGACCACCTCTTGCAGCTCGTATTTCGACTCATCGACGCCCGCGACATCCGCAAAGGTGGTGCTTGGTCGATCTTCAAGAATCAACTTCGCACGGCTCTTACCAAAGCTGAAAATGCCCTGTTGTCCCTGTGAAGCTCGACGGCTAAAGAAGATGAACAGGCCAATCAAGGCCGCCCAAGGCAACAGGGTAAGCAAGATATTCAGCCAGAACGAGTTGTCGGTTGGCGGCTGATATGTCACCTTCGCCCCACTGTTAATCAATTTTTGGGGCAGGTCGGTATCGCCGTTTGCCAATTGCACTACATGGTAGCCTGTATGACCGCCAACTTCAGTATACAGATCGCCCTGAATATCGGTTTGCCCAATAATTGTGGCGGTCTTGATATTTTTCTGCGCAATCTGCGTGTAGAAATCGCTGTACGAAAGTTCCGTGCGCGTGGTCGTCGTATTGCTTGTGTTAATGTTGAAGTAACTATAAAGGTACACCGCTACCATAATCACCACCAATGCGAGTAGCCAGCGGTTAAGGCTGGAGCCGCGTTTCGGGGGCGTCTGTCCATTTTGTGGTGGTCGGCCCATTGGGTCTATCTGTTGCCGCCTGGGTCGCTCACCATTATTATTTTGTAGCCAGTGCATGTTTTCCGGCTGTTTGTCCATTCTTTGGTACCTGCTTTCTGCGCCTCCGACATGCATGATCCCTAAAAACACATGCAAAAGGGAAAGTGGGGCATATTCTATATTCTATTATAGCTTACGCATAGACGATACGACTAGACTAGCCTTCTGAGTCCTATCTAGTCATTATCATTTCGCTTGTAAGGTAGAATTTCGCCCACAATTGTACGTAGGCGCATACTATCGTTTGTTGTCTCTATTGTCAATTTTGCTGTTATAAAAAGAGAGTCCTCCTACCAATTTTTCGGGTAAGGGAGTCTCTTCTTCGTCATACTAGACATACGTTTCGCCCCGTAATATCGTTGCTATTTCACGCCTTGAGTTTTCATATAGAGTGCAAGAGGAAGCCAAGACCCACACCAGCTAATGTTCCCAGAGTTACCACGACCAAAAATTCAAAACCTGCGCGTAATGGTTTTTTACGCGTGTAACGAGCTTTGATTGCGCCAAGGCTCATTGCCGTAAGTGCTGTAAGGCCATAGGCCCACCAGCGAGGCTGCGGTAAAGAAAGCAGAATTGGTATCGTCGGAATAAGGCCACCAATCACAAAGGAGAGGCCAACCTGCATTCCTTGCCACCAGGGATTAGCCTTGGTGTCTTCCACTACTCCAAGTTCATCATGCACCATTGCTTGATGCCAGCGTTCTTCATCGGCTGTCAAGTAATTCACGACGCGATCAAGAAGTGGTCCTTGAATACCTTTGCGCCGATAAATGGCTCGTAGTTCTGCCCGCTCCTCTTCCGGTTCATTTTTAATCTCGTAACGTTCGGTAGCTATACGATGTTCGAGAACCTCTTGCTCTGTCCGTGCAGACAGATAGCCGCCAAGTGCCATTGATACACCGCCTGCTATGACCTCACTAAGCATAATCAGGAGTAAGTTAGTTGATGCACCTCCGCTTACAGCCATGAGGAATACAAGCGTGGTTACGAGACCGTCATTGAGTCCAAAGACGATCTCACGCAGCCAATCGCCCCCATGAGGATGCTGTTCATTGATCTGTTCCATGATGTTCTCACTACTTTGATATTATCGATTCTTGGAATTGTGTCATATATTTCTCCTGCTTGCAACTCTATTCATATTCCCAATGCATCGCTTGTAACAGCTTCTGGAAGGCTTGTGAGGCGTAGCGGAAGCGTTCGGACCCGCTGAAACCCTGAAACTGTCCGGCTAGGGCAAGATGCGGTTCGAGCGAGAAAAATCCGTCATAATTACTTCTGTGGAGACGTTGCAGCATGTTGGGCCACTTCGCCTCACCTTCTCCTGTCGCGACAACGCTCCCATCGGCTAGAGCATCCTTGACATGCATGTAACGAATCCATGAGTGTAGAGCTTCGTAGGCGGCGGGAAATGGAGTCTGTTGACACTGGATAAAATTTGCTGGATCGAATGCTGCCAGCAGATGTGAGTTGTTTACTGTCTTGAGCAGGTCAACACAACGCACGATAGTATCGCCATAAATGTCTTTCTCGTTCTCATGCAACAAGATGATATTGGCAGCTTGTGCTTTCTCAGTCATGCGTCTTAAACGAGAGAGAGCCTCATCGCGCCATTCTGAGGGGTCAACCACCTCGCCGCTTTCCGCGTCGGCCTCTGTCAAAATTGGTGGATAGAAAGAAAAGATGCGAATAAAAGATGTCTGAAAGATGTTTGCTAGCTCTATGGCGCGTTCCAGTTTTTGCAGGCATGCGTCGAATGAACTATCAATTGGTACCTTGCCAAGCGGAGAGGCGATACAGGCAACACCGATGTTGTGCTTGTTGAGCGTCTGCTGAATAGTCATGACCTGCTGCTCTGTTAGGTCGAGGACGTTCGTGCCCCAGACGCCGCGTAGGTCGATGTAGGAGATATTTTCGCTTTGTAGTATCGCTACTTGCTCATCAAGGTCGGCGGAGATTTCGTCCGCGAAAGCTGAAAGGCGAATCATGCTAGTTGAACCTCCTTGTGTGTGCGAATAGACTCATAGATGCCCAGAATGATATCAACAGGACGACGGGCGGCATAGCCATCGACGAGCGGTGTACCGTTCTCCCGAATGGCACGCATCATGTCCGCTATCTGCAACGCGTGGCTATTGGCTGAAAGTGCCGCTGGATTTTGTGCCGCCGACATGTCTACCTGTGCCTTCTTCTGCTCAATCTTAGGACTCACGCCGTAATCGCCAGCCGCCTCTTTCTCGTCACGGGCAAGATGCAGAAAGCTCAGGGTATCGTTCTCGATAATTGCTGATCCCTTATCGCCGAATAGCTCGACGCGCGTAGTAACGCCAGGGTAAGCCCCTGTTGTCGCCGCGATAGTGCCAACGGCTCCATTGGTGAAGCGCAATACTGCAACCGCCACGTCTTCTGTCTCCATACGATGAACTAAAGTGTCAGTATAGGCATAGAGGCTTTTCACGGGACCCATAAGCCATTGCAACAGGTCAATTGAGTGAATGGATTGGTTCATCAAGACACCACCTCCATCGAATTGCCATGTGCCGCGCCACGCACCACTATCGTAATACGCTTGTGAACGCCACCAGGGAATGAGGGCATTGCCAAGAACGAGCCGCCCAAAGGCGTTCTCCTGTACCAGTGAATAAATCTGCTGTGTTGCCGGATCGAAGCGATGTTGACTGATGACCGAGAGCTTGACGCCCATCTCTTGTTGCGTCTGCAGCATGGCGTCGATTGCCGCCTTCGTAATCTCCATTGGCTTCTCGACGATGACGTGCCGACCCGTTCGCATAGCCTCTTGTGCGTGTTTGCCATGCTCACCGCTCGGTGTGCAGATGGTGACTACATCTAGTTGTTCACTGTCCAGCATTGCCTGAATATCCGTATAAGGCGTCACAGCGTACTTATCTGCCAGTTTCTGCGCTCGCCCCGGAAGAGGATCAGCAACGGCAACAAGTTGTGCATCTGCAAGGCTCGTGATTGCCTCCGCATGCGTCGGTCCAATAACACCGCAACCAACAATGCCAAAGCGTAATGGGGTCGTCATAAGTTATGCCTCCTTTGTTTTCATTGTTTCCGTTTTTATATTTCGTAGGGACCAGATTTATCGCGTCCGTTGCGCGATTTATCGCGCGAGATTCTTGTTGATTCATCCAAGAGACATGTTAGTTGATTTCGCGTGATAAATCACGCAACGGACGCGATAAATCTGGTCCCTACGAAATTTTATGTATACAAAATCAAGCATTTACGACATCTATCCATTGTTGCTTAATATACTTAATCGCTGTATTTGCTTCTCGCGCGAAATCTTGCCAGCGACACTCTATCGAGATACGCTGGTCGTAGCCGCCCTCGTGCAAAGCCCGGAAATAGGGGCGCAGGTCTTCGCCATAGCGTCCCGGTGCCGCTCGCTCTTGCTTTTCGGCGACATGTACGTGCGAGAGAAGCGGTACCCATGCAGCGATATCCGTAGCCGCCTCACCATTGCATGCCATGTGATAGGTGTCGATGAGCAATGTCGCACCAGAGGCGATATACTTTGTGACAAGGGCACCGCCTTCGTTGATGGTATTCAGTACATTTGTCTCTTCGTAGCGCAGTGGTTCGAGGGCGATTTGTACACCGTATGGCTGTGCCCACTCGCTCCATGTTGCGAGATAGGTGCCGATTTGCTGTAAGCCAGCATGATAGTCGCAATCGGGCGGAAGTCTTCGCGCGTCGCCACTGCCAAAGACGATTCTATGTACACCCACCTGTTCGGCGCGTTCAAGCATTGTTTTGATGTAGCGTTCCAAGCGCGCCGTATCTACATGCTGAGTCGGTGTCTCGATGATTGGCAGGTTAGCAGGGAGCATGCTATTACATGCCTCAATTGGCTTACCGAGAGTACGGGCTTCTTGCCACAACTGCTCGAAGTAGTCCCGGTTCTGCTCCGGTACGAGAAAGCGTTGTACATTCTCTTCTAAATAATCAAAGGTTTTCTCTTGCAACGCTGCAACGTCCTGATAGGGAGCGCAAATACCAAATTTCATAGAACAACCTTTCATATACGTAATAATGCAATGGTAGGGACCAATTCACTGCGTCCCAGGTGGGGTTGGGGTGGGGGAACGCGTGGGGCAACGATGGTGTCTGGTGACGTGTGCCCCGCCCCGCCCCTCCTTTCAACAGTAGGTTTTTCATGAAGCGACCTT
>CAXUHG010000055.1:10517-33747 GCA_964250805.1 uncultured Ktedonobacteraceae bacterium | reverse complement strand
GAAAAGTGAGTTGCTGAAAACTGGTGCGAGATATACATGTTTGAGAGAATATGAATTATCTTGATATCGAATGCCCTACTGCTTAATGTCGAGATATAACTTGACTTTATCGCTATCGCCTGTTACGCTTTACTATGCGATGGGTCTGTAAGCTGTGAGAACAATCATAACTGAGCATTATTGTGAGGAGAAAGATATGACAAATATCAAAGTGGTTGTAGAGAAGCATCCTGATGGCTACGTAGCATATCCTCTAGGTTTGAAGGGAGTGGTAGTTGGCGAAGGAGATACATATGAGACTGCATTGTCTGATGTAACATCTGCTATTCAATTTCACGTTGAGACTTTTGGCAAAGATGTTTTTGAACTGGACTTACCCATCTTAGATGCTTATGTAACAGAAACAGGTGTAGCTATATAATGACAAAGTTTCCAAGTGACGCATCTAAAACCAAAGCTATTAAAACTTTTGAGTCACTAGGATTTCGGCTCGTTCGCGTACATGAGCATATTTCAATGGTGCGTGATAACGATGATGGTACGAAAACAGCTTTGACGTTGCCTAATCACCCTTTAATTAAAGGATCAACATTAAGAACTATTTGTACTCAATCAGGAGTGCCGTGTAATGAATTTCTGAAAGCGTATATGCAAGCTTAAAAAAAAGAGGGCATGTGGATACACATGCCCTCTTTTTTCATCGAGATGAACTTACCCCTTCACGCCTCCAATTGTTAGCCTTGATTGAAAGAACCTTTGCGCGTAAAAGTATAACCAGTTCTCCTGGTGAAGGACCGTGTGGTCAAGTGCAGGCTAAATCTTGCTTGCTAAGCAATGAATAATGCTATACAGTTGAGCGGGCGAACGGAAGAGCATGCCTGTCTGCAAATGGTTATGAGGTGACTTTGTTTCGTAGCAAGCATATGGAGGTGTTTAATGGATAAAGCTGGCGTACAGGCTGCTTTTGCAGCGGCAGGGCTTACGAGATTGACAAAGGATATCGACAGCCTCGCAAAATCATCAATTCGACTCTTTACAACTCTTACTCCCAATACTCAAATCGCGTCTGGCGTGTCGAAGCTTGGTGGTCTACCGGATGTACCTGCCGATTTTATGTGGCCGGAATGGAAAGGTATACCACAATCCTTTATCGCACAGATTAGCCTTAACGATGCTCATGCGTTCGATGCTGATGGCGTACTCCCAGAACACGGTATGCTCTGGTTTTTCTATGATGCCACACAACAAACCTTTGGTGCAGACTCTAATGATAAAGGTGGTTGGTTAGTCTTTTTCAGTGAGAAGCCTACGACGCTACAACGGGCAACTGTGCCTGCAAAATTGCCTACGGAAAGTCAGTTTCAATCGTCTGTGGTGCGCTTTACTAGCGAGGTCACGTTATCACAACAGCCGCAGCTTGAACTGGGTACGAATTTTGATTGGACAGAGAATGAGCAGAAGGGGTATGAAACGCTGCTCTCTAGCTTTCCAACACCTGAAGACCATGCGGCAATGCATCATCGCCTTCTGGGAAATCCTGAGACGCTTCAAGATGATATGCGCGAGGAATGCCAGTTGGCCTCAAACGGTATACCAGATGCAAATGATCCGAAAGCAGGCGTATTGTTGAGCAGTGTGATGGAGTGGCAACTGCTCTTGCAGGTCGATACTGATGAGGACGCTGGAATGCGTTGGGGTAGTACTGGCACATTGTATTACTGGTTGAAAAAATCTGATCTACATGCACAACGTTTTGATGCTTCCTGGCTTGTGTTACAATCCGAGTAAGCAGAAGCATAGCTATATTATCAAGGAGTTAGACACGAATGAGGCGAAGAAATGGTTCAAGTATAGGTATACTACTCATAATAGTGGTTATTGTGGCGTATTTCCTGTTACGACAATCGAATACCGGTTCATCTGTAACCGCACCAGGGAGTACTCCTATCGCGACCTCCAGTGGAACGGCGAAATTTGGTGTGCAGACAAAGACATCAGGTTGCCAAGCACACGATGCTCTACCTGACTCAGCATGTACTCCTGGTGCCATTATTGCTGGGGCGACAAAAGATGCTATTTGTGTCTCTGGCTATGCACGTACTGTACGCAATGTGCTGGAAAGCGAGAAAAATCAGGATTACCAGGAATACGGCAAACTATGAAACGGGCTAAACGACTTTTAGAATAGCGTTTAGCCCGTTTATTTTGCCCTAATGCTAGAGAACAAGATGATTAGGTATCTAATCCATCTTTTTTATTTGTCTTACGTTCTTGAAGGAAACGTTGGTATTCGTTCTTATGGATACGGTAGCCATGTCCTAGATCAATAGCCACTAGTTCACCATTGTTAATCCAATTGCGTACTGCTTGTACCGACACCCCCAGTTGGTCAGCTATTTGCTTGACAGTTAGATAATCTCTTTCGCTTTGCATCTACTCATCTCCAAGAACGAATCTGTATTCTCCTTGCATTATAAAGGTCAACTAGCTTTTAGTCAATCAAGTTGCTAAAACGTTGCCTTTTTGTCAAAATTTGTTTATACTAATGTAAGTAGCTAATAAGTATGTAAGTTTCTTGCATGTGCAAGAAAATACTATCTTTGCAAAAGAGGGGGTGATAGGACACTAGCCTATCGTGGACGAGACGACAGGCTAGGAAGTGAGAACAACCCAACTGTTGTAACCGTAGTTTTGTTCTCGTGAAGAGTATGACATGGAAGTGTCTCCACGTCAAATCAGAGAAGGATGTATCACATGCCAACAAGTATACTGCTCACCACAAAGATACAAGTCACGGCCTTAATTGACATTGAAACTCCCGACTTTCTCGCCTGTTACCGCACTGGACTCTGGTGGTCGCTCTATGGTGATGGGAAAAAGAGTTACCCTTTACCTGATACCTACCTGATTAACAACCTGAAACAGTATGAGTCCAAGAGCCTTTTTGAAGGTAAGCAAGGCAAACGCTTATCCTGGATTGGTTTCTACTTTGGGATGATACATGGTAGTGTTCTTTCGCCCGACACTGGAACCCTTCGCTCAGATGTAGAGATGCTTGCCATTTTAACCCACCAAGATAGTAGGCACGGCTATGAGGTTGGGCGACGTGACACCTCGATGGATTGTACTCTTGACCAACACCTCTACACCGAGAAATTCCTATTAGAAGAATTACGACAGATTGCACTTGATCTAGTAGGTTATCCCGATGAGATCAATTCTTGGTTTTATACCATTGGATGTGTTCTTGGTGCCATGAGCTTGCAAGTCTTCCCTGCTACTGCCCATGAATGCACACGCTGGCAAGCGGAGTACCGCCAGTGGGAGCAAGAGTACGAAGAGCATATAGCACGTACACGCGACGCTCAGTCTTTACACACTGTTTCCATTGTTTAGTAACTTTTGCCTAGTGAATGGCCTCGCGTATTTAACTTATATGCGAAGTCATTCACATAGAGTTCATGAAGAAGGACGAAGAGCGATGACTTTTAAAAGAGGCGAAGAACAATCACGCATGGTTGCAGAGAACAATAGAAGACGAGCGCAAAAGCCAGGATATCAAGAGCAGGTCAACGCCAAGATTAGAGCTACTAAAAACACTCCTGAAGGTAAGTTACGTGCTTCACAAGCTCAGAAGAAAGCATATAGTAATCCAGAGCGAAGAGTGCAACAATCTCGGATAGTAGAACAGTCATATATAGATCATCCTGAATTGCGAGATGTGCGTGCAAAGCATTTAAGTGAATTAGAGCGTAGTGCTGAGAGTAGAAAAAAACTTTCTGAGACACAGAAGAAAAGGCTAGAAGACCCTATTGCGCGACAAACACTCTCTACTAGTTTAAGAAAGACATATGATGAACACCCTGAATGGAGAAAGCTTACAAGTGAAAGACAGAAAGAGGTTATGGCAAGGCCGTCATCTGTAGAACGCAATCGTCAACAAATGCGTAAGCTGTGGGATGAGACGCCTGATAAACTTCGCCCCATGCATCGGTGGAAATCTGGGAATATGACACGGATAGAGAAAGTAGTATGGTCAATAGTAGAGCCGTATGGTTTTGTATTTGAACCGCACTATTATCGAGTAGAAAATACCTTTTTACTTCCAGATTTCGTGTGTGGTCGCTTAGTAATAGAGGTGCAGGGTGAATATTGGCATACTCAAGAGGAGACAATAGAACGCGAACGCTTGCTAAACCTACTTGATTTTAAGGTGCTTTTTGTGTGGGGAGAAGAGTTGAAGAAACACAATTTACCTGCAACGGAAGAGAAAATACTCCAGTGGATAGCGGCAAATACGTAGATTAGGCGTTTATGGCGAATCGTATCTTGACAGACTTGATCGATCAGGTAGAAAACTACCTGCACGATCAGGTCTGTAAAGGGACGATATCCCTGCAGGAGGCACAGACAGAGATCGCCACGAACTGGTTAGCGGTGTACAATCAAATGGGCAAATAGTTGGTTTATACTAACCGCGCTCTTTCGCCTTCAAAACTGCTTGAGTACGGTCACGCACACCAAATGCTATGGTCGTAAAATAATACACGTTGTCGTACCATGTGCATAAAGCTTGCCGGATGCATCAGTAATGCGACCCTCAGCCGTAGCGATACGACCACCACTGTAAATAATCTTGCCTTCGCTGTAGACCGTACCCGTGTTGCTCGTCATAGGACGCAAGTAGTTCACCTTGAGTTCTAGTGTCGTGTAGCCTACACCTACTGGCAGCATTGTTTGGACCACGCACCCCAACGCGGAGTCCAGCAGAGTTGCCGCGAAGCCACCGTGTACGGTTCCGATTGGATTATAGTGATACTCAGCAGGCTCGGCGGTAAAAATAACGCGCCCCTCTTCGACAACAGAGACATTCATGTTCATGAGTACTGCGATTGGCGGGGGTGGTAACTCGCCCGCTTGTAAAGCGCGTAAATATTCTAGACCGCTCATCGTGCGTCCCTTTTTCGCGCTTACCGTAGGGTCTTCCCATGTGATAGTACGAGTGCGTTGTGTTTCTTGGTGGTCGCTCATAACAATATTCCTTTACTAAAAATAATGGGTATAGTTGATTTGAGACCGAACGGTCTTAAATCAACTATACCTAATCAGCATTCTTGTTGTCAAGCCGAATATTCTTGACAATAACAATAACATCGCCTACACTACTAGCAGACTGATCGGTCTGCTAGTAGTGTAGGCGATGTTATTGTTTAGGAGGAGGAGCATGAGCAAGGGCACACAGACACGCGAAAGAATTCTCGAACGTGCAGCGCAACTGTTTAGTCGGCAGGGCTACTTCGGCTCCTCGCTTGCCGATATTATGCAAGAAACCGGATTAGAGAAGGGTGGCATTTATAATCACTTCGAGAGCAAGGAGCAACTGGCACTTGAGGCATTCGACTATGCCTATGGCTTAGTGCGTCAGCGTGTCCAGATTGCGCTGCAGGACAAGCAACATGCTATCGACCGTCTTATCGCTCTGGTTGCAGTGTTCAGGAGCCTTGTTGAGGAGCCACCCGTTGTTGGTGGTTGTCCCGTTCTCAATACAGCGATTGAGGCCGATGACGCCCAACCTGCTTTGCGTGCGCGTGCAGTGAACGCTATGGACATTTGGCGCGATACGTTTCATCGTATCATTGCTAAAGGTATTGCCCGACAGGAGGTACGTGTAGATGTAGATGCGGATGTCGTGGCATCGCTCTGTATCTCTATGCTGGAGGGTGCGATTATGTTGAGCAAGCTTTATAACGATACAATTCATATGCAACGTGCGACTGAGCATCTCACGCGCTATATCGAAACTGAACTTCGTCTCGGCTAACGATGTTATGGTAAAAATGTACATAGTCAATTGCTTTTCCCTGTAAGCTTTCTCCAATATCTTTCGCAAGTCCATATTTGGGGTTGACAACTATCAAGCGTGTAGTGTATGCTCACCAACAACATACACAAACCTACGGACGCTCCAGTAATGATGCTGTTGTAGCGTTACCAGTAGAGACTACCAAGAACAAATTAAACTGTATGTAGTGCATGGAGTGAAGCAATGTTAGCAGCGATGAGTACAACACAGGCGGCAATGAATGCCTGTCCATGTCGTTCTCAACGTATGCCTTTTTTCTCCATGTATACAATGCACATGATGGCTGCAAGCACGCTCATTATCGGAACCGGCGCATTAGCGTCGGTTTCTTTGTTTGGTGTTGTGCTACTCGTAGTAACCCTTCTCCTTGTAAGCCTTGTAGTGATTAGCCTCCTCCTTACATGCCTTACCAGACCGATTAGTCTTGAGGGTCTGGTAGGGCAAACAAAGGAAATGGTAGGGCTAGCCACACATATGACACGGGGAGAGTAATAGGGGGCAACGGCGCACCCAATCCAAAGAAGGTATCCTGGCGAGGACTTCCCACTATCGGGAGGTCCTCTTTTTTTATTCAAAAATTCTCTGGAGGATTGAGCAATTATGGCAATCGCAGCAAAACTTATGCAACAACAGACACCACAACAGGACGAGCGAGAATTGGCGGGTAGTGCCATTCTCTGTGAGGCTCTAGTTCGTGAGGGCGTCGAGTTCCTCTTCGGCTATCCTGGCGGTGCAATCATGCCATTCTACGATTCACTTACCTCGTATCCCGCTCTGCACCATGTGCTTGTTCGTCATGAACAAGCCGCTGCGCATGCAGCCGATGGCTACGCCCGCGCTACTGGCAAGGTCGGCGTATGCGTCGCAACCAGCGGCCCCGGAGCCACAAATCTCGTGACAGGACTCGCAACCGCGTTCATGGACTCCACTCCGATTGTCGCCATTACAGGACAGGTCGCAAGTCACTTTATCGGGCGTGACGCCTTTCAGGAAACCGATATTATCGGTGTGACGCAACCAATCACCAAGCATAACTTTTTGATACGCAGTGCCGACGAAATCGCTGATGTGGTGCATGAAGCTTTTCGCGTTGCGCGTAGCGGACGCCCCGGTCCTGTCTTGATTGATATTCCTAAAGACGTGCAAGTCAAGAACACAATCTATCGCCCCGCCGCCTCGCAATCGTCGGACGAGCAGTTACAAGCTATGCGACCACAAATTCCCAACGCCTATCAAATAATACAAGCTGCTCAGCTTATTGCCCAGGCACAACGACCACTTATCATGGCTGGGCACGGCATCATTCTAGCGAACGCATACAACGAACTGCAAGCCTTTGCCGAAAAGACTTCCATTCCTGTCATCACGACACTACTTGGTATAAGTGCCATCTCCGACACGCATCTCCTCAACATCGGGATGCCAGGAATGCATGGACCAGCGCACGTCAATCGTGCAATTGGCGGTTCTGACCTCATCATTGGTGTTGGACTACGCTTCGATGATCGTGTAACTGGTAACGTCGCAGGTTTTGCCCCCAACGCACACTTCATTCATATAGATATCGACGCCTCCGAGATGCATAAGGTAAAGGTTGCGACCGTGCCAATCGTTGCCGACGCGAAAATTGCCCTTTCTGCTTTGACCGAAGCTGTAACACCCAGACAGGATTCTGTATGGTTGAACGAGATACGCGAGTGGGAGACACAAAACAACGAACGCCAGCAGCAGATTCAGCATAACGACGAGTATCCCAATCCTATTAGCATTCTGAATGCGATTCGTTCCGCTACCGATGGCAACGCAATCGTCGTCTCCGATGTGGGACAGAATCAGATGTGGACCGCTCGCTTCTACGAATGGACGCGCCGCAACAGTCACATCACCTCTGGCGGACTCGGAACAATGGGTTTTGCGCTTCCTGCCGCAATGGGCGTCAAGATGGGCATACCTGATGCACCTGTATGGGCGGTTGCGGGCGATGGTGGCATTCAGATGAACATTCAGGAACTGGCTACGTTGCAACAGGAGGGTATCGCGGTCAAGGTCGCCATCATGAACAACGGCTATCTTGGTATGGTGCGTCAGTGGCAGCAGTTTTTCCATTCGCACAACTATTCTGAGACACCCATGACTGGCCCCGATTATACAAAACTTGCCGCTGCTTACGGACTAACGGGCATGCGTGTAACACGGCGCGATGAGGTCGAGGCAGCAGTTCAACGCGCTATGGAGATCGAGGGAACCGTGATTATCGACTTCGTAATCGAGGCAGAGTCAAATGTGTACCCGATGGTGCCTCCTGGCTCGGCGATTACCTCGATGATCGAAGAGACGGAGAACGTGTGATATGGCAAATCCCACTTTTTCACGCTCTGGTCAAACCGATGCACCACAGGGAAGCGAGCAAGCACACATACTCATGCTGCTAGTCAACGATAGGCCGGGATCAGTAGATCGCGTCATAGGACTGCTTCGCCGTAGACGTGCCAATATGCAGATGCTTGTTCTCGGTCAAAGTGAACGACCAGAGGTGGTGCGTATTACCGTTGGTGTAAACGACTCGAATGTTGGTGTTGAGCATCTCGTCGAGCAACTGCGTAAGGTAATCGACGTGGTACAGATCGTGAATGTCGTTGCGCAAGAGGCCGTTGTCCGTGAACTTGCCCTGATTAAAGTTGCCGTGACTGATGCGCAGGTACAAGAAATTCGACAATATGCCCAACGCTTCGACGCGCATATTGTCGATATGACAAATGAGACTGCAATAGTCGAGCAACTGGGTAGTTCCGAACAGATTAACGAGCTAGTACAACAACTCGCACCCTACGGCATTCGAGAAATTGCTCGCTCTGGCAGCATTGCAATGACAAAAGATGTGTAGGGACCAATTTATTAGAGGACAATTGAAAGGAACATACAAACATGGCACATATTTATCTGGATACAGACGCGAATCTTGAATTGATGCAACAGAAACGCGTAGCCGTCATCGGTTATGGTAGTCAAGGCCACGCTCACGCGCTCAACATGCGCGACAATGGGTGTAACGTTGTGATTGGTTTGCCAACAGGCAGCAAGAGCCGCGAAAAGGCGGAGGCCGAGGGTCTACAGGTGATGACGCCAGCGGCAGCAGCCGAGCAAGCCGATGTCATCATGATGCTGATTCCCGACCAGCATCATCGTGAGGTGTTCGAGCGTGACATCAAGCCAGGACTGGCTGCTGGCAAGATGTTGCTCACCGCGCACGGTTTTAGTCTACACTATGCACAGATCGTACCGCCGTCTGATATAGATGTTGCGATGGTTGCGCCCAAGAGTCCTGGTCACATGATGCGCCGCCTCTTTGTCGAAGGCGTGGGAGTCCCCGCGCTCTGGGCTGTCTACCAGGATGCAACAGGCAATGCTGAGGCTCTCACGCTCTCGTATGCTCGCGCCGTCGGTAGCACGCGTGCGGGAGTCTTACGCACTACGATAGGCGAAGAGACCGAGACCGACCTGTTCGGTGAGCAGGCTGTTCTCTGTGGTGGCGTTACATCGCTGATTCGTGCGGGCTTCGAGACGCTTGTCGCGGCTGGCTATCAGCCAGAGTTGGCATACTTCGAGTGTATGCATGAAATGAAGTTAATTGTTGACCTGATGTATCAAGGCGGTATGAGCTATATGCGCTACTCCATCAGCGATACTGCTGAGTATGGCGACTACGTTTCGGGTCCACGCATTATAGACCAGCATGTGCGCGACACCATGAGCAAAGTCCTGCGAGAGATTCAAGACGGCACCTTTGCCAAGAATTGGATACTCGAAAATCAAGCTGGTCGCCCTAGCTTCCTAGCAATGCGACGTGAGGGCGCAGATCAACAAATCGAACAGGTCGGTAGCGACTTGCGAGCCATGATGCCGTGGCTCAATCCGAACCAGAAGAAAGTCGAAACAACCAAATAAACGAAATATCCCTAGTCCCTTGTTTATATCCCTATCCCTTGTTTAAGGAGGAGAAACGGTCATGGAAAATCCAGCCATCGTTAAAATTTTTGACACCACCCTGCGTGATGGCGAACAGTCCCCAGGTGCCACAATGACTCTTGAAGAGAAGCTACAGGTTGCTGAGCAGCTTATGCGTCTCAACGTGGACATTATCGAGGCTGGTTTTCCGGCGTCTTCTCCTGGCGACCTGCTCGCAGTTCAAGAGATTGCACGGCGTGTGCATGGCGTCGCCGTTGCCGCCCTCGCCCGTGCATGTGTTAGCGATATTGACGCAGCGTGGGAGGGTGTGCGCGGAGCCGAACAGCCTGTAATTCATGTGTTTCTCGCGACTTCTGATATCCACTTGCGACACAAACTGGGTATGAGCAAAGAAGAGGCACTGCATGAGGTGCAGACGATGGTTGCCTATGCGCGAAGCCTCTGTCCCGTCGTCGAGTTCTCAGCGGAGGACGCCACGCGTAGCGATTGGGACTATCTCAGTCGTGTGCTAGAGGCCGCAATCAAGGCAGGGGCGACAACGGTCAATGTTCCCGATACCGTTGGTTATGCCATGCCCCACGAATATGGCGCGTTGTTTCGTTATCTGCGCGAGCGTGTCCCTGATATCGACAATGTAACTCTGAGCGCACATTGTCACAACGATCTAGGTATGGCAACGGCGAATACGCTGGCTGCGATTCAAGCGGGGGCGCGTCAAGTCGAAGTCACCATTAACGGCCTCGGCGAACGTGCTGGCAACACCGCCGTCGAAGAGGTCGTAATGGCACTTCGCACACGCCCCGACTCGTTCGGTAACGTTGAAACACGCGTGCGAGCAAATGAGCTACTTGCGACAAGCCAGATTGTCAGTCGTTTAAGCGGTATTCCAGTACAGCCCAATAAAGCAATTGTTGGTGCTAATGCCTTCGCGCATGAAGCGGGCATTCATCAAGATGGTATGTTGAAAAATCGTCTCACGTATGAGATTATGACACCACAATCTATTGGCTGGACCGATACAAAGCTCGTGCTGGGCAAGCACTCAGGTCGTCATGGACTCGATGCGCGTCTGCGCCAGCTTGGGCACAGGTTGAACGCGGATCAACTCAAATCCGCATACAACCGTTTCGTAAAAATGGCGGATAAAAAGAAGCATATTACCGACTCCGACCTGATGTATCTTGTCGATAGCGGCGCGGAAACGCCTGCGGGTATATAACACATCGTCTGTAGGGACCGATTTATCGCGTCCGATGCGTGATTTATCACGCGAGATCATGCATGAAACGGCTTGCAGACGGAGTTCGTCAAGATTTCGCTCAATAAATTGAGCAACGGACGCGATAAATCGGTCCCTACACACAAAGGAGAATACGTTTGACACAGGTAAACATATCACAAGCGCAGCATACTACTGAACCAGATAAAGGCGTGCCAATGCTGACCGGCGAGGAAGGCTACGCCTACTTTGAGGGGCGTGTCGTGCCAATGAGTGAGGCGAAGGTGAGCGTCGCAACGCACGCCTTACACTATGGGACTGCATGCTTTGAAGGCATTCGAGCATACTGGAACGCTGAGCAGAAACAACTCTACATTCTCAAATTGCGTGAACACTTTCTACGCATGGCTGATTCCTGGAACGTGCTACGCATACGCCCAAAAGAGTCGATAGATGATCTATGTAGGATCACGACGGAGTTGGTACGCAAGCATGGCTATCAGAGCGATGTCTATATTCGACCATTGGCCTACAAGTCATCGTCTACTATTCGTGTCACATTGAGTGAGCTAGAAGATGCCATTGCAATCTACGCCTTTCCGATGGGCAACTACGTCGATATCAGTGCGGGTTTAAGCGTCTGCACCTCGTCATGGCGACGTGCAGGTAGTAACGCGATGCCTGTACGTGCGAAGGTGACGGGGGCATATGTCAATAGTGCGCTTGCCGTTGACGATGCGAAGGCGTCGGGCTTCGACGAGGCAATCATGTTGACTCATGACGGCAATGTATCCGAGGGTAGTTCATGTAACGTCTTCCTGCTTCGTAATGGCAAGTTTGCCACGCCAGCCGTCTCGGACGACATTCTCGAAGGCGTTACGCGCAACGCCCTGATCGAAATGATTCGCAACGAGTTTGGCATGCCCGTTGAGGAGCGGCGCATCGACCGCACAGAACTCTATGCCGCCAGCGAAATTTTCCTGTGTGGCACAGGCGTTCAAGTCTCACCTGTAACGAGTGTAGACCGCCGACCAGTTGGTGCCGGTGTTCCAGGCTCATTCACAACCAAATTGCAAGCATTATACCTAGCCGCCTGTCGTGGCGAAGACGACAAATATCGCAACTGGCTCACGCCAGTCTATCAGTAGTAGTCCACCAATCTTGATTTGAGAGGGAAAATGTAGGGGTCTAATTCATTACACCCTGTTGGCAACGCAGCATGCCAATCAGGTTGAACCAGGTCTACAAGTCCTCTCACATGGTACGTTGTCCACAGGGTGTAATGAATTAGACCCCTACAGATGGTTCAATTGAAAATCGGTCCCTACACAGAGCATGCTAAAATCGTTGTACAATAGGAAAGGGATGCATTCATGCACAGAGCATCAGAAAGGCAGGTAGCTAGCGATGGCACTGGCATTACCTGTTTCAGTCACCGTCTTAACACCAGCGACATCGGCTAATCTCGGCCCCGGTTTCGATAGCCTGGGATTAGCCTTGCAACTGTATAATCGCTTTGAGGTCGAGGAGAGCAAAGGCGATCCCCAAAACCCAACCATTGAAATTGATGGCATACTAGGGGCAGAGCTATCAAGAGGAGCCGATAATCTGTTTTTCCGCTCTTTCGCTTTGCTATTTGAACGTACAAAAAATGCCGTGCCGCCCGTTCATATTCGTATGACAACCAATATTCCCCCCGGTTGCGGACTCGGTAGCAGTGCTACCGCCGTTGTTGGTGGGCTGGTTGCGGCGAACGAGTGGCTCCGTACTAAAGGGCTTTCTGTACCTAAAGAGGAACTGCTCGAACTTGCGGTGGAGGCCGAGGCAGGGAATCACCCCGATAATGTTGCACCCGCGTTGTTAGGTGGCTTAGTGGCGACGACGAATATGGAAGGGAAGATACACGCGATCAAAGCTCCTTTTCCCGATGCACTTAAAGCCGTTATCTTCACGCCTTCGTTTCCAATGGATACGATAGCGGGTCGAAAATTGCTGCCTGCAAGCTACTCGAAGGCCGATGTGACGTTCAATACTGGACGTGTTGCCCTGCTACTGACCGCTCTACAAATGGGACGCTACGAGGTGATTGGGGAGGCCATGCAAGATCGTCTGCATCAACCGTATCGTCAAGCCCTGTTTCCAGCGATGCCCGAAATTATCCAAGCAGCAATAGACGCCGGAGCCTATGGCGCATGCCTTTCCGGTGGCGGCTCATCATTGATCGCCCTCACCAGTTCGCGTTTCAACGATGTGTTGCGAGCGATGGAAACAACAGCTCGTGCCGCAGGTATTCAAGGAACAGGCAGAATTTTACGTGCTGATCAAAATGGTGCCCGTGTACTTAATTCGTCGCGGAGCCGCACACGAAAGGAAGTAAGCGCACGTCATGGTGACCAATTCTACTGGTCTCCAGCCAAGCCAGGAGGCGGGCGAGGAGCATAGTCTAGCGCAACAAACACCGATGGTTCCTGCACCCGATGTGGTGCAGGCATTTGCTACTACCACGTTGCGTTGCGTAGAGTGTCAAACGATCTATCACGCATTAGAGCCGACGCCGCGCTATCGTTGCGATTGCGGTGGTGTACTTGATGTCGAGATTAGATACGACAACATCCATGAACGACAAGTGCAAGAGCATGCTTTCAGCGAAGACACTGATGTCCTGCCCTCTGCTGGTGCGCAATGGCGACAACTCTTCGACGAACGCGCCATACAACAGCCTCTCTGGTCTATTGGTAGTGACAGACAACTGCTCGACGCGAGCGGCGTCTGGCGTTATCGTGAACTGATCGCACCCATGCCGGATAAGTACGTCATTAGTCGGCCTGAAGGTAACACTTCGCTTTATCCTGTTGGCATGGAGAATTGTAGCGGAAGTCGCATTGGACATCGCCAGATAGGTGTATATGCTGGTCTTGACCGACTCTTTCTGAAGCACGAGGGCGAAAATCCTACGGGTAGCTTCAAGGATCGCGGTATGACAGTCGGTGTCAGCATGGCGCACATCATGGGGGCACGGGCCGTTGCCTGTGCCTCGACTGGCAATACCTCAGCCTCACTCGCCTCATACGCAGCGCAGGCAGGTATGCTCGGCATTGTCTTTCTCCCTGCTGGTAATGTCGCAGGTGGCAAGTTGGCGCAGACGCTGGCCTATGGTGCGACGATGGTACAAATCGAGGGCGACTTCGACGACGCCATGCAACTTGTCGAACACGTCTGCAACGAACTGGGCGTCTATCTGCTGAACTCGCTCAACCCGTTTCGGATCGAGGGTCAGAAGGCAATCGGCTTTGAGCTATTGCAGCAACTCGACTGGCAAGCTCCCGACTGGCTCGTGCTTCCGGCTGGCAATCTCGGCAACACCTCCGCTATTGGCAAAGCCTTCCGTCAGGCGTACCAGCTTGGCATTATCAATGCCATGCCGCGTATCGCCTCGATTCAAGCCGAGGGCGCGAACCCGTTCTATCGCAGCTTTATGGGAAAATTCGCAGAACGCCACTCGGTGCGTGCCGAGACCGTCGCCAGTGCCATCAAAATCGGCAACCCCGTCAGCTACACTCGCGCACGTCGCGTCATCGAAGAGAGCGACGGCATCGTCGCCTCCGTCAGCGATGAGCAGATTCTAGCGGCAAAGTCTATAATTGACCGCTCCGGCATTGGCTGTGAACCTGCCTCAGCCGCGACTCTTGCAGGCATTCGCCAACTCGTCGAACGTGGTGTCATCAAACACGACGAGCGTGTTGTCGGCGTCCTGACTGGCACGCTCCTCAAGGACAGTAAGACAGGTATGTCTCAGGAGAGCAGCAATATCGTCGTCAAGCCAACTCTTGATGCAGTGAGGGGAATATTAGAGGCTATCGGAGTATAAGCCTAGTCAACACAAGCAATTTTTGTGCTGATTCTGGCCTTCTTAGTAGTCTTTTCGATTTTGCATCCTTGTTTCTCGTCTATTGGTGTTTGCAAGAAATTCTGTATCTTTTTGCTGATACAGATTTCTTGCATCCGTAGTGTTAGTACACTAAGCCGCAGGAACGTCTTGGATGATAGAACGTTTGGATTTTCTTTTTTGTACTTCCACAGGCTTGTTGTAATTCACTTCCGCCTGAGCAGTTTCCAGAGTGTTCGCATGCTCAAGGGTTTCTTTGCTCAGGATAGTGCCATTGAGGTTTGCACCTTGTAGGTCAACCGTGGTAAGATCAGTCTCACTGAGGTCTACCCCGGCGAGATTCGCCTGTCTGAAGATGGTTTTACCCAAAATGGCTCCGTTGAAGTCCGCTCCTCGCAAGTCTGAGCTGCTAAAGTCCGCCCCCTTCAAGTTCGCGTCCTGGAAGAGAGTCCTTCGCAGATCCGCCCCATGAACGTTCGCCTTCAAGAGATTGGCATTGCTCAGATTCGCGCCTCTGAGATCCGCATGACGCAGGTCTGCATCGTGAAGGTCAGCCCTTTGCAAATTTGCATCTTGCAGGTTTGCCTCCGTTAGATCCGCCCCATGAAGATCGACTCCGTGAAGGTCATCTTCGTGAAGATCGGCACCATGAAGGTCTGGCTCGAACGCTTGTAGCTCAGAATAGTCGCGCCGCCACGCATTCCAAAGTGTTTTATTTTCTGTAAGACGCGCAAAATGTTCTTGATAGGCCATACGATTCACCTTCTATTCCTTATTTGTCAAGGAGTATACGAGCGAAGAGAGCGAGACCATCATAGATTGTAGAGTCCAATAATGGAGAGGTGTTCTGAACGCAAGTTCATACGAGGGACATAGCTTGAGGTACGTAACTCATAAGAAGATTTATGAAGTACTCTCATTATACATTACTTTTTTTATAAAAGCAAAGCAATAAATGCATCAATGAGGACAGGGTTTGAAATCTATTGCTCGAATTTCAAACCCTGCAACAGACTCATAGAATATACATACTGTGGGTCCTGCCGCTTGCACGTCGAACAGTAACTCTCGTGAGGATGCGAGAGTTTGTCGGGCTTACCGTACCGACCAGCCTTTTTCAGTTATAAAAAATATATAGTATTATTACGAATATATCGAGTTACTGTCCATTTATTGGCACTGGCAAGCTCTGATAATCCATTCAATAATTAGCTTCTCTGTCTGCGTTATGCTAGTATCTTATTGAAGCTTAACAATCGATTGTTAGGATACATGCTTCGCCTTTGTCCTGACAATGAAGAAAGTGCAAAGATGAAACAGTTAGAGCGTGTATACCACATGGCAGAGGCCGCAAACTGGCCTTCGATTCAGCGAGATGGCTTGCATAGTGCCTGTACACTCTTGAACATCGCAGGTGTCAAGGGGCAAGATCGAGAGCGATTGGAACGAGAACAGCGGCTAGCACACACTGAGCTACCAAACAGTGCATATATTCGGGATCAACGTCCTATGCCTCCCGCTGCCTTAGAGACCTGCTTAATTGGCATGTCTCCATCAGAATGGTATGCTCTGATCAACTCGCGGATATTCTTCTGGCTTGATCCGGCGCGGCTCAATCGTCAAAGGGCGGCATGTGAGCCGCGCTCTCAGGTCGTGTTGACCATAGACGCAAGAAAGCTAATAGCCGCTTATGCCGACGCTATTACCTTGACTCCGATCAATACTGGCAACGCTCGTCGCCGCCCCGCACAAAGAGGAGCGGCGACATTCGTTCCCTACAAGCTCTGGCTAGCATCCAGATGGGCGAGTGAAGCGGTTGCATTGGATACTAAAGAGCGTCTACCGTCACACGCACCTGTGGAACTGACGGTGGCTAAGTCGATTCCAGACGTGATGCAATTCGTAATAGGAGTGCAGGAGCTAGCCCCTAGTCAATTGTTTGTGCCGCCAGAGAACTAGCTCAAAATCGCACTTTTAGAGTGTATTTCCTGTTGCTCTTTCTTTATGACTGCTTTTTACCACCTAATGGGAAGCGATCCCAGGGATGCTCGTTGACCGTAATCCAATATCCATCAGGATCGGCAAAGACGAAGGTACGCCCGGAGGGAGCATCATAGGGCGACGTGATAATGGTTACTCTTGCTGCCTCCAACTTCGCATGTAATTCGTTGACATTATCACAATCAATCCAGAGAGCCACGCCCTGGCCTAGTTGCGATGCTTGGTCCTGACTCCCTTTTGTCTCCTTGAGGGCAAAAGGAATTGAGTTGGTATCGAAAACAACAACATCGGAAGTGTCGAAGCGCGGATCGACGGCAAATCCTAATATTTCTGTATAAAACTCGCGTGAGGTAGAAAGGTTACGTACCTCTAAGCTGATAAAATCGGGACCGAGAAGCTTTGCCATGAGAAATCCTTTCTTGTCTACTCGATTAACCAAGTAGGGTCACATTAACCTAAATATCTACTTGTTCAGTGATGAGAAAAATCAATGCTGAACACCTGACTCAAAAGGGGTGCTTCGTTTCTCTCATATCAGTAGTCTAGTATATGCTAGTGACATCAGTATGTCAGTAGTGCAGGAAGCTATGCTACGCGCCTTCAACAAACTTCAAAACTTCGTATAGCCAATTTAGATACATTCTCTCAAAATCAATGGCGAAGTGAGAGATTAGACCTAAGTAGGGGTCCTGTTCGCTCTCTACCGCATAGGGATTGTGACGTTTGTTGCCGTGTCGCCACTCACCCTGTGCTGGAATGAAGAGCGAGCTTTGACGATAGCCGAGGAGACGCATTTCGTGGTCGGCAATAGCGGCACGCAGGTTGTTGGTGAGGTCGCCAGGAGTGGCAAATGTGCCAAACAACACCTTGAGCAACAATTCGTCGCGCAGTTGAAAGACATCAGCGGGTTGAGTTTGCCACTCATGCAACGCGACTTTCCCCTTTTCTGTGATAGTGTAGACCTTACGGTCTGGTCTCGACTCCTGCTCCTTACGCTCCATCTCGACCCACGCAAGCTCTTTCATGCGCCGCAACTCTTTATAAATCTGGCTATGCGCCGCCCCCCACATTGGCGCAAGCGTATGGTCAAAGACACGTTTAATATCGTAGCCCGACATCGGCCCCCAGAAGGCTAACAACCCTAAAATACCGTAGGTAATTGGGTAGGCTTCAACTCGTTCCATTTATACATCCGTTTCTATTTCCGTGAAAGTGTTGTACAAACTCATCTTCTTTTTATGACTTCCTGTCATATTCCCTCTTGACGAAACCCATTGTACTACATTATACTAGATTGTGTAGATATGACTTCACGTCATATGATGGTCAAACATAATTTTCGTAGGGACCACGTTTACGGCGTCCGTTATGCGATTTATCGCAAGAGATTCTTGCTGAATACGTACATAAAACGATCTCATGTGATAAATCACGCCTCGGACGCGATAAATCTGGTCCCTACGAAAAGGAGAACACTCATGGCACAGATACATGTACAGGTTTCGGACACTCTCAATGCACGACCAGAGGACGTATATGCCACCATCGCCGATTATCGTAACGGACATCCTTACATTGTTCCAAAAGAGAACTTCAGTGACTTACAGGTTGAACAAGGAGGATATGGCGAAGGCACCGTTATCCGCTTCAAAGTAAAGGTACTTGGTGTAGAGCGAGTTATGCATCATCGTGTAACCGAGCCAGAGCCAGGACGTGTGCTTGTCGAGCAAGATATCAACTCAGCGCAAAATGTTGTAACCACCTTTACCGTAAAACCCGTCGAGAATGGGCAAAAATCTCATGTCGAAATCTCTACTATAATGACACCAAGCCCAAGTTTCCAGGGCATTGTCGAGCGTTTTGTTGTGCCAATGGCTAACACGCCTATCTATCGCAAAGAACTCAAAATGCTTGAGACCGTTGCTCAGAAAAGAAAAGTAGTCGTGTCGTAGCTATTTTGCTTTTCCTTTTTTAAGATATGCTGGAAAGTGGCAAGAGGCTGTCGGCCTTTTGCCACTTTCCAGCATATCTTATTTTTACCCCCTTGACAAACTAATGATATTAGTGTATAAACTAATTATAATAGCTAGATGTGACGAGGAAAAGAAATGATGTTCCCAATTACTCTAAGAGAGATGCAAGCATCTCATAGGGAAATATGTCATTTCCCCTCCGCAACGAAATTGAGTTTGAAATGCTTTTAAATAGGCATTGATAGAAAAGAGAAAGAGAATACCTTGTTATGCAAACATATCAACCACTCCACACTCAGCATCTCTCATTTGAAGGTGGAGAAATTGCGTTTGATGATACACAGACGAATGGTCCACTCGTCATTTGTGTTCCTGGCGTTGGCGATCTACGTGCCTCTTACCGCTTTTTGGTTCCTTTCCTCGTTGACGCTGGCTATCGAATAGTGACGATGGACCTTCGCGGTCATGGAGAATCAAGTATTGGGTGGTCAGACTATCAAGATACAGCTGTTGCGCGTGATGTGCTTGCGCTGGTTCATTTCCTGAATGTCGGTCCAGCTATCCTAATTGGAAACTCTTATGGAGGAGCCGCTGTTGCCTATGCTGCTACCATCGAATCGGATGCCGTTGCAGGATTAGTTCTGCTCGATGCCTTTGTGCGCGACCTTCCTCAAACCCTGATGCAACGTCTCGCCGTTTGGGTGGTCGCTCAGCTAGGTGCAGGTGCTTGGACCAGCTACTATAAGAGCTTATATGTGAGCAAACAGCCGCCTGATATGGATACCTACCTTAGAACGCTCAAGAGGAACTTACAAGAGCGAGGCCGTTTTGTCGCAACTAAAGCCATGATGTATGGCAAGCACGCGGCTGTTGAGGCCAAGCTCGCCGAGGTGAAAGCTCCTACGTTAGTCGTCATGGGGTCAAAAGACCCTGACTTTCCTGAGCCAGCAAATGAGGCCAAGCGCACTGTGGAAAACCTGCGCAGTGCGACATTCACCGACATCCACCTCATTGAAGGTGCTGGACATTACCCTCATGCTGAGATGGCAGAACAGACTCAAGCTATTGTGATTGCCTTTTTGCAGCAGATCAAACAACACACGTCCCGTAATGGATAGAGAAAGGCAAACAATGATGATCTCTCTTGCCTGCATTTGGTGTGCCCATATTGGCATGGATCGATTGCTCGGTTATGGCTTTAAGGAAGGACAATATGCCACGCAGAGCAAATAGTATACCTTTAGACCGCGCAACGGTGGTGCGAGCCGCCGTTGCGCTTGCCGACAGGATGGGGCTAGAGCAGGTTACGCTGACAGAACTTGCCGAACACTTAAAGATACGCCCGCCTTCACTCTACAATCATATAGCTGGTATTGTGGGGTTACGCCGTGAACTTACGTTGCTTGGTCAACGCGAATTAGTCGAGCGTATGGGTAAGGCAGTGATGGGCAAGTCGGGCGATGACGCAGTTACCGCTCTCACTTACGCTTATCATGCCTTCGTCAATGAACATCCAGGTTTATATTCAGCAACGATAAGTGCGCCTGCTCCAGACGATGTAGAACTACAGACGGTAGCCCAGGAGCTTATCGACATCATTCTCAAAGTACTGGCGGCGTATAACTTGCACGACGAAGACGCCTTACACGCTGTACGCATGCTCCGTAGTATTGTTCATGGTTTTGCTACTTTAGAGAATGCGCATGGCTTCGAGTTGCCTCTGGAGCGCGATGAAACACTCCATCGGCTGATAGACATGTTTCTTTTGAGTTTAAGAGCAAAGAAAACAGAGGCTTGAAAAGCACCGCTTTTCAAGCCTCTGTTTTCTTTGCTCTTAAAGAATGGCCTAGTACTCAGGCATCTGAGGTGCGGCTGCCGAAGCCTTCTCTGGCAGGTCAGTGATGAGAGCCTCAGTAGTGAGGATCATCGCGGCGATGCTGGTAGCGTTCTGCAATGCGGAGCGCGTCACCTTCGCGGGATCGACGATACCGATCTGTACCATATCGACATACGTGTCGTTGAGGACGTTGTAGCCGATGTTCTTGTTGTTGCCATGCTCCTCTTGAGCGCGGCGTACACCTGCGACAACAACTGAACCATCGCGTCCACCGTTGACAGCAAGCTGGCGCAGTGGCTCTTCGAGAGCGCGGCGCAGAATGTTCGCACCAGTAGCGGCGTCGCCTGTGAGGTTCAGGTTGTCGAGAGCCTCAACCGCGTTGACGAGTGCAACACCACCGCCAGGAACGATACCCTCTTCGACACCGGCGCGGGTGGCGGACAGTGCATCTTCGACGCGCGTCTTGCGATACTTCAACTCAACCTCAGTACCTGCACCAACCTTAATTAGTGCAACACCACCGGACAGCTTGGCGAGACGCTCTTGCAGCTTCTCACGGTCGTAATCGCTGGTGGTCTCCTCGATTTGAGCCTTGATCTGGCGAATGCGGCCCTGAATGTCCGCGCTCTCACCATGACCCTCGACGATGGTGGTGTCGTCCTTACGTGCAATAACCAAACGTGCAGAACCCAGGTCTTCGAGCGTTGCGCTATCGAGGCGGCGACCCGTCTCTTCACTGATGACCGTACCACCTGTGAGAATGGCGATATCTTGCAGCATCTCTTTGCGGCGATCACCAAAGCCAGGTGCCTTGACAGCCAACACGTTGAGGATACCGCGAATCTTGTTGACAACCAGTGTTGCCAATGCGGTGCCATCGACATCTTCCGCGATAATCACGATTTCGCGCTTGCCCTGCTGAATCATACGCTCAACGACGGGTAGGATGTCTTCAATCGCGCTAATCTTCTTGTCGGTGATGAGGATGTAGGGATTATCAAGCGAGGCTTCCATCTTCTCGGTGTTGGTTGCGAAGTAGGGAGAGATATAGCCCTTGTCGATCTGCATACCTTCGACATACTCGGTCTCGAAGTTGATGCCGCGTGACTCTTCGACGGTGATTACGCCGTCTTTGCCGACCTTATCCATGACCTCGGCGATCAGGCGTCCAATCTGCTCGTCTGCTGCGGAAACAGTAGCGATCTGTGCGATCTCTTTCTGACCATCGACTGGAATAGCAACCTTACGCAGGTATTCGACGACCGCTTCTGTGCCGCGATCAATGCCTTGCTTCAACTGCATAGGATTGGCACCAGCGGCGAGGTTGCGCAAGCCTTCGTTGACGACGGCCTGTGCTAGTACAGTTGCTGTGGTTGTGCCATCACCAGCGACATCGTTGGTCTTGGTTGCGGCCTCTTTGAGTAACTGGGCACCCATGTTCTCGAATGGGTCTTCAAGCTGAATTTCTTTGGCGACGGTCACACCGTCATGAGTGACGCTGGGTGCGCCAAACTTCTTGTCAAGTGCAACGTTACGGCCCTTTGGTCCAAGTGTGGACTTCACCGCACCTGCCAGGATGTCGATACCCCTTTTCAGGGAACGACGAGCCTCTTCATCAAATTCTAGTTGCTTTGCCATGTCTGTGAATACTCCTTATGTATACGCATTTCCTCGGTTTCTTTCCCTAGTAGGAGAAGTTAGCCGATGATTGCGAGAATGTCGTTCTCTTTGAGTACAAGATACTCTTCGTTGTCCAATTTGAACTCGGTACCACCATACTTGGCGAATAGCACGCGGTCTCCCTCGTGTACGTCAACTGGTGAGCGGTCTCCATTGTCTAACAAGCGTCCGCTTCCAACCGCAATAACGGTCCCTTCCTGGGGCTTCTCTTTCGCTGTATCAGGAAGAACGATGCCGCTCTTAGTGACTTCTTCTCTTGCTGCTGGTTTCACGACCACGCGGTCGCCAACAGGACGAATCTTTGCCACGATGTGTACTCCTTTTTTCTCTGTCGTTGAACAAACATTGTTCATTATTGGAACTCGTTGTCGTGCTCAGTCCCGTAGTAGATAGTGCCGGAGATATGGACCGAGCGATACAACGAGTAGTCGCAATTGCAGGGACCACCAGCCGCGCACCCTGTACAGCAGTAGGTTTTGCCCTGTACAATCGTCGCGGGCCAGAGGATGTCTATGTCGCAGTTAGCACAACGAATCTGCTGTGCCGACTCCTGCATGTCTTTGTCATGAAATGTGGGTAAATGGTTACTTTGTGCGTACATATCCTCTCGCCTCTGGTAGCTCCCCTGGCTTTCTGTATCAAGTATGCCATACGATGTGTTAGAACTACGTAGGAGAAGTGTTAGAGGAATGTTAGAATCTGGAGTAAATCACAGAAATCACAGGGAGACCGCCCCGGTGTGACCGGACATTTCAGCCCTTCGGTAATGTTGGGGGGGCGCCTGGGGGGTGCCGGGTTATAGACG
>CAXUHG010000055.1:6183-10507 GCA_964250805.1 uncultured Ktedonobacteraceae bacterium | reverse complement strand
CCCCCACTGGCCCCCCACAAATTTACACCCCATCAAAAATTTTTGGGCACACCTTTGCGGTCTCCCTGATAAGAGAAGAGTCAATCACAAAGATGCTATAATGCCATCAAATATGCTATACAAAGAGGTACCGTATAATGACATACATCACCGCCGTCAACAAAAAAACATACCGCGTCGATACAGGCGAAGAGGGCGAGCAGAGTGTGAAGCTCGAAAACATTGCACACGCTATCGACTGGAAACAGATAGCACCACTAGCCGCCGATAGTAGGGGTGTGGTCGGCGAAGGCGGACGCTACAGCTTGCTAATCGAAGGTAAGTCATACGACGTATTCGCACGGCGCATCACAAAGGCCGAGCAGAAGGGCAGCGAGACCTACGAAATATACATTGCAGACCAGCGTTTCGAGGTCAACGTTGAGGATGAGCGCACAAAACTGCTGGCAGGACTTGCACGCTCGAATGCAACGACCGGTGAAGCAAACGTACAGGCTCCTATGCCCGGACTTGTGATTGGCGTACCCTTGGAGAAGGGCGCAAAGGTCGAGGCAGGTCAAACGGTGGTGGTGCTTGAAGCTATGAAGATGGAGAACGACCTCTCCTCTCCCATCGCTGGCAGCATTAAAGAGATACGCGTCAACAAAGGCCAGACCGTCGATCAGGGCGAGGTGTTGGTAGTGGTTGTGGCGGATGAATAAATAATATTGACCAAGAGCGTAACAGAGTGGCACAACACGTTGTGCCACTCTGTTACGCTCTTGGTCAATATTCATATGCTATAATTTCTGTGAGATACAAGAAGGGAGCCTACTATGGATATACAGCGAAGCACGTCTGGTGCAGAGTGGCGCGAGACGATGGCACGCAATGCACGCGAGAAGACGCAGGAGCGTAAGGAGAAGTTCGTCACAAGCTCGAACATCGAAGTGCCAGATGCGGCAGTCGCCGACGACTTGCAGGGCGTTGATATGCAGGAAAAGCTTGGCTACCCTGGCGAGTTTCCCTTCACACGCGGCATTCGCCCCAGCATGTATCGCTCACGCCTCTGGACCATGCGCCAATACGCAGGTTTCGCAACGGCGGAAGAGTCGAACAAACGCTATCACTATCTGCTCGCACAGGGCACAACGGGTCTCTCCGTTGCCTTTGACCTACCAACACAAATGGGTTACGACGCCGATCATCCCCTTGCGGAGGGCGAAGTTGGCAAGGTGGGCGTCTCAATCTCTAGCCTTGAGGATATGGAGACGCTGTTGCGCGACCTGCCGCTTGATCGTATCAGCACCTCGATGACTATTAACGCAACGGCGAGTATTTTGCTCGCACTTTATATAGCGGTGGCGAAAAAGCAGGGCATCGAGCCGCGCAAACTCTCCGGCACGGTGCAGAACGACATCCTGAAAGAATATATTGCGCGTGGCACCTATATCTATCCGCCCGAACACTCTATGCGTATTATCACCGATATCTTTCGCTTTTGTGGCGAACAGGTGCCACGCTGGAACACCATCAGTATTAGCGGCTACCATATTCGTGAAGCTGGCTCGACCGCTGTGCAAGAGGTTGCGTTCACGCTTTCCAATGCTATCAGCTATGTGCAAGCCGCCCTTGATGCAGGGTTGGACGTTGATCGTTTCGCTGGTCAACTCTCTTTTTTCTTCAATAGCCATAACAATCTGTTCGAGGAGATCGCCAAGTTTCGGGCGGCGCGGCGCATGTGGGCGCACATTATGAAGGAACGTTTTTCCGCACAAGACCCGCGCTCGATGATGTTGCGCTTCCATACGCAAACGGCTGGCTCGACTCTGACAGCGCAGCAGCCCGATAACAACATCGTACGTACCGCCTATCAAGCACTCTCCGCCGTTCTCGGTGGTACACAATCGCTCCACACAAACTCAAAGGACGAGGCTCTATCGCTGCCAACCGAAGAGTCGGCGCGAGTCGCTCTACGTACTCAGCAGATACTCGCCTATGAAACGGGTGTTGCCGATACCGTTGATCCGCTGGCTGGCTCGTACTACGTTGAGTCGTTGACCAACGAGGTCGAGCAGCAAGCGTGGGAGTATATCGAGAGAATCGACTCTCTCGGTGGGAGTGTGCGAGCAATTGAGCGCGGCTTTATGCAGGCCGAGATAGAGCAGGCTGCATATGACTATCAGATTGCGTTGGAAGAGAAGCAAGCGATTGTGGTTGGTGTCAATCGTTTTGCCATCGAGCAGGAGGTGCGACCAGATTTGCTACGTATGGACATCGAGATGGGAAAGCGACAGGCGGCGAAGGTTGCGGACCTGCGCCAGAGGCGCGATAATGAACTGGTGCAACACAAACTTCGCGCATTGGCAGAGGGCGCGGCTGGTACGGAGAACTTGATGCCGTTGATTATCGACGCGGTAGAGGCATACGCGACGCTCGGTGAGATAAGTGATACAATGCGTCGAGTGTTTGGTGAGCAACGCGAATTCCGCAGCATAGAATAGAAATCAGTGGAAGATAGCATGCAACAGTGGAGTAGAGATAACGAAGCGATGGAAGTGCAACCTGGACGTGATAGCGAGCGGAGCCTACACCCATTCGATGATGTAACGCGTAGAGTAGCTGGTAGAGCAATGGCTCCGATTGGCGTGTTCGACTCCGGTGCAGGGGGACTCACGATTTTATCGGCCTTGCAACGGGAGCTTCCACACGAAGACTATATCTATTTTGGTGATACAGAATATTGTCCTTATGGAGTACGGAGCGACGCCGAGATAATCGACCTAACGTTGACCGCGTGTCGTTTTCTGCTCGCTCAAGGCGTCAAACTGATTGTCATTGCATGCAACACCGCATCACAGGCGGCACTTACCGTTCTACGTGCAACGCTTGATGTGCCAATTGTTGGTGTAGTGCCAGCGGTGAAGCCAGCGGCGCGGGCGACAAAGCATGGACGTGTTGGTGTTGCTGCCACCAATCAGGCGGTTAAAGCAGCCTATCTACACCACCTCATCGAAGATTTTGCCTCTGGCGTGCAGGTCTATGCCGTTGGTTGTCCCGAACTGGTGACGCTGGTGGAGCATGGCGAGCTTGACGGTCCAGTGGTCGAGGAGACACTACATTCTGTTCTGCGTCCTCTGCTCGTGGAAGACATTGATGTTCTCGTGCTAGGATGTACCCACTTTCCTGCCATGCGTCCAGCAATTGAGCGTGTTGTGGGCAAGAATATCCTCGTGATTGACAGTGGAGCGGCGGTGGCGCGTCGAACGCACGCTGTACTGGATACTGATGCTACTACGCGTCCTGTTGCTGGAGAAGATAGTAGCGGAACTCTCCAGGTCTGGTGTAGCGGGAATCCAGAGGCATTCGGTGATGTTGCAAGTAAAGTTCTGGGCTATCCTGTAATTGCCCGACAAGTACATCTATAAAAAAGGAGTATCATGACTTCCGATCTCGCTCTCGACGAGAGTCCGCAAACTCCATCCGCACCTCCAATATCGAGTAACTCTCTACGCATTCGTATTGCACGCTCCCTCTCGAATATCCTCTCGCCCGTCACCATCTCTTTGCCGTTTGTCTTTCTTGTGGCGTTTTATCACGAGCAAAGTATACTTACAGTTCTACTCTATACCTGTCTCATTCTTGTATTCCTGACGTTCGGTCCAATGGTGTACGTTCTTGTTGGGGTACGCGTAGGGAAGTTCACGGATGCCGACGTAAGCGTGCGTTCGCAGCGTTTTGGTCCGTTTCTCTTCGGCATTATCTCTGCCCTTATTGGCCTAGCTGTATTGTTTTTTACGCACGGTCCTAAAACTCTGCAAACTCTGCTGCTCATAACTGTTATAAGTGGTATCGTCATGTTCGTTATCACGCTGTGGTGGAAAATCAGCATTCATGCCTCGTCGCTTGCCTCTGCTGTCATTCTTTTGACCGCCCTCTATGGTCGCATTATGCTCATCGCCTTTGTTTTGCTTCTCGTGGTCTGCTGGTCGCGTGTCGTCTTGCGCCGTCATACATTGGGGCAAGTTGTTGCTGGATCGCTAGTGAGTATCGCGCTCACATCGCTGGTTCTCTTTATTCGTGGGGTATGAAAGGGACATGCACACACTTGAAACTGAACATCTCATCTTGCGAAACTTCGCTTTGACGGATTGGGATGCGCTCAATCGTCACTTCTGGGGACAGGGCTACATGTCTGAAGTGGTGCGAGCCGTGATCGACTACGAATTTACGGTTCTTGGCATGCGACGAATCATTGCCGAATGCGAAACGGCAAACACTGCCTCTGCACGGGTTATGCAAAAAAGCGGCATGAGGTATGAAGGGACTTTCTACGATGCTGACT
>CAXUHG010000055.1:0-6173 GCA_964250805.1 uncultured Ktedonobacteraceae bacterium | reverse complement strand
CCCCAACACACGCCCCCGCCCCCCCGCCCCCCCCCCACACCCCCCCCCGCGGCCCGCTATAAATCGGTCCCTACCTAATTTGTTGTCAACAACGATGATTAGACACCAGCAGGCATCTTTTCAGCAGGTGCGGACTCAGGTCGTTGCGCAGGTGTCTCTCCACGTCGGCGTGGTGCCGTAACTGTCTGGTAGCGTGCCAGAACATAGGAGCCAAGCACGAGAATTGCGGCTACTGCTTGAGCTGCCAGCGACTCTACGGTTGGAAAGACTGAGAACCAGAGACCCATCCAGGATGGAATCCACTGTAGCGCGGGAATAGGCGTGGTGGTAATCCAGTGTGCAAGCTGCATCTCCTGCGCCTGTTCGCCAACCATGACGAGAAGGACGGCACCAAGCATTACGCCTGTCACAACCAGCATTTTCTTGTAAGGTAGGTGACGGTGGGCTACGAAGTTCAGAATAGCGACTAGTCCTGTGAGAACCAGTCCTATAATCACACCTTCGAGGATGACCGTGTTACCCAATCGCATTCTAAAGCTTTGCAGGAAGAGAACGACCTCGACGCCCTCACGATAGAACGAGGCAAAACCAAGTAAGACCAGCCCCCATAGTACCTTCGCTGCTGATGCGGCTGAATTGTTCGCGCTCTTCAACAGTTCTTTCTTCTTGCGATTTTGCAACGAAATCCAGCCTGTCCAGTATATCTTATGGAAGAACCAGTTCATCACAACCAGTAGCACAACGATAGCAAGTAGTCCCGTTGCCGCCTGTACATTTAGTGCCGAGATATTTTGTGACAGATCATTGATAATACCAACTGCAACAAACCATGTCACAACTGTCATCACAAAACCAATTGCAACGCCGATAGCGATTGGGCGACGATAGTGCTTGTTCGCACCCATCATACTCGCAACTACAGCAGACAGTACGAGAATACATTCAAGCCCTTCACGAAAGACCAGCACGCCAGTATTGATAACCGCAGCACTCGTCGCAGTATGTGGTGCCGTTGGATCAGGATTACCTGACGCGGTAATCCCTTGCCAGACAAAAACAGATACCACAACCAACGCTGCTACAATCAGAAAGACGTAGCTCGCAATTTTTGCCGTGCGAAGGGAGAATATAGAACTCATTGAAAAAACCTCTTCTACGCTATGTTAGAAGCCGCTTTCACCGATCAAGCGAGTGAGGGCTACTTCTCAATTATTGTGTGTTTATATCATACTTCTCTACTCGGATATTAGCACGTCCTAATGCAATAAGTCAAGGGTAACAGGGGCAAGATTAGGACTTTTTAATACCTCCGAGACAAGGTTTTAACTATGCTAAAGCTACTCGTATTGTCTTCTCGAAAGGATGTTATAATAAGAGACATAGCGTGAGGAGAAGACAATGACTTTACAGAGAATACGCAAAATTGCGCCAGGGATTGTACAAGACCCAACAATCAATAGTGGACGTCCGATTATCGAAGGAACTCGTATCTTTGTTGACCGTATCATAGGTCATCTTGAGAGCGGTATGTCGATAGAAGAAATTTCCCAGGAATACGATTTGCAACCTTCACTAGTGGAGAAGGTAAAGCGATTGATTCCAGAGCAGGTGCAATATATCGAAGGGTATACTGATGTACTAGAGGTAGAAAACGTCGGATGCTAGATTAGCAAGAAGAGATTATGGATATGCTTCACTGGACGATTGATGACGTAGAGCTTTTGCCTGATGATGGGAGTTGGTATGAGGTTATTGATGGCGAGTTATATGTGTCTGAGCATCTCGATATATTTCATCAAATTGTAGGTACACATATAGCCTCCTCACTCGAACTCTGGAATACTGATGTAAGACATGGTTTGACAGTACTTGCTCCTGGAATCATTTTTACCGATACTAATGCAGTGGTGCCGGATGTAATCTGGATTAGTAATGAGCGGTGTGCAACCGCACTTTATCCAGATGGAAAGCTTCATTCATGCCCTGAATTAGTGGTCGAAATCCTCTCTCCTGGTTCAGAGAATAGAAAGCGTGACCGACAAACAAAGCTCAAGCTCTATTCGCGCTATGGTGCTGAAGAATATTGGGTTGTGAACTGGCAAGAGCGTCTCGTCGAAGTCTACCAGCGCGAAAACGCCGTGCTTGTGCTGAACCGAACGCTCACGGAGAACGACGTGCTAGAGACGCCACTTCTGCCAGGGTTTAGCTGTAAGATTAGCCGATTCTTTGTCAATATTGCAAGGTAGTAAATGCATCGCATAAAAACGACAAGGTTCAAAGAGACCGTTCGGTCTCTTTGAACCTTGTCGTTTTTATGTGATACCCTCAGTTCCAATGAACAACATAATCTCGAAGTTCCTTAATACGAGGCTCATCGGGCCATATCACTTCCATCAGTTCATAGGTTGAGACTGCTTCGTTAAGTCGCTGCTCGTTCTGCAAGCTTTTTGCTCCCTGCATGCCTGCAACCCAGAAGTGTATAGTTTGTTCCATGTCCCTCTTTTGTGTTTTAAGCGAGGAAAGTGCTAGGACGTTGATCGTTTCCACGCGACCCATCTCACTCTGTTGAATCCTGGGAGTAAGTGTTTCAAGATCAATACGTTGTGCTAACGTTGTTTGTACCTGCTTTTGATTGCCAAAATAGCAGTATGACCAGCCAGCTTCTAGGAGCAATGATGAACGTTTAGAGGTCATCAAGGCGTAACTCTCGTCTCCTGGAATCGTCTCGGAGACTTTTTGTATCGCTGTATCTGGTGATTGTCTATTAGTTGCTTGCATTAAAGCCAACGTGCTGTACGTACCTGCTTTTACAACCGCATGTAGAGGAGGAACGTTTGTATTTTGAGAATAGTGCAACAAAAGCGTTTCCGCTTCTTGTGCTACCTTGTGCCCCGATGAATATTTCTTACTATAAAAGTATCCCCATGCAAGTTTGCTATACGCACTCAGTTGTAAAGAAATATCTCCTGTTTCTTTACTTAATGCAACAGCGTTCTTTGCATATTGGATGGTTTCTGTCGGACCAACGCAAATCCAACCGAGGAGCGTTTGCAGCAAAGCATAACGCGTTGCAAGGTCTAATGCCTCTTGTCTATAATTTGCCGAATCTTTCACAATCTCTTGTAATAGCGAGAGATACTTCGATGCACTTTTGAATGCTAGACGGGTATCATTAGCATCGTTACTCCAATACAACTCCCAACACGCTTCCAGACTTGCATTGCATTGAGCAATGATACTTCCATACTGAGCAGGTACTATGCCTTTCTCTGGTGTACTCAAGCCGAAGGTGATCATCGGCAAGGTTGCAAGCGCACACAGTGCCTCTCTTCGAGTAATTTGATAGTTTTTGTCGCTGGGATTCATGGCATCAAAATCCTTGATAGCACGCTGAATAGCGTTGCGTTTCTCGGTGGAGGTAGCGTGATCCATGAAGGCAAGAGACCAAAGATGGGTTATCAAGTTGGTAGTGATGAAGGTACACGGTTCGTCGCAATTATCTACGACGCTTCCTGAAAGAGGAGTTTGTCGTGATGTGTTCTCATTAGTGGAGGATGGTGTGTTTGTGGCTTGTGGATGCTCATGCAATGCGTTTGCATCGTCTCTTAGCCTCAGTTGAAACACCTCACAGAGTTTTCGCAGGTGTTGCGGTTGTGGTTTCGCTTTGCCTGTCTCCCAACGTTGATATGTCACCAGACCAACGTTGAGCAGTTCTGCCGCCTCCGATTGTGAAACGTGCTTTTCATCTCGTGCCGCGATCAATTGTTCCCATCGTGTCATGCGCCTGTTCCTCGCATTCTCAGGTGCCTTCTGCCTACCTACACCATCCTAATTTTCATACAAACCTCATTCGTAGGGACCAGATGTATCGCGTCCGTAGCTCAATTCATTGAGCGAGATTCATTCTCCCTGCATACATTTTCAACAAGAATCTCATGCGATAAATCGCGCAACGGACGCGATACATCTGGTCCCTACGAAATTGGTGGTTTCATAGTCTCAAAAACAAGCATAACATAGCGCAAGCGCGTCTGTCGAGGGAAATAGGGGAAACGATGTAAGACTGATGTAACAATGATGTAATGCAAGTTGCCAGAGAAATGATGTAAAAAATATCAGCCTATCCCTATTTTAGAGACGAAATCAAAGATTAGGAATGGTGTATAAGTGATGTACTACTGGTAGCGCAAAGATATAGTTTAGATGAATTGCATTGATTATACTACGTATAGCTCTTGAAACAGTACTGTTTCTTGATAGTTCAGTATTCTATGTAGGAGCTGCTGGGCGACGGGTTGTTCCTCGTCGTCTCGCTTTAGAATGTATATTTTTTTGAGGAGAAGGACAACAAGCTAATGGCATGGCACAAGAACAATCGGTATAAAGATTACCACTGGCATCGCAATCGTATCGAGGATCAAAATACACAACCTTTGCTGCTAGGCAATTTGCCGTTTCGAGCGTATCTGACAACTCATCGCCTGACTACGCTCGACGTGGCGCGTGGGTCAGACGTTCCCTATATAACGACATGGACTATTGAGCAGGGCAAACCTGTGAGTCAAATGCGTGCAGCGATGGTGCGAGCAGGGTTGCTCAAAATGACAGGAGTCGCGTATATGGAACCAATTCTGACTCACTCCGATTGGTAGGAAGAGCGCAATAGCACTGGGGGTATGATGAAATCTCATGAGCCGCATGACGATGTGCCCAGCCTCAATCTTTCGCTGCATGACATTCGCACGATTTTCATGATGATCGCCAGCTATCTCATGTTCATGCATAAGGAAAAACCGTCACGACAACGCGATGCCGAGATTGCACTACTCACAACGGTTCAGCAGCGCATGCTAGCTGTGATAGAAGCGAACGGCGGAATGGTGCCGTTGACCTCAGACGAGATAGAGGCAGTGCTGAACGCGATGCAGGGATTCGCCAACCTAACACGCCAGATGGTTCCAGCATCGGTGGAGCGCGAGGAGGCGTTAAAACCGATTGCGGCAATTAGCGAACACCTGCGGCGTATGTTGCCTGGGAGAAGCAATTGAGCGGACACTTTTGCTCACTTCCCAGCATCACGCAAAAAGGCTAGGACTGGTGGCAGCACCACCTCTATCTTGCTAAGTTCCTCTTCGTGATCCATATCATCAAAGATGAGTAACTGCATACCCGCCGCCTCGATATCCTGTTGTCGTTCTTGTAGTGGTTTAGTGACGCGTTCGTCATTTACGCCACTATAGACAAGCGCGGGACAGCGTATCGCTCGCGGCTCAATGACAGGCCACAAGACCAACGCACGCCAGCAAGCAACTGTAGCAGGAATGTTTACTTGCTGAATGTATGCCTCCTCTTCCTCGTCGATATCCAGGCTTTTCAGGTTGCCTTCTTGTTGCGCTTTTTGCACGCTTTCCCACTCCTCAACGATTTCATTGACGCGTTTTTCGTGGTACACACGTCCGAAGAAACTTCCAGCAATGACCGCTCGCATGAGACGTTCAGAGCGTGTTGCTAATTGTGTACTTATCGAGCCACCAAACGAATGTCCCCAGATTAAGAATTGCTCTACGTTGCAGGCGTTGAGAACAGCATCGAGGTCGGCAAGCATTTTTTCGACGGTGTACATATCAGGAGTTGTGGGCATATCGCTCTCCCCAATGCCACGCCGATCCATTGTAATCACGGTAAATTCACGGCTAAGTTGCTCGACGTAACCAATCTCATGCCATATTTGGCGTTTGGTCTGAAAGCCAGCGAGTAATAGTAGTGCTGGTCCCGTGCCTTGTATATCGTAAGCAATGCGTACATTGTCTGGTGAAGTAACGAACATAAATGACTCCTTGCTATGATTCAGCGGTTTCGTAGGGACCAGATGTATCGCGTCCGCAGCGTGATTTATCACGCGAGATCATGCGAGAAATGGCTGGTAGAGAAGATTCGCAACGATCTTGCGCAATGAATTGTACTACGGACGCGATACATCTGGTCCCTACTACACAGTCAAGCTACATGTGTCGGTTTTTCGTAGGGACCAGATGTATCGCGTCCGAGCGTGATTTATCACGCGAAATCATGTCTGAGATGTTTTACAGACCGTGTTCGCCACGATCTCGCTCAATAAATTGAGCAACGGACGCGATCAATCTGGTCCCTACTACACAGTCAAGCTTGATCTG
>CAXUHG010000054.1:27191-33843 GCA_964250805.1 uncultured Ktedonobacteraceae bacterium | reverse complement strand
CGATCAATCTGGTCCCTACGAAAAACCGACACATGTAGCTTGACTGTGTACTACGGAAAACCATAATGTGAAGATTTTTAGGTTATTACCACAATGGATTCATGACTAGACCCGTGATCAATTTCGGGTAGAAGTAGGTCGATTTCTGTGGCATACGATCATTCGCCTGAGCCACGTCACGTATCTGTCGCACTTGCGTTGCGTTCAACAAAATCGCCGCTTGTGCCTCGCCACTTTGAACAGTCTGCAACGCTTGTTGTGCGTCGCGTGTATAACGTACATGTGTTCCCGCCGTCATATTCTCAGGTGTCAAACCCAGAATGTCCTCCATCACAAGCTGTTGCGCAACCGCGACATCCAGACCGTTCCACGCCTCTGAATGCTCGCTCTCTTGCATACGTCGTTTGCCTTGCTCGTTGAGTTGCAGCAACAATATCCGCGTCGGAGTCGCAACTACGAGGGCTACTTGCTCTTGTCCAGCTTCGTTGAGCAAGCTTGAAATTTCGCTGTCGGTGAGAGTCGGTGAGAGTGGTTTTACGGTAAAATACTGTGTTAGCACGTTTGTCAGTGAAACATCGACTCTCTCCTGAGGTAGAGCGAAGAGTATGCGGTGCGTTGGTAATACCAGCATTCCTGGGTCATCGACATCTACCAGTGCCATCATGACGAAATTTGCCGCGTCCTCTGGTGATAACTCCTTGCGCTGCTCAAGTATCTCTTGCTGATACGCGAGAGCTGTTTCATAGCGATGGTGCCCATCGGCGATGTACAATTGTCGTTCGCGGAAAAAATCCTCTATCAAAGCGATCTGTTGTGCGTCCCTAATTGGCTGTAGGTGATGCTCTTCACCTGCTTCGTCGGTAATCTGTACCTCTGCGTCTGTCGCGTAACTCGCAAGCAAGCGTCGAATGCGCCCCTGTGGATCGTCATACAGGCTCATGATAGGGCTGAGGTTGGTGGCGCAGGCGCGAAGAAGTTGTAGGCGGTCATCCTTTGCCTTTGCCAGTGTATGCTCGTGCGGCAGTATCACATTCGCGCTCCACTGCTCTAAACGCACGCGTGCAATTAAGCTGGTGCGCGTATACCGCTGACCATTATAGGGAAATATCTGTTGATAGACATAGTAGCAGGGCGTTCCCTCTTCCTGCACGATATGCTGTAAACGCCATTCAGCAAGCGTCGCTGCTGCCCGTGTATAGACTGTATTTAGGGTATTGTCCTCATCGGTTGCTTGTCCCAGCTCAAGCCGAATCACGTTATAAGGGTTGCGTGCATAATAGGCTGCCTGTGCCTCTTGAGAAATCACGTCGTATGGTGGCGTCACCACCTGAGCAATATCGCCCACCTTCTGCGCGTCATAGCGAATGCCGCGTAGAGGTCTAACCTCTGCCATAGTAAACACTCCACTTCGTTTTCATTTTATAGTAAGCTCGAAAAATCTATCTGAGTCCAGATGATACCTTGCTTATGTGGTTCTTGTTGCTCATTGTATCATGCACGCCAACGTGTATTAACGAGTCTGTGTAAGAATAGAAATTTTGTTCTAATAACGCTTGACATCTTTGGAGTGTCGTGGTATTATTCACCGTGTAGTACAAATGTTCAAAACTAAATATGCTCTCCCAACCCCCTTTTTTCCTCTACACACTCCCCTATTCAGTGGTCGGGTTTTTCCCCGCTCTCCCCACCCGACCACTGCGGTGGCAGGAAGCTCTACAACATCCCTATAATCCGATGAACAGCCAACAAATATTCATAGGCGTCCGTCGTGAATGTGTAAGACGTACACCTACAAGGGGTGAGTCCCTACTATACTTTGCGTGCCACGCACGGCATAAGTGGTATATAGTAGGGTAGCCCCCATAGGCGTTAACTGAACGAATCAATGGGGACTAGGGCGCCCGCAAGGGGAACGCCCCTCCCATACTCGATGAAGGTCGTGGAGCGAGTTCAGGTATGGGAGGGGCGTTCCTCTTGCGGGCACCCTGGCCTCACCACTACAGTTAACGCCTATAGGGTAGCCCCTTGTGGGCGTCCATTGGTGCTACTCGCCCCACGTTTTATCTTAACCAGATAAAGCCACAAGTCCTACTTTTAGTGCTACATATTGACCCATGTTGATTAGAATGTGTACACTCATAAGTGGAAATATACTAATATGTGGGGGAAGACGAATGCAAACTGTATCGACTGATCAACTTGTAGGACAGACTCTAGGAAACTACGTTGTAAAAGACCTGCTGGGGCGAGGCCGCTTGAGTGCCGTGTATCTGGCGCAGCATCCTGCGCAAAAGCATACGGTTGCCTTGACGACGTTTATTATTCCCGAACGCTTTACCTCTGATATGCGTAACCGTTTTGTACAACGTTTCACGCGTGAGGCTGCGGCTCTGACCTCGTTAACTCATCGAAACCTCTTGCCTATGCACGAGTACGGCGAGCAGTTTGGCTATCCTTATCTTGTCACTCCCTATATGACTCATGGTTCGCTCGCTGATGTACTTGTACAAAAAGGCCGTTGCACGCCTACCTATGTGCTCGAAGTTTTGGAGCAGGTCGCGGCTGGTTTAGACTACGCTCATAGAAAGGGCGTTGTGCATGGAACATTGAAGCCTGCGAATATTCTGCTGGGAACAGACCAGAACTTGCTTGTTGCTGGCTTTGGCCTTGTGCATATGCTACAGATGCGTGGCATCGAGCAAAACGATCAGCCCTATTCCTATTTGCTCAGTATCGCCGATACGTTCCTCTATGCCTCGAGCTACATCGCGCCAGAGGTCGTGCAGGGACAACCTATAGATGCGCGCTCCGATATTTACGCACTTGGCATCATGCTCTTCGAGTTGCTGAACGGCAAGCCACCGTTTACGGGAGCGTCACCGCTTGATACTGCCATGCAGCATGTGCAACAACCTTTACCATCACTTCATAAACTGAGACCCGACGTTCCTATTGCGCTGGAATTGGTGATCAACCATGCCCTTGCACGCGATCCAGGGCAACGCTTCCAGCGTGTGAGTGAACTCGTTGAAGCCTTCTCACAGGTGTGTAAGGGAAGTGCTAGCCGTCCACTCTACAATACCAGCAAGAATGATTTAGTGAAGGCGGCACCTTCAGCACGTCCGACGAAGGACGCGCCCGAAGAAGAAATCGCAATGGGAGGCTGGCTTACGGCTCCTGCGCCCAAGGGCAAAGCTTCCTCGTTTCTTACTGATAATGAGAGTATGGCTTCGTTACAGAGTCAGCCAGTTTCGACGAGCAATACAGATGCATGGCAGATTCTCCCTCCTATAGTGACGGGTCATGTTGCTACTGTACATCCTTCGCAGTCATCGCCTACTGCGAAGCCTCCAGTTGGACGCTCTGCTAATAGCAGTTCAACACAGCGTAAGCAAGTGCAACAAAATATGCCTATGCAGTCATCGCGCAACGTTGCTCCACCCGAACGCCCGAAACGCGATGCTGTAGCACCTGTTTCACCGGCAAACGCTGAGTCATTTCTGCGCGACGATGATGCAATGAAGACTCCTACGTGGTGGATACAGGCTCCTTCACAACTGGATACGACAACACCCAAAAATGCGTCCGAAGGTCCACTGCGTTTGCCGAATGCTGATTTCCCGATGTCGATGGAGCAGAGCAACAACATGCCTGTGTCCGATAGAATCATGCGCATTCGTCCCATTCCTAAACGGTCGCGTGGTATAGGGCGAAGACGTGCCATTGCAACGATTGCAGCAGGTGGTGTTGTAGCTGCTGGTGCCCTTGTTGTAGGAAAATTAAACTTGCTCCACCTCATGGGATCGCAGGCTCCTGTCGCGCAACAAGGTGGCACAAATATGCAAACGCCGCCGCAGATGGGCAAGGGCGGAAACAAACCAACTGGTGGCAATAATGGAAACAAGCCAACTGGCGGTACGGGCAATGGTGGCACTGGTGCAACGGGTCATAAAGGGAACGTCGTCGGGAACACGGCACTTGCTAAAGATTCGGCAATGACGTTCACTAATCCTGCTAATGGTAAGTCTAGTATTCTCATTCATTTGCCAGACGGAAACTTTGTCGCTTACGACCGCGCTTGTACGCATGTGGGCGTCCTTGTTAACTATGATCCAGCGACAAATAAGCTTGTTTGTCCCGCGCATGGCTCGGTCTTCGATCCGACAAAAAATGCAGCTGTGCTACAAGGACCAGCAACGCTTCCGCTCAAAACAGTCGCGATTCATGTCAATACTGATGGGACAATCACGACTATGTAGTTGTCTTGACGCTTCTGATAATGAGAGGTTACAATCAAGAGAGACTGAACGAATGTTGTGCTGTAGAAGAAGGACATGCGCATGAATCCAACTCTAGTCACGTATATCGGATTTGTTGTAGCTGTACTTATTATGCTGTGGGCTGTTGTCGAATTGACGAGACGCTACAGCAGACAGCGCAAGCAGACGATGCAGGTGCGTGATACATGGTTGACTGTGAAGCCGACGACTACCGAGAAACTTTCACGGCAAGGGGATGCGGCAGAGAATATTATCAACGCCGAATTACAGAAACGCTCTCAGCAGAACGGTCATTCCTCGCCTAGCAAAAACATGTAGTCTTCCTCATCCGCGAATGAGCGTTATAGTTCGTTCGCGGATGAGTAGCGAGTTACTCCTTTTCCTTCTCAAAAATGCGTTCGACCTCCGCCATAACAGCGTTGAGGTCGATTCCCATCTGGACTTGCTCTCCCTCTGATGCGACCTCCTGTGACAATTCAGCAAGCGGCTTTGTCTTCTGCATATTGCCTTCCGTTGACTGCTGAAGAAATTCCTGTTCACAGATATGGAGTGCCTCGACCGCCGAGAGGTTGCTATACATGATACGCGGTAATAGACTGGAATACATCGCCACCGTTTGTAGCAGTGCCCCGAATACAAGTTGAAATTGTTCAAAGGTGATTGTGTGCAATCCCAGCGGCACCGCCTCCTCCAGCCGAACCTCGCCATCTTCGAGGTCAATGCCAAACTTGCCAACCGCAATACGATAATTGACCGACATCAATGCTTCCAGGCACTCTAAGCGTCTTAGTGTGGTTATCGTTCCGAGATGTGGAGCAATCAACATCAATTTTCTTGTCTCATCGCTCTGCTGAAAGCCAACAATCATGCGCCATTGCCCATGATTGCCGTGAAAGGCGAGTTCTACAACTTCTCGTTCGGTATCTACGTGTGCTATCTTCAAACCCATTCGCGTGAGGTAACTGGTAATCTGTGGAATGCCAAAGGGGTCAGCCATGCGAAGCTCCTTCTGTATGCGCTTGTAACAGACGTGCCATGAGAAGTTGTGAAAAGCCTTCTATTGTAAGTATACCAGTATAGCTGTGCCATAAGAGGCGTTGACATAGCAGAGTCTTTGGACGTTACAGTGTATATTGCTCAGTTGCACGTCTGTATGCCTCTTGCTCCTTTCTGAAAGAGTCAGCGTTGGTGCCGCGTGCAGTGGCAAGGAAATTCGCGAGCAATTGTAAAGGTACAACCGTGAGCGATGGTGAAAGCTCCTCAAGTATCTCTCCCTGTCGCAGTAGCGCAATCTGCTGCCATTCAGCACGTGTGAATAGTTCTGTTGTATCTGGCGTTGGTGCCGTGCCCACTAGCAAGACATGAGTATCAATCTCGTTCAATGCGCGTAGAAAATCGGCTATTCTTGGTTGTGACGGTCCTTCGACGCTAATGACAATAATGAGGTCGTGTGGCTCGAAGGCTACCAGCGGACCGTGAATCGCTTGCTCTAACTCTAATCCCTCTATTGTAATGTACGCAGCCTCTTTTGCCTTCAACGCGCCCTCAGTTGCAGTAGCAGCATTCGGACCGGCTCCTACGACTACCACTCGCCGCTGGTTTGTAGCTATATCGTGTGCAATCTTTTGTAGCGTATCCTCATATTGAAATATCTGCTCCATAAGGGCCGATAGTGCTGTCAAATCGTGTTCGATCTTCCGTGCTACTTGCATGTGACCATATGATGATGCAAGCCGTGCCGCAATTTGTGCAAGGCGTGTTAATGTGCTAATATAGCTGATGGAATGCGTCGAGGATATTTCTTGCTCCACCGTCTCTAGCACAATGTCAGCACCTTGCATCTTCGAGTCCTTGCCAGTGATGCCTACCGTAAAAACTCCTTCCTGCTTCGCCTGCTGTATTGCCCCAATGCCGTGCAGTTTGCTACCTCGATGACTAATAACAATTACGCCGTCGTCAGCATGTAAAGGACGTGGATACGTTGCGAACTCATACGAGCGTACAGCCCATGCATCTACTCCCACAAGGCGCAAGAGATATTCGCCAACAATCGCGGCATGATAGCTTGTACCGATACCAGATAAAAACACTCTTTTACATTGACTTAGGCGTTGTGCTACCTGTGTTGGTCCATCCCAATCGGTAAGAATGTCGCGTATCGTTTGTGGTTGTGCGTGAATTGAGCGATAAAGGGCAGTGCTTTCTGAAATATTTTCGGTCATATAAATTTTCCTCTCGTGCCTGTGAACTAGCTCATAGATAAAGCCGACTGTGGGGACTATACTAAAAGTAAGTGTACGACATAGAAGAGCGCAACGCATCAGCCAAGCAAGAGCTAGACGTGTACATTTATACATCCAAAAGTTGCACAC
>CAXUHG010000054.1:0-27091 GCA_964250805.1 uncultured Ktedonobacteraceae bacterium | reverse complement strand
GCATCAGCCAAGCAAGAGCTAGACGTGTACATTTATACATCCAAAAGTTGCACACGTACAACTCAATGTTACTTCAATAATTAAAGGGGCGTATATATATATGTTAGCAACCCTTTTTATTCGCAGGAGCATACCCGTTATGTCAGAACTTGTCTATAATTCTACTCAAAACAACTCGCAAGAGTTGTCTTTAGATACTCTTAGCTTTGAAGAGCGCGTTCAGCGCGGAGCTGCTAATGCTGTCCAATGTATGGGCGTGACGGAGCGAGATCGTGTCTTTATTCTCACCGACTTTGCACGCGAAAGCATCGCCCGTCGTGTTGCGGCTATTGCCCTCGAAAAGCATGCCGATGTAACCGTGCGTTTCCTTGAACACTATGGTGAACGCCCACTGACCGTCTTCTCCGATGAACTGCGCGACGAACTTATCCATGCGCGTCCGACTGTCACATACTACATTGCGACTGCCCAGCCCGGCGAAATCTCGTTCCGTATACCTCTACTACCGTTCCTAGCCACCGAATTGAAGGTGCGGCATGGGCATATGATCGGTATCGATGAAGTTCTCATGGCTGATGGCATGTGTGCCGACTATGACGAAGTGTTCACCTTGACTAACTCTATCTATGATGTTGTGCGTAACGCCAAAACCATTCATGTCACTTCAGAAAAGGGCAGCGACGTGACCGCGACCTTCAACTCGGATTGGCATTGGATTCCCTGTCATGGACGCTACCACGAGCAGGGAAAATGGGGCAACCTTCCAGAGGGAGAGGTGTTTACCGCACCTGCTACCGTTGATGGCGTTCTCGTCTGTGACGTGTTGGGTGATTACTTCTCGGAGAAATATGGTGTGTTGCAACGTCCACTTGTTATTACTGTGAAAAATGGCTATGTAACCGAGGTAAGTAGCGAAGATACCGCTCTCGCGCAAGAGGTACGCGACTATCTCTTCTCTGTGCCAAACGGCAATCGCGCAGGTGAGTTCGCTATTGGCACGCTTACCAGCCTCAAGAAGTTGGTAGGAAATCTCTTGCAAGACGAGAAAATGCCTGGCCTACACGTCGCCTTTGGCAATCCCTACCCACAATTCACAGGTGCAGATTGGGACGCACAAATTCACGTAGATGTGATTCCGTCGCGTTGCACCATTGAAGTTGATGGACGCGTTATCATGCGTGATGGTCAATTTACCCTGTAAAGACAGAGAAACAAACAGGCCCTCATCGGCGTTGTTCAACCTAGAGAATAAAAAGCAGGGTTGTCACCCTTGTTTGAAGTCTAGGCTGAAAAAGAAGCAAGAACATTGTATAATAAATAGGGTACTGCTCGCCAGTCTTGGAAACGATAGCACAGTTCCTACACGTTTCATGATGACAACGATGTCTGGGTACTGCACTTGCTCTCCTAGGAGAGCTATGGGGGAGCTTTGGCATGACAACGACCAGAGGACAACATCTCATAGGAACCGTACTTGGGACTTGTGTGTTAGAACGACTTATTGGCTACGGCGGTTCCAGTGCAGTCTTTCTAGGGCAGCAACATTCGCCTAACCGCAAAGTTGCTGTTAAGGTATTTCTTCCTCGCTCCACAATGGACGCACAGAGTAGGCGCGATTTCTACCGTCGCTTCCTGCGTGAGGCAGAAGCTGCAAGCCATCTTAACCATCCAAACATCCTGCCCATTTACTCCTATGGTGAGCAAGATGGTCTTCCTTATATCATTATGCCCTATATGTCTGGCGGCACACTCTCGGAATACATGACGAAGCATGGTCCTCTTTCACTTGAAGAGGCACAGTGGCACCTGGAGCAGATAGCATCCGCTCTTGATTATGCTCATCAGCATGGGTGTATCCACTGCGATGTTAAGCCTGCGAATATTCTGCTTGACGGTGAACGGCGCATTATGCTTGCGGATTTTGGTATCGCGCATCTCATGCCCAATTCAGAGTTAGAGGCGCAAGAAACCGCCACGAAAAATCCAGAAGCGTTGATGGGGACGCCCGATTACATCTCACCGGAACAGGCACTTGGACAATCTCTTGATGGTCGCTCAGACGTATATTCACTTGGCATAATGCTCTTTTACCTGCTTTCAAAGCAACTTCCGTTTAGAGCAGACTCGTCGCTATCACTTGCCCTGATGCATATTCATGAGGTGCCACCTTCTCTCCATAGAGTTCGCGCCGATATATCTCCAGCCATCAACCGCGTCATACGTAAGTCTTTGGCGAAAAAGAGGGAACAGCGTTTTCAGACTGCACAAGCCTTTAGTGCGGCATTCACTGAGGCTATTAACAACGTTGAGGACGACACTATTGTTGACCCATTCGGCAACGAGGAGCCACCAGCACCTCCTGCTAAGCCTGTAGTGCAGATAAAATCATTTACTCCTGTAGCACGTATCCTGACTATGCCAAGAGTTCTTATCGCTGCCGCTCTTCTCTTGCTAATTATTGGTGGTGCAGTCATGTCTACAGTCTATCTCTCGCACCGCTTGCCTGTGGGAGCCTCTGGCATTCAGACCTCATTGATGCACGGAACCAAACAAACGGACTCCAATGTGCTAAACAATGACGATTACTGGCCTTTGAGTAACAACTTTTTCTACGACCAGCAGCACCAGTACTATCATATCGTCAATAAGTCTGCTCAAGCTTCTGCACTGGCATTGTATAATCAGCATCAATACGCCAACTTCCATCTTTCGGTCACGATGGTATTTGTACATGGTGTACATGACGCCTCAGATTACTATGGAATAGTGTTTCGAGCCTCTACCGATCAATCGCGTTACTATCTGTTCGAGATGATGTCATCGCATACCGGACAGTACATCTTTTGGCGTTTTGATGGCAAATGGCAGACACTGGCATCCGGTCCCGTGAACTCGTTAACTGTTGGTCCGCAAAAACAGAATACGCTGACGATAGATGCACACAACAGCACCTTCTCCTTCCTTGTCAACGATAAGCCACTTGGTCCAACCGTTCACGACTCCTCGTCTTCTCCGCTTACTAGTGGCGAGGTTGGTCTCTACGTGGAGCAGCAGGATGCCGAAGTAGCCTTCTCTCACCTCTATATCACTACGCCCAAGCCGTAATGGAAGCATAATTTTTGCAGAGGCATTCATCGCCTCGACGATGAATGCCTCTGCAAAAATTATGCTTCCCAGAATTAGAAAAAGAGCATTGGCGATGAGAAATGCGCTGGAAACAGTGCCTTCAGCACAATCTCCGTATCTCCCTCCGCCCATACATCAGGAAATGCGTGGCGTAACTCATCAAGGCTGCGATGACAGAACAGCAGTTGCAGAAACACCAACGGCGGAAAACCTGCACCCGCGTTCGAGTCATAGACCGGAACACGCCAATGCTCTACCGTCGCCAGCTTCCCTTGCTCAAAAACCATGCGTAAGCCCCCTTTGTACATATCGATCTTAATCTCACCTGTATAGCCCGCGACGACGGAACTTGCAAGCCGCTTCTCTAACGCGGGCGCAATGTGCTTGAGAAACACAGGCACGTCCCGTACACGTATGTACCATGCGTAGGGAGCCTCGTAGAATGGGGCTAGCTCCGTCCCAAGTGCATCGTAGACAGGATGAGAGCGTCCAAGGTTAAACCCAATTTCTGTAAACTCTGTTGGCTCTGCAACATTTTTTACAGGTATTTGCAAGCCGCATTTGTGCAAAGCCCGTAGAAGTGATGGTAGCATACCTCTCAGATTCGTGTCAGGGATTACATCAAGTGTGTACACATTGAAACTCTTTTGCTGAAAACGTCTTTGAGGTACAAGTACGTAACCGCACGCTTTTCCCGTCATATCGACAATCATCTTTACACGAGGAAAGCGGTACTTATCACTACTTACTCTTTGTGCTTCGTATAGCCAAAATTTATTGGATATATCAGTTGTGACAACGCCGACTTTACGACGATAGCTGTAGATGGTTTGGATCATGGGAACGTCTTCAACAGTTAAGTCGCGTAGCGTATAAGTTTCTGTCTCACCCTCCTTCAATTGTGGAATCTGTGAGGTATAGACGACGCGCTTGCCACCAAGATCGAGGGCGTACTCGTAGCCGAACTGACGATAGAAGTAGGGAATGCCAGTTATACCCTGTACCATGTGTCCTTCGGCTTCACTACGCGCATGCACCATCTCGAACAGGGCGCGTACCAATCCCTTGTTGCGGTAGTTCGGATCGGTAGCAACGATTTCTGGCTGTCCCATTGTGAAGGGAATGCCTTCATACTCCCATGAGTTGTGCCAGAGGCAGGTACACGCTACGATGGGATTACCCTCCTTTTGCGTATCCTCCACTACGCCGTAGTCGCCCGAACTCATCAGAGGATGTTTGTCGCTCATGAGTTCGTACACCTCACTCGCAATCGTTTCAATTGGTGGATCGCTCTCTTTGTCTCGGAACACCATACTAGCCAACTGCGCGATGTTCGCGGTATCCGCTGCTGTTGACCAGCGTAATATCAGGCCATTGCCGAGGTCGCGGCGATACTGTGCCGTTGCCGCTTCGTTTTGTACATTTGTTGTCATGCTTTTGTTCTCATTTCTGTTCGTACCATTAGTTGCATAAAAGCGCGTAACGGTACAGCTAAAGGGAGACGAAAAAAGGGAAACAAAAAACCGTGAGGCTTCAGTTGCTCACGGTTCAGAGAAAGTCGGCTTTTACATCTCACGGTAGAGGTATACTACCACAACTTGCTCTGAAAATGGGCACACTGATGCCTTGCGCCTGCGGGGTGTCTGCTGTGAAGGGCTGCATTGTGAGGTTGAGCGGTAGAGTAATCTGGATAAGCCCTTGCTTCATAAAACATGGAGTGTTATGCATCGAAGGACCTCCTTTCATACTCGTGATCGAAGACGAAGCAATATGTCTCTTGCCACTTTCAAGTGTACTGAACGAGATGCGATTTGTCAAGGATTTTGGTGGGTATATCAATTATGGCCTGATTGTGGCAAAGCCACAATCAGGCCATAATTGATATACCATGATAGTTTTAGCGCGAAGGTGTTGGAGTAGGAACTGGTGGTACCTGTCCATTGAGCATGGGGACGGGAGTAACTGTATCTTGTGCGCTGCCAAACATCGCTAGAGATTTGCTCGCCAGCTCGTCTGGTAGGAGTGGGCGCAGCGTTACAGTATAGAATAATGTATTGTCTTCGGTGAATAAGGCTTGTGGTAGCGGTGTCTGTTGTTGTGCCGGTATCAAGCCACGAATTGCCTGTGCCTGCGCCTCTGTCAGTAGAATGGCGTTATGCGGAATCAGATATTTTAGACATCCTGTTTCGGGATTATGGCTGGTTGTATCTGGTGGGAGCAGACCGCACTCATATGCAGCCGCCTGCGCAAGGGTGAAGTCAGTAACAGGCCATGTCAGGAGTTGCTGATCCTGGCTAAAATTCTGATGAACCAGTAAGGCTGTATTCTTGCTTTTATAGGGTTGGGTTGGTCCTTTGAGGCTATCGCTAATAGTCGTGAGAACTTTTTCCAGGCGGTGATACTCGTCCATATCTTGCGCCGTCTCTTGCTGATTGCCGAACGAGCCATACATATATTCTTGTTGCTTGCCGCTGAGCGTTATTTGAAGAAAGGTGGCATTTTGGTCCTGGATATCAGAAAATTGTTGCCGCTTGAAATCGAGCAAACCATAGGTATCTGTGAGAGTACGCAAGAGGTTTTGTAATGCTGTGTCGTCGAGTTTGCCCTGTCTATCGGCACCGAGAATGTAAGTGCCATCGCCGTAGATGCTGATATCGGGATTGTACTCGAACGAACCGTAATTGCCGCCGCCGTAGAAGGTGCGTATCAATAGGTCCTGCGCTCCTGTGTTATAGGTGATAGGTTGTGACGAAGAGTTGTTCGCGCTGGAAAGCGAAGAGGTGTTGCTCTTCCCCACTTGACTTTGCTGAGTTGCATTAAACGTGCATGCTCCGAGCAGTAGTGTCAGGGCTGCACATGCCAGGAGAACATAATAGCTTCCTCGTTTTCGCTGTGCTGTCATAATACGTTTATGTTGCCTTCATATATTTATTAAAAAGTTTTTTACCTTCTCATCATTGCTATTGTATATGAGAGAACGCAAGTTGTAAATGAGTTTTGTACTATAAGCTAGTGCTGTTCCTGAGCAAAGCGGTAGCCAATCATCTTGTAGACCAATTTAGCGGCTAAAAAGTCGGCGCGTGTTTGACCCGACATGGGGCATAGCTCGACGACATCCATGCCGACGATAGTGGTGCGGTTGCAGATTTCTTTGAAGAGGTCGAGTACTTCGTACCAGTGTAACCCTCCGGGTTCTGGTGTCCCAACGGCGGGCATCTCGCTGGGGTCGAAGGCGTCGAGGTCGATAGTTACATAGGTATGTTTGCTCAAGCGTTCCCACGGGATGGTTGCCAGACCTTTTGCAAGTTGATATGCCCAGACGATAGAGACGTTTGGCTTTGTTTTCAGGAAGTCGGCTTCTTCGGGGCTAAAACTGCGAATGCCGATTTCCAGGAGTGGAATACCCATATCGACAACGCGACGTTCGATTGCTGCGTGTGAGAGTGGGGTACCTTCGTATTCGTTGCGTAGGTCGCCGTGCGCGTCGATGTGTACAACTGTCAGGTCAGGGTATTGTTTATGAACGGCGGCGATGACGGGAGCGGAGAGCGAGTGTTCACCACCAAGGGTCAATGGTAGTTGACCACGTTGCAGAACCTCGCGTGCGGCCTCACCTGTTGTTGCAAGTGCTTCAGCATGAGTCATGCCTGAATAGTCTAGGAGAGGACGGGTATAAACGCCGATTTCGATAGGGCAGTAGTCAAGTTCTTCGTCGTACAGTTCCATCTGGCTTGATGCGTCGAGAATCGCCTGTGGCCCGCGCTCGGTGCCTTCCATATAGCAGACGCTATATTCGAGCGGAGCAGGAATAATCGTCACGCGAGCCTTGTCAGGGTCGCAATACGGTGCATCCGGCGCACCAAACTGAGTCACAAGCGATTCTTTCATAGTAATATTCTCCCAGGCACTATGTGCCTTACGTTTATTGCCCTTAACCCACCTCCACAGCGCGTCGTGCGTTGCGAGCCGCCATTGCTTCCTCGTAGCGTACTGGATCGGGGGTGTCTGGGCGCAATGAACGGTTGCCGCGAACTACAAAGTGCGCCTCTACATCATCGGTCTTGAAGACCTCTTTGGCGAAGGCGATGGCGTCTTCCTGGCTGAACTCTTTGCATGAACAGATGTCGATATCGACCTCGCCATATTCGGGCCATGCATGCAGGCTGATATGGCTCTGGGCGATGACGACAAAGCCCGAAAGCCCTGCATCTAACGGATTCGATGTTTCGATGTCGTAGAGATGGACGGGACTCACCTTCTCCATATCTACTCGACCAGGGTACTCATCCAATACCTGATGCAGCAAGGGGGCATTGCTCAATGTCTCCCGATCACAATGATACAACTCTAACATCAAATGAACAAGCATGAACTGATATCCTCCTGAGGATTCTAGTAGCGCGGCTTCCAGTGCTGCCATCCGTAGCAGAATGTGCCGCTCAACGTATGTGCCTAATGTCGCACACAGGAGGATATTATACATTAGATTGTCAAGCTAATGCAAATAAGCAAGCGTCGATTTGCATTAGATGCAAGCCTTCGTTCTACCTAAATGTCACATAGCGGTCTACCTAATAGGAATTTACCCTATTAGGTAGAATTTATAGCTAGGGACGCGCAAGTTTTCCAGTCTCATAGGCGTCTTTGAGTTCTTTCATAAGCAACTCGCGCTGCTTGAATAGCTCCCGTCGTGGCCTTGCCTGCGCCTTGCTCACTGCATACGCAGTCAAGAGAGGTAGGGCAATCGTTGAGTCGCCGTAGACGACAACGGTACTATTCAACTGGTCGGGCTTAATCTTGCCCCACGAGACTGCTTCTGATGGAGTCGCACCGGATAGACCGCCCCAATGAGGAGCATCCGCCGTAATCTGGATAAAGTAGTCGTGCCCGCCTTTTTGAATGCCCAGGACTTCCCATAGTTGGGGTTGCGTCTGTAGGTAGAAGTTCTTAGGACTACCACCACCCAGGATAATTACGCCGTTACGTGTCGCATGATGCACGATGGCGGTGGTTTCGTTGACATCAGCCATCGGGTCGAGCGTGAGTTTGCTGCCCTCTAAAGAGTTGCGGGCAACATTCATCCCAATCGACGAATCGCCAGGGGACGAGGTATAGATAGGAACGCCCCATGCGGCAGCCTGTGCGAGTATAGAATATTCAGGTTTGACACCTATTCTGAGTAGTTGTGTTCCAAGGTGATAATGTAATTCTGATGTCGAGATAGGACGCTCTGGCAGACTCTTCAATGCCTCGCGTACAAATGCATCGGTGTCGAGCAGCACATCGTCCTTGAAGAGAATATCGTAGATGCGAATCACGCCCTCTTCCTGCAACTTGGTATCATCCAGGCGAAAGTCGCCTTTGTGAAGCGACATCGCAAGGGCGTGGTGCATATCGTGATATAGATTTGCACCTGTACTGATAATGAAATCGACGAAGCCATACTCCATGAGTGTAAGTACACACCCACCGAGACCAGCAGGCGTCAAGGCACCAGCCATAGTCAAACCGACGGTAACGTCCTTCTCAGGGTTCAGCATCTCTAGCGCATAGAGACGTGCGGCCTCGTTCAAACGCGCCGAGTTATACGCTTGAAATTGCTCATCAATCAGTTCCGCAACCGTCATATCCGGTCGCACGCGATGCGGCAGAATCTGTGAGCCGCTCAAGTAGTCGCCCTGTGTGGGCGTGTCATTGTGTCCATTATGGTTATGATGATGGTGTTGATCGGGTCTATGTGGCATGATTCTGAAAGTCCTTTCTTTTTTTGGGAGAGCTAACAACCAAGTAGTATACAACATAAAGGACAGTCGCTCACACATTCCCGTTCCTGATGAAAGAGAACACGCATCTTTTTTGATGATATCATCGTGTTAAGAAGCCTGCGTCAATGGGAAGCGCGTGTCCCGTGATATTTCTGGCCTCTTCAGATGCCAACCAGAGAACGACCTTGCTGATGTCTTCGGGGGCAAGCATGCCTCTGTCTGTAAACAAATTCATCTCATTCATTCTTGCAATAACATACTCACGAGTAGCGTTTGTACCTGGACTCCCAGCGAAGTAGTCAAAAAAGGGCTGATTGTTGATGATTCCTGTATCGACTGTTGTTGGACAGATGGCATTCACATTGATGTTGTACGGAGCTAGCTCTATCGCCAGTGTTTTCACAAGACCGATGACACCATGCTTCGCCGCCACGTAATGTCCTAAGCCTGGGAGTCCTTTGAAACTCCCTGTCGAAGCAGTACAGATGATCTTGCCTTTCCGCTCTACAAGCATGTGAGGAATTGTGACCTTGCAGGTGAGCCAGACCCCTTTGAGGTCTACGGCTAACGTCTCATCCCATTGTTGCTCTGTCAAGTCCCATGTTGAGCCAAATGAATAGAGACCAGCATTGGCAACAACAATATCAATCGAACCGAATTGCTGATGTGCTATATCAGCGAGATAACTCATCGCATGAAGGTCTGTCACATCTGCATGCATTGCGAGAACACGCCGCCCCATTGCTTCAATTTCTCGCGCGACTTGAGCCAACTCATCTTGAGTACCAAGTGCGTAGGGAACCGAGGCATACGTTCGTGAGGTATCACATAGGATCAGATGGGCACCTTCACGGGCAAAAGCGAGGGCGTGCGAACGTCCTTGTCCTCGTGCCGCTCCTGTAATGAAAACCACTTGATCGTGAAAGCGCATCTCATTCATACATTTCTTTCTCGTGGAAGGGTTCTATGATGAGCATTCCCCCCATCACATCCTCGCACCAATATCGTCCTTTTCCTCCCAGCATTTCTATACACCATTGTCCACAGGTAGCGAGCTTTTCCGGTGTAAATCTCTGAAAGTGGCTGTACTCCGTTTTGATCTGCTCTTCATATGGGACAGCAATGATGAGTCGCTGAGTGGTAACGTGAAGAAGATTCGCAAGTGCTATTTGAAGTTGCGACTCTGTGAGGTGTTCTAAGATATGAATTGCTGTCACCGTATCAAACTGTCCTAGCGTGATGAAATCCTTCTCTAGCACATCCTGTAAGGTAAATCTCACCTGCTGTATACCAGTTTTACGAGCAACTCCACGAGCAATGTTTAAGATACTGGGATCGTTGTCACAAGCGACAAGAGAAGACATTCTTGACTGTTGAGCAAGCAGAAGAGGCAGGAAACCAAAGCTCGTACCTACATCAAGGAAATGCTGTCCACACAACAACTCAAAGACTCGTTGATATATTGTGGCAAAAGCTGCAATGTGAGAAATAGACATGGAATGTGGTTGAGAAGGACCAGAAAGAAGGTTTTGAAATTTTGCCAGACTGTTAAGGCAAAAACAATGCCAAGCCGCTTCTTGATTACGTGGAGCAGGAAAGGTCGAGGCAAGAATCGCAAAAAGAGTTGCTCCATATACTTTTGCCGAAGTGAAGATGTGAAAAGGAGACAATTCATCTTCCACGAAACAAATCAGGTCCGCATCTATCTCTTGTTGTGTTAAGGTATGCATCACAAGAGTTTGAGCAGATGATAGGTTTTGACAAACAAGAAAATGAGGCGTCTCGGTAACAGAGTACGAGCGAGTAAGCAATTGCTGTTTCCGTTGATTGAGCATGTGAGTATTGGGGAGTGCAAGTACAGTCACATTGCCGATACGAACGCCTTGTTGCTTTTCTGATGTTTGCAAATGCAATTGCTGCTCCTTGCCTACCCTAGTTGAGTTAATTGTTGTCGAACCTCAGCAACGAACGTGCGACACGATTCCTCTTGAGGAAATGCATCAAGCAAATCTTCTTGTAAATACGCTACAAGTTTCTGTGCAAAGACCGTTGCTTGAACAGACTGAATCATTGGGATCGTCTTTTGAGAAACTTCCACGACTCCATCTAAATCGTGAGTGTGGATGAGTGCTTTGATCAAAGAAATTGCCGTTGAAATGTAGCGTAACTTCCATTGAGAGGGTAGCTTGTTCAACGATTGCTGAAGATGCTGAACTGCAACAGGATAGTGTCCAAGATTCAGAGCGCATGTTCCTGTATGCTGGAGCCAACTCAAGCTATCAAATTCTTCATGAGGGACCGAAAAAGAGTCAACATATTTCTCTGCGTCATCTAAACGCCGTTGTACTTCTGCACGATTTCCAAGAGAGGCTGACATTTCAGCAGAGAAAGCTAGAAGGCGTAGACGAAGACGGAGATATTCTCCATCTTCATGATGAGAGAGAACACCTAACGCTCGATCTACTATATATATCGCATCAGTATGTTGTCCAAGAGCATCATAGACATACGCTTGCCAACTCAAAACCTGAGCAACAATCCATGCATCAGCACTCTCTAAACTTGTGATATACGCCGTATCAAGTGTTTTCTGAGCTTCTTTGTAGCGACCGAGAATATACTGGGTTGCCCCTATCAGCATGTAGACCGTCGAATAAAAAAGGGGCTGCACTTCAGGATAGAGATGAGAGTGATTGTACTGTATCAAAGAGAGGAGAGATTGACCAATGACAAGTAATTGCGTAGCATTAGACGAATGGAAGAGCTTCCAAGCGTCTCCAATACTTCTACCAAGTCTTTCACATAAAATCGCTTTTTCTTCTTCCGAAATGTTTTCCTCTGTTGTAGGAGGAAGATTGGCTATCATTGATGTGGCTACGGATTGAAGTGCTTGCCTTTGCATATTCACAGGCATGGCCTGAACTCCTTCGAGCACAATTCTTAATGAAGCAAATATCTCATCAGAAGACCATCCATCATTAAGGAGTTGACCGAGCGAGTTTGCACCAAGTGTGAGCCACACATGCTCTTGTTGCTTAAAGAATGGGTGGAATGAAGCTAAAAGAATATTGGATGGAAAAGACTCTTGTGAAGTACTATCTACAACATTAAATATATGTTCTCGTTGGAGGAACCCTAACTCTTCGGGCGATGGAATACCATATAATTCGCATAGCTTCTCTCGATACTCAAAATTCGGTATCTGCACACCACGCTCCCACTTAGAAATCATCCGTGCGTTGACTTCCCCACGCCGCTTTGATCCACAGAGTTTAAGTAATGCTTCAGCAGCTTGTTCCTGTGTCCAATTACGCCGTTCTCGCTGATAGCGGAGAGCATAATTAGGTGCTTTGATTTGGCTCATAACGAAAACATCCTTCCATCCCAAGAGAGAGAATATCCTCTCTTTCTCTCTACGCTGATTGTATCCAATATGTCAAATGTTTGCAATTGTCAGAGACTTAAAAATAAGGCAAATTGAAGGCTATTCTATAACGGATATGGGGTATTCAAGGGGAAATAAAAATTCTGTATGCTCAAAGCACACAATTCAAACACGAGATATCACAAAATAGAGGAGAATAAACTACCATGACCACCACCAAGAGCGAAGTCGCCCACTTCCGCGAACGACAAGCCCAAGAAGAACAAGCCTCACGTTGGGGACTCTACGGTCCAGCGGTTGTCGCCAATCACAACAGTATCACGGCTCGATTGCAACAGGGAGCGGAGCGCATCACGCGACTGATGCAGGAGGGGAAAACGCAAGAGGCCGCTCAGTTGATGGAGCAACCCGATTGGGGCGCGGATATGCAAGAGACGGGAACGCAAGAGCATCAGGCAGAATAGAGGAGGAGAACATGGCTCGCCGGAACACAAACACGTATCACTGGCAACGCTACCCCATCGAAAATCAGCGGACACAACCTTTACCCACGGGCAACCTCGCGTTTCGCTCGTATCTCTCCGCACACCATCTCACCATCTTCGATATCGCTCAGGTGTCGCCGCTGCGACTTATGACGCTCTGGAACGTCCAACACAACATTTCCATTCAAGCAGCGCATGAACAGCTAGTACGAGCGACGGTACGAAGGATGACAGGAGTTGCCTACACAGGACCGATTGTGGTGCATCCCAAGGAACAGACTGGAAATGGACCTGCTGTGAGACAGAGAAGGGAAGACCGTGAACGCTTCTGAACCTCCATCCGACGTGCCCAGTCTTCACCTCTCGCTCACGGATATTTCCGTCCTCGCTACGATGCTTGGCGGCTATCTCGTCTATTTGCGACGGGGCGTCTCGCTCTCAAAGAAGCGCGACAGGGAAATAGTGTTACTGGCAGATATCCATCGTCGTATGGTGGCGATGCTCTCAACCGAGGGCGGAATGATTCTCTTGACAACGGCAGATATCGAGGCACTGGCGGATGCATTACAGAGCTTCATCACGCTGATGCCACGCATGATGGTACCTTCGGAGGGACGCGATGAAGCACTGAAACAGATGAGGGTGTTACGCGGGCATGTGTTAGGGATGCTGGAGGGGGAAAGTCATTGAAGATAAGGCGTGACAGGGGAAAAGAGCATGACAGGGGCAAGCCCACGACACAAATTTAAATCGCCTTGTAGTGACTATTGTATGGAGAAACCAAGTATGTTATGCTTGAGCTAAGAAACATGGCAAGGGTAGGACTCACGGTATGACACAACAACCCTACGATAGTGCGCTTAAATCTATACTAGAAGAGCGTGCTTCAGAAATTATGCCCCTTCTCCTTTCTGGCATCGAAATCGGAGAAGAGCTGAACGACGAAACGCTAAGACCACCATTGAGAGCGGATCGTGTCTATGGCGGTCATTATAAAGGCGAGGAATGTATAGTTCAGATCGAGCTACAGACACAAGCAGACAGTATTATGGCATACAGGTTGCTTGAGTACTATGGCATTCTTGTGAAGAAACATAGGAAGCCTGGAATCTCTATTGTTATTTATCCATTCCGTACCACATTGCCTGAGACTCCGCTGAAGATCACAGTAGGTGGTGAAGAGGTTCTAAACTTCAAATTTCACATCATTGCTTTATGGGAGCGAGACGCAAAGGCGTATTTACAGCAACATCAAATAAGTATTTACCCTTTGCTTCCCACAATGCGAAATGTCACAGACGAAGTATTGACGGATGCTGTTTCAGAGCTAAAGGTAGTGTATAATGATAACCAACGAAGTTTGAGCGAGCAGCTTTTATGGTTTGATGTGTTTCTTCAGCGATCAGATACCGTATCGGTAGAGCATAAGCAGAAAGTGGAGACATATATGGAAGATTTGGTAAGCATGCTAGAGGAAAGCCGCTTTGTTCAGAGAGCCAAAGCCAAAGCTCTAGCAGAAGGTAAAACCGAAGGCTTGGCAGAGGGAAAGGCAGAAGGCAAAGCACAAGGTTTGGCAGAAGGCTTGGCAGAGGGAAAGGCGGAGGGTAGAGTGGAAGGTGCTGTTGAGGCACTTCAACAGGTCGTAGTTGAGATTGTGCAGGAGCGTTTCCCTCCACTGGCGGAACTTGCTCAGCAAAAAGTTGCGAAAGTGAGAGATTCGGTTGCTCTCCATATACTCATTAGACATGTGACAAAGGCTCCTGATGAGAATATTGCACGTTGGGTTCTCGACACGTCCGCTGCATAAGTAAAGGGAGGAGCATTAGTAACATGCTCCTCCCTTTAGAATTTACTCCACCATTGACCTACGTACCTCGATCACCTGATCGCGTAATTGAGCGGCCTTCTCGAAGTCAAGTTGCTTGGCGGCGTTACGCATTTGCGACTCCAGGTCTTTGATGAGGCGAAGTGCTTCATCCTTTGGAATGCCAGCGAGAGCGACTGAGGTTGTCTTGCCATCGGCTCCAACGATCTCTGTACCACTCATTGCTTTGATGCGCTCAGAAAGTGTTCTAATCTCTTTCTTGATGCCGCGTGGCGTGATGGAATGGCTCTCGTTGAAACTCGTCTGGAGCGAGCGGCGACGATTGGTCTCGTCGATTGCGCGACGCATCGACTTGGTAGTATTGTCGGCGTACATGATGACGCTACCCTCGACGTGACGGGCGGCGCGACCAATCATCTGAATCAGCGAGCCTTCTGATCGCAAAAAGCCCTCTTTATCGGCATCGAGAATCGCCACCAGCGAAACTTCTGGCAAGTCGAGTCCCTCACGTAACAGGTTGATGCCGACAACCACATCGTAGACGCCGAGGCGTAGGTCGCGTAGAATCTCGATGCGCTCAATAGTGTCGATCTCAGAGTGCAGATAATGCACTTTGATGTTCAATTCTTGCATGTAGTCGGCGAGGTCTTCCGCCATTTTCTTGGTGAGCGTAGTCACGAGTGCGCGTTGTCCGCGTTCGGTACGCTGGCGAATCTGTGCCAGTAGGTCGTCGATCTGCCCTTTAGTTGGTTTGATGGTAATCTCTGGGTCGATCAGCCCTGTTGGGCGAATCACCTGCTCGACAATTTCCTGGCTATGCTCAAACTCATAGGGACCAGGAGTAGCTGAGACGTATAAGCCCTGCTTGACATGCCGCTCGAACTCGGCGAAGGTCAATGGTCGATTGTCTAGTGCCGATGGGAGACGGAAGCCGTAGTCTACCAGCACTTGCTTACGCGAGCGGTCGCCCGCGAACATGCCGCGTACCTGTGGAAGCGCGACGTGCGATTCGTCAACCACAAGCAGGTAGTCATCGGGCAGGTAGTCGAGTAGCGTCCAAGGCTGATCACCTGCTCCACGTCCTGCGAGGTGGCGCGAGTAGTTTTCTACGCCGGAGCAGAAGCCTGTCTCGCGCAACATCTCGATGTCGAAATTTGTGCGTTGCTTCAAGCGAGCCGCCTCTAGCAGTTTGCCCTCGGACTCAAGCACCTTCAAGCGATCTTCTAGCTCGTTCTCAATAAGGTTAATGGAGGCGTTGAGTCGCTCCTGTGTTGTAACCCAGTGTTTGGCGGGATAGATGTCGAGCTTCTGGCGTTTACCAAGTACCTCTCCGGTCAGAGGGTCGATCTCGGTCATGCGCTCGATCTCGTCGCCGAAGAACTCGATACGAACTGCAACGTCTTCATAGGCGGGGAAGATTTCCAACACATCGCCGCGTACACGGTAGCGTCCACGAACGAAGTTGGCATCGTTGCGCTCATATTGAATCTCGTTCAGGTGACGCAATATTTTATCGCGCCTACGCTCGTCACCGACTTTGAGTGTTAGGACGACTTCGCCATATTCTTCAGGGCTACCGAGGCCGTAGATACACGAAACGGAGGCGACGATGAGAACGTCTTTGCGCTCAAAGAGGCTACGTGTGGCGGAAAGGCGAAGCTTCTCAATCTCTTCATTGAGCATGCTCTCCTTTTCAACGAAGGTATCGGAGCGCGGAATATAGGCTTCTGGCTGATAGTAATCGTAGTACGAGACAAAGTATTCAACGGCGTTATTGGGGAAAAACTCTTTATATTCGCTATAGAGTTGAGCGGCAAGCGTCTTATTCGGTGCAAGCACAATTGTTGGCTTCTGCACCTCTTCGATAATCTTTGCGACGGTATACGTCTTGCCGCTTCCGGTCACGCCGAGCAGTGTCTGGTGCTTGTTGCCCTTTCTGATGCTTGCGGTGAGTTGTTTGATAGCCTCTGGTTGGTCGCCAGTGGGCTGAAATGGGGACTCTACCTTAAATTCTGGCATGTCTCGTTGTCCTTGAGTAGAATATTTTTTCCAATTATATGCTTTAGTATACCACTTTTCCGTGAGGAAAATATTTTGTTATGTAGTTGTGTTGGAGGATAAGATAGGTTGCATCTATATAAACAATAGGATGTTCGTTTCTATTTCTGCCTAGTAAAGAGAATATGGCAAAGGCCAAACAGGTAGCTAAGGAACAATCCTTGTCATATATCTTGAACTAAATCTCTCGTGTGAACCGTGATATAGATAGATGTTTTGGTGAGAAGTAACAAAAAGATTCACTGCCGCCTACGGCAGTAAGAGGGCAATTGCCCTCTACATCTCTATTTGTTGTAATTGGAGGATTTTTTATATGTCTTTGCTTTCTAAGATGGGGCGTGCTGTTGGCGGACGAACGCTATTGGCACTGCTCGGTCTTGTACTATTGCTAGCACCGCTTGCTAGTTGTAGTGGTGCCAGCGTCAGTACGCCTGCGCCACTGCAAATCACAACACTTGATCTTGGGATTCCTGCTGCCGCGCTGAGTTCGCCGATTACTGGGAATTTGCCAGATAGCACACCGATGCATGTGAGAATTACGTTCAAGATGAATCAGAGCGTACTCAATTCGATGCAGAATCAGAAGATACAGCCGGGGCAATCATCAAACTTAGAGCGTTTCGCTGGTAAGATAGGAATTAGTGATGCAACCTATCAGGGCATCAAAAACTTTTTTAGTCCAGCAGGTATTGCGCTCAAGTTGAATAAACTTCGTACTCATCTAGCGATTGATGCCAAAGCGAGTACGATTGCGAAGGTTCTGCAAACAAGCTTTGTGATTCATAGCTATCAAGGCCATACTTTCTTTGCGCCCAAAACAATGCCAAAGGCACCACGGGCACTCACGGGTTCTATACAGGTGATTACGGGGCTTGATAATTATAGTAGCAAGCCACAACACGACTTTACAATGCAACTCAGCGGAAAAACGAAGACGAATGCGAACAAGCAGAGCGCGGCGGATTGTAGTCCCTTAGAAAATACGCTGTTGCCAAGAGATGTTGCGGGAGCCTATGGGTATAGCCAGCTCTGGCAACAGGGGTTAAACGGCGAGAACATGACCGTAAATCTTGTGGAGATTGATGGTTCTTATCGCTCCGACGTGCAAAACTACCTTAATTGCATCAACTTTAAGGGACACCTCTCGACGGTGAATGTCGATGGGCACCCATCAGATGCATTGGGTGAGTCTACGTTGGATATTCAGATGGTTGCAGGACTCGCGCGTTCCGCCAATATCGTTGTGTATCAGACGGATGGCAATGCAAGCGATGACGTGTGGACGAACGTCAACGACATGTTGCAGCAGATTAGCGACACCAATGTCAACAACGCAAGTAGCGGACAGGTGGTGAGTGTGAGTCTTGGGGCAGCGGAGCAAGAGATGTCGTCGAACGACGCGACAGCGATTGATAGTAGTATCCAACAGTTGACACGCATAGAACACATGACTGTGTTGATCGCAAGCGGCGACTGTGGAGCGTTTACCACGCGTCGCTATGGGCAGCTCTCGGTAAGCTTTCCCGCCAGCGATCCGTGGGCGACAGCGGTTGGTGGAACTATTCTCACAACTAATAGCAACCAGACGCGTGCCAGAGAGATTGCGTGGTCGGATGGTAGCAATCAGCAGCAGTGTACGAATCAGTGGGGCAGTGGTGGAGGCAATAGCGCAGCGTTTACACGACAAAGCTGGCAGAATGCTTCTGGCGTACAGAACCGCTATTCTACTGGTAGACGTCAGGTGCCCGACATTTCGGCGGTTGCATATGCCCTTGCGGTGTACTTCAAAGGACAGTGGGGAGCCGTTGGTGGCACGAGCGCGGCGGCACCAATCTGGGCGGCAGGGCTGGCTCTAGTCAACGAGGGAACGATCAAGCAAAGTAAGGGTTTCGCTTATGGACCGTCGATGTTTTATAATGTTGCGAATAAAGGGAGTGGAGGACAGCCATACTTCGATGTGACTGGTGGCAACAACCTGTACTATCCTGCGACTCCGGGGTGGGATTTTGCGACCGGTTTGGGAACGCCAAACTTGCCAGCCTTTTACCAGACAGTAAGCAATGGAGTTTGAACGTCTTACATAGTAGAGATGTGAAAAGGGAGACAGCAAAATAGTGACCTGAACCATATACTTACGGTTCTGTTTATGTTACAGTGGAGATATAGCGAATATCTATTCGTTATATCTCTTTTTTCATCTCACAAAATGCAACGACTCTAGCGTTAACCTTGTATTCTAGGCACAAAGCGGCTTCGATTCGGCAGCTATGCAATTTTAAGTATAGCTGTACTTATTATAAAATCTAAGGAGCATGTCTATGACCCAGCAAGCCAGTCGTTCCTGCCCACGATGTGGAAATGAAGTTCCTGCAGGACAACGTTTCTGCTCGAACTGTGGATTGTCGATAAGCGACGAAGGCAACAGGCCAACCGCTTTAAGTGGTGAAACGCCCTCTGATGTATCAGATATGGCGACGAGAGAGGCGACTCCAACACCGCCGCCCCCGCCGATGGATGGACCGCAGTACACGCGCTATCAGCCAAATGGAGGAGGGTATTCGCAACCAACACCGCCTCCGCCTCCCATGAATCCAGGACAGATGCCATCTCAACCAGCATCCGTTCCCGCTTATGCACAGCCACAGAAAGGCAACTCTGGCAAAGTGTGGCGTGGTATCGGCTGTGGTGTAGGTATAGCTGTACTCATTCTGCTGGTGATATGTGGCACCATCGGCTACTTCCTCTACAATGGTGGAAAGGCTGTCCTTAGTAGTGCTTCTAAGACTGCAACTGCAAACCCTGCTTATGGTAGTGGTGGTGGCTCGAACGATGTTACGCCGACGCTTGGACCAACCACAAAGACGACTATAAGCTCTACCATTACGTATGCGAGTGATAACATCACTATTGTCGATGTGCAGCAAGCGCAGAGCTTTTCTGATGATAGCTCATCTCAGTCTACGGGCGTGGCACGACTCGACTTAAAAGAGCAAAACACAGCCTCAGGGAATGCTGATTTTGTTTATAGTAGTATTGCACGCTTGATGTTGCCCGATGGTAGTACTGTTGAGCCTTCAAACGAGTCGCACGGCGTCTCTCCCGATGCCTCAGTATCGCGCACAAACTGGTTGGACTTTCCTGTTCCAACGACGGTAAAACCGAGTCAACTAACCCTCGTTTTAGGCACGAACGAAGATGCACAAATGAGCATTCCCTTAACGAGTAGTGCCGATTTATCAAAGTACAAGGATAAGACCTCAAGCCCGAACAAGACGTTTCAGCACGAGGGATTGAATTGGACCATGACCACCGCTACGGTAAGTTGGAGCAGTGCAGCGACACAGGCGAAAAAAGGCATGATGTATGTCGCTATTGACTTTAAGATTGATAATCCCTCTCAGAAGGATGTGAGCGAATACTGGAACAGCTATATGCGCCTCAAAGCAGGAGATACGGTAAGCTCGCCCGAATCAAGCTCAAACTTTCCCACGAGTTACCCCTCTGGCTCATCAGGAGCGACTGGACATGCCGTTTTCCTGGTGCCACAGGGAAGTAATACATCGTACACATTCATCCTGCTCGCCAACTCTGATGGCTCAGTTCCACAAACCACTGCCGATTTTCAAGTTCAATAGGAAATAAACAAAAGTTCTCCTGAGATTTCCAAACGTTCGTTTGGAAATCTCAGGAGAACTTTTGTTTAATGACTTTGTGAGAAGATTTCTAGTTTTCCTGTGCCATTTGTTTTATCAAGGGCCAGAATACGACCATCGTGAAGCCAGAGCGGAGACGCCACGTTTGTCTTAGGAAATGTTATCTGTTTGCCATGTAACACATGTGCCGACAGTGTTCCGTCGTCGCTGTAGACGAGCGCGTTGCTGTCGGGCGACCAGTCCCAACCAAGCAATGTGTGCCGAGGTGTGAGAGTAAAAGCCTCGTGTTGTGTCGCAATATCTATTGTATGTAATGTACTGGCGTTTTGCCCTTCCGCTTGTTCGTAGGTAAGGAAATGTCCGTTGGGCGACCACTGAGTGGTACCGATTGCGGCATCGTTCGCCAAGGAAAGTTGATGTGTACTGTTTGTCTTCATATTTATGATGAAGATTGCGTTACCAGCTTGATTGAGGAATTGCGGCGAAGGCTTATTTCCTTGTGTGGTGATGAGCGCAAGCGTTTGTCCATCAGGAGACCAGAGCAGACGTTGTACCAGCGAAGAGGCGGGTAGCTGAATTGTAGTGAGAAGCGTAGGCGTTTGCCCTTTCTCTGGTGTCGTACTCCATAGCTGTGCTGTAGTACTTTGCTGTGTGACGAATACAATCTCTTGATTGGAGGTAGGCGACCAGCTTGCAGCCAATGCGATGTGCCCCAATGTGTCCATATACTGACCAGTGTGAACAAGGGCCAGGAGAGGAGCTACACCCTTTGGATAGATGGTTGTTACCAATGCTGAACCATCGGGCGACCATGTTGCATCGTATGCATATCTCATCGCAAGCACATTGCTTGTAGCAGGATCGCTGAGATTCGCGGTATACATCACTCCCGGCTCGTTTGTTTGATAGACAAAGTGCTGCTGCGTGGGATCGAGCGAGATCAGCGTTCCGCCATGCGCCAACGCATCCGGTGTATTGAGCGATGTGGTCACTTCATAACGAACAGATGCTACATGAGGAGTACTAGTCAGAAGTGGATAAAAGAGATACGTTGCCAGCGAAAGGATAATCACAATCGCAGCTACAAAGATAAATGCTGGTGCGAAAGCAAGAGAGGGTCTGGGACGTGGCGAGACGCGTCGCATAATCTTTTCACGCAGAAATGGTGTGAAGTGTACGTGTTCTGCCTGATCGTGCAACACATGAGCAATACGTGCTTCAAGCATAGTCTCGACATCCGTTTCTGTATGATTCTTATCACGAAGTTGACGCTGAGAATCCGCGCCGTGTTCACTCATCACGCCCCCCCTTTGTGCAGACTAATATGTGACTGCACATTGTCGCCCGTCATTGATGAATCCTGTCTTCCTTTTAACTCTATCTGTAATGCGCGTCGCATCTTGTCCAGTGCAGCTTGTAGACGCTTGCGCAGAGTATTTTCAGCAACACCAAGCAGAGTTGATATTTCTGGCATGGTCATACGATGATAATAAAATAAAATCAGCACAACGCGCTGATCAAGCGGCAGTAAAGCGAGTGCTTGTTCAACGTCGAGACGATCCTCCATTCGTCCGCGTGCGAAATCCGCGCTTTGAATGGTGTCGTCGATATAGCTTTGTGTGAATTGTTCACGAAGCAGAGTCGCTTTGCGCGCCCATTGCCGTTTCCAACTCATCGACTGATTAACGACAATTTTTAGTAGCCATGCACGTAGAAACGCTGGCTCGCGTAACTTTCTCACGTTTTTCCAGGCGAGAATAAAAGAGTCTTGCACAATATCTTTTGCCACCTCTTCGTCTCGTACTAGTAGATACGCAGTACGAAGAAGTAAGTTTCCATATGCATCGATAATTTGCGCGAACGCTCTTTCATCGCCCGCAAGACAGCGTGCTACCAGTTCTGCTTGCCAATGGCTATCTATCTGTTCAGTCGCGTCTGCTCTTTTCTCTTGGCCCTGCCCGAATGATGGCATCTCATCAGTGATTGCCAATTCATCGTCTGGTAGTTCTTGCGACACGTCTCTTCCCTCTCGCTGGACACAAACTTCATAGCATATGCTAATCTGTTCGTTATGCTCAGACCGAGATGCTCTGCTGTTCATCAACCTGACGCACTACTTTTGGAAAAAGGGTAGTACTACTACTTTTGGATAGCTTTTACTAGTTTTTGGATGGCTTTTACTAGTTTTGCCAAAAGCAGGCGTCTATATGTCAGAACACCATCGGTGCATGTTCATCTTACTCTTTATGGAGTACTACTGCAAGCATGTAGTACTGCAAAAACATTTTACCCCGTTCTCTATTATATGAGCAAGTGTATTTGGCCTATACGCCTGCCGTAAATACAAGCGGAGAACGGGATGTCTTGTCCACTTATGACTAAAGGAGCTAGTAAATTATGCGTGTAAAACACTCATTAGCAATGTTTGTGCATCGCAGTGCGCTATTACTTGGCGTACTTTCCCTTCTCACCTGCATGGTATTGCAGTTTACCCCCGCCTCTGCTGCGCCCGCCGACGGTACGGCATATGTTCGCGTCGTCCATGCCTCACCTGGGGCGGGAACCGTTGACGTATTTGTCGATGGTGCAAAACTATTACCGAATTTCACCTTTGGTACCGTCACTGGTTATGTGCCTGTTCCTGCCGGTTCACACAAAATCCAGGTCGCCCCTGCTGGTAAGGGTATCGCTGCCTCGGTGATCACTCAGACTGTAACCGTTGCTGCCGGTGTACCCTATACCGTTGCTGCAATTGGCACGGCGGCAAGCGGCTTCTCATTGGCGGCATTCGGCGACAACAACCTGATCTCTGGCAACGTAGCAAAGGTTCGTGTCTATCACCTTTCACCTGATGCTGGTCCAGTCAACGTTGCTGCTGGCGGTAGCACAGTGATTAGCGGTTTGACCTATACCAATGCAAGCGGCTACCTCATGGTCCCTGCTGGCTCGTACACATTCAACGTCACCGCGACACAGGCGGGTGCAACCGTTCCTGTCGCTGCGACTCTTACAAATGGTATGGTCTACAGCGTCTTTGCTGTTGGTCTACTCAAAGGTTCGCCTGCGCTGGCCTTCAAGCTTGGCGTTGTTGCTGGTGTTCCAGGCATGCCTGGCACAGGTAGCGATCCACGTCCGATTGTCCACGCTACCAACAATCCCGTATTCCCCTGGTTCTTTGGCGCACTCGCGATTCTCTTGCTGGGTTCCAGCCTTGTCGCGCGTCGTTTCGCTCTCCAGCGTGAGAAGTAAGCCAGATTTTCTAAGGATGTAAATATTCTTGAGCAGGCTCGTTGTAGTACAATAGAACTACACGAGCCTGTTTTATAAATGTTATTGAAGAACATAAGGACGTTCTAGTATGCGTTCAACACAAAAAATCTTCTTTTGCGGAACTATTCTACTGCTCTTTTTGCTTACCAGTTGTGGTACAACTACGCAATCAGCTAGCCCACCAAAGGCAAAACCGACGACGATACAGGAAGCTACTCCTACAACTCCGAAGGTGGTTCCAACATTCATTACCTCGCCTGTGGTGACGGTTACGGCAAATGTGCCAGCCCGTCTTATTATCCCTAGTATCGGTGTGAATGCGTTGGTTGAGAACGTTGGCATACTGTCAAATGGCGATCTGAACACGCCACAGCAGCGCCCTTGGGAAGGTGTAGGCTGGTATAATAATGGTCCGCGTCCGGGAGAATCGGGCAGTGCTGTGATTGATGGACACTTGGATCGCCCCGGCGGTTATCCTGCCGTCTTCTGGTATCTAGGTGATGTTCATGTCAATGATATGGTCATGGTTGTAGATGCAAGCGGAAAAACACTCAAATTCCGCGTCACGCGCACGGCGGCGTATCCACCACAGCAAGCTCCGCTACAGGAGATCTTTGGCGATGCAGGTGGAACCTATCTCAATCTGATCACCTGTGCAGGAACATGGATTCCCAGTCAACATCAAACAACGCTGCGCTTTGTGGTCTATACCACGTTAGTACAATGAGGAAGATTGCAGCAGAGAAAAGGGAGCAAAAACAGCGTTTTTGCTCCCTTTTCTCTGTTTCTCTTGTTATTCGAGCAGATAGCTTCCGATAAGTTGCTGACGAAGTAGTTCCAATTCCTCGTCTTCGCTGGCTTCGGGCTTCTGCTCCTGTTTAGGTGCAGACCATACGGAAAGAGGACTGGTTGCTGCGGCTGTAAACTCGTCGATCATGACCTCTTCAAGAAAGGTTGGACTTGTTGTTGTTGGCTCTTGTTCCTGAGAAGCTGGTTCCTCTTCGGTCTGAAGCGGCAAAATAGAGGTTGGCTGTATTTCCGGTGCATCCATTACAAGCTGTTGAGTCTGACGCGCTGTTTCGTTCTGTTTTGCTGCAACAGGTTGTTGGAGAAATTCTCTTGCTGGCTGCGCTTCTGCTTGTTCCTCAACGAGCGGCTCTGTGGGAGAAGGTTGGGTAGGTGCCTGAGTAGAAGCAGTTGCTTCGACAGGGAGCGAGAAGCGTTGACCGTCAATCTCTATAAAGAAGCCGTGCCCCGCACGTAAATCGGCGAGTTGGCGGCGCAACTCACGGTTCTCTCGCTCCATTTGCTCCATAATCTTTTTGTGTTTTAGCAACTCTTGTCCGATCAGATCAAAACTGCTTCCACCCATCGTAAAAACTCCTTTAGCATATGGTCTCTAGCACACGTTTTCTTCATTCATAAGAATTACTATAGGTAGTTGTGTGTATTGACATAGTTTTATATCAAACTCTTGTAAGAGAAATACTATTATGCCCTACTACTCTGTGTATAGAGACGTGCAAAAATGTCTCAGGTAACAACGCTAGTAATTTTTCTGTACACATGGCACATATTTGTCTTACACTTTGCAGCACAAAGATAAGGATATGTTATTCGCAAATAACATATCCTTATGATAAACGAATGACATTCGTCAATTTAGACAAAGTTGCTTGTACTTATGAAAGCCCAAACAAGTTTCTAGTCTAGGGCGAAAGGTTTGCGATAGATGATTGTGGGATCGTATGTGCTAACAGGATGGAACTTATAGCTGTTACCGGGGCGTGGGCTGAGATAACCTGCGTCCTTGACTGCTTCAGGTGCGGCACCAACAGATGTGACCAAGACAGGAGCAAAACCCCAATTATCAGCAGGGGAAATACCTGCAATCTTGCGACCCACAGCGCGATGTTCGCCTTCTGTCCATGCTGTCTGAGCGGCAATCTGGGCCATTCTGGGCTGACCGAGTTCCGCGAACTCTTTTACTGCTGCCAGATAGGTGGTGTCAAAGACGCCCTCTAGTTGTTGCAGTGTTTTGATGAACAGGCCAAAGTCTTCGTAAGTGGCTGCACCATGTGGAAAGCTAAAGGTATCAGCGAGGGACTCACCACCCATATCTGCGAAGAACTTTTGGTGAATCTGCTCACCAATCAGAATGGCACGAACATCTTCTAAGTCTTTGCCTTTCAAGCCCAGTTTATTGGCGTTTTGAACGGCATGACTGTAGAACGTAACCGCGAGTTGCTCTGCTGTGCGCGCGACACTGAGAATGGTTTTGATAGAGTCAGGTGAACTTCCGCTTGCATGCGCTTGGGCTACTGAGAGCAGGCCGGAGCCGCTACCAGATTGAAAAATTCTAATTATTATTAGTATATTTAAGGTGTTTCTAATATAGTCTCTATTGAAATGGATGAAAGTATAGGCAAGTAGCTAACCAGCATTGTACAATGATACCCGGATGGTGCATCGAAGTGCTGTCTGGTATCGTGACATATAGAGATGCAACGATACTTCACAATGCAGTAAGAGCGGCTTGGAGGCTATCCAGGCAATAGAGAGCAAAAGGAGATGGACGGAAGCCCTATGCAGCAACAAGCAAAAACGCGTATAACGCGTGGAAAATTTAATGGTATCAACGCAGTGGCGAACGAAAAAGGGGTGATTACTGCTGCCGCAATGGATCAGCGTGGTTCACTCAAGAAGTCAATTACAAAGGCTAGAGGTAGTGAGGCGACGGATAACGATCTGATTCAGTTCAAAATCCAGGTAGCAGAGATTCTCACACGCTATGCCAGTGCTGTTCTCCTTGACCCTGAATACGGGTTAGAAGCTGCCAAACACCGTGCTAAAGGCACTGGTTTATTCTTGGCCTACGAAAAAACAGGCTATGATGCAAATGAGAAGGGACGTCTGCCTGACCTGCTTGACGACTGGTCGGTGAGAAGGCTTGTCGAAGCCGGTGCTGATGTCATCAAAATTTTGCTGTACTATGATCCAGACGATACGCAGGAGATCAACACGATCAAAGAGGCGTTTATTGAGCGTGTCGGTGCAGAGTGTCGTGCCTTCGATATTCCCTTCTTCCTGGAAGTGCTAGCCTATAGCGATACTGTGGGCGACGAGAAGAGCTTTGAGTTCGCAAAGGTCAAGCCGGAGAAGGTTAAGAAGTACATGCATGTATTTTCGCAGCCACGCTATGGAGTGGATGTGTTAAAGGTCGAGGTGCCCATCAACATGGTGTATGTAGAGGGGTCGAAGGCCAATACCGAGGGCAAGGTTGCTTATAGCCGTGAAGAGGCAAAACAAGCTTTCAGAGATGCCGCATCAGCTACGACTATTCCATTCATTTACTTGAGTGCAGGGGTGACTAATGAGGTTTTCCTGGAAACATTAGAACTCGCAGAGCAGGCTAACACGCCGTTCGCTGGTGTCCTGTGTGGTCGTGCTACATGGCAGGATGGCGTCAAGGTATACGCGCAGAATGGTGTAGAAGCATTGCGCGGCTGGCTCGAAGATCAGGG
>CAXUHG010000053.1:6434-33846 GCA_964250805.1 uncultured Ktedonobacteraceae bacterium | reverse complement strand
GATGAACGAGGCGTTCGGCAAAATTGAGGTCCCAGCTTCTCTTCAGGAAACATAATAGAATTCAGACAGACCGTAAGAGTCTCTCCTACAAATATAAGTAGGGAGGACTCTTGCGGTCTTCCTGTGTATACGTGAATATTAACCTCCCGTTTATTGCATAAATGTTAATCTCCCTATTTGTAGTGGGAAACATAGTTATGATTATTGATGTTCATACTCATATATTTCCACCAGATATACGTGTCCATCGCGAACGCTATTGCGCACGCGATGCATGGTTCAACGCGCTCTACCAAAATCCTCGCTCCCGCCTGGCAACTGCCGAAGACTTGATTGCCGAAATGGATGCTTCAAGCGTTGCCACATCTCTAACCTGCTCCTTTGGTTGGACCGATACTGGCTTAATCGAGGAAAACAATAACTATATTCTCGACACGATGCATCGCTATCCTGGACGCATACAGGGAATGGCTGGTGTACAACCTCTAGCCACTAAACACGCCGTTTATGAACTCGAACGCTGTGCTAGTGCGGGTATGATTGGTCTAGGTGAGTTGATGCCGCATGGACAGGGCTATCGACTAAGCGACACAAATCTACTAGCACCACTTATCGAGATTGTACGTCAGCATCGCTTGCTGGTACTCGCGCATTGTAGTGAGCCAATTGGTCATATCTATCCAGGCAAAGGAAACGTTTCGCTGCAGGATATCATAGCATTTCTAACCGCGTTTCCCGATGTACTTTTTATTGCCGCGCATTGGGGTGGTGGCTTGCCTTTTTACGCCTTGATGCCAGAGATACAGCGTATTACGGAGAACGTATGGTATGATACAGCAGCAACCATCTATTTATACCAGAGTACCATTTTCCCTATCGTGACCCAGTTAGTTGGTGCTGAGCGTGTCTTATTTGCTAGCGATTATGGTTTGTTGCCGCAGCAACGAGTTATAAATCATATTCAGCAGGCCGGTCTTGATGCGGAAAAGCTGGCAATGGTATTAGGGAAAAATGCACAGGCGTTACTAGAACTACAGGAAAAACATACATGAGAGTCGTATCTTTAGGCAGTGGAAGTAGTGGCAATGCATTATTCGTAGAGGCAGGACCACAAGGGCGCACGAAGCTTCTTGTCGATGCAGGCTTGACTGGACGCATACTAATCGAGCGGCTCAGTCAAATTGGAGTCTCGCCTTTCCAACTATCCGGCGTTCTCGTGACGCATGAGCATAGCGATCACACCATTGGACTAACTACCCTAACGAAACGATATCATGTCCCCATTGTTGCTGACTCACGCACATTCACAGCGATACAGGAAAACATCTTTTCGGGTACATGGCACACCGACTCTGGGAACCTGACTACGAATACATCTCTAGGAGATGAGCAAGCATCTCAAATCTCTTCAGATGTCCTCGAAACTCTGCCTTTTCCTGTCGGCACACAAAGCAGTATTGGTGACATCGAGATTACTTCATTTCCCATCTCTCACGACGCAGTTGCTCCTTGTGGCTATCTACTCAGTGCAGGTGGTTGTCGCGTATGTATCGTAACTGATAGCGGTGAGGTAACATCCGCGATGCTCGATGCGATGCAATACGCCGACCTGCTCATTCTCGAATCGAATCATGACCGCGAACGCTTGATACGTGGCCCCTATCCGCAACATCTCAAAAAACGCATTCTCAGCACCACCGGGCACCTCTCCAACGATCAAGCCGCCGACGCCGTACTACGCACATGGCGACCCGATGGTGTACGCTGGCTCTGGCTCGCCCACATCAGCAAAACCAACAACACACAGACGCTGGCCCTTGATAGTATGCGGAGACGCTTGCAAGCCGCGAATGTGAACCTTTCGCACATCCACATCTCTGTTTCACCACCCAACATTGGGCGTGTATGGGACTCGACCCAATTATGGCACTCTCAGTCTTTGTGGGAGATGAGTCGGTAAGGGGTCTAATTCGTTACACCCTGCTGACAATACACCTTGTTAGGCGGCTGTGTAGACGTTGTTCAACCTCCTTTGGCATTGTGCGTCACTCACAGAGTGTAGTGAATTAGACTCCTACAGATGCCCCTTGTCCCATAGCATCTTTTACATGTTCTATGTCTGGCTCCGCCGAAAGCGACTCGAAGAAGCCCAAAGCTTGCTCAAAATGGTAACGCGCACGCTCCATATCACTGCTCCGCGTCCCCGTTGCCTCTCTATCAAAGGTTTCGGCGCGTCGTTTGTAGAGCATGCCGATATGGTAGAGCGTTAGGCCACGCTCCCACGGAATGTCCAGAGCTTCACAGCGATGCAATGCCTGATAGAGATCGTCCTTTGCGAGCGACCATTTTTGCTGCTCCGTATACATGCGACCTCTTGCACGAAAGGCGAGGGCGAGGCTCTTACAGGCACCAGACTCATCGGCAAGTGTAATGGCGCGAGTACACATCTCTTCCTGGATATCGTTCGGCGCATGTGTCGTCACTAAAAGCTCTGCTAGTGTTGTAAGTACCTCTGGCGAAGGCAACGGCTCACTCTCCTTGAGCTTTTCTGTATACTCGGCGGTTGCATGTGTCCAGTCTTCACGTGCTAACGAGATATCGCGCATTCTTGTCGATATCTCTGTCGTTGTCTCGTTACTGTTGCGCTCGGCTTGTTGGTCAATGAGCCGCTTATATTGCCTGGCGTAGTACTCCCCCTGCTCCTGGTCACCCTGTCGAAACTCAAGCATTGCCAATGTTTCCAGTGCCCACAGTTGCCGTCTCTCGTCTTGCTGGTATTGCTCGATCAGGCGTAGTATATCGAGGGCAACCTGATGAGCCTCTTGCCAGCGATCCCATTGTAACCATGTCCACATACGCCATGTCATGCTGCTAAGCAGCAAAGATGGACTTTCCATCGTTTGAGCATTGCTCCACGCTCGCCCAAACCACATTAATGCAGTTGCATATTCCGCGATCTCTACACTAATAATGCCAAGTGAAATGTAGATGTCATACAATTCTTCTCGATCTGTTAGCTTCTCCTCTAACTGCTGACGTCGCTGCTGTATCTGGTACACTTCATTGTATTTGTGGTATTGCATGTAGATAAATCCAACCGCATCAAGGGCAAGTGAGAGTACACTGGCGTTATTAACTTGTTCCGCAAGCCGTAGTGCTTCATGCCCACTCGCTAATGCCTGTTCCGCAAGCTCCACTTTCTCTGCATTGGTTACAGTTTCTAGCTGACGAATATACCAGAACGCTTGATAGGTGAGGAAAGCCACGCGTGCTGTGCTTAACGCCTTTCCCTCCAAAAGCTGCAAGCCTGCGTTGATATAGGTACGCGTCTCTTGTGGATCAGGGAGAGTATCAAAACTGCCCAGCCAGCGCGTTGCGAGTTCTGACAGACGCTCATACAGGTAGAGGAGATCAACGCTTTCGGGAGAGACACCTTCGCCTGTGGCGAGCCGCAAAGCTCTACGGTATGTCTGCCATGCCTCATCCATCGCGCCACGCTGCGAATAGGCATCGCCCAATTTCTCATGCATTGCAACTAACGTTGGTGCATCGCTATGCTCGTCAAGCAGTAATTCAAGGGCGTCATTGTATGCTTGGAGCGCCCGCAGCGTGTAGTAGCTGTTCAGTGCCTGATCCCCCGCAAGCGTGAGATACTTAATTGCACGTCTCCGTAGTTCCGAGCGCGTCAACTGTACCGACGAAACTTTTTCTCCGTCGGGAGTTTCCTGTATACTATTGACATCCACCGCAGTCATCGTCGCCGACCACGTAATCAATGCCTGTTGATAATGATAGGCTAGTAGCTCAATGAAGGCCGCTGAATTGTTGCGTGTATGCTCCTCTAGCCAGAAGGCGAGTTGTGCATGTTCCTGTGAGCGTCGTACACGGGGAATATTGTTGTACACCACGTCGCGAATCAGAATGTGTTTGAAGCTGAACACGCGATCATTCTCGATGGGGCTACGCACCTGCGCGTCGTCATCCTCAATGAGAAAGTCGCGTTGAATAAGCGACTCAAGGGCACGAAGCACAGTTTCTTCCGAGAGATTGTCAGCTAACTCGACCAGCGACGAGAGCCAAAACGTGCGCCCGATAATCGCTGCATGTTGCAGTATCAGCTTTTCGAGCGGGTGTAGCAGATCAACACGTGCAGCCAATACACCCTGAATTGTATCGGGAATACGCGGCAGCGGCAGTACATAATGCATGTTGAGCAGAGTATCGTCGGGTGGTTCGGCGACTGCTGTGAGTTCACTGACCAGCGTTTCGTTTTGATGACCGAGCCGCCAGCAAATCTCGCCGTCTCGCTCGGTCTCACGAACGAGTAGCCCCTGGTCGATAAACATGCGTATGATTTCTTCGACAAAAAAAGGATTGCCCTCGGCTCTGGTAAGAATCGTGTGGCGCAATACTTCTGGCAAGTCATCAGTATTAAGGAGCGCATCCAGCAGATTACCACTCTCTTCACGTGAGAGTGCGTCGAGTTCGATAGTGGTAAAATTGCGTTGCCCACCGCCCCAATCGCGTCGTCGGTCAAAAAAATCTGGTCGTGCAGGACAGAGAAAGAGAATCGGCACCGTTGTGATACGCTCTGTAAGATATTCCAGCAGGTCAAGCAGTGCCTCATCAGCCCATTGCAGGTCATCAACTATCAGAATAAGCGGCTGCATCTGTGCCAGAGCCTCAAGTAGCACGCGCCATGCCCGTAGTAACGGAGCCTGTGTTGTTGGCTGTTTGCTACGTACCGCGTAGCTGCCGCGCTGGTAGTCGCGTTTAAGTCGCTCACGCGTTCCCTGTTCATCAATAGTTTCACTCAGACCACGCCCAATACTGCGTAATATCGTTGTTGCAATCTCTTCGCTTGACTCGGTTCGCTTCGCATTGAGTAAGGCTTGGTTGACAAACTCTGTGAAACGCTGTTGTAGCGTCTCATCATTCTCATCCTCTTGCACTTGTAACAGTGAACGCAGAATTTCGATCAGGGGCCAGTAAGTAATACTCTCGCCATACGGCGGGCAACGGCCTTGCAACACTCTAGGCACAGCCTCATTCAAGCCAGCACTGTGTGCAGCCTCCTGTTCACGTCGCACAAACTCGCGCACGAGCCGTGACTTGCCAATGCCAGGGACGCCAAGAATCGTGATCAGATGTGGACTGCGCTCCGCCGTGACGCGTGCATAGTTGGTATGGAGCAGCGTCAGTTCAAGTGAACGCCCGACCATTGGCACTTGTAGCCCTTCGATACCACGCGGATGCTGTGTAATCGTTTGTGTTTGGCTTTCTAAACCCCGCACAACATAGGCGTTGAGCGGTTCGCTCTTGCCTCTCAGCTGCATCGGCTCGACAGCGCGAAAATCAAAGACCTCACGTGTCGCAAGAAACGTGCGTTCCCCTACCAGAATAGTGTCGGGTTCAGTGGCCTGTTGTAACCGCGCTGCAACATTTACCGCGTCGCCAGTAATCAAAAAGTCTTGCCGTTGCTGCTCACTACCTTGAGCGGCTACCTCACCCGTATTGATGCCGATACGCATTTGTAGACGGATTGCGTCACCATCGAATGCTTGCCTTTGCTCATTAAAAGTCGTCAATGCTGCTTGCATATCGAGAGCCGCCCGAATTGCGCGGTCAGGGTCGTCTTCGTGTGTGATGGGTGTACCGAAGACCGCCATTACAGCATCACCAATGTATTTTTCAACGGTGCCTCCATGCTTACGTATCTGCTGCGTCATCAGGTTGAAATAGCCTGTTAGAATCGCACGCATGTCTTCCGGGTCCATCCGAGCAGCCAGAGGTGTCGAGCCGATGATGTCCGCAAACATGACGGTCACAATGCGCCGCTCCTCCGGTGGCAGTAGGACTTCTGGTGTGGGCGAAATATACGGGCTGTGCGGCGTTTGTTTTGCAGAAACTGCTGGTAGAGACGCATTGGTATCGCCGCGCAATTTGAGCGCGGTACCACATTCGATACAGAACTTAGCAACAGGCAGGTTGATAGTGCCACAATTCGGGCATATCACGAGCCGATTGCCACATTCCAGGCAAAACTTTGCGTTTATTGGATTAAGAGTTTGACAATTGGGGCAACGCATAAATGTATTTCTTACTCTGTTTCTTGTGTGTAAAAGTTATGAATATGGGCGTATAGTAATTGTACAACATGAGAGGAAAGTAGGAAGACTGCGAAGGTCTCCCTGTAGTTCGACATATTTGTCAATGCCCTAGATCTCGAAACGTCCAATGTGTAGGGGAGACCCTTGCGGTCTCCCTATGGTTCGGCTCCCTTATTTGGTGGAGATGGGACTATTTTCAGAGATACTTGACGATAGCACAATGTTCTCGTAGTATGGTTGGGCAACGAAAGGGAGAGAAATCATGCAGCAACAGCAATTTTTGGTGGAGAGTCGTAGTTATGATCAGATGGTGCGTGGTTCGTGGGCGGCATATAAACTTGATGCGCAGACACAGCTTGAAAATCGACCTCGTGACGAAGAAAATATTCATACCGATGGCACTCGTCTCTGGCTTCCGGCTGGCACTCCGATGCGTTGGGCCTCCGGTACGCGTCCGCTGCGCTCGAACTGTTTACAATTCTTTTGGCCTGATCGCTGGTATATGTTGAGTGCCTTCTATAAAGGCACCGAGCTTATTCATACCTATGCCAATATTATTCAGCCTCCTACTCTTTTACTAGACCGTGTATTGTATGTCGATCTTGACCTGAGCGTTCTTGTGAAACCAGATACCTCGTATGAAGTATTGACACTGGCAGAGTTTGAGCAGACGGCGGATATGTTATCCTATGACGAAGAGACCCGTATCAGTGCGTTGATGGCCTTGCGAACCGTCACCAGTTCCATTCAGCGTAGCGTTGGCCTGTTTACCGTAGTACCACACTCTCTGCGGCAGACCGATTTCCACTTAGCGCATTGTTCGTAAAAATTCATGATGCATGTAAGATGTAGGGGAGACCCTTGCGGTCTCCCTGCTAAGAGGAGGACCTATGCCCAAACGTATCGACCATGTAGCTATTATTGTACGCAACATCGAGCAAGCTCTTGTATTTTATCGTGATACATTGGGGATAGAGCCGCGTGAAATTAAGAATGTGCCAAGCGAGCAGGTACGCATCGCCTTTCTACCAATGGGCGGACCAGAGGGCAGCGAGATCGAACTGCTTGAGCCAACAACTCCCGATTCGAGCCTCACAAAATTCCTCGAAAAGCGTGGCGAGGGCATGCACCACGTCTGCCTCGAAGTTGACGATATCGACGCCACCCTACGTGAAATGCAAGACAAAGGTGCGTCAGTCCTCGATAAAGAGCCGCGTATCGCCGCCGAAGGACGCGCCATCTTCCTACATCCCAAAGGCACGAACGGCGTTCTATTGGAACTGCTCGAAAAAGTTCCCGAATAGACTTCTCCTTCTGACAAAAATACCTCTTTTGAGGGACATACAATCTTGTATGGAACAGGTATACTCCTTTTTGTATGGGTGAATATAAAAATATTTGCCATCAATATTCATGAGTTGACATGCATGAATTGCTAAGAGGGAGAAAATATTCATAATGCAACACGTTAAACGCGTGCGTCTGCTGTTCAGCCTGCTTATGGCACTGATTGTGCTCGTCGGGCTGGTAGCCGGCGCAACGACCTATTTCAGAAATGTATTCCCCGCTCATGCAGCGAGTGGAAGCCAGATAGCTCGTAACTATCTTACTAGTAAACGTCTTCATACAACGCATCTAGGCAAAGCCACCAAAGGTGTGCAATTTCAGTGCCAGTTGCCTACGCAGCCTATTCGTTGCTACTCGCCACAGCAAATTCAAACTGCGTATGATATCCAGCGACTCTATGGTAAAGGCTATACAGGCAAAGGACAAACCATTGCCATCTTCGATTTCACGCAGAGTCCTACCATTGCTCAGGACCTGCATACCTTCGACACAATCTTCGGTCTGCCCGATCCAAAATTGAATATAATCGCGCCTTTCGGACTCGATAACAGTACGGATGCTGCCGACGAAATTACGCTCGATGTCGAGTGGGCGCATGCTATTGCTCCCGATGCCACTATCAATCTTGTGCTTGGAACTACTAAAGGTGCCCAAACGTACTCAGACCTTTATGCAGCTTTCTTGAAAACCACGAAGTATGCTATTGACAACAACCTCGGCAATGTTCTCTCCGAAAGTTATGGCTTCGCAGAACCATGTCTCAGTCCACAATTGTTGCAGGAATCGGATGCGATTTACAAGGAGGCGGCAGCGAAACATATTAGCGTGTTTGGCTCTTCTGCCGATCAGGGCGTCTCGGCTCCTACCTGTGATTTCACATCCTTCTTTACTACGCCTGTTGTGAACTATCCTGCGACGGACCCTTATGTGACAGGTGTGGGTGGCACATACCTCGACACAACACTCTCCGGCAAATATCTGGGCGAGACAACGTGGTCAGAGGTTGCCTTTGATCCTTCAACTGGCAATAACAATGGAGCTACTGGCGGCGGGATCAGCAAGGTCTATCTGGCACCTTCCTATCAGAAAGGTGTTGCTGGCATTGGTAGCCGTCGTGGTGTACCAGATGTGGCCTACAACGCAGATCCACGTAGTGGTGTCTTGATCGTTTGCAGTTCATGTGGAGCAGGGCCAAATGCTATTGGTTCCGTTGGTGGCACAAGCGCGGGCGCACCACAGTGGGCAGGCATTGTAGCTCTCGGTAATCAAATCGCTGGTCGCAATCTTGGCTTCATCAATCCAGCCATCTACAGCATTGGTAAGAGCGACAACTATGCGCGTGCCTTCCATGACATTGTGATTGGCAACAACAGCTACACGTTTCTTGATCCAACCACGAAGAAGGTTGTCACTGTGCTAGGCTATTCCGCTCACAAGGGCTGGGACAACACGACCGGTTGGGGGACGCCTATCGTGTCCACCCTGCTACCGCTTCTCATCAAAGCTGACAACGCAAGCGATGCGAGTGCAGTTCAATAGCTTCGCTTAGCCAGAACGTAAATCAAAAGTACATCTACGAAGAGGAATGTTCCTCTCCATAGGTGTACTTTTGGTTCATATCTACTCCTCTCAATGAGCAATGTGTTATACTGTTCCAGCTATTATATGCTCTAGTATAGCGTCGCGTTGATACAGTAGGAGAGGGGCAACATGACTCACCTTGCTTCACGTATTCAATGGCAGCCCGGCTCACTTCTAAAAACAAAACTGACCGTTCCACGTGTGCTACAGGCAGCTGTGCTTCGCTCACGTCTTTTTGAGCGACTTGATAAAAGCACTACAAGCCTGTTAACGCTTGTTTGCGCCCCCGCTGGTTTCGGTAAAACTCTCCTATTAAGTACGTGGTGTGCCATACTGACCCAAGAGGTTCCTTCCGCAGCCTGGGTATCTCTGGATGAGAGCGATAACGATTCCGCACGTTTCTGGTTGTATGTTGTTGCCGCCCTACAAACTCTGCGACCCGAACTTGGAACCGAGCTATTGATACTACTTCAGCAACCACAGACCCCTCCGATACGCTCCGTTCTTACAACGCTTGTCAATATTCTCACCAACACTCCCCAGAATATTGTGCTGGTACTCGACGATTATCACGTTATTTCCGAACAGGCTATTCATGATGATCTTGCTTTCTTGCTTGAACACTTGCCGCCACATGTGCATCTGGTGATTGCGAGCCGTGTTGAACCTCCTTTTTCCTTGGCTACACTTCGCGTACAAGGGCAACTTCTGGAAATTCGCGCAGATGACTTGCGCTTCACCGACACGGAAGTTGTGCAGTTTTTTCACGACAGCATGCAGCTTGCATTATCGGCAGAGGTTATAGCGCGGCTGGAGGCGCGAACAGAGGGTTGGGCGGTTGGGCTGCAACTGGCGGCCCTCTCGTTAAAGAATGAAGACAACGAAGCCGAGGCTCTAGCGATTTTCGATGGCACACATCGCTTTGTGCTTGATTATCTAACCGAGGTGGTGTTCGCCCAGCAACCGCAAGAGGTGCAAGACTTTTTGCTGTATACAGCGATTTTGGATCGTCTGAATGCCTCGCTCTGTAATGCATTGACGGCTTTCGATGACGGGCAGAGCATGCTGGCAAAATTAGAGCAGGCCAATCTCTTTATCGTTCCACTTGACCAGAAGCGCGTATGGTATCGCTATCACCATCTTTTCGCTGAATTTCTCTATGCGCGTCTACAACGAGACCGACAAGAGATGATTGCTCCCCTACATTGGCGGGCAAGTCAATGGTACGAGGCTCAGGGATACGAAAGTGAAGCGGTTGAACATGCGCTAGCTGCAGCCCAGCAAGATAAGCACGGCTATATAATAGTGGCAGACCTGATTGCGCGTGTTGCCGAAAAAGTATGGATGCGCGGCGAAGTACAATCGTTGGTAAAGTGGTTGGATGCTTTACCGCTCGATTTGTTGCGCTCCTATCCTCGCCTCTGCCTCTACCGAGCATGGACTATCTATAGCACGAAGCGCTCCAAAGAGATAGAACTATGGCTGGATTATGTAGAGGAGGCACTGCAAGCAGGAGCTTCAAAGTCGATTCTGCAAGGTTCTTCCGTGAATGAAATGCGTGGCGAGGTATGTGCTCTACGTGCCTATATCTTGTATTCGCACAACGAAGATACACAGCGAACGATTGAGCTATGTGAGCAAGCTCGTCTCCTTCTGCCGACATACTCTTCCTGGTTAGGCATCGCCTTATACATTCTCGGTTCTGTCTATGCTTATTGTTGTAACTACGATAAGGCAATAGAGACGCTTTCAGAGGGTATTACGGTGAGCAAAGCAACACATGCTATTTCATCCGCGATTCAATGCTACACAAGTCTCTCATATATGTATTTCGAGTGCGGTCAGTTGTCTCGCGTCAGTGTCATCTGTCAGCAAGCGTTAGAGTTTATTGGAACGTCTCCTATCGCGCAATCTCTTATGGCGGGTGCAATGCATCACTGTTTGAGTGAGTTGTACTACGAATGGAACAAATTAGAAGAGGCTGAATATTATGCGGCAGAATGTATTGCATGTGGGAACCGTAGTGGCAATGAGTATTTGATATTGGCTGGTGAAATTGATCTTGTAAAGATACATATCGCGCAGGAGAAGTACGAGCTGGCATCGACATATGTAGAGGAGAAATTTTTTCTCTTTAAGCACGTTCCATACAAACAACCACGTAAGACTTATGAGACGTTACGTGTGCAGCTATGGCTAGCTCAGGGAGATAGGGAGTCGGCGATACGCTGGATAAACGACTACCAGTTAGAAGTCGAAGATGAGCAAGATACTCTCTATATTACCGAGCGTCTGAACGTGGCACAGGTGTATCTGTTACAAGAACGCTTTCCTGAAGTGCATTCTCTTCTGGTACAAGCATTGCAAGCCTCACGCCGTAACAAGTATGTCGCGTTTACTATTGAAGTTCTGTGTCTACAAGCACTGCTTTTTCAAGCCCAACATGATATTCCGCGTGCCCTTGCTACATTGATGGAGGCACTCACACTCGGCGAGCCAGAGGCATTCGTGCGTACCATTATTAACTATGGAAAGCCAATGGGAATATTGCTAACTCAGGTTCTTAATGGTCAGCGTCGTGATGCAGTAGCGCAACCTGTTGTATCTCAGAGTTACATAACTCAACTATTGCTAGCTTTAAATTTCTCTACCCCCGAAACGGTACCTTCTGGCCCATCTCAGGCGCTCAGTAATCGTGAAGCAGAGGTATTACATCTGATTGCCGCTGGTTTCTCCGACAAAGAAATCGCTGAACGCCTCGTCATTTCTGGAGGTACGGTGAAGACGCACATCAAGCGTATCTTCTCGAAACTGAACGCGAAGAGCCGCACACAAGCAGTGGCGTATGCTAGAGAGATGCATATGTTGTAATATGTAGCGCAAACCTGTAAAGATAGACAGGAAAAATTCAAGCCGTCTCACCAGTGACATCATGCTGCATAATATTGTATTGTTATAAGGCTTGCTCGTGTTGTATAAAGAAGCAAGTTGTGTAGCATTAAATATTTCAGTTGCGCAGAGAGGTGTGCATGGCAAGGCCAATTGTATTTACGATAGATGATGACCCTGAAGTGCTGCGAGCAATAGAGCGTGACCTGCGTCACCATTATAACGCGCAATATCGAGTGCTGGGCGCGGATTCGGGGCAGAAGGCACTGGATACGTTAAAACAGGTAAAGCTGCGTAATGAGGCGGTTGCGCTTTTCCTGGTTGACCAACGTATGCCTAATATGAGTGGTACACAGTTTTTGGTGGAGGCAGGAGAGCTTTTTCCTGATGCCAAGCGCGTGTTGCTCACAGCCTATGCGGATACCGATGCCGCGATTTCGGCTATCAATACCGCGAAAATTGACTACTATCTCATGAAGCCCTGGAATCCACCAGAACAACATCTGTATCCCACGCTCGATGACCTTCTTAACGACTGGCAAATGACGTATCGTCCGCCGTTCGAGGGCGTGCGTGTGGTGGGGCATCGGTGGTCGCCGCGTTCGCACGAAGTGCGCGACTTCCTGGCACGAAACCTGATACCCTATCAGTGGCTGGATATCGAGAACAAGTCTGAGGAGCCGTGCCAATTGCTCGAACTTGCAGGTATCACGGATGAACGCTTGCCCGTGCTATTTTTCTCAGATGGCTCGCACTCCGAGAACCCCACGAATCTGCAAATCGCCGAGAAGATACACCTGAACACGCATGCGGGAACAAACTTCTACGACCTCATCATCGTTGGCTCTGGCCCTGCTGGTCTTGCTGCCGCCGTCTATGGTGCCTCCGAGGGCTTAAAAACGCTGATGATCGAGCGTGAAGCCCCCGGCGGTCAGGCTGGCACAAGCTCGCGTATCGAGAATTATCTCGGCTTTCCACAGGGATTGAGTGGGGCCGACCTCTCTCAGCGCGGTGTGATGCAGGCTCGTAGACTCGGTGCCGAGATTCTCACACCGCAAGAGGTGATGACCGTGCGCGTTGAGGGACCGTACCGTATTGTAAAGTTGAGCGATGGTACGGAATTGAGTTGCCACGCCCTCATGGTGGCATCGGGCGTGTCTTATCGTAAGCTCGATGTTCCAGGCATCGAGCGGCTCACGGGAGCCGGCGTGTATTACGGTGCCGCGATGAGTGAGGCCGTTTCGTGTCGCGACGAGGATATATACATCGTTGGTGGCGCGAACTCTGCTGGACAGGCTGCAATGTATTTCTCGCGCTATGCCAAGCGTGTGACGATTCTTGTTCGAGCCGATTCGCTCTCTAAGAGTATGTCGCAGTATCTTATCGACCAGATACACGCCACCGACAATATTACTGTGCGCGTGTGTACGTCTGTCGTCGAGGCGCAGGGCGAGACGCATCTTGCATCTATCACACTTGCCGATGCAAATACGAACAAGCGTGAGACGGTTCCCGCATCTTCGCTCTTCATCTTCATCGGTGCCATGCCTTACACAAACTGGCTTGAGGGTGTTGTTGAGCGCGATGAGCAGGGCTTTATTCTCGCTGGTGCCGATTTGATGCCCGATGGCAAGCGACCTCGCGGTTGGAAGTTTGACCGTGACCCCTACCTGTTAGAGTCGAGTGTTCCTGGCATCTTTGTGGCGGGCGATGTGCGGCATGGCTCGATTAAACGTGTTGCCGCAGGTGTGGGCGAGGGTTCAATGGCGGTTCAATTTGTACATCGTTATCTAAGTGCGGTGTAGCGATGACAGATATAGATATATTACGCCACTCACCTCTCTTCGCAGAGGTGTCGGAAGAAGAAATCGCCGCTATTCTCGCCGACGGTGAGGTTATTACGTTGCAGCAGGGCGATTTGCTCTTCGCCGAGGGTACCCCTGCGACAGACTTTTACATTCTGCTTGAAGGGGATATACAAGTTACCAAGCAACTGAACGGGCAAGAGGTGGTCATCGCGGAACACGTTGATCCAGGTTCGTTTACTGGCGAGGTTCCTCTGCTCACTGGTACGCCCTACGTTGCTACGGCACGCGCGGTACAGCAGACGCGTGGAGTACGTTTCGACGCCGAGACGTTCCAGCATATGCTTGTTTCATGCTCTCCTGTGACGAAAGCCGTGTTGCCTACGCTGGCTTCGCGCATCCGCAGTATGGAGATTCTCACGATGCAGCAGGAGAAGCTCGCTGCTCTGGGCAAGCTCTCGGCTGGCCTTGCACATGAACTCAATAATCCAGCGGCGGCGGCACAAAGAGAAGCGGCACAGCTACGCGAAACGCTACTCTCGTTGCAAAAGATGAATTTCTCTCTGCATACGAACTCTTCAACCGTAGCGGTGCTGACAGCTTTCCAGGACGATGCAATACAACACACAACACATATAACAATTCTGGACCCTTTGGAGCAGAGTGACCGCGAGGACGAATTGGCGTCGTGGCTTGACGAACGTCGCGTTGCCAACGGTTACGACCTTGCTCCAACCTTTATCGAGTCGGGTCTGGATATCGCGGCGTTTGAAAAGCTAGCGCAACAGGTGTCAGAGGAGACACTACAGAGCTTTCTTCCCATTCTGGAAAAAATTCTGCAGGTGCTTAGTCTGCTCTATTCCGTTGAGCAGAGTACGCTACGTATCTCGACGCTGGTGAAGGCCGTCAAGGACTATTCCTACATGGATCAGGCACCACTACAAGAGGTCGATATCCATGAAGGACTAGAAAATACGCTCACCATTCTGCATTCTAAGCTCAAGTCTGTTACGGTAACGCGCGAGTATGACTCTCAGCTACCGCATATTCAAGCCTATGGCAGCGAATTAAATCAAGTCTGGACCAATCTGTTAGACAACGCTAGCGACGCCTTAGAGGATGTAGCGCATGAGAAACACATCTGGATTCGAACGCGCCATGAACAGGATAGGATTGTGGTGGAGATTGCCGACAACGGCTCCGGTATTCCAGAAGACGTGCAACTACACATCTTTGAGCCATTCTTCACCACCAAAGGAGTTGGCAAAGGTACAGGTCTCGGCCTCGATATTGCCTATCGTATCATCGTAGGCAGACATCACGGCGAAGTACAAGTCACCTCCCATCCAGGAGATACACGCTTTTTAATACGTCTGCCAATAAATATATAACAGACCTACATTTATTCCGCGCATTCGCGCGGAATAAATGTAGGTCTGTTATATATTTCACAGAAATTTTAGAGTTTCCTTACACAAATTGACTCATTGTGAGGTATGCTATAATTGTTCAAGTTCCATGTGACATTAAAAAAGGTTCCATGTGTGACGAAGTAAGAGCAGGTATTATCGGTGATGCCTCCGCACAACTTCCAAAAATGAGGAGATAGAACAGTGAAACGACTTCTAATTATCGGCGGTGCCAGCCTGCTCTTGCTGCTTGGCATTCTAGTGGGTGCGGTATATGGTAGCGCACGTGTCGCAAACGCGAACGCAACCACTACCACTACCAATACCGTCGCGACAACCGCCAACACAAGTAGTGCGACAAACAACTATTGCACTCAATTTCAGCAGAACCTCGCCAAACGTCTAGGCGTTTCCTCTGACAAACTGCAAAGCTCGGAGAGTGGTGCTGCTAAAGACACGATTGACCAGATGGTCAAAGATGGCAAGCTCACGCAGGCGCAGGCAGCGCAGATTGAGGCACAGCTTGGCAACGCTACCGGTTGTAACTTCAAGAATGTAGGTAAGGGTGGCAACGCTGGCTTTGCCAATATGCAGAAGCTGCAGCAGTACCTCACTGCCGCCGAGACACAGGTTGCGAAGGGACTTGGCATTAGCTCCGCCGACCTGACCAGCCAGTTGCAGTCGGGCAAGAGCCTTCATGATATCGCAACGACTCACAAGGTCTCCGATACCCAGCTCAAGACCCTGCTCACCAACGCCATTCAGAGCGAACTCAAGCAGGCTGTGAGCGCGGGCGATGTCACTCAGTCTCAGTCCGACATGGTGACAAAGATGCTCAGCAGCAACCCCACCTTCCTTGACCGCCTCATAAGTGGGCATAAAGGGCAGCAAGGACAGGGCGGATTTAGCGGTGGCTTCGGATTCTAATCTAATCGTACAAATATAATACTTCAATCTGCATGGGGCAATTGCCCCATGCAGATTGAAGTATTATATTTGTACACACATTCCCCTCATACAACGTCCTTATAATAAATACCCCTGGGTACAGGCGACAGCGTAACTTTTCATGATCTAAAACGTATCTATAACGTACCAGAATATAGACAAACCTGCATGGATTCGATTTCTATGGAGGTCTCATTTGGCACACTTTTTAACGAGAACGTGGACGAAACATCGGCTTACGTGTAAAATAAATATAATCGGTATTGCTTACATGACAATCATCTTGTACTGGATAGTACAAACGAGAAAGCGGGAACGATGGACGCTCAGGCTATATATAGGTACCAGAATCCCAACGACCAGGGACCTCGTGGTACACAACGCCCCAACCCAAATGGTGGCGGGGACGCAAATGGGAACAATGGTGGGAAGCGCGATAACACGTCGTTGCTCATTCGCGGTGTTCTTATAGTGGTCGTATTGCTATTGGTCTACTGGGTATTTACGTACTTTACGTCTAGCAACAACAACGCTAACAGTGGCCCCAATGTTGTAGAAGTTCCCTATAGCACGTTCTACCAGCAGGTGCAGCAGGGCAACGTGAAAACTGCAGTATTCCAGGGCCAGGACGTGACTGGTAACTTCAATACATCAGTTACGGTGACGGATGCGAATGGCAACTCCAAGACTGGCAATCAGTATCATTTCACACAGTTGCCAACCGGCGACCAGGACTTGACGCGTTTGCTGATCGCGAATCACGTCAGCGTCTCGTCGAAGGCTGCCGCCGACAACAATTTGCTCCAAAACATCCTGTTCGGGCTATTGCCGTGGGTGCTGGTCTTCGGCGTCTTCATTCTGATCGCACGCCGTGCCACGCAGAGTCAGCAAAACATCTTCAGCTTTGGCAAGAGTAAGGCAAAGGTTATTCTGGAGGACAAGCCAACGACGACCTTTGCCGATGTCGCAGGCGTCGATGAGGCCAAGAACGATCTCGTCGAGGTCGTGGATTTCCTGAAAACTCCTGGCAAGTTCCAACGGCTCGGTGGTAAAATTCCGCGTGGTGTGCTGCTCGTAGGCCCTCCGGGAACTGGTAAAACGTTGCTGGCACGCGCCGTGGCAGGTGAGGCGAGCGTACCGTTCTTCTCGATGAGCGGCTCCGAGTTCGTTGAAGTTCTCGTTGGTGTTGGTGCCAGCCGTGTACGTGACCTGTTCGATCAAGCAAAGAAGGCAGCACCAAGCATCATCTTCATCGACGAAATCGACGCTGTTGGACGACAGCGCGGCTCTAGCATCAACAGCAATGATGAGCGTGAGCAGACGTTGAATCAGTTGCTGGTCGAGATGGACGGTTTCGACGCACGACAGGCCGTCGTCGTCATTGCCGCGACCAACCGCCCCGATGGACTCGACAAGGCACTGCTCCGTCCAGGCCGCTTCGACCGTCGCGTTACGGTTGACCGCCCCGACTGGAATGGGCGTCTTGCCATTCTCAAGATTCACGCGAAGGATGTGCCGCTGGCAAGAGACGTTGATCTCATCACCATCGCACGCGCAACTCCTGGTATGGTTGGTGCCGATCTTGCGAACCTGATTAACGAGGCGGCCTTGCTTGCGGCGCGTCGTAACCTTGATGCTGTCAACCAGTCCTGTTTCGACGAAGCACTCGACAAAATTCTGCTGGGTGCGGAACGTCCGCTCATTCTCAGTGAGGAAGACCTGAACGTCGTTGCCTATCATGAGGGCGGACATGCGCTGACAGGTCTACTCCAGGACCTTGTTGATCCTGTGACGAAGGTAACGATTGTGCCGCGCGGTCAAGCACTTGGCGTTACTATGTATACGCCGATAGATGACCGCTACAACTACACGCAGCAATACCTGGAGTCGCAGCTTGTCACCGCCCTCGGTGGTCGTGCAGCAGAAGAGGTCGCGATTGGGCGCATCACCACAGGTGCCGAGAACGACCTACAACGCGTCACTGCGATTGCGCGCCAGATGGTCACGAAATGGGGCATGAGCGAACGACTCGGCACCATCTCCTATAGCGAGCGTGAGGACCCCTTTGCTGGCACCTCACTGGCTAGTAACTCGCGTGAGTACAGCGAGCGCACAGCAGCCATCATCGACGCGGAGGTTGATCGCATCGTCAAGTGGGCGTACAGCCGAGCCGTACAGTTGCTCTCTGATCATCGCGTCACGCTTGACCATGTTGCCAAAGCTCTGCGTCTGCACGAGACCATTGATGCCAGTCAGTTGCGCGAAATTATGGTCGAGACCGGAGCAATCGAGTCTGCACCAGCATCATATCGGTAACGCAATCGCGTAGGGGCCATAATTTATTACGCCCTCGTCCCAATTGTCAACGGGGACGAGGGCGTAATAAATTATGGCCCTACAATATGGTCAATGTTCAAATCATCATCCTTCTGTAGGGGTCTAATTCATTACACCCTGTTGGTGACGCATTATGCTAAGGGAGTGTATCATGTCTCCACAGCCTCCGCAATGGTTCGTTGCGAACAGGGTGTAATAAATTAGACCCCTACACATCTTTGTGTTATAAATATAACATGAGCAACCTTGAACCGAACAAAAACAGCAACAATAATATAGGCAGCCATCAGCCGGTGCAGCAAGAGACGACGACGCTGCTCCAGGGCAATCCTGATCTCGCGGTGTTGTATGCCATCGCGGGCTATCTTAATCATCAGGTTGATGTGCATGATGCCTTGCAGGAAATACTGGCGCGTGTGACGGAATTGTTGCATTTGCGAACGGGCTGGGTCTGGCTACTGAATGAACAGAACGTACCGTATCTTGCCGCTTTCCAGGAGTTGCCGCCTTACCTCGCGCATCATCGTGAACGTATGAGTGGAAGTTGTTTATGCCTCGATACATTTTTAAGTGGCACATTAGAGGAGGCTGCGAACATCAACGTGTTGCGCTGTAGTCGGCTCAAAAATGCGGAACGTGATAGCGATTCTTCGTCGCTTGGTCTACGTTTCCATGCCAGCATTCCTATTTACGCAGACAACACTCTTCTTGGCGTGCTGAACGTTGCTAGCGAAGACTGGCGCGAGTTGCAGCCGCAGGAGTTGCAACTGCTCCATATTATTAGCGACCAGATCGGGCTGGCGATGCAACGTGCGCGTCTCTCTGCCGAACACACGCAGGCGGCAACACGACTCGCAACAATAGAGGAACGTAACCGCCTTGCCCGTGACATTCACGACACACTGGCGCAAGGACTGACTGCCATCACGCTTCAACTAGAGGCTGCTGACGCGCTCGCGGAGTCGCGTCCGCAACGCGCACATGAGGCTATTCAGCGTGCCCTTGCCCTTGCCCGCGCTACTCTTGATGAGGCACGAAACTCTGTCATGGACCTGCGAGCTGCTCCGCTACAGGAGCATACATTACCGGAGGCACTCGCGCTCCTGGCGGCGACGAACACAACACCTGATGTCGCAATATCCTACGCCTCTTTTCCCGTAACAAACTTTCCGGCCTTACCCGCTCGCCTCGAAGCTGGTCTGTATCGCGTCGCGCAGGAGGCGTTGACGAACGTGCAAAAGCACGCCTCCGCCCAATATGTCGAGATAACGTTGCGCTTTTGCGCTGATGGACAATGCAAAGACTGCGAAACGCAAGCGTTGAACGACGGAGAATATGGAGCGCGACTACAACTGCTTATTCGAGACAATGGGCGCGGCTTCGATCCCGACGCAGTATTTCATAAGGAAGGTCACTTCGGACTGCTCGGAATGAGCGAACGTGTCAAGCTGCTTGGTGGTAATATGTATATTCAAAGTGTACCCGCTTCTGGAACGTGTATCGAAATCTCAATTCCACTACAAGCGAGGGCTAAAAAATGACGGTGCGAATCGTGCTTGCCGACGATCATCCTATTGTGCGTGAAGGGCTACGTGCCGTATTGGAGACACAGAGCGATTTCGAGGTTGTGGCGGAGGCAGAGGACGGGAGAGAGGTGGTTAGTGCCGTGACGCGCCTGCAACCTGATATTCTGCTGCTTGATCTGGAAATGCCAATTTTAGATGGTGTGGAAACAACACGACACCTACATACTGCGTTTGTTGTCCACGAACTGCCTACACTGCCGCATATCATCGTGTTTACCGCCTTTGATAACGATGAACGCATCATCCATGCCATACAAGCAGGCGCGGACGGCTATCTCTTGAAGGGTGCCCCACGCGACGATATCTTTCGTGCTATACGCGTTGCATTAGAGGGTGGTTCGCTGCTTCAACCGCTGGTGGCATCGAAACTGATGCAGCATATTGGGCAGCCCGTTGAGACGTTGACCGAACGTGAATTAGAGGTACTACACCTGTTGGCACAGGGTATGCCGAACAAAGAGATCGCGCATGCACTGAGCATAAGCGAACGGACCGCCAAGTTTCACGTCAGCTCGATTATGGGCAAATTGGGAGCCACGAATCGAACTGAGGCTGTTTCGCTTGCCGCCCAAAAGGGTATAATTATGTTGCGTGGCTAACATGTTGAATATAGCAGAGATGTATGATATGCTACAGAGTATATCAGTATTGTAAAAGTAGTGAAATTCGCAGCCTGCGATGAAACCGCCCTTCCTGGTGCTTTCGGCTAGAGAGGTAAGGAGCAGCCCATGTCTACCTCTACTTGGGATGGACCCCAGTCATATATAGATGAGATATATCCTACCACATTGCTGAAATATATTTTGAAACATATGATGACGCAATTTGTGGCGCAAGGTGCGGCTATTGCGTTATTCGACGAAGCAAGCCAGCAGATGCAAATACGTCTGCATGTACGCTCGCGCTCAAACTCGAATATGGGCAATCGAAGTATACGCCCTCGGCGCACTGGTTCGCTGGAACAAGATACACCCTCACCCCTTCCGCTTATACCAGAAGATGAGACGGATGTTCATCAGCATTCTCCTGCATTGGTACATGCCTTACCTCCACTTGAGCCGCCAGAGGAGTTAGAGGAGATATCATCTGAACAAAGTGGCCTTTTCTCCGTTGGAACTTGCTATCCCCCTGGAAAGGATCTCATTGGGTTTGTGTGGGCGAAGAATGAGCCAGTCGTGTTGCGTCATGAGGAATATCTCGCACGCTTCTTTCATGGAAATCCACCGCCATTTACAACGGATGTCACTCCAATCAACTATCTTGTGGTACCTATTCAAGAGTCTACTCTAATCGACGACATGTACAACCGAGGTCACCATGCACAAATACTCGGCGTGATTGTTCTCTATCAAATTATTCCCAGCGTTGTCACAACCTTTCAGAATCGGCAACGATCAGAGGCTTTACAATATGTCGAACGTATCGCTCTCTATCTGCAAAACGATAAACTGCAGCGGGCGCAGCAACGCACTAGTGAATATTTAAAGCACATCCAGGAGCTGAGTACCGTTTTCCCCTCGAACGTCAAGCCCTCAAGCCTAGTTAGTTCTCTCTATACCTATGCGTCGCGGGTGGTCGATATTTCTTCGCTCCTCTTTACTCTGTATGACCGCGACACAGATAAGATTTATGATGTTCTCGCAATCAAAGATGGTGTGTATATAGATGGATTGGCGGATGAGTCCAGTATCAAAGAGCCGAATGAGCGCCCCATCTGGTGGCATGTCACGCTTGAGAAAAGGCAGCCGTTGCTGTTCTCACCCGCGAATGATAGCCAAAATGCGGAATTCTTTGCTGAACTATTGACGGGATTATGGGGAGATCAGCACAATGCGGAGTCGTTTGTGTTGTTGCCGATGAAGATGTCTGGTCGCATCGTCGGTTCATTATGCCTGACTAGCATGAGACCTCACGCCTACAAGCCAGAAGAGGTACAGGTGCTGGAGACGATGGTGCAAATCCTTACTGTGAGTATCGAGAATACCAAGTTGTATGAGCGTGACCGCACTCTGCTCAATCAGGCGCAACAGCGTGAAGAGCAGTTGGCGACGCTCAATAGTGCGCTGCAATCCATCAGTTCTGGTCTCAACCTGAGCGACATCCTCGACAATCTGGTTCGGGCGATTGGTAGCCTCTTGCGTATAGACATCTGTGTCTTTTTTCAGCCCTCGGCGGACGGCAAGTGTCTGGTTGCCAAAGCCTTGTATAATCCTCCGACGCAAAATCCGGTTTATGATGATGACGTTGATGTGATGGCTCTGATTCTCGATAACAAGCAAGCGCATACCGAACTGATCGAGCAAATTTCATTACCCTTCCAAGGCACGATGCTCGAACAACAGTTGCATAGCGGCCCGTTCTTTATGCTCGATTCAGCAATGATCGAGGAACTGGCACAGCAGAGCGAAGAGGGTGGAGCGATTTTCTTGCGCGACACACACATGCAACAGCTTATGATGTTGCCCCTGTTCTACGAGAAAGAGTTCATTGGCATGGTTGCGGTCTCGACTCCGCACGAGACGCGACGTTTCCGCCCCAAGGAGATAGGGACGCTGATCGCAATGAGTTCACAGGCGATCAATGCTATCCGTAATGCTCAACTATTCACTGATCGCAGCGAGGCTTACGCTGAGCTGCAACACCTGAATAGAATGAAAGACGAGTTCATGACAACAGCCTCGCATGAACTACGCACACCGCTCAGCGCGATCACCGGCTACTCGACGCTGCTCAGACGCCAGAACGGACGTAGTGCGCCGCTCACGCCACAGCAGGTGACGCGTTATGCCACAAAGATAGCGAGCGCGGCCCAGCAACTGAACGATATTATGGCGAATATGACGGAGGCATCGAAAATCGGCACCATTGATAGGAAGCTAGAGCTACAGATAGGTCCCGTACAGGTCGATAAGGCCGTTGAGGTGGCGGCGAACATGCTGAGTATCAATATCGAGCAGCGCATTCTCGTGGAGGTTGACAGGGACCTGTACATGCTTGGCGATCCTTTACATATTCGGCAGGTGATTACCAATCTGCTCGATAATGCGGCGAAGTATTCATTGCCGGAGAGCAATATTCGTATCACAGCAACCGCTACGGTGTACAAAGATGTCGAGTCTCTGTTGCAGAACGTGCAGATAACGGGTGCCGAGCGTGAAAATCAGAACTTGATCCTGGTACGCATTATCGATCAGGGCGAGGGCATTCTGCCGCAAGATCAGAAGAACATCTTCGATAAATTCGTGCGTGCTCCGCGTTCGTTAACGACTCCAGTGCGCGGCTCTGGCCTCGGACTCTATATCTGTCGCCGCTACATCGAGGCGATGGACGGCAAACTGTGGCTTGAGCGTAGTGCCCCCAACGAAGGCTCGACCTTTAGCTTCTACTTACCACAGGCCGAGATACCGAACATAGTAGAGGAGCAGGATGAGCGACCATTCTCAATCTTATAGCACCATACTCGTCGTAGACGACGACCCCCTGATACGCGACATGATGGTAGACCTCCTCGAAGGCTACAGCGTCGAGACCGCCCGCAATGGACGCGAAGCTCTCACCAAGCTGCAGGGCGAAAAAGACTATCTTGTCTTCCTCGACCTCATGATGCCGCTCATGTCAGGTGAGGAACTATGCCAACGCCTCAACACCGAGCCAACTATCCGCATTCGCCACAAAATCATCCTCATGTCCGCCGCAGCTCTGCTCGCCCAAACACAACCCCTGAACGCGGACGGTATGATGCCTAAACCGTTCACCTACGAGGATGTGATGGACGTGGTGGAGCGATGGGTGAGGTAGGTTGCTTACCTATAGACGTTAACGTAACGAATCAATGGGAACTAGGGTGCCCGCAAGGGGACGCCCCTACCATACACGGATGGTCTACCATAGGCGGTCTCATGATATAGGAGGAGCGTCCCCTTGCGGGTGCCCTGACCCTATCTATATATCTCTAAGTTGAGTACCAATCAACGTGTGTGAAGGACTATAGAATTCAAAGGTAATGGGAAAAGAATATTCACCAAGAAACAAAACTGTATTGTCCTGAACCTCATCATCCTCTACATGTCCTGCAGAATCTATCATACGCACGCGTGCAACATGCTGACTACCCTCAGCAAGATGACCAACCAAGAAACGGTACCCAGACATATCTTCTACTGTATCATCGACTATCCGCGAACTTCCAATAGTTAGTGTCTGTCTCACCACACCGTTTTCTTCGATTCTCTCTCCTCTCGTTCCTGTTGACACCTCTTGTACTATTTTCTGTCTGCCTTTTCCTGATGAGATGAGAAGATATGGTTGCTCAGGAGCTAGACCTAGCTCATCTCTGTCTATGTGGAAGCTATCCTCAGCCTTACCAAGAATTGCTCCTTGCAAAGTAAATGAACCATCCGTGTTTTGTACAACAAAACTCATATCGTACCATTGTTGATTAGAGGTGCTGGTATAAAGCACAACAAAGGCGTAGGCATAGCGGTACTGCTTCTCTTTTAAGAAGAGAATACTTTCAGGGATAGCTAATGTTTCCCCTTCTTCTCTCTTCACTTGTAGATTGGCATCCGTGATTGATGAAATCACTGTTTGTTTTGGATCCTTGGTACGCATGAATTACATCCTTTCTACAAGTAGTAACCAAGAGAACCAAGAAAAGTAATAAAACTTTCATCCAGTCCAACGCCTCGTAAAAATTCTATAGGAATAGCTCCTTTCGATTTTACAAGAGTATCTACGCCTAGTGTCGAAGGTTCTTTGTGCTTGATCGTGCCGAGATTTTTACACTCTCGAAGATCGAGATTCGCTAAAATTGTATGTCCGAACACCACATCCATAAAATTGGTTTCCTTGAGCAAGGTCTCAACAAAGACAACCTCAGTTAATCTCGCATTTGTCAGATTAGCATTTGTCAGGTTGGCATCAATTAGATTGCCTCTGTGAAGGTTCGCATTTGTCAGATTTGCTCCATAGAGATTTGCTTCACCAAGGTTTGCAAAGGCGAGCATCGCGCCAGTGAGATTGGTATAAGTAAAGTTCACTCCTATCAGGTTAATGTTATAGAGATCGATGTTGCTAAGGTCAGGAACGAGATTGAGGCCATGATTTTTACGTCTCCATGTGTTCCATTGATTTACACCTTGCATGATCAGTTGTTTATGTTCTTCGTTCGCCATGATCTTTGCCTTTCCTATTAAAAAATGTAGTATACTACATTTTAAGTGTGTAATCAAGTAAAATCAAGAGAAAAATGTACTGAAAACATTTAGAAACATCAGATATAGCTATCCTAATACTAAGATAGCTATATCTACTAAAAGCATGCCTTAAATGGTAGAACAGTCTGGACCTTGTGAGTCGCCAATATCAATCTGTGTTAGATAAGCAGGATTACTCTCGTTGAAGACGGTATAACTTCGAGTTTCTATTGTGCAAGTACTGCCAGTGGGATCATAATCTCGTATCCAACTAGGAGAGGTATAGCTACCATTGTCTACTTCATCAACAGAGTAGATTTTCACACCCAAGTAGCCATATCCTGAGAAACAGAGTACACCTGAGTAGTTGTAATTTTTTACCTGCAATATACCACCTAGCGCACAGTTTATTTGACCAGTGTTAGGGGTAACGGAAGAAGTCCGTTCCTTAGAACAGGTGATTGTATGTTGAAGCCCATTCAAATGGACATTAATGATGACGCAATTTTTCTGTAAAGCAGTGAAATCAATATTTGAGTTGGAATACATTGCTGCATGAGCCTTACTACTAAACAGTAGAAAAAAGGTTACTAATGCGGAAATGTATACTATTTTTCGGAACATGAGAAACTCTCCTTTGTATATTTACTCTTGTACGTTACCTAAGAAACACTTGAGTCTAAACGTCTTAGATGTGCCTCCCTTAGATTAGAGTTCCGCTCTTTGTTAATCTATTAAATAAACAAAGAGCGTCATATCTCTATGATTAGAGATTTATTTGTCTGCTTTTAACAAGGTTAAGGGTTGAAACGTGCCCAAAGGTGTACGTTAACTTTATATTTGCTACAGTAACAGCAGTGTCACCATATTGCCAATCAGTAGTTTTGATAGTTCCAAAATGAGCATCAGTGGCTCTATTTATAGCACTTTGGGTACAGTTTTGTTGCAAGACACCTTGGTATCCAGGTATAACCAATTGTACAGTGCAACCGTCTACAGCACCATAGGGAGAGAGCGGTCGAAACGTGAGATATGCATCACCGATAAGAGTATCACCGTCCAAACTAATACACGAACTGGCACTAATGTCACCTCCACTACTTGTATATTCATTTCCACAGCCACCCCCTGATTCTCTGGGGTGGAGTTTGTGTGGTGATAAAATGGTATGTGCAGATGTGCTGGTCGTAATTGTGTGTGCAGATGCACCTATCGTGAAAGTGGATAGGAGACATAAGGCGGTGACAAGAGCAAGAATAACTTTACGCATGAGATTTCCTTTCAGTTCACAAAGAACTTCCACATGCTATACTAAAGCATGCGGTAACAATCGCACATGATGCTCTGTCTGAGGGTTCCAATCTGCGCCAGGGCATCGTGCCATCTTCTTGTTTACTACTAAAATTGATATTCGTTAAAGTGCTACATTTCTATGTGGCACTGTGACTCACTCAAATCCTCCTCCCTTGCTAATCCTGTACTCAAATGCTTCCCATAAAGCATTCTCTTGTGTACATGCAAATACTACACGAGAACAGCGCAAAAAGGGGATTTTGGCGAATACGAAAAATATGGGTCATTCCTTTCAAAGGAATGACCCATATTTTTCGTGTATATCGAACATCACGAAGCGATCAAAATATATCCATGTCCTGTTACTCGACGTACATCGAGTCCAGTGGGGCGCAACTTACTACGAATTTTATCAATATATTTGTCGAGATTCTTTCGGCTCCACGTAGCAATATTATAGCCGAGCGCATCATTAACCAATGCATCGTCTTTTGCGGATAGACCAGTTAGTAGAGGCAGGAGTAGCTTGTATTCTGTGGGCGAAAATGATAGTACAATCTTATTATCTATCATTACCATTCTACCTTTATCACAGCGTCGAATATTATGCTCACCAATAGCTGAACTTTTTACAAAGTCCGAGGAAGACATGTAACGTTCCCTTTCATACGAAATGCACTAAGAGTTTGAGTTTATCTAAGCAAGTGTTATGAGAAGAAAAGAGAGGAGAAATTGTTTTTCCCCATTTGGACACCCATGTACAAGAATATCTTACAGTTATAATGTTTGTCAAGGCAAAATATGAAAATGCAAGATTAACGACAGATAAAGGAAGAGGGCCAAAAAACCCCCAAGCGGTTTTTTGGGGGGTGCATTTTATGTTGGTTATACAAAACTTTGGGCGCGTTCACC
>CAXUHG010000053.1:0-6424 GCA_964250805.1 uncultured Ktedonobacteraceae bacterium | reverse complement strand
TTTTCATATTTTTTCTTTTTATATATAATTTGTGCTGAGAGTGTGCCGGAACTACATCGTCATCTCTTTCTTCTCTTTCCAATCCATGCGCGCGCCTTCGGCGTGCCCTTCTTCTTAGGGGTGGGTTTTTTTTTTTTTTTTATATTTTTTAATTTTTTTTTTTGTGGCCTCAAAAATATAAAAAAAAAATAAAACCACAATAAACCCCATCCCCAAAAACACGCCCCCGGGTTTTTTTGGCCCTCTTCCTTTATCTGTCGTTAATCCAGAGCTTGCGCCTCTTCCACCATATACCCATCGGCACGCAATCTTTGTAGTAGCTCCTCGCATTGGGCGCGGTCGCGGGTTTCGAGTGTGATGGTCTCCTCGCGCTGCATGATGGGGAGGCGGCTGGAGATGCGCTGGTAGCGCACGTCGATGACGTTGATACGCATCTCGGCGATGATGTTGAGCATACGCATCAGTTCGCCGGGGCGGTCGGTCAAGCGCGTGTGAATGACGAAGTAGCGACCCGCGGAGGCGAGGCCGTGTTCGATGAAACGGCTGACGAGGTTGATGTCGATGTTGCCACCTGTGAGCGGTACCAGTACCTTCTTGCCTTTAAGTGAAATGGCTCCGCTCATGAGGGCGGCGAGTCCTGCGGCTCCTGCTCCCTCGACCAGCATTTTGCAGCGTTCCATGAGGATTAGCACGGTATTGATGATAGCCTCGTCATTGACTAGCACAACATCATCGACTAGCTTTTCGATAATTGAGTAGGTGAGGGCACCAGGACGTTTGACGGCGATACCGTCGGCGATGGTGGTGAGGGCGGACAAGGTGGCGACACCACCACTGTCGAGCGAGGCGCGAATACTGGCGGCACCAGCCGCTTCAACGCCAATAATGGTGATATCGGGTTTGAGGGCGCGTGCCGCAATTGCAATGCCGGAGATGAGGCCGCCGCCGCCAATGGGAACGACAATCGCGTCGGCGTCGGGCAGGTCGTTGAGCATTTCGAGGCCGAGCGTACCCTGTCCCGCGATGATATCGGGGTCGTCGAAGGCGTGAATGTAGGTCGCACCCAGTTCCTCTTGCAATTCAAGACAACGTTGATAGGCGTCGTCGTAAGTTGCACCATGCAAAACAACCTGCGCCCCATAGCCCTGCGTCGCCGTCACCTTTGCCAGCGGCGCGTTCTCTGGCATCACAATTGTACAGGGAATGCCGTATTGCGCGGCGGCTATGGCTACACCCTGTGCATGGTTGCCCGCGGACGCGGCGATTACCCCTGCTTGACGCTGTTCCTCGGAGAGCCGCGAAATTTTATAGGAGGCACCGCGTACCTTGAAGGAGCCGCCACGCTGCATATGTTCTGACTTGAGATAGATTTCCGCTCCCGTCATCGCTTGCAGTGTGCGTGATGGAGCCTGCGTCGTATGGTGAATAATCGGCTTGAGAAATTTGTGTGCTTGCCAGATATCGGCGATGCTGACAGGAGTACGCCCCGCGTTCATCTCCTGTGCGTCACGAGTATCGAGCGGATCGCGGGTAGTTTCTACGGTTGTTTCATTGTTTGTTAGATGCATTGCGAGTACGACTTCCTTTCAGTCCGTTATCCGAAACTTAGACAAATAGGACATGCCTATTGATGTTCGGTTCCTGATTCCTCTACCCGCGCGTGGAGTCCCACGTCTTACCGAATATCCTCAGGCGTCACTTCCCGTGTAACTCACGGTAGTTTCAGTCTTACGCTAGCTTTGCCAGATTACACGCCGCGTTATAATCCCTATCACACACGTTGCCACACTTCTCACACACAAACACGCGGTCTGCAAGCGTCAAGTCTTCTTTCCTCCATTCACAGCAATGACAGAGTTGAGAAGAGGCATACCAGCGTGAGGCGAGTTTCACCTCAACACCCACAAACGCCGCTTTGTAGAGTATCTGTCGCTTGAACTCATACAAGCCCACATCAGCACAGGCCAGTGCAAGTTTGTGGTTCTTGAGCATTCCACTGACGTTTAAGTCCTCTAAGACAATCACGCTAGGACGTTCACAATCGGGCTTGGTTCTCGCAACGATTGCTGACGTTGCCTTGTGCAGTGCGTCTTGTCGTACATTGGCTATTTGTCTGTGAACTCTCGCTAGCTTCTGTTTCGCTTTACGGCGGTTGTTGGAGCCTTTTTTCTTCCGAGAATGCTTGCGAGAAGCACGTTTGAGCGAGTTCAGTTTCTTTCTGAGTGCTTTGGGATTGTCGAAGGTTTCTCCCGTCGAGAGAGTAGCCAGTGTCTTAATGCCCAGGTCTACCCCGATAACCTCACCTGTAGCGCGTGTTGACTCTGCGTGTTCCTCATGGACACAAATGGAGACATACCAGCGTCCAGCCTTTTCCGAAATGGTAGCACTGCCTATCTTTGTGTTCATTGGCAAATAATCACGCTCTTTAAGTCGTATCATGCCTAAGCGTGGCAACTGAATAGCATCAGGATAGACCTTGATCGTTCCTGTAAATCTGGCACTGCCAATAGCTTTCTTGCGAGACTTGTACTTGGGATAGCCGCATTTGCCCTTCCACTTTCCTTGCTTTTTGAGATTGCACTTGCGAAAGAAGTGCTTAAATGCCTCATCAGCATCCCGTAGACCTTCTTGTGCCGCACACTTGGAAACTTCGTACATCCAGGCGATTTCAGTCCGTTTCAGGGCGTTGACTTCACGGTGTAACTCTTGTGCATAAGGCGTGGGCAATCCGGCCTTGTAATTCTCTTTCTTGCGAGTGAGTGCATAATTGTATGCCCAACGCGCTGCGCCGCAATGCTTCAAACAAAGAGTCACTTGTTCATTGTTCAGCTCGAGTTCCACCCGATAGCCACGCTTCACTAGCATCTACTTGTTGCCTTCTCTTGACTCTCAAGGTATTTCTCAAGAGCAATGGTCAATTCTGCATTCATGGAACGATTGCAACATTGCCAGGTTGTTATGTCTACGATTATAACCTATGAGAGCGTAGGGTAGCAATATGAAAGATTGAGAACGGGCAATTGCCTGTTCTCGATCTTTCATATTGCATTTTGCTTGACAACTATTCCTCCACTGTGATATATTACCAGTAGCCCCAGAGATGCACGACACGTACTGCCATAACAAGCTAAAATTGCTCACGGAATTCCACAGTTCTCGCGCGTGTCTCCATTATCTTTGGTTGTTCGTTAAGCCTCATACACTCACTCAGATAGCCCGTTTGCACGGATTGCACGTAGGGGTCATAATTTATTAAGTCCCTCTATGGAAACTGAATGAATTTGTATTCCGTACTACAGTTAGTGCCACCAGTCATTCGCCAAGGATATTTTTCTGTAGGGGTCATAATTCATTACACCCAACTACAATTCCCAAAAACATCATTGGTTCTTCGAGAAAGGAGATTGGACGTGTTCTTCATCAAGAATGTGTCCTGCCCCATAACAACGTGAATATTGCTGAATTAGAAACAAAAACAACAACGGAGTTGCGCGATATCGCCCGCGACCTCGAACTTTCCGGTTATACTGCCCTCAAGAAACAAGACCTCGTATTCCGACTCCTCCAGGCCAATACAGAGCAACAAGGCAACATTTTCAGTGCTGGTGTGCTGGAAATCGTGGAGGATGGCTTCGGTTTCCTGCGCCAGGAACGCTTCCTACCAGGAAATATGGACGTATACGTCTCACAGTCACAAATTCGCCGCTTCGGACTACGTACAGGTGACATGGTTTCTGGACAGGTGCGCCCGCCAAAAGACAATGAGAAGTACTATGGGCTTCTGCGTGTCGAGGCTATCAACGGTATTGATCCTGAAATTGCGAAACGTCGCCCCCACTTCGATGTATTGACCCCCATCTTCCCCCGCGAAATGTTCAACCTGGAAACAAATCCCCCCAATATCTCTGGTCGTATTGTGAATCTTGTCTCCCCCATTGGACGCGGACAGCGCGGCCTGATCGTCTCTCCACCAAAGGCTGGTAAGACGATGCTCTTGAAATCTATTGCGAACTCGATTACCGAGAATTATAGCGACGTGCATCTTATGATCGCGCTGATTGGTGAGCGACCAGAAGAGGTCACAGACATGAAACGCTCTGTGCGTGCCGAGGTCATTAGCTCGACCTTCGATGAGCCAACGGAGGCACATACACGCGTTGCCGAGATGGTGCTTGAGCGTGCTAAACGCCTCGTCGAGAGTGGACGCGACGTGGTAATTCTGCTCGATAGTATCACGCGTTTGAGTCGTGCCTATAACTTAGCGGTGCAACCCAGTGGTCGTACTCTCTCTGGTGGTCTCGATCCGAGCGCACTCTTCCCGCCCAAACGCTTCTTTGGTGCCGCACGTAAGATCGAAGAGGGTGGCAGCTTGACCGTTATCGCCACCGCACTCGTCGATACCGGGAGCCGTATGGACGATGTGATTTACGAAGAGTTCAAAGGAACCGGCAATATGGAACTCGTGCTGAACCGCAAACTCGCCGAGCGCCGTGTCTACCCTGCCATCGACATCTCCCTATCTAGCACGCGCCGCGAAGAATTGCTGCTCGACGACAAGACGCTCCGTGCCGTCGTCGTCATGCGTCGTATGTTCTCGACCCTCGCCGACCAGCGTGGCCTCGAAGCGATGGAGGCACTGCTGCAACAGATGTCCAAGACGCACAGCAACATAGAATTCCTGGCAACTCTCAATAAGAGCATGCTCTAAGAAAAGACAAAGCGTTACAATTGGTAGGGACAGATTTATAACGTCCGAGGGGTGGGGCAGAGGGGTACACGTCACCGGAAAGAATCGTCGCCGACGCGTTGCCCCTCCCCACCCCCTGGACGTGATAAATCTGTCCCTACCGTTGTATGATACTCACAAACCTGTATTCCCCATATATAAGGAGTGAGTAACGTATGAGCAACGACATCCCCACCTATCAGAACTACATCGGCGGTACATGGCAGGCGGCGTATAGCGGTCAGACGTTCGCTAATTACAATCCCGCGACGGGCGAGCTGCTGGGACATTTTCCGCTCTCAGACCATATTGACGTGACGGCAGCCGTTGTCGCCGCGCGGAATGCTTTTGAACAATGGCGGCTTGTGCCAGCACCAAAGCGTGGCGAGATACTTTTTCGCGTCGGCGAGTTGATGACGCGCCACAAAGAGGAACTGGCACGCACGATGACGCGCGAGATGGGCAAAGTTCTCAAGGAGACGCGCGGCGATGTGCAGGAAGGTATCGACATGGCCTACTATATGGGCGGCGAGGGACGCCGCTTAGCAGGTTACACCGTTCCCGTCGAACTGCCCAACAAAACAGGAATGGCATTACGCGATCCCGTAGGCGTTGTGGCTTGTATCACACCCTGGAATTTTCCAGTAGCGATTCCGACATGGAAGATGTTTCCAGCCCTTATCGCTGGTAACACTGTTGTTCTCAAACCTGCCGAAGATACGCCGCTTAGCGCGTTACGCCTTGTTGAACTACTCTATGGAGCAGGCTTGCCAGAGGGTGTTGTCAATATCGTTTTTGGCCCAGGTAAGCCGACGGGCGAGGCACTTGTGCAGCAGCCGAACATCGATGTTATCTCGTTCACGGGTTCGACAGAGACGGGGCGACGTGTCGCGCTGTATGCGGCTCGTATGCTCAAACGCGTTTCGCTGGAACTCGGAGGCAAGAACGCGGTCATCGTAATGGATGATGCCGACCTTGACCTTGCCGTTGAAGGTATCCTGTGGAGTGCTTATGGTACTACCGGACAACGTTGTACCGCGTGTAGCCGCTTGATTGTACATCGTGCGGTGCAAGACGCCTTGCTAGAGAAACTGGTGCCGCGCATTCAAGCACTACGGCTAGGTAACGGACTGGATGAGAACGTCGATGTCGGTCCCATCATCAACGCTCAACAACTGGCACGCGTCCAGAACTACACCGAAATCGGCCTGGAAGAGGGGGCGGAACTGGTCACGGGCGGAGCGGTTGCACATTTACAAGGCGATTTGACAAACGGACATTTCTATCAACCCACGCTCTTTACAAATGTACGACCAGATATGCGTATCGCGCAGGAAGAAATCTTCGGCCCGACGCTTTCCGTGATTACAATCGACTCGCTTGACGAAGCCATTCGCGTCAACAACACGACAAAATATGGTCTGTCGAGCGCGATCTATACGCAGAACGCCAATGTCGTACAACGCGCCACGCGTGACATCACCACAGGCATTCTTTATATTAACTCTGGCACCACAGGAGCCGAGATACAATTTCCCTTCGGCGGCACACGTGGCACTGGCAATGGACACCGCGAAGCGGGTATCGCTGGCCTCGATGTATTCACCGAATGGAAGGTCGTCTACTCCGACTACAGCGGCAAACTCCAAAAAGCACAAATAGATTCGTAAGGATATTCTCAATTGTGTCTCACCGTCG
>CAXUHG010000052.1:30442-33981 GCA_964250805.1 uncultured Ktedonobacteraceae bacterium | reverse complement strand
TACATACCTCTAACTTTTACAGTGTTGTCCCATTATAGCACACTCCTTCGTCGCCACTATTGACGATTTTGTAGGGACCGATTATGCTCTTTAAATTTTACATCTGGTAACGCTTCGTCACGCGGTGAGCAGGGAGACCGCAAGGGTCTCCCTTACATGTCGTTCCCATCTTTAATTTTTAAACAGCATTATCGCGTCCTTGTGAGCAATCGGTCCCTACAAAAAACGTATCCCCCTTCATTTGTTCATTTGCGTTATCACGCGAGGTCATGTTTGAAATGTCTTGTATACAAGATTCGCAAAGATTTCGCTCAATAAATTGAGCAACGGACGCGATAAATCGGTCCCTACAAAATCGTCGGAGCAAGATTGACGAACCAATACGATGTGCTATAACGTTAGCAGTTAAGAGAGCAAAGGAGCGTATGCAAGATGGATACTGAGAAACATGCAGAGGCGCAGAGGTTTCACGTGAACATGATTATTCGCAACATTGGGCAACTGGTAACGATGGCTCAAGTACAAATAGCGGAAGCGAGTGGAAGACTACAAGTTATAGATAACGCAGCCATTGCCGTAGCTAATGGGAAGATTGTTTGGGTTGGCTCTGATAATGCCGTTTCTTTCCTTCAGCAGAATGGTAGTAGCAATGCTGAAAGAATAAAGATTATTGACGCGCGAGGCATGGTTGTAACGCCCGGATTTGTGGACTCTCATACGCATCTTGTTTTCGCGGGAGACCGAGCGGAAGAATTTCACTTGCGGCGTGAAGGCGTGAGCTATGGTGAATTGTTAGCTCAGGGTCGGGGTATTCTCACGACAATGAACGCGACACGCCAGGCCGATGAACAGACACTTTTGGGGTTAGCACAGCCGCGTCTTGCATCATTACGAAGCTATGGTACAACAACAGTTGAGGTTAAGACCGGCTATGGCTTGAGCGTCGAGACGGAAGAGAGATGTCTACGTCTCATCAACAAATTGAATGCTGAGATCAACGTGAATGTCATACCAACGTTTCTGGGAGCGCATAGTGTGCCTCCTGAATATAGGAACAGGCGGGAGGCGTATGTTGATCTGGTAATCAATGAGATGCTACCTCGTTTTGTAGGCTTAGCGCGTTTCTGCGATGTGTTTTGCGAGCGCGAGGCGTTTACGATAGAAGAGTCACGTAGAATTTTGACGCGGGCAAAAGAGTTAGGCTATTTGCTCAAGGTACATGCAGATCAGTTGAGTTCCTCTGGTGGTACACGATTGGCGGCAGAATTAGGAGCCTTGTCTGCCGACCACCTGGATTATGCCAGTGACGCTGATCTGGATGCTTTGCGTGACGCGGGTGTTGTCGCTACATTACTACCTGGATGCTCCTATACGCTGCGAAGTCCATACCCAACGGCGCGGCGTTATTTTGAACATGGACTTACAGTCGCTTTAGCAACCGACTTCAATCCCGGTACCTCCTATTGTGAAAACATGCAAATGATTTTAGGATTAGCAATGTCGAACATGGGTATGACATTAGAGGAGGCGTTGCTAGCAACGACGATTTCTGGAGCGAAGGCGTTAGGATTGCAAGAGCAGGTTGGAAGCGTCGAAGTGGGGAAACGTTGCGAACTTGCGCTGTGGTCAGTCAAGGATTATCATGAGATTGGCTATCATTTTGGCGTAAACCTCGTGCAATCAGTTTTTATGAGATAGTTTGACGACGCCCCAGTAATGTTTTCTATGAAACGTTGCAGCAACAGAGATAGTAATGTTTCACGTGAAACATCAAAAATAGGATTGGCAATGCAAACAACAGAGGCAGAATTTATGGAGATGTTTCACGTGAAACATCGAACGTTTTTAGCAATGCAAAGATGAAAGAATACTAAAACACAAGTAGGTATTTTCGGAGATGTTAAGATAGGACAATGGAGTCCAGAAAGGAGTCTTCACGATGGAGACGAAAGCAATACAACAGGTGACGTTGAATGGGCAGGCGTTGAGCAGCGACGAAGTACTCGCGGTTGCGCGAAATTATATACCAGTAGCATTAGGGGATGAATCTATCCAGCTTATCAAAGCCGCTAGAACGGTGATCGACACTATCGCGGCAGAGGGTAAAAAAGTTTATGGAGTGACAACCGGCTTCGGACATTTGAGCAGCGTGCGTATTCCGCAAGAACAATTGATAGACCTGCAACATAATCTGCTACGTAGCCATGCGGCGGGCGTAGGCGAACCTTTGAGCGAAGAGGTTACGCGTGCTATGATGCTGTTACTGGCGGCTAGCCTTGCACGCGGTCATTCAGGTGTACGCGTCGAGATTGTGCAATCGTTACTTGCACTACTCAATGGACACGTCTACCCGTATATTCCCTCGCGTGGTTCGGTTGGTGCCAGTGGTGATCTCGCACCATTAGCACACCTTGGCCTACTGTTGGTTGGCGAGGGTGAGGCTTTTTACAACGGTCAAAGAACTTCGGGTGCTGAAGTCCTTCTCCATATTGGATTGGAACCATTGCGTTTACAGGCGAAGGAGGGACTAGCACTTATCAACGGCACACATCTCATGGAGGCCGTAGCGATTTTAGCACTTACGGATACGGAGGCATTGATACAAAGTGCCGAGGTTGCATATGCTGTGAGTCTTGAGGGACTGTTAGGAAGCCATGTACCGCTCGATGCACGTATTCACGCACGACGCGGACAGATAGGCCAACAACAAAGCGCAGCCCACGTTAGAGCGTTAGTGCGTGAAAGCGAGATTTGTGCAAGCCACCGTGATTGTCCGAGGGTGCAAGACCCTTATACATTGCGTTGTGCTCCACAGGTGTTCGGAGCTATCCGCGATGCGCTAGAGTACTGCAAAAATGTTTTTGAGCGTGAATTAGGAGCAGTCACAGATAATCCACTAGTGTTTCCAGAGGAGAATGACGTAATTAGTGGTGGCAACTTTCATGGACAACCCCTTGCACTCGCACTAGATATGATGGCGATTGCACTGGCGCAACTGGCGAGCTTCTCCGAGCGCCGTATCTTCGATTTACTGGGGCCGCATGAATGGGACAAGGGTGGTGCGCCGCTGTTCTTGACGCCGAATCCTGGCCTTAATTCGGGCTTGATGATAGCGCAATATGTAGCGGCGGCACTAGTGAACGAGATAAAAATACTGGCGCATCCAGCAAGCATCGACTCCATTCCAACCTCAGCGGGTATGGAAGATTTTGTCAGTATGGGCGTAACGAGCGCCCACAAACTATTACGAGTCATCGAGCAAGCACAACAGGTTATTGCAATCGAGTTGATGTGTGCGGCACAGATGCTAGAGTTTCGTGAGCCACTTCACCCTGGCTTAGGAGTGCAGATAGCCTTTGAGCGAGTACGTAAGCTTGTACCTAAATTGGAGCAGGATCGCACATTAGCACCAGATATAGCGACGCTTACTCAAGCCGTCAAAGACGGTTTATTCGTCATAGAGGAGTGATGTTTCACGTGAAACATCGTAGGAGAGATTAGGGGGGGGGGGGTTGGGGGGTGTGGTAAACAAGCCCGAA
>CAXUHG010000052.1:17276-30432 GCA_964250805.1 uncultured Ktedonobacteraceae bacterium | reverse complement strand
TTTTTTTCTTTTTAAAATTTTTTTGTTTTTTGGGTTCTTTTTTTTTCCCTTAAAAACACCAGGGCCTAATCTCTCCTCCATTCACTGGAATGATTTGTCCTGTGATGTAGGAAGCTGCGGGCGATGCGAGGAAAAGCGCAATATCGAGGACATCTTGTGCAGTGCCCCAACGTTGCATAGGTACATTGTGTATCATCTTCTGGCGCGTCACCTCAGATAGATTGCTCGACCACTCGTTTTCAATCCAGCCTGGAGCGATGCAATTGACACGGATACGAGGCGCGAACTCTACCGCGAGACAACGCGTTAGAGCCATTACAGCTCCCTTACTCATCGCGTATAGTTGGTTTGTCAGACCCACGGCACCAGCGATAGCACCATCCCAACCCATTGTAAGAATACAGCCACCATCTCTCATCAAAGGCTTAACTTGACGCGAACATTGCCACGCTCCCATCACATCAACCGCCATCAGACGTTCAAAGACAGCGATTTCATCCATACCTTTCGTCTCGCGTGAATTTGCACTTGCACCAGCATTGTTAATCCAGATATCGAGAGAGCCGAGCATACTATATGCCTCTTTGACTAAGCGTGTTATTTGCTCTGGCTGACTCAAATCTGCCTGTAACATTACCCCATGTCCTCCTGTAGACTCAATTTGCTGCACCACATCTTCCGCTCCTTGGCGTGAGTGAGCATAATGCACCAACACAGTTGCTCCCTGCTCCGCGAAACCAAGTGCCAGAGTGCGCCCAATACCGTGTCCAGCACCAGTCACAACAGCAGTTTTTCCATTCAACATTTACATATGTCCTTTACAATGTTTCACGTGAAACACTCTATTTTCCAAGAAAACCAACGGGCGACCACAAGCTTCCTTGCATCTTGCCTGAGCGATGCTAGAACAACGTTCGTTGGCAAGATGCATAAGGAGTCGTCGCGCCCTACTATATTCTGTTGGACGCGCTTCACGCGTGGAGTATAGTAGGGACTCGCCCCTTGTGGGCGTCCTTCCCCTCATCCATCAGCGTTTGCTTTATCTCAATTGTATTGCACCCTTGCATCCCTGCCCCATCTTCACACTCATTTGCTACCCTCTGCCCTATGTGCTACACTTAATTGGCGACAGGTCAACGACGATGTTGTCGTCTACAGGTACGCCATGATGCGCGTAATACGAAGGGAGCATATACGGTGATTACCCATGAGGATTCGCAATCTTCACTTTCCACTTCATTTCACTCAACAGATTATCATACAAAACTTCAACAGCTACGACACGATATATTAGTTCGCTATCGCCCACATATTCAGGAAGGTCCAGGACCAATTCGTGTTATGGCACGAATCGTAGCAGAATTGCAACAAGAATGTCGTGTTGCTGGTATTCCAGAGAATATCATTTCATCCGAAATTGTCAATCGCACCATCGGCGACATCAATCTTCGTCTGATCACTGAACATGAGGGCGAGGATGGCGGCCCACAAGATTATCGTACTCTTGCTGATGAGGTGGGCATTGCGCTTCCTGGTGAGCAGTTGAGCGGCTATATAGCGACGGGTGCTAGGTATTTGTGGTTACGCGAACAGATGATGGAGTGTGAGCGTTTATTGCTCTCACAGTACATCGACCTCCGTATGTATGATATCTATGGTATCGGCAATCCAATTCTACGCGAACGGCTTGCGCAAGAGATGCGAAGATGGGGATTGCCAGTACAGAAAGAGCAAGTTGGCGCAAGTCTAGGTGCTATGGATGGCATTGATAAAGTTTTGCGTGCCCTTCACGTCTATTACAACGCACAAGGAATTACTGATGTAGCAGTTCTTTTTCCAGAGCCGGGATTCGGTGTTCCAGAATGGCAAGCACGCTCTTATGGTTATCGGCTACATCATTTCAAAACTCAAGAAAAGCATCGTTTCAAGATGACAGCGCAAGAACTTGATACTCTCCTCGCCGAAAACTCAGACATTCGAGTTATGTACCTCACCGTCACCAATAATCCCACCACCTTTGCCTATAGTGAAGACGAACTGAACGCTCTACATGCTGTGCTGAGAAAACATAGAGAGCGTGGACACGAAGTCACTATTCTAGCTGACCTCGCATACATTGGTACAGGTAATCCAGCGCATGACCAGGCACGTATGGCTACCTTCGCTCAAGAGGATGTATTGCGCTCTACCATCTTCGTCAGCAGCTTTTCAAAGACGTATAGCTTGACAGGCGAACGTTTTGGCTGGGTCACGATAGGCAACATCGATATGGTGCCAGCGTTCACATCAGCATGGACAAATACAATGGCTTCGCTTCCAGGAGAATGGCAGTTGCGCTTTATGGCATACATACGCTTGTTCGATACATACCCCTACCTTGCCGATAAGCTACGTGCCTTTTACAAACTACGTCGTCAACGTTTCATTGCACAATTACAGCGCATAGACGAGCAGCTACACATTTTCAAACACATCTATCTCGACGACGACGCAACAGTCTACAACTGGAGCAAATTGCAAGAGGGTGAGGATGCATTCTCGCTTTTCGAGAAGACGGGTATTGCCAGCGTGCCAGGATCAGGCTTTGGCTATAGCGATGAATATGTTCGCTTCTCGATTGGTGTTATTCCAATTGTTTGACCATTTGAATTACATAACGGCATGCCCAGGACAAATTTCGTAGGGACCAGATTTATCGCGTCCGTTGCTCAATTTATTGAGCGAAATCGTGATGAACTCTGTTTACAAGACATTTCAAATACGATCTCGCGTGATAAATCACACGATGGACGCGATAAATCTGGTCCCTACGAAATTTGTTGTATATAGTAGTAACAGGACTTGCTCCTAACATATGAACATTAAATACCTTGCCTAGTTAAGTAACTACATGATACCCTAATAGTGTCCCAGATAGAAAACTGGCAATGTTTCACGTGAAACATTTTAAGAAGAAAGACAGGAGAACACGACATGGCTCTACGCGTAGGCATCAATGGATTTGGACGTATTGGTCGCCAATCTATGAAGGCAATGCTGGAACGTTATCCGCGAGACATTGAAGTCGTTGCTATCAACGATCTTACCGATACCAAGACGAACGCGCATTTACTCAAGTACGATTCCACCTACGGACGTTTCCCTGGCGAGGTCGAGGCCACACCGGAGGCTCTCATCGTTAATGGGCACAGCATCAAGGTTATTTCGCAGCGTGATCCCGCACAAATTCCGTGGGGCGATCTCGGTGTGCAGCTTGTGATAGAGTCTACGGGCTTCTTTACGGACGCCGAAAAAGCGGCGGCACACCTACGTGGCGGCGCGAGGAAGGTTATTATTTCTGCCCCGGCGAAGGGCGAAGACTTGACAATTGTACTGGGCGTCAACGATAACGTCTACGATCCAGCCAAGCATAATATTATCTCCAATGCCTCCTGCACCACCAATTGTCTTGCACCAACAGCAAAGGTTCTCAACGATACCTTCGGCATCGAGTACGGTCTGATGAATACCATCCACTCGTACACGAATGATCAGCGCATTCTCGACCAGGTACATAGTGATTTACGCCGCGCTCGCACTGCGGGAGCGAATATTATCCCAACAACTAGCGGTGCTGCTATCGCACTGGCTCTGGTCATTCCAGAACTCAAAGGCCGCTTCGATGGCATGTCGCTACGCGTGCCAACGGTCACTGTCTCCGTCGTTGACTTCGTGGCGACGGTACGCAAGGGCGCTACAAAAGAGAGCGTCAACAATGCATTCAAAGAGGCGGCGACGGGACCACTTAAAGGCATCCTCGATATCAACGAGGAGCCGCTGGTCTCGACAGATTATCGTGGCGACTCTCATTCTTCTATCGTCGATGGCCTCTCGACGATGGTGCTTGGTAACAACATGGTCAAGGTGATTGCTTGGTATGACAACGAGTGGGGCTATTCGAGTCGCGTGGCAGACCTTGCGAACTTCGTTGGGCAAAAGGGTTTCTAATGGATAAGAAGACAATCCGTGATATCGACGTTCGAGGGAAGCGTGTCCTGGTACGCGTTGACTTCAACGTCCCCCTCGACAATGAACAACACATCACCGATGACACACGTATCGTGGCTGCGCTCCCCACTATCAATGCGTTGATTGAAAGTGGGGCGTCCGTTGTACTAATGTCGCATCTCGGTAGACCAAAGGGTAAGGTTGTCGAGACGCTCCGCATGACCCCCATTGCGCAACGCCTGAGCGAGTTGTTGCACCATCCTGTGCAAACCGCGCATAATAGCACTGGATCAGAGGTCGAAGCGCAAGCGAAGGCATTAGAGCCGGGACAGGTGTTACTACTGGAAAATCTTCGCTTTCATCCAGAGGAAGAGGAGAATGATCCAGCATTCGCGCAACAACTAGCTAACCTCGGCGATATCTACGTCAACGATGCATTTGGCACGGCTCATCGCGCTCACGCATCGACAGAGGGCGTCGCGCACATTCTACCAGGAGCCGCGGGCTTACTGATGGAGAAGGAACTGAACTTCCTCGGTTCAGCATTAGAAAATCCAAAGCGACCATTCGCGGCTATCATCGGCGGGGCAAAGGTCTCCGACAAAATCGCCGTGCTGGAACGATTGATTGAACTTGCCGATATCGTACTGATTGGCGGCGGTATGGCGAACACGTTTTTAGCCGCCGAGAACTACGAGATTGGTGAGTCGCTCTTTGAGGAGAGCAAGCTTGATGTTGCACGTGAAATGATTTCCAAGGCTCACGCGCGTCGCATCACGTTTCATCTCCCGTCGGATGTCATGATCGCGGACCGTTTCGCGGCAGACGCAACGCATAAGGTTGTCACATGCTATCAAGTACCTAAACAGGGCTGGCGTATCCTGGATATCGGCCCTGCCACCGTCGCGAATTTTCGTGAAGCATTAGCGGACGCGAACACAATTATCTGGAATGGCACGCTTGGTGTGGCGGAGATGCCAGTCTTCGCAGAAGGCACCAACAGCATGATTCAAATACTGGCAGATCGTACCCAGGAGGGCGCGACAACGATCATCGGTGGCGGCGACTCGGCGGCAGCAGTTGAACATGCTGACGCCGCTGATAAGATGACGCATGTTTCGACTGGCGGCGGTGCCTCACTGGAGTTTCTCGAAGGGCGGACTCTGCCAGGAGTCGTTGCGTTACGAGATAAACAATGACTTAATGAGACAGGGAGACCCTTGTGGTCTCCCTGTACATATAGGAGGATTAGGAATGGCACGCGCTCGTACCGCGATTATTGCGGGCAACTGGAAGATGAATTATGGCCCGAACGAGGCAAAGCAATTCGTCAAGGAGATATTGCCGCAACTTGGGCAAGTTCTCTATGGGAGTTTCCAAACACTATGCATTCTCTGTCCACCGAGCATTTCGCTGAGTGCGGTACGAAGGATATTGGACACGCTACCATCATCGCTCCAAAACTACATTGAGCTGGGCGCACAGAATATGTACTTTGAAGAAAAGGGAGCCTTTACAGGTGAGATTTCGCCAACAATGGTGCATGAGTTATGTAGCACCGTCATCCTCGGTCACTCTGAACGGCGCATGTATTTCGGCGAGACCAACGAAATAGTCAACAAAAAGGCTCTCGCTGCATTACAATACGGGCTACGACCAATTGTGTGCATTGGCGAGAATGACGAGCAGCACGAAGCGGGACAGACAGAGCAGGTTATCCAGGAGCAGGTGCGAAACTGCTTGTGTAACTTCCCACAAGATCGACTGGATGATATCGTTGTAGCTTATGAGCCAGTCTGGGCAATTGGCACTGGAAAAGCGGCGACGACAAAAGATGCAGAGAAGGTAGCGTCGATGATTCGCCAGCTTTATCGCGAAATGTATAGTGAAGAGGTTTCCAACTCGCTACGCATCCTCTACGGTGGTAGTGTCACATCTGAAAATATCAACGAGTTTATAGCACATCCCGATATTGATGGTGCCCTTGTAGGTGGTGCAAGCATCAAAGCCGATTTTGTCGAGATTGTACGAAATGTTGTAGAAAACTGATGTATCATGTCCTCTTCGCAATCGCGAAGAGGACATGATACATCAGTTTTCTAAGTGTTCCTAGAAGGGTTAAACTTCCTCTTTGCCACCAGTTCCTTCGAGCAGATTTTTGATTGATTGCAGCGACTTGTCCAGTCCCTCTTCAACCGCTTGATCTTGACTCCCTTTTTGCTGAGCCATTTGCTTGCTTACATTAGGTGGTGGATCAATGGTAAGGTGAACGGTAACTTGTGCTGGTGCTTTGTCATTCGAGCCTTTGAACTCCAACCAACCAGCGTAATGGTTCTCACCATCGGAACCCCATTCGAGACGGTGTTTGCTGTCATCTTTACGGAAGTAGCCGTCAGCATCATATTTGTGACCGTTAGGAGCTTCACCCTGAACACGTACACGTTCGCCCTGTTGAGGCTCCGCATGTTTCGTCGTCGGTACGTACTTGGGGAGGTTTGCTACGTCTGAAACAAAATCTTCGATCTGTTGCCTTGTCGCGTTAATCGTTATGGAACGTTCGTACTCAGCCATTGTAGAGTAAACCTTTCTCGTACAACCATAGAAGTCCAATTGTATTAGCCTACTGTAATACACTCATTGCACTTCAAGATGGAAAAGCGTATAAAAGGTTTCAGTTTGCAAGTACATCCATGAAACAAACAGAAACTTAAACGATTTAGCCTGTACAGGCAACATCAGAATAGAAAACACAAAATTTCTACACCTACCCTTAATAGTACTTGAAAGAAAGACAAAAATCAAGAGAATGGCATTAAATTTTTCTTTCATAAATTCAACCATAAGAAATTTACTCGATTTTACGTTTATTGACGAGATTTATCGCTTCTATAGAGCAGCTTATGCCATGAATGAGTCACGTAGTAAAGAGATGCCCAGTGCTTTACATCGCTCTACAAATTCGGGATAAAAGCCACTTGCCTCAAAGGAGCTTTGCGCACTCTTCGCGGCGAAGCGTTTGCCATCTTGATAATGAAAGAGACTCTGAACTTTCAAAGGACCTTCATCTCCAGATTGCACCTCGGCGATATTGGTGATTTTATGCTCTGTAGAGAGCGAGACGACGATATTGATGGACTGCGCTATTTGTGTTCGTATAAGCTTGAGTAATGATGCAGCTTGGTCCCCGTTTTTGATGAGACAGAGCGTCTCAAGGCGTGTCAGACAATCTTTGACGCTGTGACCGTACATAGTGGTCATTACTCCGTCAAGGCCACCGTACATGGCTTGTAGCAACACTACGGCCTCGTTGCCACGGCATTCACCAAGAATGATACGGTCTGCGTGCATACGTTCAGCATAATTAAGTAGTTCGTGTATTGTTGTATGTTCTGGACTATAGTCGTAGGTTTGCAATGCCATTACCTGCGGTTGCTGCAGGAGTAGTTCGGCCTTATCTTCGATGGTAACGAGTCGCTCATTTTCAGGAATGATAGCACAAAGTGCGTTCAACAGCGTTGTTCTTCCTGAGCCGTTGTGACCACAGAGAATGATATTGAGACGCGCACGCACGCATGCGGCGAGAGTATCTGCCATTGCCTGACTCATCGACTCTCGACGTACTAGATCATGAAGCGTAAGAATGCGCTTTGGCTGTCGGCGCAGAGTGAGTACGGGACCATGAAGTGCATTTGGTGGTAGGGCAAGAGTAAGGACAAAACCATTGGGTAAGGCTGCAGTCAAAAGATGATGCGCAGGCATGGGTTGTCCGGCAGTCTGTAGCAATTGCTCGATAATCTGCATCATATGCTGCTCGTCAGCAAAGTGCAGAGGCGTTTGTAGAACTCTATCGTTACGTTCAACAAGAATGCGCTGTGGACCAAGTGCGGTTATCGACATAATGCTTTCGTCGGCTAGCAGAGTGTCTAGCGGATTAGCAGGCACACTTTTTTTAGATTTTGTCAATTTGACAGTCAGATCTTCGTCTGAACTGTCATTTGCTTTATCAGCACCTGGCGTGGTCTGTTGTATAGGGAGAGAGGTAAACAGAGAGAGTGGCATTGTGGGCATATCTTCGTAGCAGACGGTATGTTCTTGCGTCTGTGTTGTAGATGTGAGTGAGCCAGAATGCACGTCGTTCAACCAGCTATCGTCGTCTATGTTTTCGTTTTGTGCAACTGTATTCAGAATGTTGCGTTTGATTTGTGTTCTTGAGCGTGCTGAAGGCATAGTATATCTTTTCGTTTGCATCATGTGTTCCCTCACATACAACTAGGCTTATCTTAGGATACGCCGCCTATAGCGGTCAGAGAGAAGAGACTGGGGTGTGCCTATGGCGACAGCCCCCATTCAGGGGATTGCACCCCTTGCATCCCCGCTTTTTTCTAGTATAGCGAATGGGTCATAATGCATGGTCAAGAGACAACAAAAAAGGATGGAGGTCGAAGCCTCCATCCTTTTTTGTTGTCTCTTGACTAATCCAGGTAGTCTTTTAACTTGCGGCTACGGCTGGGATGACGCAGTTTGCGCAATGCCTTCGCTTCGATCTGGCGGATACGCTCACGAGTGACGTGAAACTCTTTTCCGACCTCTTCCAGCGTGCGGCTACGCCCATCATCAAGTCCGAAACGCAGTTGTAAGACTTTACGCTCACGCTCGGTCAAGCTATCCAGGACATCCTCGACCTGCTCTTTGAGCAACTGATGGCTAGCAGCCTCAGCGGGTGCAAGAGCGGTGTGATCCTCGATGAAGTCACCAAGATGACTGTCGTCCTCTTCGCCAATAGGCGTTTCGAGGCTGACCGGCTCCTGACTGACCTTGATAATCTCACGCACTTTCTCCGCCGTAATCTCCATCTGCTCCGCGATCTCTTCGGACGTGGGTTCGCGCCCCAAGTCTTGTAACAGACGGCGACTGATGCGAATCAAACGGTTGATTGTTTCGACCATATGCACCGGAATACGGATGGTACGGGCCTGATCCGCAATGGCACGGGTAATAGCCTGACGAATCCACCATGTAGCATAGGTGCTGAACTTGTAGCCCTTTGTATAATCGAACTTTTCGACGGCACGAATCAGACCAATGTTGCCCTCCTGAATCAGGTCCAGTAGGCTCATACCACGTCCAATATATTTCTTAGCAACACTCACAACGAGGCGCAAGTTGGCCTCGGTCAAGCGGCGTTGCGCCTCTTCACCATCCTCGATGGCACGGCGTGTAGCCCTTGTTTGCTCGACCTTCGCACGCTCTAATTTGCCGCGCTCCATGCGTTGTGCAAGACGTACTTCCTCCTCTGCGGTAAGCAGAGGAACGCGCCCAATTTCGCGCAAGTACATACGGACGGGATCATCGAGACTACTCTCTAGGTCAGCGACCACAATGCCAAATCCGTCTTGCATCTCTTCCCATTTCTGGTCAACCATGACCTCGGCGATAACTTCGGCATCCTCAGGTCCCGGCTCCCAGTCCGCAGGCGGCTCTTTTGTTGGATCCAGGGCATCCATAGGCTCTTCGTCCTGTAGTTTGAACAGGTCAAACGCCTCAGGCTCTTCTGAAGATGTCGCAAGACTTCCCTCAGCCGCTTGAGTGTGATGACCTATGGCATCGACACTAAAAACATTATCTGCATGATTTAACATAGACTCTTCAAAACGATCTAATAAAAAAACATCTTGCTTTCCTATACCCCCTCTTGCAACCCCGCCACGCTCTTCCTCTACGCGATCCATCACATCTTGTTCCCGGTTCACCATTCTGGCCTCCCCCTTCAGAAAACAGGCATACAACAATAATTAAGAATAAAAGGAAAGTGTTCCTGTCTTCCGATTCCGACTGAGTAAAAATGATAGCACTCATCGACAAACGTTATAAAATCACCCTTGCAGGTGTGTCGCAGAGTCAATTGTTCGCACTTGCTGATGTATCTCGATCAGCCGTTGCCGAAGCTGCTGTACTCCCGCCCTATCGCCGGAGCCGACTGCCTCGCGCAGTAAGTATAAGAGTTCCGTATTCAGTTGTAGTAAGCGTGTTCGTTTGAGGCGTGTAGCACATTGGACGGCTTCTTTTACCTGTCCGACCCCATCTACTGGGGATTTCGACTCAACGAACGCTCTAGCCCTGTTGACCGCCGGATGCAGTTCGACAGGTACGAGTTGCTCTAAGGATTGATATGAGGGGGAAGAACCACGCTGATACAAAGAGTTCAGTATCTGGTATAGCTCTCGCGTCTCTGTCCCGGCAAAGTCACCATCATGTATTATACCACAAACATATGGATTCAAACCAGGATTTTGCAAGAGTAGCCCAATCAGGTAGTCCTCCCATTGTAGCTTATTCGCCCTACTCTTGTCAATACTAACGTATGAACTGCTGGAATTGGTAACAGTAGTACTTTGTGGATGGGACTCTTCTCCCTGTTTTTCATCCTTACCTTCATTCAACCATGAAGGTTCGCCAGTTTCCGACTTCGCTGCCTTTGCTTGCCTCTGGCTCATTGGGTCTGCAAATGTTGCCGCCACGCCTTGCATCTTCTGATTCCGCAACACTCGCTGTAACTCTTCATACAAAGTACGCTCGTCGATGCTAATCATTGCCGCTAGCTTACGCATATACGCATCGCGTTTGATGCGGTCACTCATCATACCGATGACAGGAAGTAGACGCTTTGCCGCCTCCGTTTTTCCGTATGGCTCTCGCAGGTTGAGGTCCTCTATCTTTACTACGAAGTAGTAGTCGATAAGTGGCAAAGGATGCGACACCGCATATAACCATGCTGGATAGTCGCGCCTAATCACCTCATCGGGGTCCTCTCCCATCGGTAGTTGTAGAACATTAATTTCGGCGTCAACCTGCTCTTCGAGCATAATAAGGCCGCGCGAAGCCGGTCCATTTTTGCTACGAGACTTTTGCGATGTGTTACCCATAAGTGGTACCGGCACGGTTTTCTTATCAAAACCCTTGAGGGCCTCTTGGATGCCGTGTTCAGTAGCAGCACTGCCAGCAGCATCGGGATCGAGGGCAAGCGTTACCTGCTTGGTGAGCTTCTTGAGTTGCTGAATATGCTTTTCGGTGATCGCGCTACCAATACATGCTACCGTCTGCTTCGTGCCATACTGATGCGCAATGACTGCATCAACATAGCCTTCCACTATAACAACTTGTGCGGCCTGTTTTATTGCATCGCGTGCCATGTCTATGGCATATAACACGGTATTTTTCTCAAACAGGGGCGTTTGTGGCGAGTTGAGGTATTTGGGCTTGCTATCGCCCATTGCACGCCCACCGAAACCAATCACCCGACCTCGCATATCACGAATGGGAAAAATGATGCGATTGCGGAAGTAGTCATATACACCGTTGCCGCCTTCAGTGTTGATAGCTCCTTCTCGCTCGCGTGCAAGCCCACCCATAACCAGCTCACGCTCGGTGTAACCTTGTGACAGCAGATAGCGTGAAAGGCCGTCCCATGATTCGGGCGCGTAACCAATGCTAAAGACGAGAATTGTGTCGGATGATATACCACGACTCTGCACATAAGCACGAGCCTCTGCCGCCTCTCTGGAACGCAATAGCGATTGGTGAAACCACAGAAGCGCATCCTCATTGAGCTTACGCAAACGCTCCTTCACCGCACTGCGTTCGCGCTCCTCCTCTGGATCGCGTCCGGCGGTATCTTCAACAGGAACACCCGCCTTTTCAGCCAGATAATGGAGGGTGTCACGGAAATCCAAGCCTTGCTGCTTCTGCACAAATGAAAAGACATCTCCGCCCTCGTTACAGCCGAAACAATGAAAGGTCTGGGTTTCTGGGTTCACGTAAAACGAGGGAGTGCGCTCATTGTGAAAAGGGCATAACCCCTTCAATGCCTTCCCCGACTTTTGCAGGTTTACAACAAGGCCAATTTCGTCCGCGATGTCAATCTTCGCTTTAATGGTTTCGATGGTAGAAGGCATCGTTGTTCCTCTGGTAGGGACCGATTTATCGCGTCCTCTGCATGATTTATCATGCCAGTCTTGGACAGTATCACAATCAATATGCAAATATGACTCGCGTGATAAACCACGCGAAAGGACGCGATAAATCGGTCCCTACAATAGAACGCTCAAATAGTACAATTGTTTCAGCTAGCAGGGTACAAATTCCAGTAGCGTGAGTAATTCAATTGTACCTTCTATTTAGCCTTCTTGCTAAGAGCATAGGACATATAGCTTTGCTCATTAGTAGTATGACGGAAGAGAGTAAGTAAAATTAAATTCCGTATATCGCATTAAGCACAACCATTCAAAAGTTATCCACTTTTCCACATGCTCTATATACTATGATTCTTATTTATATTAAAAGATATAAGAATCGAAGTAGTAGTAGGGCATGTGGAAAAGTGGATAACTTTAGCTATGAAAGTATGTGTCTCTTTTCGTCTATGCCTTAGATTAGCCTCTCAAGCAATATTAGCATGTGTGGATAAGTTATCCACAACAGGAATAGGCAAAATTTGCTGTGGATAAGTAGCGAAAATGGTGGATAAGTTTGCCCCAAAATGGGGATAAGTTATCCACCATTTTTTTATGAGAGAGGGATGGTGGATAAGTTATCCACCATCATTGTGGATAGTTTTACAACTTATCCCCATCTCAGCTTTTATGTGGAAAACTTGTCCACAATTTGTGTGGAGAACTTTTATGACTTATCCACCACTCCCAGAAATGTGGAAAACTTATCCACAATAAATGTGGATAATAAAAAGAGGGTAAGAGGGCTATGTACTTTTCCACATTATCTTGCAGTTGTCCACATTTTTAGGTAGTTTATCCACTTTTTGCATAGGGTGCCCGATAGTCCTGAGTAACATCCTCTTTATGAGAGATGAGTAGGTTATCCACCACTCTCAGAAATGTGGAAAACTTATCCACATTTATTGTGGATAAGTGTATCGAAGCGATACATGATTGGAAAAATGTGGATAAGTTTTCCACAATCATTGTGGAAAAGACAGTGACTATGTAACAGTTGTACTGTTACGAAAGTAGATATGTGGAAAACTTATCCACATTTTGTGTGGATAAACTACCTGCTCTAAATCAGATAGTGGATAAGTGGATAACATGTGGATAAAAATGTGGATAAGTGTATCGAAGCGATACATGATTGGAAAAATGTGGATAAGTTTTCC
>CAXUHG010000052.1:0-17176 GCA_964250805.1 uncultured Ktedonobacteraceae bacterium | reverse complement strand
ACAATCATTGTGGAAAACTATATCGAGGCGATATATCGACGTGAAACAGTGGGAAGGCCGCACGGTCTTCCCACTGTTATCGTGAGAAATTTTGTGTAACTAATAGCGTAATAAAGAATATTGAAAGGAAAAAGATTTACTGAACGCCAGGAGGTAAGCAATGAGAAGTCAGACACGCACTCCTACCGATAGACAACGGAGGAAACGTTATTCTAATGGTGGGATACGTTTGCAACTTGACTGGCATACGTACCGTGTTGAGGTCAAGGGTAATGAGGTTACATTTTTCATTGATGGAACAGCAGTAAGTTATGCTGATAGCACCAGAACCAGTATACTTTCAAATGGTCCAATCACTCTAGGGAGTGCAATGATTGAGTTGCATATCGGTATCTTGAGCATCACTGCCTTGTAATAAACGCAAGGAGACCGCGAGAGTCTCCCCTACACGTTATATGTCTATATATGTAGAGGAGACTCTCGCGGTCTCCCTGTTGCTTCTTCATCCCGCCTTCTGTCGTACACGGGAAAGACTCCGTGTTTCGCGTTGTGCTTTATAGAAGTCGTACCATTGCTCATCAATCCATGAATTGCATTCAAATAGGGCATCGCCCAGACCGCGCCGTTCGAGTTCGATATCGACTATATTGTTGGCATGTGGATGAGCATATAACTGAGGTAAGGGAGAGCCGAAGCCGTGTGCGTAATGAACAAGCTCATGGGCAATAGTGACTATGAGTACGACATCGGGCACCTCGACATGCTGCAAGAGTGAATTGATACCAATAAACGAGTGTGTGCAATCGAGCGACATGCGTATAAGGCCCAGTCGGCTCTTCCACGGACGGTGATATGCGATCCGTACATCGTTGGCATAGGGAACATCAGAAAAATAGTGTTGCCAGATAGAGTTGAGATACAGTGTCACATCACGCTGTGGATGAAGCGCGACGAACGTATGTACTTTAGTAGAAATAGACATACCGGAACTCCTTTGTAAATATATGTTCATAATCAGGTTTGGGAGCGGTTTCGTCGTCGCGTCTAACCTGTGACTTTAGTATAACAAGAGAGCCATAATCGACATCCTCACAAAATATGTCATTTGTCCCATGTATTCATGTCTAATTTCCAGTATCATTCAGCGTATAGAGAATTAGAGAGTAAGAACGTATTGGAGGTTGTGGCAATGAACAGTGTTTTGTGCAGAGAAACGGACGTTGCATTGAATGAGTGTAGCGTTTCATCCGATATGATAAGCATGAATACATCAATGGACGAAGAGTCTTACATGACTGCTCCTATGATGGCGGTGGTAAGACCAACTTCCACAACTGAAGAAGATATCCATGATATGTTCGAGGCGGCTATCAGCACCCGTTTACTAACGATGCGCGAACAGATGAATCGTATCAGCGGGCCATTGACTCCAAGCCGAAAGCGTTTCTATGAGACGGAGACATTGCCCACCTTCAAAACGCAACTGGCGAACATATATGCGTTCAGTAACCGCTGGCAACGCATTGTTCTATTCGGGTGTTTGAGCTTGATACTGGCAATGATTGGCTTCGATGTGATGGGTCTGCTTATCCTCGCTATGCGTTAGTAGCTTATTTCTGCTCTCTAATTTTCTCTATCCTCATCTTCGTAGGGACCAGATTTATCGCGTCCGAGGCGTGATTTATCACGCGAGATCAATTTTTAGGCATCTATATGATATTGACGATGATTTCGCGCAATGAATTGCGCCTCGGACGCGATAAATCTGGTCCCTACGAAATTATGTATTGTTTTCAAAATGGATGGTTTACGTTGTCACCAACCCTTGCTCGATAGCTTTACTTAACGCTTCGGTGCGCCCTGAGACGTTGAGCTTCTGATAGATGTTCGCGAGATGAAAGTTCACGGTGCGCTCGCTCACGTAGAGACGGGCAGCGATTTCTTTGTTACGCATGCCGCGTGCCAGGAGGCGCAACACGTCGAGTTCGCGGGCTGTGAGCGATTCGTAGGGAGCGCGTCCACCCTGTTTGCCGACGCGTGAGAGCAGGCGACCCGCAAGTTGTGGTTGCACCAGCACCTCGCCGCTTGCCACCACACGCAATGCCTGAGCCAGTTCGTCGGGCGCGATATCCTTCAGAACATAGCCGTCGGCACCAGCGCGTAGTGTTTCATAGAGATACTCTTCGCGGTCCTGAGCTGAGAGCAACAAGACTTTGGTGTCGAGATTGAGCTGCTTGATCTGGCGTAGTGCTTCCAGGCTTTGTCCATTTGGAAGTTGCGAGTCGAGCAACACTATTTGTGGGCCAAGTTCTAACGTCTCACTGACCGCCTGCACACCATCCGCTGCCTCTCCGACAACATGTAGCCCTGTATAGCTATCCAGCAGACGATGCAAGCCTGCACGTGTTACCGCTAGTCCATCGACGATCAAAATGTCTATTGGCTTCGTCCCATCCTGTTGCGTGACTGGCATTGCTTGTGATGAAGAGAGAGTAGCTACATCGTTTGTCGTCGCGTCTGCATAAGGAATGCGAGCGAAGACACGTGTACCTTGCTCATCCTGTGTCGTTTCCAGCGTGCCATCGAGATGCATAATGCGATGACGTAGATCAATAAATGGGCGTGGCTCACTTCGTGTATTTTCCGCGTTATTTTCAGCTAGCAAAGGCAAAGGTGAGGAGTCTTCGATGTTAGGAAGCGTGCCATCGTCCTCAATGCTCATCTGCACATCGTCGCTACCGTAAGTAAATACAAGACGCACGCGCCGTACTCCTGCATGTAAAGGCACTTGGTACAGTGCCTCGCGTGCGATGAAGTACAGGATACGCTCTTTGCTTGGTGAGAGCGCGTGTTCTCTTGGGCGTCCCTGTTCGTCGATACCGTTGAATGAGACGCGACTGGAAATGCCTATCGCCTCCGCTGTTTCCTCGACGAGGCGCGAAAGTGCCTCGGAGAGTGTAACGCCCTCTAACTCTATTGGTGGCAGGTCCTCATCCGCCGAGCGTATTGCAAAGAGTGCCTCACGCGCCATCTGCTCCAACGTGTCCATACCCTCACGAAGCGTGGGCAGATCAACCGCTTCATCCTGTGCCAGCATCTGTAGCGTGTTCAGTTGAATAAGCAAGGAACTAAGCATCTGCACCAGTTCTGCATGTGGTCCCTCTATGGTTGTTCTGTTAGGGTTATTCATATATGTTGTTCTTTTTAATTATTTTCCGTGAAATATCAATCATTCGTAGGGACCAGATTTATCGCGTCCGTTGGCGTGATTTATCACGCGAGATCACGTCTGAAACGTCTTGTATTCGGGATTCAACAAGAATCTCGCTCAATAAATTGAGCAGCGGACGCGATAAATCTGGTCCCTACGAAATTACATGACAAACCTTGATGTTATTGTGTTCTCATCACCAACACCCCATCCTGCATATCCAATATCGCCGTCCCATTTTCTTGCAGAGTACCATCCAGTATAGCACGAGCGACACGGTTCTCGATCTCTTTCTGAAGGACTCGCTTGAGTGGACGTGCTCCGAATTGGGGATCGTAGCCACGTGAGGCGAGATAGTTCTGTGCTGCATCGCTCACAGTGAGCATAATGGAACGCTCTTGCAGGCGTGGCTGTAAACGTTGTAGCTGAATGGCGACTATGTTTTTCATCTGCTCACGGCTGATTTGCTGGAAGATAACCACTTCGTCGATGCGGTTGATGAACTCTGGTCGAAAACCTTCAGTGCGTAGTTCTTGTCGTGCTGTGCGTTGCATCGTCTCTTCGTCCATACCGTCAAACTCCTGTAGCCACTGGCTACCGACGTTGCTGGTCATAATGATAACGGTGTTCTTGAAATCGACGGTGCGCCCCTGCCCATCGGTCAGGCGTCCATCGTCGAGCAATTGCAGTAGCACGTTGAATATCTCTGGTGCCCCCTTCTCTATTTCGTCTAACAGGATGACGCTATAGGGATGACGACGCACCGCCTCTGTGAGTTGCCCGCCTTCATCATAGCCGATATAGCCAGGAGGGGCACCGATGAGACGCGAGACCGAATGCTTCTCGTTGTATTCCGACATATCTATTCGTACAAGTGCCTGTTCGTTGTCGAAGAGAAATTCGGCGAGGGCGCGGGCAAGTTCGGTTTTACCAACACCCGTTGGCCCTAGGAATAGAAAACTAGCAAGCGGACGATTAGGGTCTTGTAGACCGGCACGCGCACGACGGATGGCGTCGGCAACAACCTGCAAGGCAGTATCCTGTCCTACGACGCGGTTGCGTAAACGATCCTCCATCAGAAGCAGGCGTTGTACCTCGCCCTCGATCAAGCGCGACACAGGAATGTGTGTCCATTTAGAGACGATTTCGGCGATGTCTTCTGCATCCACCTCTTCCTTGAGCATGCGCGCGTTCTTGATATGTGTCAGTTGCGATTCCATACTCTGAATGCGCTGTTGTACCTCTGGTATGACGCCATAGTGGAGTCGTGCCATCTCGTCGAGATTGCCAGCGCGTTCGGCTTGTTCGTAGGCAGTTTGCGCCTCGTCAATCTCGCGTTTCAGGTGACGCATCTCTTCGACGGGGGCGCGTTCGGTTTCGAGTGTGAGGCGGAGTGTATGTAACTGTTCGTTAAGGTTGGCAATCTCGCGCTCAACACGTTCGCGGCGTTCCTGGCTAGCAGTATCGCTCTCTTTTTTCAGAGCCTCATGCTCCACCTGTAAGCGACGCACGCGACGGTCTAGCGCGTCAATCTCGCTTGGTGTGCTATCAAGCTCTACGCGGCGATGGCTTGCGGCCTCGTCGATCAGGTCGATGGCCTTGTCGGGTAGGAAACGTTCTGTAATGTAGCGATTTGAGAGCATAGCGGCAGCAACGAGGGCAGTATCCTGAATCCGCACACCATGATGGACCTCGTAGCGTTGCTTGAGGCCGCGCAGAATGCTTATCGTGTCTTCAACTGATGGCGGCTCAACAAGAACGGGCTGGAAACGACGTTCGAGGGCGGCATCCTTCTCGATATATTTGCGGTACTCGTTGAGCGTGGTGGCACCGATGCAATGCAGTTCGCCACGTGCCAGCATCGGCTTGAGCATGTTCGAGGCGTCCATCGCACCCTCTGCTGCACCCGCGCCGACAAGCGTATGCAGTTCGTCAATGAAAAGAACGATACCACCATCGGAACTGGTAATCTCTTTGAGAACGGCTTTGAGACGCTCCTCGAACTCACCTCTATACTTCGCGCCTGCGACAAGTGCGCCGAGGTCGAGCGTGACGACGTGTTTGTCGGCAAGCGTTTTGGGAATGTCGCCGCGCACAATACGCTGTGCCAATCCCTCGACAATCGCGGTCTTACCAACACCAGGTTCGCCAATCAGTACAGGATTATTTTTTGTGCGCCGACTCAGCACCTGTATCACGCGGCGTATCTCTTCATCGCGTCCAATCACGGGGTCGAGTTTACCCTGTTGTGCTAGTTGTGTCAGGTTGCGCCCATAGCGTTCCAATGCCTGATACTTGCCCTCTGGGTCTGCATCGACGACGCGCTGCGCTCCGCGAATAGTAGTCAATGCTTTCAAGACCTGCTCACGCGTCAGACCCGCAAGTGAGAGAGCTTGTCTCACTGTTCCCTCACCACCGAACATCGCCAGTAGCATGTGTTCGACGCTCAGGTACTCATCCTTGAAATTGTTCATCTCCGTCCACGCATGTTCAAGAACAGTACGTAGGCGCGGCGAGATACTTGGCTCTACAGCACCATAGACGCGCGGTAGCCGCTCTATCTCGCGCTCAACAACTTGTTGAGCTGCTTGCAGGTTGCCGCCCGCTTTCTGAATCACCTGTTGTGTAACGCCGCTATCTTGTTTAAGGAGGGCGTCGAGCAGGTGTTCAGTCTCAATCTGACTATGCTTATGTTGTTGTGCTAGCTCTGATGCATCGTGCAGAGCTTGACGCGCCTTATCGGTGAAGCGTTCGATTTTCATACAATAATTCTCTAACGGGATGAGCGTCAATGTAGGGGCAATAATTCATTACGCCCTCGTCCCCACTGACCACGTTTTCTATCATGAGATACGTTCCTCAATTCCTGCCGACGTTGTGAATCGCTCACAGGGCGTAATGAATTATTGTCCCTACACCCGATTCATATACATTGTTTAGCTTGCATGTAGTATACCTCACGTTTCACATCTTTGTATTTGTCGCATCAGTTTCAAGTGCGCCAGCAAGAAATGTGAGCAGCCACGCACGCTCGTCGCGCCCCACCTTTCCCTTGTTCGTATCCTGGACAGCACGTCTCCCCTGATTTGCCATGAGTAAACTATGAGTGCGCTCGAAACGCCACCATAGTTCATCCGGTGGCAGTTGTGGCAATGCTCGACGTAGAGCCTCATAATAACGGCTTGTGACTTCTGTACCGTTCTCTCCCTCCATAACGGTAGAGGTCGAGCCTGATGGCGCAGCAGTGCGTATCATCATCAATGCCTGCACCCATTCTCGTCCACGCGGAGAGTCAAAGACACCAAAGATGGGGAATGCATAGGCAACGAGTAGTTCTTGCACTGATGATGCCTGTGTTTTTGCTTCAATATCTTCGAGACGACGCAATTGTTCTGCGTTCACTGTGCGAAAGAAACGTTGTGTCATTGCCTGCAACAAAGCTACTTTCGAGCCAAAGTAGTAGTTGACGGCGGCTATGTTTACTCCTGCCTCCGCCGTTACTGCTCGTAAGGAAACAGCGTCTAGTCCTTGTTCGGCAAAGAGACGCTCGGCAACTTCGAGAATGCGATCTTTTGGGTCACTACTCGTCATTCCTGCCAACTCTTCCGCAGCTTCACGTGTACGCGCCTGACGACGTTCGCGAAATCTGCCCTTCATATAGAAACCTCTCTCGTTTTATCTCTCAACTCTTGACACATTATAACAGATTTTGCTATGATTGAAACGCGTTTGAAACGAATATAAATCGTGTTGAATATTTTCCAAAGGAGCTACTACATGTCGTTTACTTTTTCTATGCCGAACACACATCCGATCACTATTGCAATCCTTCTTCATGAAGGAATGACGGCGAGTGATGCCACCGGACCATATGAAGCATTGCGTTGTATTCCTGGGGCAACCGTTAAATTTGTAGCCGAGACTCCTGGCCCAAAGCGCGTAGATTCTGGCTTTCTGTCGCTAGTGGCTGATTATAGTCTTGACGAGGTTCCTCATCCAGAGGTTCTTGTTGTCTGTCCGGGCAGTCCCGTAGTTCCGCCAAGTGAGCAAGTATTATCATGGATACGAACAGCGCATGAAACTTCTCAGTGGACTACCTCCGTCTGTGCTGGCTCGCTCCTACTTGGTGCAGCAAGATTGTTGCGAGGAGTGAGGGCGACGACGATCTGGCCTGTTATGGAGATGCTTCCGTCATTTGGTGCAATAACATGCCCTGGTGAACGTTATGTTCGTGATGGAAAGATCATGACCGCTGCTGGCAACTCGGCTGGTATCGACATGGCTCTCTATCTCGTCGGACAAATTGCCGGAACCGATATCGCCGAGGCTACGCAACTTCTGATGGAATATGATCCACAACCACCATTTGATTCGGGAATACCCGCGAAGGCGTCACCACGCGTAATGGAACTGGCTCAAGGCTTCCTACAAAACTGGTTTCTAGCGGAACAGGCGAAACTCTCATGATGTCAGTATCACAAATAGAACGCATTGAGCGTCGCTTACGCATTGTACGTATAGTCGCCTCCGTCGATCTCGTACTCTTGATAATACTCGTGTCTGCTGCACTTACTGGACAGAAAGATGTCGTTCACGTCGTCGGCCCCTTGCACGGCATCAATTTCCTGCTGTTGTTGGTGATTGTCGGCGTGGCGGCGATAGATGGGCTATGGGGCTGGTGGTTTCCAGTCGTGGTCTTGCTGACGGCAGGACCACCAGGAGCGTTCATTGGCGAGTGGATTCTGCATCGACGCGTGAGAGAGCGCATAGGCAGGGAGACCGCAAGGGTCTCCCCTACACGTAGGGATGGGGAAGATGTAGGGGAGACTCTTGCGGTCTCCCTGCACGATGTTCCGTTGCCATCAGATATCTCGAAGAACGAACGAGAGGAATACGTATAATGTTGTTTCTTTCATGGCTGATCCGGTATGGGCATGTCTTATTCGCGGCGACATGGGTAGGTGGCTATGCCCTCCTCGCGTTTTTCATCATCCCACTTATCGAGAAAGGGGAGAGTGAGACGCTGGTTCGGCTGGCGATTACCACCGTGCGCTTTCTTACGTATACGGGAACGCTAACAATAGGCTTTGGTATCGTGCTGATTACGAGAACGAACGGCTTTGCCAACCTGTTTGGAAGTGCATGGGGTGGCTTCATCATCACTGCATTCATCATCGCAATTGTCCTGCTTGGTATTGGTGACGGTGCATTACGTCCTGCGATTCTCAAAATCAAGAAGGCGGGAGGCAGTGCTGCGCGTCGCTGGGCTATCATCGGGTTTGTTCTGACTGTGATTGCTGTTGGCGTGATGACGGGCGCGACGTTTGTTGGGTAGTCGTAGAAACTGATGTCGTGTACATGATAGGGGCAAGACAGGACGGACGCCCCAAGGAGCTACCCTACTATACTCAACGTGCAAGGCCGCGTCCAATCGGCATATAGTAGGGTAGCCCCTTGTGGGCGTCCGTTGGTTCCATCACAGATTGCACGTGCCCCCTCCTTGCAGGTGCCTTGGTACGCTATGGTAAACTAGAAGGAATGTATGAAATAATAAAGGGGACACACTCATGGTAGCGGATAGAGCAGCTTTTACAGATGGAGCGATTTACATGCCCGTCGAGCCGTATCTTGCCCTCGATAACTCTACCGATGGTCTGTATGAATATTGGCATGGCCTTGTTATCATGTTGCGTCCGCCCTCCTCGGTTTCTGCACAACATCTCGTCGATTTGGCGGGTGGAAGTCCTGCCCACGCAGCCCTCGCCGCTCGCCTTGCCTCACTGATTGACCAGCGACTTCCAGAGAACGGTTCATGTATCGTTTACTCAAGTGATGTGCTGTTGAAACTTGCTGATGATCACTACCTACATCCCGATGTGGCGGTCGGGTGTACTGATCAGACAGAGAAGGTGCTGACTCAGCCGACGGTTCTCATTGAGGTGCTTTCGCCAAATACAGAAAAGCGGGATCGAGGTTCCAAGCTTAAAAGCTATAAAGCTATACCTTCTCTGCAGGAATACTTGCTGGTTGGTAGTGATGAAAAGGAGATTGTCGCGTACCGACGCGAAAATTCCTGGCAAGCGTATCATTATAACGAAGGCGACACCGTAGAACTGACCTCACTAAGTATCAGTTTCCCCTTTGATGCCGTCTACAAGCGAATCAAATTGGCAGCCGATCTGTAGGGACCGATTTATCGCGTCCGCCGCGTGATTTATCACGCGAGTCTTGCACAGAGTGTTCAAAACGGTGTTCATAGGACTCGCGCGGTAAACCGCGCTTCGGACGCGATAAATCGGTCCCTACAAATTCGTTTATATCTTCTCTAGCTTCGCAAAATCCATGCTCAATCTTTTCTTACCATGTCTTCCCTGAAATTGAACCTCCACAAACTCAGTGCCCGCCTCCATCTCGCTTTTGAGAATCACGCCCTCACCGAAGAGGCTGTGACGTACTTTCTGTCCAGGCTTGAATTGTTGCTCTTTGGGTTTTGCGGGTTGGGCTGGTTGCGAGAAGGTGCCCCTTGACGAGACCGATGGCGGAATGCTTGGTGGCGACGAATAGGTGTGTGCATTAGTTGTCGGTTGCGTCCATTTGGGTGTGCTTTTAGGGGCGACGCCGCTACCGAAGACGCGCCCACCCTCGTTCTCACCGTAGGGGTCTTGGTTGTAGTCGTCTTCGTCCCATTCAGTGCGGCGTGCTGGGCGTGAATTGCTATTGACCGAGAGGCCAGAGCCGCTTTTGGTGTTTTGACCATTCGCCATTGAGACGAGGCTGGCGGGAATGTCTTCGAGGAAGCGCGACGGTTCCGTCGAGTGTGTCTCGCCCCAGAACGAGCGACGAGTGGCTCGCACGAGATAGAGACGTTTCATGGCACGCGTAAAGCCCACGTAGGCGAGGCGACGTTCCTCCTCTAACTGCTCTGGATTGAGTACTGAGCGTGAATGTGGTAGCGAGCCTTCGTCCATACCGACGATGAAGACAACGGGAAATTCTAGCCCCTTAGCCGCATGCAGCGTAATCAGCGTCACGGAGTCGCTATTCTCTTCGCGCACGAGAGAGCCGTCTTCACTGGTCTGGGCAGTATCGGCACCACCGACGAGGGCGACGTTTTCAAGAAACAATTCGAGGGCCGCGCTGGTCTCAATCTCTGAATAGTTCTCGGCGACGTGGCGCAACTCAAGCACGTTAGCCCAGCGGTCTAGCTCCTCCTCCGGCACGGCGCGAAGCTCTGGCCCGTAGCCGCTACGTTCGGCAATGCGATCAACTAATTCAGGAAGTGAGAGTTCGTGAATTGCCTCGGAAAGATCGGCGATGAGCTTGGCAAAGCCTTCGATGGCTACCTTTGCGGCCTTACCAAGCGTGGGATGCTCGTTAATGCGTTGAATAGCAGTAAAGGTCGGAATATTTTGTGACAACGCCCAATTTTGTAACTCACTAAGCGTCTTAGCACCAATCTTACGGTTAGGTACATTGATGATGCGTTGTAGGCTCAGTTCGTCGGTCGGATTAGCAAGCAGACGCAAGTAGGCGATCATGTCTTTGATTTCTTTGCGCTCGTAGAACTTGCGGCTACCAATTACCTTATAAGGAATGTTGAGGTGCAGGAATTGCTCTTCAACGGCACGCGATTGAGCGTTGGTGCGATACATTACAGCGACATCGCCACGCTTCTCGATATCACCGCGTCCAAGCAGGCGCAGTATCTCGCGTGCGGTATATAGACCCTCCTCCTCCTCGTTGTAGGCGCGATGTAGCACAACTTTCTCACCCTTGCCTTGCTCCGTCCAAAGCTTTTTATCTTTACGGAAACTGTTGCGTCGAACGACGCCCTGTGCAGCATCAAGAATAGTTTGGGTGGAGCGATAGTTCTGGTCGAGGATGACCGTCTCGACCTCTGGAAAGTCGCGCTCGAAGCGTAAGACATTCTCAGCACTGGCACCGCGCCATGTATAGATCATCTGGTCGTCGTCACCTACGACGCAAACGTTGCCAAGTCCATTGTGCCGCTCGTCCGTGCCGTACCCAAGCAGACGAATAAGCTTGTATTGTGGCAGGTTACAATCCTGAAATTCATCGACATGAACATACTGCCAGCGACGCTGATACTTTTGCAAGACATCTGGTTCGCGTCGCCATAGTTGCTCTGTGAGCATCAGCAGGTCGTCGAAATCAACGCCATTGTTGGCGCGTAGAAGCTTTTGATAGACCTTGTAGACACGCGCCGCTACCTCCTCGCTGTACTTAGTGGCTTGCTCCGACATCTGCTCTGGAATGAGCAATTCGTTTTTGGCACGCGAAATGCTAGCTTGAATGGTAGAGGGTTTGTATTGTTTCTCGTCCAGAGCAAGCTGTTTTATTGCTTGTTTGACGAGCGATGTCTGGTCGTCGGTATCGAAGATTACGAAGGATTTGCTGAGTCCCATCGGTAATAGCGAATCGGCCTCCATGCGTAGCACACGCGCACAAATGGCGTGGAAGGTGCCAATCGTCATTTCCTTTGATTCGTTGACGCCGACCAGTTTTTCCAGGCGTTCGCGCATCTCTTTTGCTGCTTTGTTGGTGAAGGTTACGGCAAGGATGCGCCAGGGCGAAATCTGTTCTTCCTGTACCATATAGGCAATGCGATGGGTAATGACGCGCGTCTTACCGCTCCCCGGTCCCGCGAGAATCAAAACAGGACCACGTGTTGTAGTCACTGCTCTACGCTGTGGCTCATTCAAACCTTTAAGAATATCTTTTTCGGAATCTAACATAGCAAATAACTCCATCTATCGCATACAGGAAAAATAAGGTAGTTATGATGATAAAATTTCGACGCTATTGTACCACAGATACTAAAGGTTTATATACACAAAAATTGGTGTGGGTACCAGGACAGAGCCAGCCCCGTCCTGGTACCTACACCAATTTTTGTATGACTATAGTTTCTATGTTACTGCATGGGTCTTGGGCTGTGGAAGTGTTTCTTTATCCTGTATGGCATTGTCAACGAGCATTCTAAGAACTTCTTGCCCGTTCTGTACCGCCTCTGCATAAGTACTTCCGTGTGTTACTGGCATAATGACACGATCAGCCCATTCTGGCAATGTTACGAGAAAAACTTCGTCTTCATTTGACCATTCGATAACTATAGAATAGTGGAGGTTGTATTGTGGTGTTTCTTGTGGCATGTTACCCTCCTTCATATTCATTATATTATAGAAATTTTGACGGTTCGTAGGGACCAGATGTATCGCGTCCGAGGGCGCAATTCATTGCGCGAAATCTTTGCGAACCCTCTATATAAGACATCTCAGGCATGATCTCGCGTGATAAATCACGCCTCGGACGCGATACATCTGGTCCCTACGAAAATCTAATATGCATATAAACATCTCATAAATCTTCACTATCTCACATTCTTATAGAGATTTTTGTAGATTCGTTGTTGTCATCCGACGGGAGACACGTTATTATATGCAGCTATGCTTGAGTCTAAAGTTAGGGGTGAAGCGGTCTCATAAGTTTTTGTGATTTGAAGACGCTATTATATCTGTGTTTTCATTAAGAGGTGTTTTAGTTTTTCTTTTCTCTTTATTATACCTCTTTTGCTCTTTTTGCCACTCTTCAAAACCTTCTTTATAAGCTTTTGCTAAGTAGGCATTAGAAGTTTTTATGTCAAGTACGAACCTTATCAGTTTACCTGTTCTAGGTAGTGGTTCATATTCTTGCATACCTGTGTGTATAGCCATTGCAATTCCTGTTGGCGTTTGACTTCTTGCGTACACTTTATCTATGATAATACCTCTTCTTCCAAGTTTCTTTAATTCTTCTCCTGCTCCTCGTAGTAGCACTAGCATGTAATGTGTTCTAGTAGTTTCGTCTACATCTGGTTCACTTGCTATTGATTGTACAAAGAGGGAAAAATGCTTGCCTTGTTGATATTTTTCTATATCTTTTTCTGGTTTAATGTCTCTCCACGGAATTATGCCTTTTATGAAGTCGTCTATGATTTCATTTCTAATCGGAACTAGAAAGAGAAACGCGACAAGTTTGTTATCATGATATACATGGTAGTCGCTTTCATTATTTGCTGCTAGCCATTCCTTTTTTATATCCGCTGGCATGCCGTTTGGCCCTATGGCTCTTGCTTCTAGTTTTTGCTCTGCATTCATGTCTTCGCTTCTAGCTATTCTAAACTCGGTTTTTGGTGGTTCCTTACTCATAAGGAAAGCTTCCCACTTCTCAGCAAATCTATCTATTTCTGCTTTTAGGTAGACACCGTATTCTCTTCCTGGTGGTATTACCTTTCTAATCTTTTTTTGATTTACCAGATTACGTAGTGCTGGCTCTGTGATATTTAGTTTTCTCTGTACTTCTCTTCCACTGTAGTATTTATCTCCTAGTTTCATTTTATTACTCCTTACCTTTAAGTGATAAATGTTTAACATATCTAACATATTATACACTATCTGGCATAAAATGTGAACCTTAATGAAAAATGTGTGATAAATAAGCAGTTTTTAGAAAAATGTGAAATAGTATAAATTTGGGTGTGAAAAATCTTGACAACATCAAAAAATTTGGGTATAATATGAATGTGTGAAATATGTTATTTGGTAGTGTGAAATATTTAGAGATTGCTAGCTAATCTGTACCAGCAGACTAGCCAGCGAAAGTTACCAGTATCGCTAGTTCGGCGTTGCTAGGTTCCTCGATGTAAGTAAGAAACATCAGACCTAGCTTGTCAACCAACACAAGAGAGGAATGTATCATGACCTTTACTGAGGAAAGAGCGTGGGTATTGTCGGGTGCTGATCGTGATGTCTCTTTGATGGCGAAAGATCAATACCTTCGTCAAGTGAGATCGGCATTTAAGCTAACTGCCGACGAACAGATGCAATTGCTTTGTCGTGTTCAGCGTGGCAATGGTGAGCGAAAAAAAGTTACTCCTAATCAGTGGTTTCTTTCTTTGGGGAAACATGCTTGTGAACAGTTGGTAGAAGCGTTGCAACCGTTAGTTATTCGTGTAGTACGCTATTGGATGCATCGCTTTAAGGATGGGACTGATTTTCTTGATTTGGTACAGCAAGCAAATTTAGGTCTTCTTGAAGCTCTTGATAGCTATGAAGATGGGGATTTTGTTCGTTTGGCGATGCGGGCAATGTCGCGTTCGCTTTCTCATCTGCGTTATCGTGATAATTTGCAGAAAGCTGACAGTTTGCAAGCGCATTTATTCGAGGATGAGGAAGAAAGTGATCTTGATTTTGTTGGATTGTATACAACAACTGCGGCATATGAGAGTGAGCGTCAACAAGAACTTGCTGAGGTGTTTCAGCAAGCTCTTGAAAATGCTCTTGCTCCTCGTCAACGTGAGATTATTCAGTTGATGTATGGGCTTGGTGAGACTCCTACGCATCCTCGTACTCAGAAAGAACTTTCACAGGAATTTGGTGTTATTCCTAGTACTATTACCTCACAAGTCCCTCGTGCTTATAAACGTCTTGCTGAGGTATTGACTCCTGTACTTGATGAGAAGAGACAGGTACATTATGTACTTGATCCCGTGTATCAAGAGATTTATTGTTCTTATGGCGAAGCGATTTCGATATTCGGGGCGACAACGTATCAATTGAGTAAATGGGTTCATTCGGGGCAACTTCCTTTCTGGCAAGGCAAAGATACACGTAGTGGACATGGGAAGGCGTGCCGTTTTTTCTTGAAGCAGGATATCTGTAAGTTGCTTGGTCTCTCTCTCGGTGCTGTTCCTGGGTGTCGTGGTTCTGTGGTTTCTTGTGATGAGAGTGAGGTAGCCTAATGTCTTCCTCATTCATTTCTCCTCTTCCTTTTTCTGTTGATATGTTGCGTCAATGGCTTCAACATCAAACGATGATCGCGTTAGAAGCGGCTACTAGTGATGTGAATGTGATTATTCGGTTGTTGCATCTCGTTATTCAGGGAAAAGACTGTACTGTTGTTGAGCATCCTCATTTTCGGCTTGGTTTCGCTGATGGGGATGAATGGTACTATCTTCACGACTCTAACAAAGATGTTCCTCTGCAAGCCTTTACGGACTTTGTAGACCGTGCAGCACTGGATGAAACACACTCCGTTCTTGCTGATCTTCCTCCCTTTGAATATCGTGTAGGCTTCGTGTGGGGTTGGCTGTTTGCGTTGATCGTGAGCGGCAAGGTCTTGCACGTTCAACCTGTGGTACGAGCGGCTACTGAGTCTGAGAATGGCTTGTTGATCGTTGGTCCCCCAGTGGAAAATACCAGTCCTAGAGAACGAATAGACGCCAAACGCCGGACGCTCAACGCTGGACGTCGGATAGCTGCCTCTGGTCGGCGGTCTGCTCTCGAATAGGAAGAGGTGTAACGTGGTATCTCTTCTCACCCACCATTGTTTTTCCTTTCGATTTGTTTTTTTCTTTCCCTCTCAGGCGTGGTCATGTAAGGCCATAGGAAGCAGGCGATGTCAAGAGGGGTTACCTTTCAGGGTCTCTTGACATCGCCTGCTTCCTATGGCACACTTCCATGCTGCCTGAGAGAAGGAAAACACATAGAAATGCTGGAACATCTCTTGTAAACGTAGGCTAATCCTACTGTTATAAGGTACCCCTGACTGAACACCTTACCTACCTGAGCAACTAAATGGATTTTGCGGGTGATGTGTTCAAGGGCGTGGAACAAGTAACACGCGCCCTTTGAAATACATGAAACTCCCCGTATAAACGCTGAGTTCTAAGAGAAAGAGGTCATGCTATGAAGCTTACTAGTGATAACAATGTGGTAAAGCTTTTCCTGTCTGATGTAAGGACAAGAAGAGTTTCGCGTCACACGATAACTTCTTATACGTATGTTCTTCATGTGCTTATAAGTATGCTTGAAACTTTGTTTGCTGTGACTGACCTTGAAGCGGTGACGGTGATACATCTGCGTCAATGTGTCGAGCATCTTTTAACTAATACTGTACCGCCTGTGAAGAGTCGTCGTACTCCTGATAATGGACAGACTTTGGGTATCTCGACAGTTCGCGCACATATTAGAGTTTGGAAGGTGTTTTTTAACTGGTGCTATCAAGAGGAATTGATAGACAAAAATCCTGTAGTGCGTCTAAAGTCACCAAAGGCGGATAAGCGTATTATTCCAGCATTTACAAGTGAGCAGGTAGAGAAGATGCTCGGTTGCTTTGACCTTTCGACTGAATTAGGGTTCCGTGATTATCTTATCATTCTGCTGCTACTGGATACTGGTATACGCTTGTCTGAAATAGCAGGGCTTGATGTGGCAAGTGTTAATGATACCTATATTAAGGTGTTTGGCAAGGGTCGTAAAGAGCGCGAGGTGGGTATTCATCCTGATGTAAGTAAGCTTTTGTGGAAGTATGTACATAAATATCGTCACCCGAAAGATGCGAGCGAAAACGCCCTGTTTTTAAGCGTGAGTGGAAAAACTGTAGGTCGTCGTATGGGTCAACATGGCGTAAAACAACTAGTCGAGCGTGTAAAGGCGGAAGCGGGAATTACAGATATGCGTGTTTCTCCGCATATATTCCGTCACACCTTCGCTAAGATGTATCTAAAAGCAGGTGGTGATGTGTTCAAGCTGTCGCGTGAATTGGGACATAGTAACATTCAGACGACGAGGATATATCTTGAGGATTTTAATAGCTCTGATGCTCGGACAGAACATACGTCATTTTCGCCTATCAATAACTTTAAGCTTCGTGCAAATCAGAAGAGGAAAGAAAAGCATGAGTGAGTAGAATTTTAAGATAATAGCGTATTACAGAGTGTTTTGATACGCTATTATTCTCTCGGAAAAGGGCAATATTATACCGTTAAGTGGGTAAATCTGCTTAGCGGTTATTGGCGTTGGTTCGGCTTGGTGCCTTTGACGAGGGTTTTTATGAAGATGTGTTTAGAGGTTGTCATCCGACGGGAGACACGTTATTATATGCAGTAGCGCAAGACAGAATTCT
>CAXUHG010000051.1:31988-34550 GCA_964250805.1 uncultured Ktedonobacteraceae bacterium | reverse complement strand
AGCGTTCCCTCGGCATAGCCAACCTCACGCGCAATCTCCTTCGTCGTCACCCGTGCCAGCCCCTTCGCTTGAATGATTCGCTCGGTCGCTTCAATGATCTTTTGCCGTGTATTCATACACCCTCCTTCCACTATACTTAGCAGTGAGTGAGTGTTTACTCACTCACTGCTAAGTATAGTGAGTAAACACTCACTTGTCAAGGGCTATGTACTCATAGATGTATATCAGCAGAATAATGCTGGCATGGAACTAAAGCTACAGTTCACAATTCTTTTTACACCCGTCCAATAAAGATATTGCTCTGCTACCCCCTTTTCAAAAGGGCAAACATCGTCTAAGATGGGACGAGGAGGTATTGATTCTATGAAGCAGAACAAATACGACGATGCCGCATTCTTCGCCAACTATAGTCAAATGGCTCGATCAATCGGCGGACTCGATGCTGCCGGGGAATGGCCTGCCTTCCGCGCATTGCTCCCCACGCTACGCCATAAAAACGTGCTTGATCTTGGTTGTGGCTTTGGCTGGCACTGCCGATATGCACGCGAACAGCAAGCACGGTCAGTGGTAGGAGTAGACATCTCAGAGAAGATGATTACACGCGCCAGAGAGAACACTCACGATTCTGCCATCGAGTATCGTCAACTTGCGATTGAAGACATCGACTTGCCCGCCGAGGCATTCGACGTAGTGATAAGTTCACTTGCACTTCACTATGTCGAACACTTCGATATCGTGTGTCGGAAAGTGCATCACTGCCTTGTATCAGAGGGTAGTTTCGTCCTTTCGGTCGAACATCCAATCTTCACGGCACTCGCCGCACAAAACTGGTATTACGGTCGGCATGATGAACGATTACATTGGCCTGTTGACCACTATCAGGATGAAGGTTTGCGTCAGGCACGATTTCTAGGCCATGATGTTGCCAAATATCATCGTACCATAGCCACCTATCTAAATGCACTCATTAACGCCGATTTCACCATTAGCAAGCTCTCCGAGCCTCAACCCACACAAGAAATGCTGGACAAGCATCCCGAAATGCTGGACGAAACGCGCCGGCCTATGTTTCTCTTGATTGCTGCGATCAAGAATGGAAAATAGATTTACTGGAGAGAAAGAAAAAATGGCATGAGTAAGCATGTCTCTTTTCAGGGTGGCACTCTTGTTCTCTACGATGTGGAGACGCGCCCACCTGCCCCGTTCAAGCTGGTGAAGGAGCGTTGGCGGTGCGAGGGCTACCATTATGGTGCCATTCAAGCATACTTACACGAGGAGGCAATACAGGATAGTGTGCCGCGCTGGAAGCCACTTAACCTAACTCTGCAGGAGCAACGCGAGCCGCACGATTATCAGACCGAGGCTCTCACAGCATGGAATGCAGCGGGACAGTGCGGAAGTATTGTGTTGCCGACAGGTGCAGGTAAAACGTTCGTGGCGATACAGGCGATTCAGCGCGTCAATCGCTCGACGGTTGTGGTCGCGCCGACGATTGACCTGTTGCATCAGTGGTATGCTCGCCTCGTCAATGCCTTCGCATATGAGGTTGGTGTGTATTATGGCGGCGAAAAGAGAGTGCTACCGCTCACCGTCACCACCTATTCCTCGGCTGGCGACCTAATGGCGGAGTATGGTAACGCCTTCAAACTGATTATTTTTGACGAGGTGCATCACCTGCCCGCACCGAACTGGGGCGAGGCTGCGCTGATGGCACCTGCTCCTCTGCGGCTTGGCTTGACCGCGACCTATCCAGAAGAACATGAGCAGACGAATGGTCGGTGGCGCGTCGATACGCTCGTTGGTCCGATTGTCTATACGAAACGGATTGAAGACCTTGTTGGGCAACAACTGGCACAGTATCGCACAGAGCGTATTCGCGTCGATCTCTCGGCAGAGGAACGCACTCGCTATGATGCCGACCATGCTATCTATATCGAGTTCGTGCGCTCGCGCAAACTACGCCGCTACGGTCCCGGCTGGTTGAAGGAATTGATGCGCCTCTCGACGATTGAGCAGGAGGCACGTCGCGCCTTTCTCGCCCGGCAACGTCTGCTACGACTTTTAGCAAGCTGTGAAGGCAAGTTTGCAACGCTCGATGCGCTGTTGCGTGAATACTCCAATCAGCATGTGCTTATCTTCACAGAGCAGAATAGCGTTGTCTACGATATCTCCTCACGCTACCTCATTCCCGCGATTACACACGAGACACAAGCAGCCGAGCGCAAGGCGATTGTGGATGGCTTTCAGGTTGGGACCTACCGTGCTATCGTGACCTCGCGCGTTTTGAATGAAGGCATCGACCTGCCCGATGCGAAGGTTGCGATTGTGCTGGGCGGCACGGCTGGCGCACGCGAATATATACAACGCTTAGGGCGCGTGTTACGCAAAGTCGAGAATAAAGAGGCGGTGCTGTTCGAGGTGATCGCACGGAAGACGCTCGACGAAGGTAGGTCGCAACGTCGCCGCTATCAAAAGAAAAGTGAGTAGTTTACAGACAAACAGGAGTCATGGCCCCCCCCACACAGAGGGGGGGGGGCGGGGTGGTGGTGGGAGGTGAGCGGT
>CAXUHG010000051.1:0-31978 GCA_964250805.1 uncultured Ktedonobacteraceae bacterium | reverse complement strand
AAAACCTTTCTATTATAACACAAAACCCCCTGCCCCCCCCACTTTTGGGGGGGGGCTTCACTCCTGTTTGTCTGTACAGTTACCTCTTGACTTCGTTTAGCAATCGTGCAAGGATAGAGAATAAGCCACCAATGACAGGACGAGCCTGGAAACCAGCCTGCTCATCGCCAACTGTATCGTACCAGTCCGTAAACGGAACGCGCGAACCGCTCGTGTTGGCGAACGTGTATAACGCGTCTATGAAGTACTGGCGCAGTGACGCAATATCTGTTGATGCAGCCGTCCACATTTCCCAATCGGCTTTTGTGTATGTATGCCGAATATCGAGCGGAATGCCGAAAGGGTTTTCGTGTTGCGCGTACCATGTCGCTTCCTCTGCCAGAACTGCTGCTGGTATGAGGTTCAGACCCAGCAACTTGTCGGGGAATGCATTGTACTTCAAGCTCCATGTCCCATCCTGATCGTATGCCAGTTTTAGATGTTGGCCCGACGAGTCCTGCGACTTCGTGACCCATTGGCTGATGTAGCTACTCGCGGTACTTTGATAGTAGGATGCATCTGCCGGATTGCCCGCGAACGTTGCAACTTGTCCCATCGCTCCAATCGCTAGAATGCCTTTCAGGGCAAGGTTGGAGCTGTGAGCGATAAAGCCTGTGAAGTCGTCGGTCTGGTTCTGGAAGCCTGGGTCCAGTGCATTCTGAACGAGGTAATCTGCCCACTGCTTGAGAACCTTGTAGTGAGCGGTGGCATAGGCCGCTGCATCGCTCTTCGCGGCGAAACGCAGATAGGAGGCAACCATGAGAAGCATGTTCGCCGACTCTTCGACGGGCATGTCTTCCTCGGTCTTGTTCTCGGAGGTATCGTCGTTGTGTCCAGTCGCGTTGGGATAGTGCGCACCGAGATCGTGAACACAAAATTGAAGAGGCCAACCCCCAGTCTCGGTATACGCAAGGACGGGATCGAGCAGCAGACGGAGCAGGTAGGGATTGGTATAGACGAACACTGGCATACCGGGGTACATCACGTCAACCGTTGAGACGTTGCCATCGCTACTGATTTCTTTGAGGAATAACCAGGGCTGATTCGTGGTTCCCACTAGTTCGGTACCGCCAAAGGCTTGACGCAGAGCAAGGGCGCATAATGCCGCGTAGTTTGTTCCACCTGCTTTTGTCGCGTCAAGAGTAATCTTTCTATCAAGCCTATCTGAGCGTTTGGATGCGTCTTTAGCATCGTCATACGTCGCAGCGAGCATCTGCTCCCACGTTGACCAGTATGCTTTCCATAGTGGAGGAACTGGATTGCTGAGATAGCTCACGGCGGGTTCGCGTACATGCCCCAGCACAAGAGTTACTGAATCGGTTTTGTGTGTAGTAACTTTGCCTATGTTCGTAGCGAAAGCAAACACAGGCCAGTGGTCATTGATGGCACGCGGCATGTTCGTATCCATCGTGTTATTCAATTTGCCTTGTGAAACGAATTGAGAGCGGACGACGATATCCTCACCGCTTTGTATGGCAAGATTTGGCAGATTGTCCGTAGCCCATACCGCCGCCCCCCACGAAGGATACTGATTCACCTCCGACAAGACCTGTGGCGTATTGGGCGTAACGGTAAAGGCCGTGAGATTGCCAGTGGCATGCGGCACCTGCTCACTGCCCCAGTTAATCAATGCACTGGAATCTCCATACGCCCACTCACCGGAGATATCGAAGTACAGACTCACAGTGTGCGTTTGTCCATCGTTGCTTTGTGCTTGAGCGGTGATGTAGCTCAAAGGCACTGAGAGCTTTTGGATATCGTCCACCTCGACAGGTGACAGGAAAGTGACAGTCAGAGTTACGCCACCGCCTTGTAGCGTGAAGATGGACTTTGTAGGAGTGACGGTCAGGTGAGTTTGCGTCATAGTTTGCGTCAGACCAATATTGGTCGGGGCACCCATAAAAAGATATGCGGTTCCATCAATAGAGGCAATGCCCGTCATGGCCTTAACATCGCCCGTCCAGAAGCGAGGCCAGTTGCCGGGGAGCAAGTCGGCGTCGAGCCATGTACTCACATAAGGACTTCGTACCACAAGTGGAGTCGCTGGGGGACGGATAGGTGTAAACGCAGTAGAGGGTGGTATTACTGGAGCCAAATTATAGAGATTCCTCACCTCTAAGTCACTCAAGACGCGATTATAGATGCGTACATCGTCGATGAGTCCAGGCCAGAAGTCAACTGGATTCCCACCATATTTGCCACGCCCAATCACCGTTTCGCCGCTAGCATTCCATGCTGCTGCTACAGGTTGCGTATCGACGAGCGTACCATTGACATAGAGCTTGATCAAATTGTTGGTTGCGTCATGCACACCTACAACCTGATACCAGAAGTTTGTAAGGGGACTAAACGGAGAGATGGCTCGTGTTGTCGGACTTTGTGTCGAATCCGAACTAATCAGACTAAAGGCAAAACGACCTCCGTTCGGTATACTCGGATTGGTGTACTGCAAAAAGAAGCCACTGACGTTCGCACCATCTTGAGTAACAGCGGACGCCCAGACATTCGGATTGCTTATCTGCACCCATGCCGCCACGGAATAGCTTTGGCTGGTATCAAGTACACTCTTGTTGGTGTCCACTTCTGTGCTGGAGCCGTTGAAACTGAGTGCGCCATTGATTCTTCCGGTAGTCCATGTCGGTCCACCAGTCAACGTTCCATTGTTCCCGCTACCAGACGAATCTATCGCAGTTGTCCCACTACCATCATCGAACTTCCAGTAGCCTACCAACCCAGATGTGACATCCAGCGACTTCGCAAAAGCGATGCCCTGTTGAGAGAAGAGAGCCTCTAACGCACCTGCAGAGAGTCCCAGTGCGCCTGCCCATTTGATGAAATCCCGCCTCGCTATGAGGGAATTTCCAAATGGGAGAATTTGGTCTTGATGTTCGTTCACCTTGAAAACTCCTTTACTTCATTGTGTTATAAGGATAGGTTATCAGGACATAAGGATGTGCTTGTGTATAGTCGTAGTATTTACAATGTACCTCCTTTATTATGTTGTTATCACACATTCTTCATAGAATGCTTTAGTTCAATCAAATCCGAATTGAATAGAGCAAGAAACCAGTTTCTCGCCTTTTGATTTAGATGTTTGCTAACTAATTAGTGATTATACGGAGTAACTCCCAAAAAATCAAGGGGCATTCGTGGAAGAATTTGGTCATGGCATAGAAACCCTATGCCATGACCAAATTCTTCCAATCAGATGTGTTTGGGCTTCCGAGATTTCACGCGCGGACCGTAGATACGCTCTGCCATTGCATTCACGGTTGAAATCACATCTTTGACGACTGGCTTTTGTGAGAAAAAGATAACCTCACTTGCCGCATCACGAAATGACTCCTCTGTGACATTGAGTCCCTGATATACCAGCAGGAGTAGATGCCGACAATTGGCGCGACGGACCTTTTCGACTTTACGACGGAGGTAGTCGGGATGCCAGAAACCTACCAGTTCTAGCAGGATTTTGCGTGAGTCGTCCTGATCGTCAACAAATGTAAAGTCCGGTATCATAACCGTGTCGCCGAGAAGGAGGATTTCACTTTCGCGCATGAGTTGCCAGTGTTCCCGTTTGCTGCCTATTTTTTGCTCAAACTCTTGCGCGAAATCAGCTTCGAGACGGCTATCAAAAGTACCGGAACGCTTGAAATGGGAACGCAACGAAGATGTGTAGTCCAGACGATATGTGAGGGGATGACGTGCTTGAGGAGGGTGAACCGTTGCCTGTAACTGCCATTGCTCACATAGCAGCAGAGCAGGGAGAAAGACAGCCATTTGTCTGCCATAACGCAGCGTAGCGGAAACAAATGGTGAGATTGGTCCGTCAAGCGTGATACGATAGCCGCCCTCCGCTTTTGGCTCCGCCCAGAACATCAGCTTGAAATATTTAATATATTTCCACAAGTCTTTGTATGAACTTGCCGCATCAATCGTGATTTGAGAAGCCCAGTACAGGACGCCTCGCGCCAGTTCAAGGTTATAGCGTGCAATCAACTCATCCACCGTCCATTGATTCTCCGATGTTTGAAATATATAGGAAGCGGGTCTATCTGCATAGAGCGTTGCTTCCACAATATCTACCGTCGTCTCTAATTGACAGGCGACTTCCCGCACAATTTCCTGCCTCGTCTTTGCCTGAAAATGATACGGCTCAGAAAAGCTTGGACCCTGACGAAACAAGCGTTCACGTAGCTGAGGCGATGGTACAGGTGTTTCGCGTGGAACAAGAGTCGCTTCTCCGCTCAGCACCTTCGCCAAGCCTCGAATCACAACATAATCCAGGCGATCCCCTTCATACGCCTCTAACGCCGCATTCCATTCATACAATGTACTGCCTCTATATTGTTGAAAAAGTGTGATGATATCGTTGGCGGTTTGTTGCCAGGAAGTATCGGAACTATCGAGCATATTTATGCAAAGTTCTGTCCCCTTTTGCTGCAAGAGCGGTCTCACAAGGTCTGCGGTAAGCATGATATTCCTTAGAACTCCCCTTCGGGGTCTTCTATCGTCTCAGGCACACCTGCGTTCCGATAGAGAGAACTCACCGAAACATGTATGCCGAGACTCGTTAGCTCAATCTCATCACCAGGACCGTAGAACTGGTAGTCTGTCCAACCCCGTTCAGTGCGCCGATAGACCTCAACGGACTGATACTTTGTGGCGACAATTCCATACTCTTGTAGAGTAGAGCAGGAGCGATACAAGAAAAACTTTTTGCCACGATCATACGATTCTGTAGACCCCGATAGCACCTCGACAACAAGACGCGAATAGAGAATATCCGTCTCTTCGCTAGGTCGATCCCGCTCATCACACGATACCGATACATCGGCATAGGTATAACACATGGCAGAAACGCGCGTTACTACGTTTGAGCTATAGACATAATAGGTCTTGCCTATACCCTCAAGAGCATCTTCGAGTCTCAGCGCAGTATTGATTCCAACACGACTATGCGAACGACTCTCTCCCAATACTGGATATGCCCAACCATTCACATATTCATGCTTGATATCATGACTGTTGCGTTCTAACTCGCGCCACTCATACGTTGGAGTTTTCTGTTTGCAACCATGATTGGTCCTCCATAGAAATTTACGCGTTTTTCTGTTTCTATATTACGTGATAAGCGGTTGTTTCGCAATAATATCTGTACATTGTCAACTTGCAGCTTACTTCATTGCGAGCAAAGGGGGATGCATGAAGAGCGATACCTATATGGTTTTCGTAGGGACCAGATTGATCGCGTCCGTTGCTCAATTTATTGAGCGAAATCATTACGATTCGTGTCTATAAGACGTGTTATGCATGATCTCGCGTGATAAATCACGCCTCGGACGCCGTAAACGTGGTCCCTACGAAAATCGTTAAATCAAGATTAGTGAATCACTACCCCAGCATCGTTGAATGTAAACCACGTTCCCGTTTAGTCATAGTACACCTCACCTTTCAAACAGAGAACCATGCTGTACATAATTGTCGTTGCCCTTGATTATGGAAGGTTCTATAATGAGATGAAAATAAACATGTAATCAGGAGGACAGAGTATGGCTAACCAAGAACAACTTGCTATTCTTCAGCAAGGCGTAGAGCAGTGGAATAGATGGAGAAAGCAACATCGTAGTGAAAACATAGACCTCAGCGATGCCATCCTCAGTTGTGCCGACCTCAGCAGTGCCAATCTCCGTTATAGCGACCTCTTTGGTGTCAATCTCAGCTATGCCAATCTCAGCAGTGCCGACTTCAGCAGTGCTAACCTCAGTAGTTCTAAACTCAGCCTTGCCAATCTCAGCAGTGCTGATCTCAGTAATGCCAATCTCAGTGGTGCCGACCTTAGCAAAGCTAATCTCAGCACTTCTTACCTCAGCTTTGCTAATCTCAGTAGTGTTAGCGTTGAGAGTACTGTCTTTGGAGATGTTGACTTGCGAACCGTCAAAGGACTTGACACGGTAAGACATCTAGGTCCCTCAACCATTGGTACAGACACATTGGAGAGGTCGCAGGGCGAGATACCAGAGGTGTTTTTGCGCGGGGCTGGACTCAGTGATACATTTATTGAGTATGCCCGTGCGTTGGTGCAGAAGCCAATTGACTACTATACTTGCTTTATCAGCTATTCGAGTAAGGATGAGATGTTTGCGAAGCGATTGTATAACGACTTGCAAGGCGAGGGGGTACGCTGTTGGTTTGCGCCTGAAGATATGAAGATTGGGGATAAGATACGACACCGCATTGATGAGTCGATACGCGTGTATGATAAGCTACTGGTTGTGTTGTCTTACAACTCTCTTGCAAGCACATGGGTTGAGAATGAAGTCGAGACCGCCTTTGAAAAGGAACAGCAGTACAACAAACTGGTACTTTTCCCTATCCGGCTGGACGAGACGATTATGCAGACCAACCAAGCGTGGGCAGTTACTCTTCGGCGCACGCGGCATATTGGCACCTTTACTCATTGGAATGACCCCCAAGACTACCAAAACAATTTTGCCCGCTTGCTCCGGGACCTAAAATCTGAAGCATGATAGTTTTTCGTTGTACAATACAAATATGTACTTTCCGACGACACGCGTGCTGACTGTGCTGGAACTGCTACAGTCGCGCCAACAAATAAGCGGTATCGAGCTTGCGGAACGGCTGGAGGTAGACCAGCGCACGGTGCGACGCTATGTGACGATGCTGCAAGATATGGGGATTCCGGTGGAGTCGAAACGGGGACGCTATGGTGCCTATTGCCTGCGCCCCGGCTTCAAGTTGCCGCCGTTGATGTTTCGGGATGATGAGGCGTTCGCGCTCACGATAGGGCTAATCACGGCGCGTAAGTTAGGACTTGCCGTAGCCGCTCCCGCCGTCGAGAGCGTGCTTGCTAAGATCGAGCGCGTGCTACCACTAACGCTGCAAGAGCATGTCCGTGCGGTGCAAGATACGCTGGTGGTAGACTTCAACCCAGCTCGTAATGCACCATCAAGTGAGGTGGTGACGACGCTATGTATCGCGGCACTACAACATAAACGCGTCCTTCTTGCATATCGAGCATGGAACGGCGAGACGACGACGCGCGAACACGACTCGTATGGTATCGTCCTTCGTTCTGGCTTCTGGTACACAGTGGGCTACTGTCATCTACGACAAGACCTACGCTCGTTTCGTCTTGACCGCATTGTCTCCGTCACGACGACCAGCGACACATTTTCGTCGCCGCTCGACTTCGATTGTCTCGAATACATCACACGTTCGCTACCGATGGTGCCCGCAAAATGGCTAGTCGATGTGCTGCTCGAAACGACGATGGAACAGGCACAAGCGATGATTCCGCCAGCTATCGCCATGCTTGAACAGGAAGAATCGGGTGTCGCGTTTCGTAGCTACGTCTCCAATCTCGATTGGATTGCCTATATCCTGGCAGGTCTATGCTGCTCCATGCTCATTCGCAACCCGCCAGAATTGCGCGATGCGATGCGTCAACTTGCGAACAATATTACAAAGATGGCGGATCGAACGGTGTAACAAGGCATTTTTTCAGCTCCTCTGCCAAAGAGTCAACGTGGTCGGTTCGACAGCTTATGTGGTCGCCAGCGATGACATGTGCCTTTATATCTTGCTTTTTTGCCAACTTCCTCCACACACGACCAAGCGGCTCTTTATCGGCTCGTAACAATGTCGCCTTCTCAAAAATGGTATAGTCATAATCTGCAATTAACCAGTTAAATATGGCGATATTATCTTTGCGAAGCGCGTCTCTTGATGGAAAGAGCGAATGTATATCGGGACTCACTGAGGTAAACTCTTCGAGGTCTTTTTCATTTCGCTCGTGACGCATATATTTATACATGTGGCGTAGACGAAGAAACCAATCTAGCTGTCGAATTCGACTCACGCCTAAGCGACTTCCGACATAACGAAAAAGGTTATATATCAATGTATGTTCTAGTGGCGGATAGGCTGGATCGATCAAGATCAGAAGCTTAACCTCCTCTCCCATTGACCGCAATTGACGCACCATTTCGTAGGCGACTAAAGCTCCATTGCAAAAGCCTCCCAGTTGATATGGTCCCTCTGGCTGCACTGCTCGTATTGACTCAATATGCGCCTTTGCCGTCATTTTAACACTGGGAGAGACCGAGAAATCATCAAAATACGGCGGTTCCACTACATAAAACGGTTGGTCAGGACCCAAATGCCGCGCGATAGAGAAGCAATAAGCGGCACCAGTGTTCCATGTTCCAGGCAGATAGAAAAATGGTAACTTTGTTCCAGTGGTGGAAACACCTATCACAGGCGCATTCTTTTCTTCTGCCTGTAGCGCAGCCGCCAACTGTTCTATCGTTGGTTGCGCGAAGAGAACTGCCGACGGGAGTTTTCTCCCGAAACTCTGCTCTATTTTGGAAACGAGACGCACAGCTAATAGAGAGTTTCCTCCAAGATAGAAGAAATTGTTGCGTATTCCAATTGGGCGTACATCCAGTAACTCTTCCCATATCTGTACCAGTTGATGCTCTGTGAGCGATACTGGTGCAACGTACTCTTCTTCCTTCATAGAGCTACTTACATCCGCTTTCGGCAATGCTTGTCGGTTCACCTTTCCGTTAGGCAAAAGGGGTAGTGTAGGAAGTACGACAAAAGCGGAGGGAATCATATATGTAGGAATCTGCGTCTGCATATAATTGCGTAGGTCGCTAATCGTCGTGGAGTGTTCTTGCTCTTTATGAAATGAGAGGTAAGCGACGAGACGCATATCATCAGCACTCTCTTTTTGAGCAACTACGGCAGCTTCCCGTATGGCAGGATGGAAATTGAGAACCGCCTCGATCTCTCCCAACTCGATACGCTGACCGCGCAATTTCACTTGCTGGTCGGCTCTTCCCAGGTACTCTATGTTGCCATCAGACAAGTAACGCACAACATCGCCCGTTTTGTACAGATGCCCGTCCGACTGATGCTTGAAGGAATCGGGAATAAAACGCTCCTTCGTTAGCTCTGGGCGATTGAGGTAGCCACGACCTACGCCAATTCCACCAATATATAGCTCTCCTGAGACACCGATAGGAACCGGTTGTAGATGCGTATCCAATACGTAGAGTTCGATATTCGCAATTGGCTTGCCGATAGGAACTATTCGTCGCACACTATCGCGTTCGCATGCCCAGGCACTCACATCGACGGCGGCCTCTGTCGGTCCATACAGGTTATGCAATTCGGCACTCAGGCGTTCAAAGAAATTTTGCTGTAAATCATAGGGAAGTGCTTCTCCACTACAAATCACGCGTTTGAGGCTTCGACACGCATCTACATTGCGTTCTTCCAGAAAGAACCGTAACATGGAGGGGACGAAATGCAAAGTCGTAATCTGCTGCTCTTGAATGAGTTGAATCAAGTATGCGCTATCACGATGCCCTTCGGGGCGTGCCACTACAAGACGGGCACCAACGATTAAGGGCCAGAAAAACTCCCAAACTGAGACATCGAAACTGAACGGCGTCTTCTGCATCACGCCTTCGCCTTCCTCAAGCGAATATGCATCTTGCATCCATAATAAGCGATTGCAAATGCCTCGATGTTCGTTCATAGCGCCCTTCGGCCTCCCTGTAGAGCCGGAAGTATAAATCATATAGGCAAGATGATGCGGCTGCACTTCACTTTGCGGTGAATCAGTTCGTTGCTCGGCTATTGCATGCCACTCACTATCGACACACAGCGTTTGGACGTTCTGGGACGCCAGCATCGTTTTGAAGCGTTCTTGTGTCAGCACAAGCGGCATAGAAGCATCATTGAGCATGAACACAAGTCGTTCAAGCGGATAGCCGGGGTCAAGAGGGACGTAGGCACCGCCAGCTTTAAGAATGGCAAAAAGGCTAATGACCATCTCAAGAGAGCGTTCCATACAGACGCCAACTAGCGTATCTGGTTGCACTCCTTGCAGTTGCAGATAGTGTGCTAATTGATTTGCCTTGTAATCAAGCTCCCGATAGGTCAACGACTCACCCTCAAAGACGACAGCAACCGCGTCAGGAGTACGCTCGACCTGCTCCTCGAACAGAGTGTGGACGCATTGTGCTCGTGCGTAATCCTTGTCAGTATTATTCCACTCAACCAGCATTTGTCGTCTATCTGCCTCTGTAAGCAGCGGTAGTTCCGACAAGGATTGTTCAGGGTCGGCAACAATGCTTTCTAATAGCGTTTGCAAATGTTTCGCTATACGGGCGATGGTCGTGGCCTCAAACAGTTCAGTGCTATACTCGAACCAACTCACGAGGCCATCCGGTTGATCTTCCAGATTGAGAAACAAATCGAATTTAGCGGTGCCTTTTTGCACGTTCAGAGAGGTTAGCGTCCATCCTGAAAGCGGAAGAGACAACATAGGTTCGACTACTATCATCGTGCGGAAGAGCGGATTCTGCCCTAGAAGCCGATCAGGTTGTAACTCCTTTACCAGATACTCAAAGGGTATGTCCTGATGAGAATGAGCCTCAAGCACAACCTCTCGCACTTGATGCAACAACTCGCGAAAGGAGAGAGAGCTTGATAGACGACTACGTAGAACAACTGTGTTCTGGAAATAGCCCAGTAATCCTTGCAGCTCTGGATATTCGCGCGAGGCCATACTCGTACCCAGCAGAAGATCATCCTGTCCCGTGTAACGATAGAGTAAGGTCTGGAAGGCCGCGACGAGCGTCATGAAGAGTGTTACTCCTTCTTCGTTACTCAATGCTTTCAGTGCCTCACTTAGATGTTTCGGTAAAGAAAAGAGGTAAGTTGAGCCTTGATAGATGGGATTTTGCGAACGTGTGAAATCGGTAGGAAGTTCTAAATTCGTGGGTGCATTCTGAAGCCGTTGCTTCCAGTAAGCCAATTGCTTTTCCAGTTCCTCTCTCTGCATACGCTCGCGTTGCCATGTTGCAAAGTCGGCGTATTGAATAGGTAAAGGAGGAAGTGGAGAGGGCAGATTCTGCGAGAAAGCTGTGTAGAGTGCATGGAGTTCGGGCAGAAACACCTGAAAGATAGCCATACCATCGAAAATAATATGGTGCAGTGACAAGTAGAGACAATAGATTTCCTCGTCTAAACGCATCAATGTAGGGCGTAGGAGCGGACCGTGAGCAAGATCGAAGGGAGATAAAGCCTTCTCTGTAGCAATCCGTAGAGCCTCACGCTCTCGCTCTTCACTTGGTAGGTATCGCAAATCTAGCAGTGGTAAGGGAAGTGTCAGGGCTGGATGAATTACCTGCATCGGTTCGCCATCTACAAGCGAGAAATTGGTGCGCCACACTTCGTGCCGTTGAATAATCTCGTTGAAGCTTCGTTCAAAGGCTGCTACATTCAATGGACCGGGTAAGTTTATCAGAACAGTTTCGTTATATACAGGAGCATCTGATATAAGTTGAGAAAGCAGCCACATCTGCTGTTGTCCATAGGACAAAGGGGCGACATCCTGTGTCGCCCGTCGCGGTATGATATGCGTTGGTAGTCGCTGTGAACGCGTCTTGCTGAGATATTTTTCGAGCAAGGCATGTTTAGCTTCAGTGGACGCTATAAGCTTTGACATGAACTCTATTTCCATTCTACAAGAGAAAGTTCAATAATAATTTCGGAACTAACAGATTGACATAGTGAACGCTAGAATGTGACAGGCAAGGCTAGGAGGCCGCGTAAGCCAAGATTTTCGCGCCACTTAACCGACTCTGTTGCTAGCTGTAGTTTAGGCATGCGACGCACTATCGACTCAAAGGCAATCTGGCCTTCGATACGCGCCAGCGGCGCACCAAAGCAGAAGTGATTGCTCCATGCAAACGCGACATGGCGATTGTCCTGCCGCCCTACATCAAGCACGTCTGGATCGGAGAACCGTTCGGGATCACGATTAGCTGCTCCCATCACCGCCATGACCGCTTGACGCTTTTTAATCAGTTTTCCACCAAGTTCTATATCATCAATAGCTAGTCGTGCTGTATGCTGACTGGGACTTTCATAACGCAACAATTCCTCTACAGCAGACGGAATAAGCGAGGTGTCGGCTTGTAACCGCTCTAGCTGGTCTGGATGGCGCAGGAGAGAAAGAACACCATTTCCGATCAAATTGGTGGTTGTTTCCTGCCCACCAACCATCGTCACAATCGTATTGGCAATCACTTCGTCCTCGGTCAAATGGCTGCCATCCACCTCAGCCGTCATGAGTGTGTTGATAAGACCTTCACTGGGATGTTGTTTATTCTGAACAATAGCGGCGCGGAAGTAAACAATCATCTCTTCCAAGCTACGTAGCACTTTTCCAGCATTATCGGGATTGTGCTGAAAATTACCGAGTACTTGGGCAAAATCGGCAGACCATGCAGTCAACTGTTTCCAGTCGGATGTGGGCACTCCTAGCATCTCTGCCGTCACAATAGCGGGCAGTGGATAGGCCAAATCAGCGATCACATCCATAGCACCTTGTTCCTGCACTGCATCAAGTAGGCTGGTGGTAATGTTCTGAATATGAGTGCGCAAGACCTCTACGCGCCGTGGCGTGAAGGCTTTTGAGGCGATACTACGTACTCGCCCATGTTGCGGCGGGTCCAAAAACAGCATCTGGCGTACCATTACCTGTGCCAGTGGTGCTAGAGCAGGCATACCCAGTGCCGCTAGTTGTTCGGGTGAAGGAGTACGAGCCGCTGAAAATTGCTGAAAAACCGTTACCACATCGGCATAGCGAGTTACTACCCACGCGTGAAGAAAGGGGTCCCAGTGAACAGGGTCCTCATCCCGTAAACGCTGATATAAAGGGTACGGGTTAGCAAGAACCGTCGGATCGAGTAGATGAAAGAGGCTCAAACCTGAAACCGATTTCTTCTCTGACTCTGATGTTTTCTTTTGTAGTGTCATCTTTACTACTCCATGAGCGAATTATGTTGTCAATACTAACTATTACGAAGACGTTCCACACACTCTCAAGAGCTTGTCTTCATGTTAGTCTAACATTAGACGAAGTTCATCTTCACTCATAGTCTCCAATTTTGCAAGAATGTCTTGTTCAATTTCAAGAGCTAGCTCTCGTACAGTAGGTGCGTTAAAAAGTGTACGCAGGGACATTTTCACGTCAAAGACTGCTTCTATCTGGATAATAACCTGGGCACCCAGTAACGAGTGACCTCCTAGCGTAAAGAAGTTTTCATCTAACCCCACTCTTTCCACACCCAAAACAGAAGCAATAATTTCCATGACCTGCTGTTCAATAGAGGTATCTGGAGTAGAAGATTGAATAGATTCGTTCACCAAAGTATTTAAGGTGGAAGGTACAGGTAGAGCAGCACGATCTACCTTACCATTGGCGGTCAACGGTACACTCTCTAATAGTACAAAGGTTGCAGGAAGCATGTAGTCAGGCAAACGTTCTTGCAGAAATGCTCGAAGTTCCGCGACATGAAGAGGTTGCTCGGTTACGAGTGCGGCGGGAACTAGATAGGCCACAAGTTGCTTCTCTCCCAATACATTCTCGCTAGCAACAACGATAGCTTGCTGTATCGCTGGATATGAATTGAGTACACCTTCAATCTCGCCTAGTTCTATACGGAAACCACGAATCTTCACCTGAGAATCGGCACGTCCGAGAAATGCAATTTGACCATCAGGCAAGTATCTTGCGATATCACCTGTTTTATAAAGACGAGCATCAGCATCCTCCGCAAAAGGAGAAGGAATGAATTTCTCAGCGGTAAGTTCAGGGCGATTCAGATAGCCTTTCGCAAGACTCTTACCGCCAATATAAATTTCACCAGCTTCTCCAAACGGAACAGGCTGCATATGTTCGTCCAGAATATAAATTTGCGTATTGTCGATGGCGCGGCCTATAGATGGCAACTCATTGGCATGTGGTAAGGGCAAAACATATCCCGAAGTGGCTACAACTGTCGATTCTGTAGGACCATAGTTGTTGACCAGAGTAAAGGGAATATCGGATGCAGGATAAGAATGTAACACATCGCCTCCCGTAAGCATGAAGCGTAGAGAAGACTTGCTGGGCCAATTCTCACGTAAGACGCTCTCCGCGAGGGGAGTCGGCAAGAATGTGATTGTAATAGCGTTGTCAAGCAACCAGTTCCGCAGCAGAGGCGCAAGAATACGTGTATTTTCATCAACAAGAAAAATGCTTGCTCCACAGCCAAGATAGGGCCATAGTTCCCAGACGGTCGCATCAAAGGCTGGACTTGCTACCTGTGTCGCACGATCAGAGGCGGTTACTGAAAAAGCCCGTTGATGCCAGGAAATGAGGTTAAGCAAATTCCCATGAGTAATTTGCACTCCCTTAGGCAAGCCAGTAGACCCAGACGTATAGATGATATAGGCTAAGTCGGTAGGCACAATTTCTATAGCTAGATTCGCTGTACTCTGTGCAGCTAGTTGGGTAGCGTGAGTATCTACGCAGACAGCCTTACTATCGGATAGAGCCAATCGTTCAGCCAAATGTTGGCGTGTGACAAGTACATGAACCTGAGCATCATCCAGCATAAACTTGAGACGGTCAGATGGATATTCTGGGTCTAGCGGTACATAAGCACCTCCCGACTTGAGAATACCCAAAAGTCCAACAACCATATCAATTGATCGTTCAATACATAGGCCAACAAGCGTATTAGCTTCTACTCCTGAAGCTCGCAAGTAGTGAGCTAACTGATTAGCGCGTTGATTAAGCTGAGCGTAACTAAGCGCAATATTCCCATCCACAAGTGCTTGAGCATCAGGATTTGTTATTGCCTGCCGCTCTACAAGTTGAGGAATACAAATGTTTAGCATATAACCTTGTTGGCTAGAGTGGCTCACGGAAGCTTGTCTCTGTCCTCCACCGGTCCGTCCATCTATGAGTGTATCAAAGTCAGAAACTCTTGTTTTCTCATCATTGTTAATAGTCAACGTAATCAACTCCCTTACTTTAGCAAAAATGCATTCTATAGGTTGCTACACTTTGTTATATGGCTTCGTTGCGGAAATGTTACTTTCATTTATTCTATAGAATTAGAACAAATTTTCCTAAAATAGGTTGCATTACAATGAGTAATATCTCATATAATCCTAATACCATAGAGAAAATCCATTCATCTTGCCCAAAATTTTTATTATTAGATAGATAATCTTCCCTACATCAATAAATTATAATTACGGCTTCTATTTTTGTCAAGATATTTTAACTATTTTATCATTCATCCTTTTTTACTTGTGTAGTAATTTAGCGTTATTATAAATATTTCCATTGCGACAAATCGTTGATTTTTGTATTTGCTCTATTCAACCAAAAATACTTTTACTCTTGACAAAGCAGAATCACATAATTATACTAACGCCTGTGAAGAATATTGTCAATATACAATCAAATGAAACACTATGATACATTAAGCATAGTAGTACTCTTTTGTTTCCAATTTTGTAATATTCACATGTTATTACGCTTTTAGTCGTTTATCTTGATGTTTCATATCTCTCGCTAGAGAAGGCAATATTCTGAATAAAGGTATAAAAGCAGTAAAACATTGCAATAGGTTACAGCGAGGCATAGTGAAGACGCAGGGGGGATAAAACATTATGACAATAGCACAACAGGAGCTTGTAGCGACCAGCATAGGAGAAGTTACTCTCTCCACCTGGGAAGAGCTTATAGAGCATTCGGGCAATTTAGAAACTTGGACTAGTCCAGGTTCCTCAGATTTTGAGCAAGTATCGAAGCTAGCACATCCTCTTCGCATTCTTGTGATTGCAACAGAAGCACCACCAGTACGCGGTGGTATTGCTCGTATCGTTGGATACTTGAAAGAAGGTCTTCAAGCGCAAGGACATTCTGTAGATGTTCTCGCTTATCCCGAAGTTGGGCGTGTCGTATTTGGCGAAGTGCGCTTGAGCATGTTTTTATTCAAGCTTCCTTCCTTGCTTAATCGCATCAACAAATACGACGTTATTCACATTCATGGAACGACACCAACTATAAGCGATCTCTTTCTGCTCTTCGCTCACCTTTGCTGTCCCCATGTTCCTGTAGTTTACACGCATCATCTCGATCTGGACTTTAAACTAGGCGGTTTTCTTAATACTCTGTACAATCGTGTGCATCATCGTCTTAGCACTTCTGCGGATGCGATTGTAGCTGCCACACACGACACGCTCCATCTTTTGGAGAGGAGTCCCGGCAGTTTTATCATCCCTTACGGTATAAATTTGAAGCGATTTAGCACAAACATACTCAAAGAGAAGCAATTCACCGTATTGTTTGTCGGGCAGTTTCGCCCCTGGAAAGGTGTGCGCGTGCTATTGCAGGCGATGTCTCAGGTTGCGAATGCCCGTCTGCTCGTGGTGGGACAAGGACCAGAAGAGCAGATATATAGAAAACTTGCGGCTAAATTACATCTGAATGTAGAGTTTCATATCAATGTGAGTGATGAGCAACTGGTCCATCTCTATCAACGCGCTCACGTTGTCGTTTTACCATCCGTGGCGCGACTGGAAGCCTTTGGACTCGCTCTCGTAGAAGGAATGGCGGCGGGCTGTGTTCCAGTTGCATCAAACTTACCTGGTGTACGTGAAGTAGCGGGATCCGTGGGCAAATTGTTTCCTGTGGGCGATGCACGCCAACTAGCTACATTATTGTGTGATTTGCGCGATAATCCTGAACGAACACGACAAATGGCTGAGCGGGCACGGATTTTCTCAAGAAGCTTTGATCAGGAACGTACAATTCGTGAATACGGGCATCTTTTTCAGGGATTAGTTGCGTCTCGCAACTTACAAAAACAACTTCCTAACTCTCGTAAAGCGCATATTCTAGCCTTACGTGCATTTATGGATACGTTTAAACGTGACTTAGAGGCGGATTGGACTGGATTGGTGCTACAACCAGAACAGGATACACTACACCTTGTAGCTTCAATAGAGACAAGTAAATCATTGGCAAATGATACTCATCAACATGCATGCTCTCTTCTTGCACAATATGCTATTCGCACAGGAGAGACGCTTATGATAGAGCCACAGTATGAGATTTTGGACTTGAACAAGAAGCCTATACGTGGAGTACCAGCGGCGGCTGTAGCTCCCCTTACTTACAACGGAGAACACTTTGGCGCAATCCTGGCAATGAGGGAACAACCATTTACGCAAGAAAACCTTATCGGTCTGCAAAGTTTTGCTCTTTACGCTGCATCTTCGCTGTATGTAATTATGAAAACGGATAGATGAAAAATACAATACCCAATAGTCAAAGTACTTTTTGCAAGCATTGTCATATAGAGTTACCGATATCAGCTTCCTTTTGCAGTGCCTGTGGCACTAACGTTGTCCATGACGCTTTAGTTGAGAACGGCGTTACAGAAAAGAAGCAGGAATGGCAAACAATTGCATCTCAAAAGGACTTTTTTTCTCCATTTGTAGATACGGATGAACAAGATGACGATGCTATAACTGCACGCCTTCATTCCATATCTAAAGAGAGCAATCCTGATGAACAAAATGACAATGATATAACAATACGTCTCAATTCCATATCTCAAGCACTGATAGACTCGATATCGTCTGCTTCCTCTTCTACAAAAAGAGATGAAGACAACGTTATAACAACACGGCATGTTCCAATATCTCAATCATTGATAAGCCAAGTATCTATTCCAGCCTCACCATCTGAAAAGGGGGAAGAGCTTGAGGTTGCTACCATTGAGCCTGTTATCAACGACCAGCAGTCTAAAACTCAGCCCACACTTTTACATCGTATACAGCATGGAATAACGCACCTACCAATCAGCGTTGTTCTCATCGCTGTAGGTCTGGTAACATTTCTCGTTCAGGGTTATCACTTGAGTTCCGCACCCGATATCTTTTCGGATGAAGCTGTGTATCTGCTGGTCGGGAAGAGTATCGTAAAAGGGCTGGGTATTACGGTAGACAACAGTATCTTTCTGTGGCATCCGCCTGTTTATATGCTAGTCGAAGCGGTCTATATCAAGCTTGCCGGACTGACAAATACAAATTTGCTCTCCGCCGTCCTTCTAATACGATACTTAAACATCTTCTTTTCCGCCTGCACCGCCGCCTTACTTGTGCTGTTTGGACGTAAGCTCCATAGCTGTAAGGCCGGTTTGTTCATGGCTGTACTCTTTCTTCTGGACCCATATGTACAACGCATCAATCGCCGTAATATGCTTGAAACATTAGCGATGTTATGTGTTCTGCTGGGTCTATATATCTTTTTCACCTATCGTCCCCGTCTTACGACGAGGCAACGTGTTGGGGCTGGTGTTGCCTTTGGCGTGGCATTATTAACAAAAGAGCCTATGGTTCTCGAACTGTTGACTTTAACGCTCTATGTCTTAGTGTTTCGACGTAGCCAGCTACGCGATATTGTATGGGTCGCAACTATCACCGTTGTTCTCTATCTTCTCTATCCGTTGGGAATAGCACTGTACGGACAATGGAGCGCATACCTATCTTACAAAATTTTTAATCTTGCTCGCATTCCTGCCGCGCTTGTGGATCGGCAGCCACCACCTCCGGTTTCCACCATAACGCTTGCGCCCGACGCAAAAGATTACCTGTTGAATAGTCTCTGGAATCGCTTTGGTCAATATGGAACTAGCTACTTGCTGATTGTTTTCGCCGCGATATTCATGATTGTGCTTGGCCTCTGCTATCGGCGTCAGACAGCCGCACGCTATCTAGTAGTAAGGGGAACTTTTAGCTTTGTCTTTGGTTTGCTCCTCGGAAGAGTAAGCGATCAATACTTCTATTATCTCATTGTGCCATCGATCATCATATCGGGCTACACACTGGCATTGCTCGTTGACAAGGTTCGTTCGCCATCCGTAAAGAAAGTGCCGTTTTTTGAGCGTAGACAGCTAAATTTCCCACCACTGCCTACATATCGAATACTATGGAGACCTATTTTTGCGATTTTCGCGATCATACTTCTCTATAACAGTTTCATGTGGACAAACACCTATGTCGTTCAGTCTGATAATGCTTATGTCCATGTCATTCAATATGTAGAAGCACACATTCCTGCTGATGCAAGTATCGAATCTAGTGATGATGTGCCTGTCTACTACCTACCCTCCTCATACACCATTTTGCGTGATCGGAATACTCGTTCATTGGAGGACAACCATGCACGCTACTTTATCATGAGTTCCAAAGACGCCATAGGAGGATATGATGACATGAATCCAGAGGTCTATAACTGGGTAATGCAACACTGTCATCCACTTTTTGAACAAAGTGACACGAGTTTCTGGAAAATCGGGGTATACGAGTTGAACTCATCACTAGAGGGACAGAGTGGGCAAGGAAGAGCGCATTCTCTCCTTGTCCAGTTTGAATCCGCTACCCCATTCCGATTTCTTACAACTTCATACAGTGCTACTAGAGAGGAAGATGTCGCGTGAAAGATGCAAAAACAAACGTCGTTGCCTTCGACGGTCGCTACATCAATGACCGCTATCATGGTATAGGACGACACGCGTACAACTTACTCGATGCGTTGACTCGGCTTGATGCTCACCGACGCTACCTTGTCTTTTACAATCCAGACTATCCTAACTCGCGCTTTCCAATGGATAGACTGAGGGAGCGAGCCAACGTCGATGTACAGCCAATACACCTACCTCTCTATTCGTCAAAAGAACAAATTATCTGGCCTCGTTTGCTTGCGCGTGCAGAGGCTGATATCTTTCATTCGCCGTATGTTGTCCTGCCCTTATTGGCACACGTCAAGTCAGTCATCACTGTACACGACCTCATCTTCGAGCAGTATCCAGAGTATAGACCGCGGAGCTTTTTACAACAATTCTATCAGCCTGTGACGCGCCTGTGTGTGAAGCATGCTAGCCGTATACTTACGGTTTCAGAAGCTACGGCTCATGATATTTTGACATATTATGCCAGGAAGAATGTTTCCGTTATTGGCAATGCTATCGATCCAACATTCCGACGCGAAAGCGACCCCGAACGCGTAGCCGCAGTGAGGAAACGTTATGGCCTTCCCGAAAACTTTATCCTTACGGTAGGCGCGGGTAGACCACACAAAAATGTAGAGGTGTTGGTCAAAGCTTTTGCCCTGCTTGATCCCACGCTTGCAGGAACGCTCGTGGTTGGAGGCGAGCGTGATGCACGTTTTCCCGATACCGTAGGCATGCTTATAGATGCTCATGATATCTCAACAAGAGTGAAGCGCATTGGCATGATTCGAGAAGAGGACCTTCCCACAGTCTATAGCCTTGCAAGAGTATTCGTCTTCCCATCGCTGGTGGAGGGCTTCGGGCTACCTCCTCTGGAAGCAATGGCATGCGGTACTCCCGTGCTTACCTCAAGAAATACAGCAGTAGTCGAAGCGGTTGGGCATGCAGCACTTACATTCGATGCTCATGATTTTCAGCAACTAGCAAATATATTGAAGACAGTTTTAAGCGATAATGCACTCCTGGCTTCACTGGTTCAATGTGGTCAAGAACGTGTTATTCCATTTACATGGGAGCAGGTGGCACGCAAAACACTCAAAGTATACGCTGAACTTGAGAACATACACGAGCATGCTTTTTATGCTGTCCATTCCTGATATTTACTTCATAAACATATAAAAACACATGCATTATTGCTGTGCTTTCCAACATAGAAAGGATACTACTTTTTTTATGAAAAAGTACCCTATAGCACTTTCGGGAACTTCATTGAATCTTATGGTGACTTTGAGGCGGCTCTACGAGCAGTTTCTTACGAACCGTTATCTGCGACACAATATGTTATTGCTTGTTACAAATATTCTTGCAGGAGCCTTTTCCTATCTTTTACATCCATTTCTTGGTCATGTAATGAGTATTCAGGAGTATGGGCAAGTCGCAACATTCATTTCGCTGACGCTCGTTCTTAACACGCCAACACAAATCATTGCAACCGTTGCAGCGAAGTATGCGTCTTCTCTGGCTACGGTCGAATATGCTGCTCAACTCAACGATTTCATACGGCGTCTGACTGGAATTTTGCTCGTCGCTGGCGTTATGACAACTGCAATTTTTGTTGCTCTCAGTGGTCGTATCACATTTTTCTTTCATTTTGATTCACCGCAAGAAGTGATATTTCTTAGCGTGATCTTTATCATTTCGTTCTCGGCTCCACTTAATCAAGGAGTGTTGCAAGGACTACAACTCTTCGGTTGGTATGCTGTTCTCGCACTGCTCACAGCCTTTTTACGCATGATACTGGCGGTTAGCCTTGTATTTGTCGGCCTCGGCGTCAACGGAGCAATAATTGGTATCGTGTTAAGTGCGATACTGACCTATCTCTTCAGCTTTTTCCCACTACGAAAAGTTCTACAAGGACCGCGCACTCGTGTAGGTTCGTTGCACTCACTCTGGTTCTATTCTATTCTGACTGCGGTTGCAGCTACCGGCATCGTTGCTCTCTACAGTATCGACACCGTTCTGGCAAAGCATTTTCTAAGTGCTTCGGATGCGGGGCTATATGCGGCATTAGCGACGATGGGTAGAACTGGCTTATTTCTCACCAATAGTGTTGCTATCATTATGTTTCCTAGAGTCGTGGCACTCCATGAGCGGAGAGAGTCGCATACATCCGTTGTCGTTCAAGCCTTACTCAGCGTGCTTGTACTTTCGATTGTAGTCGAGGGAGCCTTTTGCCTAGCCCCTGCGCCAATCACAAAACTCCTGTTTGGACAGGCTTTTCTGTCGATTGCTGGATTATTACCTCTCTATGGATTAGCAATGCTGATACTGGCCTTTGCGCAGGTTTTAGCAATGTATTTCCTCGCCATTAGCAATCGTCTCTTTGTAGGAATTATCTTCCTGGCATGTGCATTGCAGGTTATGCTCATTGTCTGGTATCACACAACCATTGCCCAGGTAGTTGAGGCTGTCCTTATCTCTAATGTAGCACTCACATTGGGACTACTGGGAGTATGGTTCCTGGTTTATCGGAAAGATAAGGCACGAACAGTAGTAGCATAATTAAGAACGAACAGGCAATGTGGTGGGAACGGATGGGCGACCACAAGAGTCGCACCCTACTATACTGCACGCGCTACGCGCGTGCAGTATAGTAGGGATTCGCCCCTTGTGGGCATCCGTTGTCCTCAACCTATCAACATCCGTTTTGCACTTGACAGCTACATGAATACGTATAGAATAGGCGTTGTTTAGGTATATTCTGTACACTGGATATAGAGAGATAAAATAAATTTCAGATGGATATTTTAGCGAAATTGCAATTACGCCGTGCGAGGAAAATATGATAAAACAACCCCAATTGCAGACTCCGACGCTGAAAAAAATGAGTAGAAGGCAATTTCTTTTCGCGCTTGGTCTATCTCTCGCGGCTGTTACAGATGTTGTTGCAATTCTCATTCACAATTTTCAGTCCGGTCAGCCAAAAGCGAAACCACTTGATCCGATAGCTAAAACGGGGTTTGGTTCAAAAGCTTATGGGTCGGGAACGTATGGTAGATAGAAAGAGCAGAATAGCATGGCAAGATTACCAGTCCCTGGCAAAGACGACGGACACTGGGGAACGATACTCAATGATTTTTTACAGGTTGGACATAATGATAACGGAACGCTCAAGGGCGTTCAATCCGCGTACAACGTCAAAGATTATGGAGCGGCGGGAGATGGGCGTGCGGATGATACACAGGCATTTGCCAGAGCCATCAACGCTATTCCTGCCGCTGGTGGCCTTCTCTATATACCTTCGGGCATCTATAATGTGTCGGCTATAAATTTGAAGAATCGCAGCGATCTCTCCATCATGGGCAGTGGAACGGCTAGCGTTATTGCTCCTACCGCAAGCAATAGTAGAGGATTTGTGTATAGTGGTTGTGTACGCTGTCATCTGGGAAATCTCAGAATCGACGGTAGCATTCACGGAGGCGCAAACGGAATCGCAATAGCTGGCAATTTTGATGCAAAGTTGTTCAACCTCGTGATTAACGATTTAAGCGGCGATGGGATTTATGTCAATGGTGATGATCCAGCGGGCACCGAAATAGAGATATACGACGTGACGTGCCGTAACAATGGTGGATATGGATATCACTACACTCGCACAAATAACACCGATACAGGCGGTATGTATCTGACCAACTTTCGATCACTATATAATACAAGAGGCGTTGGTGGCATAAAGATTGAGTCGCTCAACTCCTCTACAAGTTCCGTCTTTCATGTGTTAATAAATGCCGTTGCTGACAACTATCGTACAACAGCCGTTCACCTTCATAATGTTGCTCATTGCCGTTTCTCGCGTGTCTGGGCCGCTGGGTCTACAGACTCCAGCATATTTCTGATGGATGGCAACGGTTATTTGCTAGAAATCGACGGCGGCTACTTCATCAACCAAAGCGAAAAAGGCTACAATCTTGCAATTAACGATGCTGTACATGGAGTCCTAATGGATAATATAGACTTTGACGGTTCTCCTGTGGCACATATGCATATTGGGAGTAGTGGTGCCAATTTCTTTTTAGACCAATATCAAGTATTTGGTCCAGCACCCTTGACCGATACTCTCGTCAACCTTTATAAACGTGCTGACTTTATGATGCAGCGCGGTCCGGTAGTATTTGAAACAGACAGCATGGGAGGAGCCTCCACCACAATCGGTATCGACGATATTAGAAATCCTGGTCAACAGAAGTGGCTGAGAAATGCCAATGGAGTCTTTCAGATTCTCAATACCGCCTTCAATGCAGGTCTTTTAGAGGTACAGGACAATGGTCAATTTCGTTGGAATGGTGGAGCGTGGATCACAAAGCACCTCTCTGGCACTACATCCTGGTCTCCTGGCATGATTTCACCCAGTAGTCAAGCCAATACAACAGTGATGGTAACAGGTGCGGTAGTGGGAGATACGGTAGCAGTGGGCTTTTCGGTTGCTTTACCAGGAGGTATGCTCATCTCTGGAGCAGTAACGAGTCCAAATACGGTGACGGTGACAATCTATAACGCTTCAAATACTCCTCAAACTCTTCAGCATGGCACACTACGAGCAGATGTTTGGCAGCATTGAGACACGTCCAGTCTATCAATGGCAAGGAGCTTCGGGTGGCTCAGTGTCGGCGAGGTAGCGTTCTCCAAACTCTTGCATGGCCTTGACGATATCAATGAGAGCGTACCCTTTTTCGGTAAGCTGGTATTCGACGCGGGGGGGGATTTCGGCGTAGGCTTTACGCTCAACGAATTTGACCGCCTCAAGCATCTTGAGGCGTTGCGAGAGCGTCTTGGGACTAACATTGCCCAAGGCATCCAGGAGTTCGCCAAAGCGTCGCGTGCCACTCATCAAGTTATAGACAATCATCAATGTCCAGGTATCCCCGATCAATTGCAGAGTGCGACTCATGGTCTCGCTCATAGCAGCATGGCAATCGTGCTTTTCATTTGTTGTTTGAGATGGTTGCTCTGGTGTAATCATATCTATAAGTATACCATACTTTGGCTTCTAAAGGCGATTTGACAAATGCTATTTCCCTACGTATCATTCATTCCGTAAGGAAAATCCTATGTTCCTTATTTTGTTTTTTCGGAGGAGTTACGCATGACACAAGCACAGACGGTCAGGTTCCCCTTTGGTACGGAGCAGCGACCTGCTTACCTCGCACGTCCCGAAGGCGATGGACCATTTCCAGCAGTTCTGGTCATTCACGAAATATTCGGCCTCAATGATAATATCAAGAATATAACCGAACGCTTCGCCAACGAGGGCTATGTCGCTCTGGCAATTGACCTTTTTGGAGAACGCAACCGCGCAGTCTGCATCTTCAACGTTATACGTAGTCAACTGTTCAGTCCGCTTGAAAACGGCAGCGTGCGCGAATTGAAGAGTGCCTTGACCTACTTAGGTACACAGTCTGGGGTAGACGCTGCGCGAGTCGGTGCAGTTGGTTATTGTATGGGTGGTGGTCTTGCTATCGCATGGGCATGTACCGACAATCGTTTACAGGCTATCGCGCCCTATTATGGTGCCAATCCACGCCCATTGGAGGCGGTCAAGCGTTCCTGCCCCGTCGTCGGCTCCTATCCTGACAAAGATTTCACGACGGAGGCAGGGCACAAGCTGGATGTTGAACTCAGCAAAGATAACATCGTCCACGACATCAAAATCTACCCTAATACGCAACACTCCTTTTTCAACGATACAGGCCGAACCTACAACGCCGAGGCCGCTCAGGATTCGTGGAGCCGAGTGTTGACGTTTTTTGGCGAGCATCTCGCCTGACATACGCGAAAATCCCGTAGGGGCCATAATTCATTACGCCTGTGAGCAATGCACCTTATGGACGAGGGTTGAGGAACGTGTTCAATAGATGGTAAACGGGATCGACGAGCACGAGGGCGTAATGAATTATGGCCCCTACAGACGACGATTATTTCGTTAACCCACATTATCAACATCCAACGCATCTTCTCTGCGACCAACGAGCGTAGTGAGCGACCAAATAGCGGAAAAGGTTTCGTCGTATAGCTCGGCGATGACTGTACGCTTGAGACGTGCAAATGCTGCCTTGCTACATATTCGTAGCAGGAATTGTTCAGCGAGAGAGAGCAGTGGCTCAAGCTGCGCTAGGAGGGCGGCATATGCTGGCGTTTGCGCCGATAGAGCGAGAGATGTTACTGACGATCTCACCTCGCGCCAACCACTGTTACGCGCTAACGCCTCGATACCTGTAGGGAGAATTGGAGTACCGCCAATTTCGACAATAGCTTGTTGTAGCAGGTCAAATAGGTGCTGACATGCTGTACTAGATGTAACGGGATAGTTGCACTCGGTCAAAATAACATAGCCATCAGGACGACAGAGATGTAGCAAGCCTTTCAGCAACGTAGGCCATTGACGCATCGCGGTAGCCTCTTTCACGAAACGGGCGTGGACAACATTAAAACAGGCGTCCAGGCGTGGAGAGAGAGCATGCATATTTCCAACGGCAAACAGAATATCATTTCTATCCGATATCGAGGCATTACTACGAGCATAGCGTATCATAGCGGGGTCGCGGTCAATACCAAAGAAGTTGATATCGTGGTGTTTGTACGCCATATCGAGAACCCAACTGCCGGGACCACACGCGACATCTAGCATATGCTCTACATTATCAAGTGGCACATAATCGGCGGGGCGCATGGGCGCGAACGATGTGAGGAAGGTATGAAGGCTCAGCCAAAATGCAAGTAGTGATGTAGAGGAAACAGAATTGGAAGCATCCTCTTTAGGGTCTTCAAACATATGTTTCACAGTGGATACCTTTCTCTACGGACCTAGCCAACAATCTTTATGTAGGCATCGACCAGAATCCGAGTTGCCTCAGTCTCACCAACCTCCGCCACAAGAGCCTCTTTATGATCCCACGCACGGCGCAAGCGTGCGTCGATAAAGGCGTGCTGCGCGGTAATAGCGTAGCCGTTCATGCCGCGTTGTGCCGCCTCAATCTCCAGATCAATTTGTCGCCGCAAACGTGCGACCTCGCTGTTACATTCTGATTCGCTCATGGTAGTTGTCCTTTCCAAATTTCGTAGTCTACCCATCTAAGGTATTTCGTAGGGACCAGATTTATCGCGTCCGCTACTCAATTCATTGAGCGAAATCCTTGCGAACCCCTTTTACAAATCATTTTCACGCATGATCTCGTGTGATAAATCACGCTCTCGGACGCCGTAAACGTGGTCCCTACGAAATAGCGTCTAATCGACATTAACAGGCGAGTCGGTATCGACATCTTGTTTTCTCTTTTCTTCGCACCTTTTATGAAAAGATGTGAAATTACAAACAGTAGAGCTTTTCTATATCTTGTACCTGCTTGTCAAATTCAGCACAAGAAACTATAATACTCTTGCGCTATTGTCGATGAATTTCTTAGAAAAGGGAAGGCCAAATTTTTGCCGCTTTTGTGGTAAAAGAGTGAATATCCAGAGGCCAAATTATGCCGCCAAAAGAATCAAAAAACCGTCATGCCACACCACTCTCTCAGGCACTTACAGAGTACCTAAAGACGCATCATATGAGACAAGAAGACTTAGCTGAGATGCTAGGCATGGGAGAGCGCACCTTGCGTCGTTATAAAAATGGCGAGGATATCTTAAACGATGCTAGCGAGTTAAAACGTATTGCTGGTTTGCTAGGAATTGAGCCTGAACGTCTAGGCATAGCATCATCTTATTATGTGCCACAGACGCTCGATCAAGCAGATCAAGCCCTTGCTCATGTTTGGTCGCTTGTTGGAAAGGCTCGTAACTATGAAGCACGTATTGCTGGTGAAAAGCTAATACGAGACTTGAGAGTTCAGATTACAAAAGAAGACCATGAACTCTTAACAAGGCTTGCGCGTGCCCATCATGTCACAGGGTATGTTACCTCATTAAATATCCATACTACTGAAGTGTACAAAGCAATAGAGAACTTTGAACAGATGGAGAGCATAGCCCGTGTTATCCATGATGATACACTTCTGAATCTTGCCCTCACCTATCATGGTGATATGCTCCGTAGAGAAGGAGATATAACAAAGGCGATTACATACCTAGAAGCGGCACGAGACACAACACCCTTAGCTGATGTAGCAGCACAAGGAAACGGTATACAACTATTAGGGCGTGCGTATGTTCAAAATAGAAACATTGAAGGATTTGAACAGGCATTGGAAGAGGCTGGAAATCTTGTAAGTGACATTGAACCGGAAAAAAGTAGTACTGCTGGTCTTTACTGTCTGGGAACTGTTTTAGAAGAGTATGCGCGAAGCTATGGGACATTAGGCCAGATGCAAAAGTCATTAGATTTCTTGGATCAGGCTGAGGAAGCACTTCCCCCTACTATGCGCTGGAAAATCCTCCTCATGACCACAAAGACCGTGACGCTTGTACGCGGTGGAGAATACCGTGTAGGCGGGGAATTGGCGGTTGAGGCAGGGCAGTTATGCAGAGCTTATGGGAACATTCGATGCTTAGAACGTGTCTATGGGGTACAGCATTTTCTTGAACAGAAGTCGCGGGAGCTTTCACGTATAAGCGGTGATATACGAGAAGCCCTAGACGGACCGCTAGGACATTGGGAAGTACCAACGCAAGGGTAAATTGCATTTTTTAGCTAAGTCTCATTTCTGTTTGCCTAAAAGAGATTGGGAGATTCGACACGATGCTACAGCCACAGCACAACCCCAATGTCCACGTTTCGCGTCGTCAAGCACTCAACGTCATCGCCAAATTACCCATTGGACTACTTGGCTTAACGACTACAAGCGATATCAAACGTCTTCCACACGAAGAGATTTTAGCGTCATGCGCCGCAAGTTTATCGGCATGTCGAGAATTATATAATGGTGGCGAAGTACAAACGGTCAAACACATCCTGTTGCAATACCTTCCAAGTTTGGTCAAGTTAGCCGAATACCCTTCCAAATATCAAAGTGATGCATCTTCTTTCGCTGCTCAAGCATATCTTCTTATGACATATATCGTAAGTCATCAGCGATCATTGGATACAATGGAATCCTACTGCAACGAAGCTTATAAATATGGGCAGAGTGCTAATAATTCAGAAATTCAAGTGGCGGCTCTTGCGCGGCTTGCGGTAAAATTTGATTATGAAGGTCGTTGGCGGAAGACGCTTCAGACGTATCAAAAAGCACTCTCAATAAGCAACAATGCCTCTCCACTGCATCTTAGTCGTGTTTATGCTGGATTAGCTGCTGCACACTCCTATTGTTTTGAGCAAAAAGAGGCATTGCACTTCATCAACAAAGCACATGAAACGTTCTCTTACATCAATGAAGAGGCGTTCGTTAACTTGTATACTTTGTTCAATCGTAACGATCTTATGCTTTGGAGTGGGCTAGTCTATAAGCATATTAACCAGCCTGATGTAGCATGGAAGTCATTCACGCAAGTTGGAACATTAGAGAAGACACCGAAGGTTCCTGAATGGCATCGAATCGAGTTCGTGAATTATGCCGCCTCAGCAGCTATCAGGCAGAAGGATTTGGAGAAGAGTTGTGTCTATCTGGAGAACGCGGGCAAGGCGGCGTTGGCGATAGGACACGGACAGCGGTACATCGAAACCTGTGATACCTACAAGGAAATGCAGGTTTTGTGGGGCAATGAGCCAAAGGTGTTGGCGTTGCAAGATTTGTTCAGCCAGAGATAGAGGTTTAGATGTCGTCTCAAGATAGCCCCAATACAATGGTGGATTGGACAGAAAAGCTTGCGACCTCGCTCCTGCCACCACTTGGGAATCGTTGGCTACACGTACAACGCGTGGTTGCGAATGCACGCTATGTGGGACAGGTTTTTGACGAGACTGAACGCGCTTACCTACTAGCAGCCACCTATACTCACGATATTGGCTATGCCCCTTCACTCAAAGAGACAGGCTTTCATCCACTTGACGGTGCATACTACCTTAAAGCGCATGGCTACGAACGCCTCGCCTCGCTTGTCGCCTATCACTCAGAGGCACAATTCGAGGCACAGCTACGAGGCGTGATGGACAAACTTGAGCAATTTCCACGCGAGCAATCTCCTGTAGCAGACGCGCTTATCTACTGCGATTTGACAGCGGGACCGACAGGAGTCCGTGTCTCATTTGAAGAGCGTATAGAGGAGGTATTTTCGCGCTACGGAGAAAATGATATCGTGACGTTAGCGTTACGACAGGCTAAACCATCCCTCGCTCTTGCAATCGAAAACACACAAAAACTTTTGAGGAATGTTGGGTTAGCGTCAAAAGTATGAATTATGGCACCTACAGCTTTCTTTTTCGTGCATTTAGCACAAAGCTGTAGGCAAGTAGCATTATTCCTATAAGTGGAAGTGTAAAGACAAATACATAGAAAAGAGGGGTTGCAGAAATAACTTTCCCCAGCCTCAGCTCATTGACTATGTTTGTCAAAGAAAACAAAAAAAGTGCTTCCCAAAAAAGGATCAATGGACGTTTATACCAGACACTTTGTTTTCCTTGAGAGCGTTCATGATAAAATCTTCTTAAATCATAAACAATCCAAAAAATACAACCAATGATAACGACACTAGCTAGAGTCATACCTGTAATGAAAAGCGTCTGATCAATAATGTCCGTTCTCATAGCGATAAATGCAATTACACTCATTAAGCCAAAACCTCTTTCTTCCTATTTTTGACGCTTATTTATTATACGGAGGATATTCGCGAAAGATACAAACGTCTATCGCATATCCGCTGGGAGCGGCACAATTTCCAATACCTCGTTATCATCTAGCTCATTCTCTTCCTCGCGCACTTGCTGCTTCGGCTCTGGCTTTCCCTCTGCGCCCATAAAATCCATGATGACTGCAATAGCGTAGAGAACGACAACGGAGAAAACCGTGGGAACAACAAAGAGAAACAATGGGAGCAGTAGGCTGAGATACTCAAAGGAGGTTTGCCCTTGCTGAAATTGCCTGAGCGTTGGAATAATTGAAGACACATAAAGCGCGGTTGCAATAAAGCCAATAACACCGATAATGACAGCACTAATTTTACATATTCTACTAGCAGAGCGCAACTTCGAGAGCAATTTCGCGTTCGCCATATATATTTGTTCTCCTGTAATTCTTTTTTCTTACAGAATATAGCCTTTTCTATCTGGGCGTCAAGCAAAGACTTTTTTTGTTCAAACCATCACCTCCGAACTCATCGTTATTGAAGATACGCTAATTCGTCTCTATCTATAGAATATTCTACATATTCCGAATAGAAGCGGATAGAAAGAGTCGTTGTAGTGCAATCTCCATATCTATGTATGTCTTCAAATACTGCTGTTAGCAGTCAAGGTACGCCACAAACAATAGATGACAAACATTCTCCTACGTTTCATACTCAATCCTCGAACTCGTATACACACCTAACACGTTGGGAGCTGTTGCGAGAAGCACAAAAGTTGTTGCCAGATGAGCGTGTCGCGTTTTGTATGCGTCGCACCAAGGCAAGCACAGTAGACATTTTATACAATCCCCATCATCAATCAGCGCATTATGGTGGCTTGATGGCGTGTGGCTCGGTCTGGGTTTGCCCAATCTGTGCAGCGAAAATTTCCGAGCGGCGGCGTGTTGAGCTAGAGCAGGCAATCAAAGCATGCATAGACAATGGTGGTGCCGTCTATCTGGCGACCTATACAATCTCGCATAAGCGTTATGATAGTCTGTCAACATTGCTACAATCTTTTTTAGCCGCCAGGAAAAGAGCAAAGCAGGGACGTAAAGCACAAGCACTACGTAAACAATTTGGCGTAATGGGAACGGTAAGTGTACGCGAGGTTACATGGTCAGAACAAAACGGCTGGCATCCTCATTGCCATGAACTGGTATTTTTCGAGAAAGAGATTGATGCCGAGGCATACGCACAAGCAACTCGTGAGCAGTGGCGAGCCAGTGCCGAACATGAAGGCTTGAGCATGAACGAGCATGGTTTCAAGCTTGACAGAACCTATGGAGCAGTGGCAGATTACGTAGTAAAATTTGGACGTGAGCCAGCAAAAGCACCGTGGAGTGCCGCAACTGAGATGACGAAAGGACACTTGAAACGCGGGCGCAGCGACGAACATCTCACACCATTTGCAATGCTCTGGTATATTTCTCAGGGACACAACGACCTAAAACCGATATTTAGAGAGTACGCCCAATGGTTCAAAGGCAAACATCAACTCGTATGGTCTAGTGGACTCCGTGCCCTACTCTTGCAGAGTGCAGAAGAAAAATCAGACATCGAATTAGTTGAAGAGGCGGAAGAGGAGACTGTGATATTAGGGCAATTGGATCGTGAGCAGTGGCAATCTGTAGTCGCGCACAATGCACAGGGGAAATTACTGGAAGTAGCACGCTCAGGAGAGTGGCAATTAGTTGTTGAGTTCTTAGTGAGAATATCAGTTCGTTATAGACCTACTATACTAGGTGTTACTACTGTTTTGGTTTCCGAGGGTGTTGGATAGT
>CAXUHG010000050.1:28176-35062 GCA_964250805.1 uncultured Ktedonobacteraceae bacterium | reverse complement strand
GCGTTCCCCTTGCGGGCGCCCTGGCTCCCTCACACCTTATACAGCCAATATTACGACGATCAATCGCTTATCGTCGCTGCTGAACCCACCGCATACAGCCCTGGAATGCTTACGGGTAAGCGTCCTTGTGGCTGAATTTCTCCGAACAGGACGCGAGCGGCGGCGGCAAACGCGGGTTGTGTGTATTCGTAGGTGACGAGATAGGTGCCGAGTTGTGGGAAGGCTAGCAGGTCGTAGGGGTTGTAGGCGGCGATGCCGATAACGGGTTTGCCTGTCGCAAGAATTTGCTGCACGATGGAACCTTGATAGGTGTCCTGGTTTGCGTTCGCCGTAACAACAATCACGAGGTCGGCATTGTCAACCGCTTGCTGCAGTTTGGTGACATCGTTTTGTGCTGATTGTGCCGTCATCGTCAACGTGTTTATATGCGTGTGATGCTGCTGAATAAGCTCTATGAGGGCATCACCAGAGAAATTTAAATCAACGGCACCACTGAAACTTGAGGGCTGTAGGAAGAGGAGTAGGAGCTGTTGTTGCGCTTGCAAACGCAAGGGTAGGAGTTTGTTGTTATCGCGCACGAGCGTTGTGGAACGGGCATAGGCATCGTCGCGTAGACGTTGATGTGCCTCGCTACCAACAATGGTAAGGCTATTGTTCGATGGAGCATCCCAGGAAAGTGTGCGTGCCTTGAGTTGTAGGACGCGCTCGGCTGCTTGCTGAATTCTCTCGGTAGAAAGCGTGCCATCTTGAAGGGCGGCATGGATGGCGTCGATACCGCTTCTTTGTGAAGCGATATAATGAGAGATTAAGACGAGATCGACTCCAGCCTGCAACGCCTTGACCGTCCCTGGCCCCACACCAACGATATCGGAGACCGCACGCATCTCCAGACAATCAGAGATAATCACTCCTGCAAAACCCAGTCGCTCGCGCAATAATTGTGTCACAATTTCGTAGGAAATCGTGGCTGGTAGCACCTCGCGCTGCATGAGTTGTGGTAGGTACATGTGCGCGGTCATGATAGCATCGGCACCCGCAGCGATAGCCCGTTTGAACGGAATCAGTTCTAGCGCGTCGAGCCGCTCTATTGGATATGGAACGGTTGGCAGGGAGAGATGCGAGTCAACGGCGGTATCACCATGTCCTGGGAAATGTTTGAGCGTCGTGACGATACCTGCCTCGGAATAGCCCTCGACCATCGCGGAGCCGAGACGCGCAACTAACTCAGGGTCTTCACCAAAGGAGCGTACACCGATGACGGGATTCGCCGGATTGTTATTGACATCGACATCGGGGGCGAGATTCATGTTGATACCGAGTGCTTGCAGTTCACGACCCGTTGCAAGTGCGACCTCGTAGGCAACCTGTGTCGAGCCAATCGCGCCGAGAGCCATGTTGCCGGGGAAAATAGTGGCATTCTGCTCGAAGCGACTTACCATGCCGTTTTCCTGGTCGGTCATAATCAAGAGCGGCTGGCGATGTCCAGCTTCGCGTGCAAGTCGCTGTAGATACTGTGTAAGTTCGGCTACCTGTCGTACATCTCGAATGTTGCGCTTAAAGAAAATGATATTGCCGATATGGTATTTTTGAATCAGGTCGATAGTCTCTTGCGTCGGCATCAGATCGAAAAAGCCAATCGCTAGCACTTGTCCGATTTGCTCTTCGAGCGTCATAGTAGTGCTCTGCATGGTAGCACTTTGCATCTCTCTTTTCCTTCCTCGACTAAAGCGTTATTGCTGCACAAGCGGCACTGAACGCGGGATGTTCGACACGTATAACGGGACCAATGTCTTGCTTCTGTTGAATACGATGAAGGATATGTTCGCGTAAGAAGCCGTCATGTAGCAATAAGCCACCGCCAAGCGCGATAGGAAGTTGCGACAGAGAGGGCGATACCGTTTGCACGAGTAACGCAAGTTCGTCTGCCGCTTGCTCGACAATCTCAAGGGCAACTGCGTCACCTTGCCGTGCTGCATGTATCACGTATATAGCAGCTTGAGCAATTTTTGCCTTGTTATCGACGGTGTACACAGCGTCGATAAGGTCTTCTGCCGTGCGTAACTGCCAGTCACGTAGGATGAGATCGAGCAACTGAGTAGCTTGACCGCGCCCATCTGCCGCTCTAACCGCTGCCTGTAAACCTCGGCGTCCAATGTCGTAGCCGCTCCCCTCGTCGCCAAGAATGTGCCCCCAACCGCCAACTCTTGAGACATTACCTTCTTGATCGCGTGCTAAAGCTATCGAGCCGGTGCCAACGATGAGTACAATACCTGCCTGTTTTCCCAACGCGCTCAAAAGCAATTCTGCGTCATTCGTCACAAGGACGAAGGCGGCAAGTTCGCGTAGGTGCGAACCAAGTAGCGTCGCATCAGTGGGACGATCAATGCCCGCGAGTCCTAACCATGCCTTTGTGAGCGGTAGAGAGCAAGGAACTTCACTAGCGGCTTGTTGAACAGCAGTGGAAATGTTCTGTAGAGCTTGCTCTAGCCCAACTCCAGTAGAATTCGCACTCCCAGCATGACCACGCCCTCGTTCTCGCCCCTGTGCATCGACGATGACCGCAAGCGTTTTACTGCCGCCGCCATCGACGCCAAGATAATATGAGTCGTCTGACATGATAGATTTTTCTCCCCTAAGGTTGCGTGGAGGCTGGGAAACCGCAAGGGTCTCCCCTACACGTAGGGATGAAGGACATGTAGGGGAGACCCTTGCGGTCTCCCTGTCGCTCCCTATCGCACTTACGAGATCAACTGCTCACGCTTCATGCTGGTGTAGAAGGTGTATTTACTACCACAATAGGTAGATTTGGCATATTCAAACGGCGTATCACGGTCTGTGTAGGTTGTGCGACGTGTTAGTAGGACTGGGCTGGCAACTGCGAGATTCAGCAGACGCGCCTCATCTTCTCCTGCTAAACTTGCCTCTAGCTCTTGCTCCGCCTCGACCAGCCCAATACCATATTTCGCTTCGAGCGTGCGGTACAACGAATTTTGGGCAAAATCTTCTTCCAGCAAGCGTTCACAACCGGGGAAATTGAGTTGCGAGAGTTCAATGGCAAGCGGCTCACCATCCGCGAGGCGGAGTCGTTGCAGACAGTAAATCATCTGCCCAGGCTCGATCCGCAAGCGTTCAGCCGTTTTCTCGTCGGCGGGTCGCATAGCAGCCGAAAGTACCTGTGTGCCTGGACGCTGCCCACGCGCCTTGATATCCTCAGTAAAGCCTGTGAGATGAATGAGTTGTTGCGTGATTTTGTGCTGGCTTACAAAGGTTCCCTTTCCTTGCTCGCGGTAGAATAGTCCCTCATTCACCAGTTCCGTAATCGCTTGTCGAGCCGTCATGCGGCTAATGCCATACGACTCGCCCAATTCGCGCTCGGACGGAATGAGGTCGCCGGGCTTCCATTCGCCAATCCGAATCTTCTCGCGCATAATCTCTTTTAGTTGGTAGTAGCGCGGCAACGGGCTTTTTCTGAAAATAGTACTCATCTCAACTCCATGCTTCTCAACGATAATACCTGTAGGCAAAATGGTTTATTGTATAGACCAGTCCTATCATGCTATACTTTGCGCAATACGTCAAGTCTCTTTTTCAGAAAGATGGCTATAGCGATTTTTTGTTCTTAGTGGTATACTTGGTCTATTGTATAGACCACTATATTGTAGCATAGAAAAGTTGTTGCTATTCACAAGAGAAATAGGTGTAGGATGCAGTTTACTTTGCGCGGTACACGTCTGGTAGATGCCACTATGGACCGAGCCGAGAGCAGTGTTACGATTGACGGAACACATATTCAAGGAATTGAAACGAACGAGAGCAGAGGTCAGCAGATTATTGACGCCTCGGATACCATCATTACTCCTGGTTTCGTCGAGGTACATACGCATGGCGGCGGTGGCTTCAATCTCCATACACAACATGTCGAGGAGATAGCCTCTTACGCGCGCTGGATACCTACGACGGGCGTTACGTCTTTCTTGATAGCCGTCGTTGGTGCGGATTCCGCGCTACCAGAGCAACAGCTACGCACAGCGGTCGCGGCAATCGAGGAGCGACAAGCAAGGTCGGCAGAGCCACTCGGTATTCATCTTGAGGGACCATATATCAGCAAGAAGCGACGCGGTGCCCATCCGCCAGAATGGTTACGACTCCCGAACGAGGAAGAGACACAGCATATACTCGAACTTACAAAGAATTATTTGCGACTGGTCACGCTCGCGCCAGAGTTACCAGGAGCCGAACAGATGCTGAGTCAACTCCTGGCGGCGCATGTAACGGTGAGCATTGGACATACGGACGCAACTTATGAGCAGGCACAGGCGGCAATCGAACACGGCATCACACATGCCACGCACTGCTTCAATGCGATGCGCCCACTGTTGCACCGTGAACCGGGACCAATACCTGCTATCGCACAAGCACCACAGGTACTTGGCGAAATCATTGCTGATGGTGTGCATGTGCATCCGGCGATGATAGAAATGCTCGTAAGAATGCTGGGGACGCAACGTCTCATCGTTATCACGGACGCGCAAGCCATCGCTGGACTACACGACGACGGTGCAACATTCGAGTTCGCAGGTCAACAGGCACATGTAGTTGACGGCGCGGCCTGCCTCGCCGATGGTACGCTGGCAGGAAGCGTCCTCACGATGGATCAAGCGCTACGCAACATGCTCACTATGACGCATGTTTCATTGCAAGAGGCAATACAAACGGTAACGCTCAACCCCGCACAATCGGCAGGGTGTGCGGAACGTAAGGGGAGATTGCGTACCGGCTATGACGCTGACCTACTCATCTTCGATTCCTCGCTTACACTACAAGCAACACTCTGTTGCGGTCAGCTCGCATTTGCAAACGAGAAGTGGCAGCAACGTTTCGCAGGAGTTTTACCCCAATAACTTATCTAGTGGTATAGATGTCTTGACAAACAGACCAGAACGATGTACCATTCCTTACATCGACTTCATCAAAACATTGGGATGCAACAATCTCACCTGATACGGAAGAAAGGAGAGGACGTTTCCGTATAGTTCGAGATTTCGCGCTCTTATTCGCGGCACTTCGTCGATTGTCTATTTTTAGCGGCATAACAATGCATCTAAGTTAGGAGATCCCCCTATGACTCCCAACGTATTCCCTTCGGCAGGGATAAAAAGTAACGGCAAGACTATTCTAGTTAGTCTTATTCTTCTCTTCTCGCTTCTACTCACCGCCTGTGGTGGTAGCAGTAGTGGTAACAAAAATTCGAGCGGTCAAACGGTTCTAAAAATCGCCACACAGTCCTACGATTTCGCGCAAGCCGGTTTTAACCCGTACAACGGGCATCCGAACGCAGGTATTCTGGGTCTTGTGTATGAGACACTCGATTTTGTGAATATCAATGACGGTTCATTCACACCTATGCTCGCTACCGATTACAAATGGAATAGCGACAACACACAAGTCACGTTTACCACGCGCCAGAATGTGAAGTGGAACGACGGCAAGCCTTTTAGTGCTGATGATGTCGCCTTCACCTTCAACCTTATGAAGCAGTATCCCGCAGCCGATGGCAGTGGTGTATGGAGCTACCTCAAAGACGTAACTGCACCGGACGCCAATACGGTCGTCATGACGTTCCAAAAAGCATACCCACCCGTGCTGGTAAATATTGCAGGTCACGTCTATATCATTCCCAAGCACGTTTTCGCCTCGGTTGGCGACCCAACTAAGTATCTAACCGACAAGCCCGTAGGCACGGGACCATTCACCTTGAGCAAATATCAGACAGACCTCGCGGTATATGCAAAAAATCCAAGCTACTGGCAAGCTGATAAGGTGAAGGTTGACCAGATTCGCTATCCAGAATACAAAGATAACTCAACTCTCCAATTGGCATTGCCAAAGGGTGAGGTTGATTGGGCAGGCTATTTCTCGCCAACGCTGCAACAGGACTTTGTGCAGAAAGACCCGACACACAATCACCTCTTCATGGATGCCATCAACCTGTATTCCATCTGCACAAATCAGAAAGACCCGATCATCGGTGGTACAGCAGGTTTGCCAGTACGCCTCGCTTTGAGTACGGCGATTGACCGCAATGCCATCGCTGCTCAGGCAACGGCTGGCCTTGAACCTCCCGGCAGCATGACTGGACTCGTTCTTCCTACCGCAAAAAGTTGGTTAGACCCACAGTACTCTAATCTGCCATCAACCGCCGACACCGCCAAAGCAGAAAAGTACCTGACCGATGCAGGGTATACGAAGGGTAGCGACGGTATCTATCAGAAGAATGGTAAACGGATATCTCTCACGTTGAGAAGCGTTGACTCCTACTCTGACTGGAATGCTGCCGCCAAACTGATCGCCGACCAAGCTAAAGCGGTTGGCATCGAGATCAAAAACGTGACTGTTGGTGAGGACAACTACTATACGCTGCGTACTAATGGTAAGTACGACTATCAGTTGCAGTTCTGTGGCATGGTTGGTGGACCAACGCCCTACTACCTATACAATCAATACCTGAACAGCAACCAGATTGGACAGGGCAAATTCAACTTCGTAGCATGGAACGATTCCAGCACCGATAATTACCTGAATCAGTACGCCTCAACCTCGGACGTAACGGTACAGAAACAAGCAATTCAAGGCATCGAAAAGGTATTCGTTGACAACCAGCCCTTCATCCCATTGTGGACAGGTGCGGACTACGACGAGTATTCTACCAAGAACTTCACCGGCTGGCCCGATGCAAACAACCCGTATTCGAGCGGTAGCCCAAATACTGGACCTGACTACGAACAGGTCATCTTGCACCTACAGCCCGTGTAAAAACGAGCAATGTGTGTTGGCGGCCCTAAAAACAACAACGATGTTGTAAGGGCGAGACAACACAACGTATTGA
>CAXUHG010000050.1:23864-28166 GCA_964250805.1 uncultured Ktedonobacteraceae bacterium | reverse complement strand
GTTTAAAACCTTATCTTTGTGTTTCCGCTCCAATCCAACAACTAGGTTTGTGGAATGGCAGCGAACACACATCTTATTGACAGAAGGAGACAGAGTATGCGTCACATGCTGCGTCGCATTTCATTCTACGTATTTGCCGTCTGGATAGCCGTTACGCTAGACTTTTTTATTCCGCGTCTAGCTCCTGGCGATCCCGTTGCAGCAATCGTTGGCAAGATGTCCACAAAGGGTTATGTCACTCCCGCGATGAAGCAGACGCTTTCGGCAATGTTCGGCCTGGATTCGCCCGATCCCTTATGGTTGCAATATTTCAAGTATCTCGGCAATTTGCTTCATGGCAATTTAGGAAACTCAATTCAGTATTTTCCCACGCCCGTTCTCTCAATTATCGGGCAAGATATCGGTTGGTCGGTGATGCTTGGTGGAGTCGCTGTTGTCCTTAGTTTCGCTCTTGGTTGTCTGCTTGGCATACTCGCGGCATGGAAGCGCGGTACGTTGCTTGATACCATACTCTCACCTGTAATGAACTTTTTATCAGCTATCCCCTATTTCTGGCTCGCCCTGATTTCTCTCTATGTCTTCGCCTATCTACTAAGCTGGTTTCCTTTGTCGGGTGGCTATGACGCCGCGAATATTGATCCTGGTTGGACGTTCGACTATATTGGTAGCGTTATCCAACATGCCTTTCTGCCTGCCTTGACGCTGATCATCTCTTCATTGGCTGGCTGGATGCTTACAATGCGTAACTCGATGCTCACAACGCTGTCCGAGGATTATGTCTTGATGGCAAAGGCAAAGGGACTTTCACAGGGACGCATTATGTTCAGGTACGCGGCACGTAACGCGATACTGCCAAATATCACCGGCTTTGCCATTGCGATTGGCGCGATTGTCGGTGGGCAGTTGCTCACCGAGATGGTGTTTTCCTATCCAGGCATTGGATACGCCCTCTTACAAGCAGTCAACCAGCAAGATTACGCGATGGTGCAGAGCATCTTCCTCATTATTACGCTCGCCGTGCTGGGTGCGAACTTCCTGGCAGACGTGCTATACGTCTTTCTCGACCCGCGTGTACGTGTAGAAAGGAATGGCTAAACCATGCAAGAAGGACCACGAACTCTGAGCGTTACGCCTATCGCAATTGCTCCCAACGAACCATTCTCGGCACGCGTGGTGGACGTATTACGCACTGCGTGGAAATCTATGACCGTCAATCGCAAGATGGCAACGGGTAGCGCGATTCTCGGTTTCTTTATCATAGTCGGTCTGATTGGACCGTTCTTCATGACAATCAACCCGAACGCTACTTCACACCTATTCCTTGCTCCACCTTCGCCAGCACACCTGTTGGGAACAACGGTTGTAGGCGAAGATATTTTCAGTCAGTTAGTCTATGGTACACGAACCAGCGTGTTCTGGGGACTGGGTACGGGTATACTCGTTACTATCCTCTCGATTGTAGTTGGTCTGATAAGCGGCTACTTTGGCGGCATCGTTGATGACCTGCTCACGCTCTTCACCAACGTTTCGCTTGTGCTACCCGCGCTTCCGCTAGCAATTGTACTCGCGGCCTATTTCCCACGTGGTCCGTTGACGATTTCGCTGGTCATTGTATTCACAAACTGGGCGTGGCAAGCGCGTGTGCTACGTTCGCAAACGATGTCGATGCGAAGCCGTGAGTTCGTAGCGGCGGCGCGTGCAGGCGGCGAATATACATGGCGTATCATCTTCTTCGAGATTTTCCCTAACGAAATTGGTCTCGTCGTAGCTGGCTTTGTCAGCACCACAATCTACGTCGTCCTCACATGGGCTGCCCTAGAATTTCTCGGCCTCGGCGACGGCACCATTCCTAGCTGGGGTAGCATACTCTACTGGGCACAGCAAGCGGGCGCGCTGGGCGGCGGCCTCTGGTGGTGGTTCGTACCCCCTGGTGCCTGTATCGCCGTACTTGGTGCTGGCCTCTCGCTCATCAACTTCGGTATCGACGAGATTGCTGATCCACGTTTGCGCGTGGAACGTCCTGGAAAAGTCGTAAAAGCAAAAACTAGCAGTACTACCTCACGCGTCCTTGATAACGCTTGAGCAATTGTTCGCCACGCTCGATGCCACCTGGAACGTTGTATGAGACAAATACAGGTGGCTCGATGCCACGCTCAATGAGACGCTGAATCGTTTCGGCGGTCAGCATTTGCGCGATAAGCACAGAGGCAAGCGACGAGACCGAACAAGCTTTCCCTCCATCTGGTAAATCTAGCAAGGCATCACCGAAGGGTCCGCAGTTGTCGATTACGACATCGGCAAGTTCATAGAGTTTCTTGCCGGAGGGATGACGTGATGTTGCCTGCTGTGTGTGTGCGAGTGCGGTTAGCGCGATCAGCGAATGCCCATGAGCCTTCACATGTTGCGCGACCTCGACGATGGCAGCGTTAGTTCCAGAGTTAGAGGCTATAAGAAATACGTCTTGCGACTCGATAGTGTAGCATGCCAGTATCGCTTTTCCTGCTTCAAGGTCGCGCTCTATGTCTGGTCGCTTCACACGTTCTAAAGGCCAGTTCGCATAGAGGGCAAGGTCTTCAAGGTCGATTTTGTTGATTGGCACCAAACCACCTGCACGACCCGATAGCTCCATCGCAATCGCCCGCGAATGCCCAGTACCATAGGCTTGAATAACGCCGTTTTTCTCGATGCAATCCGCACAGAGCAGAGCCGCACTCCGAATCGCCTCAACCTGTGTAGAACGAATACGCTCAAGCACCTTGAACGCCTCTTGCCAGTAAATTTCTAAGCTAATTGCTGAATTGTCGGACATTGTACATCTCCTTGGTTTCGTAGGGACCAGATTTATCGCGTCCGATAGCGTGATTTATCACGCGAGAGCATCGCCAAACCCACTTACGGACAGAATTCATCATGATTTCGCTCAATAAATTGAGCACCGGACGCGATAAATCTGGTCCCTACGAATATTACATCGTTCGAGTGATTTTCGATAGGCTACGTGGCGCATCGGGGTTCAATCCCTTCTGTAATGCCAGATGTTGGGCGAAGAGTTGACCCACGACAATGTACGCAAACGGCGCAAGTAGTTCGGCAACGTTTACTTCTTGTGACCCGTCTTTGCCCTGGTTTGTTCTCGGCACAACCATGTTCGTAAGAGGAGGTAATGTCAGTTGTACTGGCATAGTTGCGAGTGCTAACATCTGCTCGTCTTCCGCGATGACCAGCGTATCCGCGTCACGCTCTCGTAGCCATTGTAATAATGCGAGTGAGTCTGAGCTTGTACGTCCCGGCGGAGCAAAAACGATAACGGGCAGACTCCGTTCGACAAGCGCGGCAGGTCCATGCCGAAAATCAGCGGTAGAGAATGGTGTTGCAATCACATAACACGTCTCCTCTAGCTTGAGGGCTGTTTCGCGTGCAGTACTGTACTGGAATACGCGCCCCAACACTACACAGTCACGCGCATAGACATAGCGTGCCGCTACCTCAGCTATCCGAGCTTCACTTGTTAGGGCGGAGGTAACGAGGTCTGGAACATATTCAAGGCTCTCCTGTAGAGCCTCTCCACCCACCATGAATGCGGACAACATAGCTAACGCAAGGCATGTTGTAGTATAGGTTTTGGTGGCAGCAACGCTGCGTTCGGGGCCAGCGTGACAAAGTAGCGTATATTCGGCGGTAGTATTGAGCAGAGATTTTTCATGATTGGTTACGCCAACTGTAAGGGCACCAGCCGCTCGCGCCTGAGCGACTACTTCCACGATATCAGGTGACTCGCCCGATTGCGAAATGCCAATGACCAGCGTTCGCTCTACTTGCAGCGTCGCATTGTAGAGCGTGTAGAGCGAAGGAGTGGCGAGGGCGACCGGAATGCCGTTCAAATATTGAAATAGATATTGCGCGTATAATGCAGCGTGATCGGACGTACCACGAGCGGCAAGTAGCACCATTTTCACATCGCGTCGTTTTGCCTCCATCGCAACCTGAAACGCAATATCTTTCGTATTAGCAAGTGTTCGTCTTAGAGCCAAAGGTTGCTCATGTATTTCTTGCAACATCAGTGTTTGTTGAGCAGTTTCTATCACGAGTGGCCTCCTCCGAAATTTTCATACATCGTTATTTGTACTGTATACCGCTCTCTATTCATTTGTCAATATGTCTATACCACTAGACCATCCAGAAAATAATTGTTCTTCTGTCAAGCCTTAAACGCCACATTTTCGTAGGGACCACGTTTACGGCGTCCGAAGCGCAATTCATTAAGCGAAAAAAATTTAGAACATAAAAATTAAAAATTAATAA
>CAXUHG010000050.1:18893-23854 GCA_964250805.1 uncultured Ktedonobacteraceae bacterium | reverse complement strand
TATCTATGATACATTCAGAACCTATCTTATGCGATAAATCGCGCCTCGGACGCCGTAAACGTGGTCCCTACGAAATATCATCACACGAAGCTTCACAGGGTGTTCCGCTTATAAAACGTTGGTAGCAGAGTTGCAGCTAGGATAATCGCTCCACCAAGCAGGGTTGTGAGTGTGGGAATATCATGTAGCAATAACACGCCGAAGAGGATGCCCCAGACGGGTTCGAGGCTGGCAAGTAGGCTAGCGGACTGGGCAGTAATGGAGCGCATACTGGCAATAAAAAGCGTATGTGCGAGAGCAGTACAAACAACTCCCAGAATCAGCAAAATAATGAGTTCACGCGTTGTCCAAAGTGTCCCCGTTGGAACCAGAAACAGGAATGGGAGCAGGACAAGTGTTGCTACACTCTCTTGATAGAGGCTGATGGTAAGGCTGGGGTAACTGCGACTCAGCCCTCGATTGGCGACAGAGAGTATGGCGAATGTCGCACCTGCTAACAGCCCCCATAGTACGCCAAGTGTCGTCGAGTTATGAAGCGTAAACGATGGCACCAGAAGGTAAATTCCTGGCAGAATGAGTAAGGCCGCAACGATTTGAATGCGACTGGGGGGCTGTTTGAGTAGTAGTGGCTCCAATGCGGCGGTGAACAGGGGAAAGCTTGAAAATGAGAGCAATCCAATCGCCACATTCGAGACATTGATAGACTGAAAAAACGCTGTCCAGTGCAAAGCAAGCAATGCACCTTGTCCTACCAGCAGCAAAGCATCTCGTCTTCGTTTTGGTCGTAAGGAAATATGTTGTACGAGGCAGACAGCTAAGAGAAATATCCCTGCGAATACGACACGCCCAAACACGATAAGAGGCGCGGGAAGAACGCTGAGTTTGCCTAGGACACCTGCGAGACCAAAGAAGAGAACAGCAATATTCGCGGATAGAATTCCTCTTGTATGGTCTTTTCTCTGATACATATTGCATGCTCTTTCAAAGTTTCTGTTCAGCAAATAATACCAGTTCGATACAGCAGTAATCCAGTGTTTTAGAGAGAACGTATTTCAGAGTGTATGGACTATAAGTCCGTATCCACACCTAATGATTCATTCCTCTCACGTATTGAGAAACAAGCCCTTTGCAAGAAAGGAACCAACTCATGACTAAAATCACGCGCCGTACCATGTTATGGACAACCTCTGCTGGTGTTGCTGCCTTGAGCGGTATCGCAGCTTTGGTGGGTGTCAACCAGGGTAAGAAAGCAGATGCTGCCGCAACTACAGCTACTGGGACAACAGCTACTGGGGCACTTACAGTCCATATCAGAAGTGTACGTAATGGAAGAGTTAGTATAATGATGGGAGAGCGCGAAGTTGTTGTCAACAATCCTACTTTGGTACGCGAACTCCTGAAGTCAGTGCAATAGCTACATTTCACCATCTTGGAAACGAGATGTACAAACTTTCTGCGAGGTACAGTTCATGTCATCACACCGTGAAGCGCCCGAAATCGCTAAAGACCCAGTAGCTGATAATACCGATACATACGCGTTCGTCAGCCCGGACAAGCTAGATACCGTTACCCTCATCACCAATTATGTCCCGTTCGAGAGTCCCGATGGCGGCCCAAACTTCTTCGAGTTTGGTGAGGATGTCCTCTACCAAATCCATGTTGACAATGATGGCGATGCGGACTATGATATCACCTATCAGTTCCGTTTCTACACCAAAACCCGCAACCCAAACACCTTCCTCTACAATACAGGCCAGATTACGACCATTGATAGTCCAAACTGGAACAGACCACAGTTCTATAGTGTGACTAGAGTTGACAAGCATGGCAGCAAAGTACTAGCACAAGACCTTGCTTGCCCGCCATGCAACATCGGTCCCCGTTCTACACCCAACTACGCGTCTCTGGCAGCCGCCGCTGTTCACACGCTACCAAGCGGCGAGACAGTATTTGCGGGCCAACGTGCTGAAGGCTTCTATGCGGACCTGGGATCAATCTTTGATCTGCTCGACCTACGCCCATTCCAAAATCTTCACCTCATTCCTTCGCCAGCAGCACCTGGAGTGAATGGCCTCAACAAACTCAATGTACACACAATCGCGATTCAAGTACCTAAGAAGTCTTTGACCTCAAATGGCTCAAATCCAACAGACCCAAAAGCCGCTAGCTCGGTTATCGGTGTCTGGGGTTCAGCAAGTCGGCGCAAGGTGCGCGTCTTCGACGAATACGAGACTGATGAGAATGGTCCCTGGGTTCAAGTTTCACGTCTCGGCAACCCTCTCTTTAACGAGGTAATTGTACCACTGGGCAAGAAGAACTATTGGAACAGGCAATCACCCTACGAGGACTCACAGTTCGCAAAGTACGTTGCCAATCCAGAACTTGCGGGTCTTATTCCGGTTCTCTATCCAGGTGTGTTCCCCAACCTAGCGGCTCTCGATGCATCAAAAGCTGCGCGTGCCGACCTCGTGGCTATCCTGCTCACAGGCTTGCCTTCGGGTATTATCCCTGGTTTCCAGAACTACACTGGCAAGGTGCAGGCCGACCAGTTGCGCTTGAATATGGCGATTGCACCTGCAGCCAATCCAAATATCAATGGTATCCTGGGTGGCGATCTTGCGGGCTTTCCGAATGGACGTCGCGTCATGGATGATGTGGTGACTATCGAACTGCGTGCAGTTGCAGGCGTCACCTATCCATTGATCGATCCCAAGTTTACACCCGATGCTGCCGCAGGTGCTGTTACCGATGGCGTAACACCTGCGAATGTCTCGGCTTCGTACCTATCGAATTTTCCCTACCTTGGTGTACCATACGACGGCTTCGACAATCCATCGTAAAGTGTGCAAGGGCTTTTCTTCATAACGCCCTCGTCCCCAAACCCCACGTAAGCGAGTATTGAGAGACAAACTTAATGGGCGAAAACGTGATCGATGGGGCGAGGGCATTATGAAGAAAAGTCCCCACAGCGATTGTTACTACAAAGAGAGGAGCAAGCAGCATGGTCGAAAAGTACGTTGAACGCGTCCATAACGATATTGTGCTTGATATTGGTGGAAATATTGGCGCATTGATTATCTATACGAGAGAAAATCTGCGCGGCTATCAAATAGATGTAAGCTTGAAGGGTAATCCTGCCGCAAAAAGAATACATACGGATGTACTGGAGCGAAGAATCGCTGGACGCCCAGTGTTCGCTGCAGTGTTTGCAGAACTTCCCGAAGGGGAATATATGACATGGACCGATCCAGTCGAAACCTTTACTATTATCGGCGGTGCTATTGTTGAGTCGAATTGGCGTGATAATGCTATTTATGTGCCACCCGTCACCTCCGCTACCATTGAGAACCATAGCACACCTTCATCCTCTGCTCTATCCAGCATTCTCCCTCCACGTTATCAAGGCAACAAAAAAGTTAGCTCCGCTCCTATGGGTACCGCGCCTATGCAATATGCAGAAGACGGACAGGTGGCGTGGAACGAGATGTGGACAAGTTTCTGTGACCTTGCACTGGCTGGTGGCCCTCCGCACCGCGATACACTATTAGAGCCTGTACCTCCCGACGAAGTACGAGCAAACATGGCGGGATACGAAAACGTACTCGCCGAAATCGAGCGTGGCTTACGTCTCGTCACCGGATTACCTGTCCTACGTAGTGAAAGACTAGGCTGGATTGGTCTACAATGTTCAAGTGAGGAGATGGCACTGTGGCTCTTACGTGCCATTATCGTCGAAAATATCTGTGTTAGACGCGAAGGTACACTACTCTTTCTGCCTGCTGGCCCCGGTTTCCAACTCGAAAAAGAGACCAAAAACGTTATCACCGTAGCAGCCAAAACGCACCACTACTGGCTAGAGCATCTCAACACGTAAAGGGCTTTTCTATCTTGATGAGTAAAATAATGAACTCTTGTTCCTTAATATAGGAATGTCTCTAGGAGAAAAGGTACTTTTTTGTGTACGAGCTTCTTTCCATGATATAAAAAGAAAGTACTATCTTTCACAAGTATATTCGTGAAGCAAAAGGAGCAGAGCAAAAAATGAAGGTTCTCCTCACAGGAGCATTAGGAAACATCGGGTCCAGCGCATTACAAGAGTTAGTTCGGCAGGGACATAGTGTTCGTAGCTTCGACATTTCAACAAAGAGAAATAACGAGAAGGCACAGCAGCTCGCGCGACAATATACATTCGAGCAAGTATGGGGCGATATCCGTAATCTGGAAGATGTCACACAAGCCGTGCAGGGACAAGAGATTATTATTCATCTCGCATTTATTATTCCACCTGCCGTCGCTGAAAATGTAGAGAAGGCGCGGGCAGTGAATGTGGATGGCACACAAAATGTACTGAAAGCGGCTCAAAGTCTTTCCCCTCATCCCAAGATACTTTTCGCATCGACATTGGATGTTTTTGGACATACGCAAAAACTGCCACCGCCACGTACTCTCGATGATCCTGTGGTTGCCACCGATGCATATAGCGAACACAAACTCCTCGGAGAGGCTGCGGTCAAAGCATCAGGACTCGAATGGGCTATTTTTCGTTTCGCGGATGTTCCTCCATTAGAGGCTCGTCAACCACACCCGATTATGTTCAGTATTCCACTGGACACGCGCATTGAGATGGTACATACACACGATGTAGGGCTGGCTATCGCTAATGGTATTCAAAGCGATATATGGGGCAAAACGTGGCTCATTGGTGGTGGCGCGACTTGTCAGGTACGTTACCGAGAGTATCTAGGACGCTCCCTGCAGGTTGCAGGGGTTGGTATGTTACCCGAAAATGCATTCAGCACAGAAGAATATTGTACCGACTGGCTCGATACTCATGCAAGTGAGCAGTTGTTGCATTACCAGCGTCACAGCTTCGACGAAATCATGACCGATCTCGCACCGTATAATAGACCTCCCGCTCCCGTGCGCCTAGTTATGCCACTGATTGCGCCGCTTGTACGACA
>CAXUHG010000050.1:1160-18793 GCA_964250805.1 uncultured Ktedonobacteraceae bacterium | reverse complement strand
AGATTGTTCAGTGGAACAGCAACCTGCCACAACACGTTATCTGCACGAAGCGGAACTCGCGTCTTGAAGTCGCCATTTGCAATTTGAGCATGAACTTGTGCGATCACCTCGATACCTTTTGCCAGTTGTTCTTGCTCGTTTGCACGATCTTGGGCCTGCTTCATCAATTCTTGGCGCAGTTGAGCAATCTCTTCCGCACGGTCGGCACGACGAATAGCAAGGTTCAAGTTACGCATGATGACGTAGACAACTACTGCAACAATGATCTGAATGATGACAGGTAACAATAAGGATACCGTAAAGAGATGCTGGTCCATCATCTGCTGATAGGCGACTGTATGTGGTTGAAATGTGGCAATAAGGATGATGGCAACGCAATCGCACGCCCCAACGATAAGTGCCGCTACCGCTGGCATGAGGGCACCTGCAAGAATAATTACGATTACTAGCGTGTTAAACAAAGGAATCAATGTGGGATCGAGAGGGTTTGTCACAAGGGGACCAATAACCGAAAGAGATATACAGCCAAGAATACAAATTGCCGAAGGAATTTGCAGTCTCATTCGCCCTAAAATAAATGAAATGCAGAGCAGGCAAAGCATGCCAAAGGCAAGAGGAGGAGATGATGGACTTCGCGGTGAGTCAAATATCATGATTGGTGCTGTTGATAGAACCATAATGGAAATGAGTAACAGAAAAGCACTTGTCAATTTAGCATAACGTATTCGTTCACGTTGTAATGGGGAAGTACCTGCATCTTGCTGAGGTAACGAAATGCCGTACCACCATCTAAGTATAGATTTCATTAAAATGTCTCCTTCTTGCTACATAATAACTTCTAAAAATTTCTTACATGCCTCGTCTACGAAAACCAATAATACCTCTTTGATAGAGTAAAGTAAATGTTTGCTCCACGCTAGCAGGGGAGAAAGAAAGCAGTGCCCGAATATCAACGATGCTTCTTATGCCATCAATGTGTAGCAGCATCGTGCGTGCTAGCAGTCGCTCTTTAAGTGACCAGCTTTGAAGTTGCTCCATTGCATTCGGAGCAAGTAAATAGGGAATTATCTCCTCGTCAGACGCTGGGTTTGAGGTGGACGTAGGTGGCTCCTGCACTAGCGGACTGTAAGGTTGCGGGGCATGAAGAGAGGGTGAGAGTTGTTTTGACTCAGGAACAATCGTCACATCCCAATTTTCAAGGTGGTACAGTGCCTGTAAAAGGGGAATAGCGTCAAATTGCCGTTCGTTTCTCTCTACCAGGACACAGGAAATGATCTGCCCATACGCCGAAACGCGAATAGAGCAGATGCAGTTCTCACTCAGCCGAGTAATATTTTTGGGAACCTCGCGTTGCAAAATGCAAGACTGCCCTTCGAGAGTTTCGAGGAGCGTCTTCAAGTCGAGATAATATATCTTGCCCATTACTCACCCTTTGCCCAAATATAGGTATATAGTACCATATCAGTCGCAAATAGTGGGCAAAATAGGTAAAAAGTAGCATATAACAAAAAATTACGTACTTTACAACATAAGAAGATAAGCTGAGTTTAAACAGAACTAATAGAGTCTTCATAAAGCCCTTGCAACGGTGTACAATATCAGGAAAGTGTTCTATCAGTAGATAAGGCTACACTATGACATGGGAACCAGAACTTGATGAATTGCACCACCGTGAGCAGCTTGCACAGGCGATGGGTGGCCCTGAAAAAATTGCCAAGCATCATGCACAGGGTCGCTTAACGGTGCGCGAGCGTATCGCTATGTTGCTGGATGCCGACACCTTTCATGAAACGGGTGTACTTGCGGGCACTGCTGAGTATGATGATAAAGGGCAACTCAAGACATTTCGACCCGCGAATTTTGTGTTTGGGATGGGTCGTATTGCTGGTCGTAAAGTTGTTGTGGGTGGCGACGATTTTACGGTGCGTGGTGGCTCTGCCGACGCAGCTATTATTGGCAAACAGGTCTACTCGGAGCAACTCGCCAACAGTTTGCAGATACCGCTTGTACGGTTAGTCGATGGTACAGGTGGCGGTGGTAGCGTGAAGATGCTTGAGCAGCACGGCTTTACCTATATTCCTGCTAATCCTGGCTGGGATTATGTCGTCGATAATCTAAGCCTCGTTCCCGTCGCCGCCGCATGCCTCGGATCAGTTGCAGGTCTGGGAGCGGCACGGCTTGCAGCCTCACATTTTTCAGTGATGATCGAGAAAATCGCGCAACTATTCGTCGCGGGACCGCCCGTTGTGAAGTCTGGCATGGGCGAGGATTTGACCAAAGAGGAACTCGGCGGAGTCGCTATTCATCGCAATAGTGGAGCAGTGGATGTTGTCGTACAGAGCGAACAGGAAGCCTATACTTTGATACGCCAATTCCTATCGTATTTGCCACAAAATGTGTTTCAGTTGCCACCTGTACAGCCTTCAGGTGACATCCCAACGCGTCGTGAGGAGTTGCTACTCACAGCTATCCCAAGAAATACACGGCGTCCCTATCGTATTCGCCCCATTCTAGCCGCTATCTTCGACGAAGATTCGGTGTTCGAGCTTGCCCGCTATGGTCGCGCAACCGTGACCGCCCTTGCGCGACTCGATGGGCACCCCGTTGGCGTGATTGCCGCCGATCCCTATATGGGTGGAGGTGGTCTTACCGTCGAGGGTGCTGATGCGATGATTCGATTGGTTGACCTATGCCAGACATTTCATCTCCCCATCGTCACACTCACCGATCAACCTGGACTAGCAATTGGACGTGAGGCCGAGCGTAGAGGCACAATTCGCTATGGAGTGCGTGCAATTTCTGCTGTTTATCAAGCAACTATTCCAGTTGCGGAGGTGATTATTCGTCGTGTCTTTGGAGTCGGTGGCGCAGGTATGACTAATCGTCACAAGTTTACACAACGTTATGCGTGGCCTTCAGGCGATTGGGGTTCGTTGCCAATCGAGGGCGGAATAGAGGCAGCATATCGTAGCGAGCTAGAGGCTAGCGACGATCCCAAGGCTCTTTTTGAAGAGATTCGTACACGCCTGGATGCTGTGCGTTCGCCGTTTCGTACAGCGGAACGCTTTATCGTCGAAGAGATTATCGACCCACGCGAGACACGACCCCTGCTGTGTGAGTGGGTACATGATGCCTACGCACTTCTCCCACAACAATTGGGACGCCCCAGTCATGGCACAAGACCATAGATGTACAAAAAACAAGGAATTGGCGGTATCGCCAATTCCTTGTTTTTTGTACATCTATGATTCTACATTGTTCTCAGCTCGCGTTTCAAAATCTTGCCCGTCGCATTTTTGGGTAGAGGTGTGTCGATAAAGACGACGGTGCGTGGATATTTGTAGGCCGCGACGCGCTCTTTACAAAACGACTGGATGTCTTCGGCGGTGGCTTTAGCTCCTGGCTTGAGGTAGACGATAGCCTTGACCTCCTCGCCCATCTTCGCGTCGGGCACGCCAATCACCGCGACCTCCGCGATATCGGGATGCTCGTACAGCACTTCCTCAACCTCGCGCGGATAAACGTTGAAGCCACCACGAATAATCATATCTTTCTTGCGGTCAACAATCGAGAAGTAGCCATCTTCGTCCATCTTGCCGATATCGCCGCTATGAAACCAGCCATTGCGAATAGCCTCCGCAGTCGCTTCTGGGCGTTTGTAATAGCCCTTCATCACGTTATGTCCACGAATAACAATCTCACCCACGTCTCCGACGGGGACCTCTTGATCATTCGGATCAACAACGCGCATCTCTACGCCATAGACGGGCAAGCCAACGGTACCAGGCTTTGTGGGTTTGAATAGGACGTTGAACGAGGCCGTTGGCGACGTTTCAGAGAGTCCATAGCCTTCGAGAATGGTCACGCCAAATTCTTTTTTCCACGCGTTCAACACCTCGACTGGATTAGCGGCACCACCGCTGATACAAACACGTAGACTCGACAGGTCGTATTGCTTGCGGTCAGGATGATTGAGCAGGTAGATGTACATGGTCGGAACACCCGCGAATGTGGTTACATGGTCGCGTTGAATAATCTCGAACGCCTTGACAGGCTCAAAACGCGCCATTAGCGTCAACGTGGCACCAACGGTAATCAATACGTTCATCACGGAGCTAATGCCGAACGAGTGGAACAGTGGCAGAGCAACCAGACCAACGTCGTCGTCACGCCAGTCGATGCCGAGTGAGTCTGCGGAGGTTCGCGCATTGAAAAAGAGATTGAAGTGGCTCAACTCGGCACCCTTTGGCCTACCAGTGGTACCGCTTGTATACAAAATGACGGCGGTATCGTCTGGCATCGTCGGCACCATTTCATACACGGGCGAGGCATTCGCCATCATATTATTGAACGAGGTTGCCCCTTCGACATTGGGCATGGTTTGTGAACCAGGAGCGTTAACGATGACAAAGGAATGACACGTATCGGTCTGTTGATAGCCGCTCACCGCCTCAGATGCGAAACCCTCCCATGCGATCAGCATTACCGCGTCACTATCTTCCAAATGATAGGCAACTTCGGGAGCTTTCAGTAGAACATTGAGCGGTACGATGGCTGCACCAGCCTTCGCAATGCCATAGAAGCAGACAACAAATTGTGGAATATTGGGCAGCATAAGAGCTACTTTTTGACCAGGCTTGATACCAGCATTGGTCAACGCATTAGCAAACTGGTTTGACGCCTCATGTAGTTCACGATAGCTCATTTTGAAGGCATCGAAGATGAGAGCGGTATGGTCCGGTTTGCGTTTGCTCGTTTCAACAAGCATCGTTGCTAAATTGAGACTCATCGAAAGGTATCCTTTCTCCTGTAGTACACATAAAATGTCAAAGTTTATCAAGCTTGGAGACGAAATTTTTCTTGCCCGTATTATACCTCTCCTACGAGGAATTGTAGGGACCTGATTATACAAATGAAAGCGATACGTTGGGGTAGGGACCGATAATGCTGTTTAAAAATTAAAGATGGGAACGACATGTAGGGGAGACCCTTGCGGTCTCCCTGCTCACCGCGTGACGAAGCGTTACCAGATTTAAAATTTAAAGAGCATCATCGGTCCCTACCTCACCATGCGTACTTTGCCAGCAGTCATCACAATAGCCAGAGGCAAGAAGGCTCAGTGAGAGCCAGTGAAAGGAGTATTGTTTCTGTAGACGTTCATGCAAGTTCCCAAGTAGGTCGTCGTCGAGATGGATGGTCTTGTGACAACGCTGGCAGACAAGGTGATGATGTGTGTTGCCACGCGGAATTTCGTAGTGCGGCGATTTACCGGGGAGGTGATTTTCGGAAATGATGTCTAACTCTTTGAGCAGTTCCAACGTGCGGTAAATAGTAGAAAGGCTCACACGCGGATTGATATGCTGTACACGTTCGGCGATCTGGTCGAGGCTAATATGTTCGTTGGCATCCTGAATTACGCTTAACACAAGATAGCGTTGTGGGGTTAAGCGATAGCCGTGCTTATGCAGCACATCGTTACTTTCATCGACATACTGGCGCATCTTACACCTCCTCTTCCGTCCTGAACAGAGTTTCTGGTGCATCTATCGTAACACTGTTAGTATAGTGCGTCAAGAAACCAAGACAATCCCTTGCCTTCCAACAGAACTGCTGTAGGGACCGATGTATCACGTCCTGCTGGCATTTTGAGGGCCGACAAGGACGTGATACATCGGTCTCTACAAGCGTGTTCACTCATCAAAAACCTTCCCCTTGCGGATGCCCTGGTATTTACACCCATCGTTCAAATCCCAAGCTATACATTATGTTCTCTCTGTGGTATTGTAGTGCAAATCCCCAATGGTGGGTTTATGCAGTGTATTCGTCCACATCTATTTATCCTCATATGGAGGCACCATGAGTGATATTGCTTCCTCTGCCAACGTCGGCACGAGAACCGCCCCACGCATCACTACCGGCTATGCTCGCTATGTTTTCTGGATTATGTTTCTCATCAGTTTCTTGAATTATTTAGATCGTAATGTTTTAACGGGAGCGGCGAATGTTATCGCCAAAGAACTTGGCTTTAATCTCGATGGCATTGGCTACATTGCGTCCGCTTTCCTTATTATCTACACGCTCTTCACTATACCACTAGGCATATGGGCAGACCGTGCGAAACGTAGAGACGTTGTTGCAATCTCGGTCGCCGTTTGGAGTGTTGCTACCGCCGCGACCGCCCTCGCCAGCAGTTTCGTCAAGCTGTTCATATCGCGTATGATACTGGGTATTGGCGAGGCTGGCTATTTTCCAGCAGGCACTGCATTGATGAGCGATTATTTCTGCCGAGAGAAGCGTTCGCGCATCATGAGTTGGTGGAGCGTGGCGCAACTTGTTGGCATTCTCGTAGGTTTTGTACTTGGTGGCTCGCTTGCAGGTCTCTATCCTGGAAGTTGGCGTCTGGCGTTTATATTCACAGGCATTCCTGGTCTCTTGCTCGCGCTTTTAGTATGGCGTGTGCGTGAGCCACGTCGCAATCAGGCCGACGAGGAGGCTCTCGAAACTCGTGAGACCTCGCTAGCCGCTGAAGAAGCGCAGGGGGCGGGGCGTCCAATTCCCGTGCCAACAAACGTCTTTGTGCAGTTCGGTACGTTACTCAAAATCAGGACGCTGGTTGTGCTGATTGTGATGCAGATATTCGCCTTCTTCGTACTAACCGTCAACGTCGTTTTCCTACCGACATACTTGCAGCAAAAAGATACCTTTGGCCTCAAATCTGGACAAGCGGGTCTGTTCTCTGGTGCAGTCGTTGTGGTGGCGGGTATGGCTGGTACTGTCCTCGGTGGCTACATGGCAGATTGGTTGAACAAACGTTATCCAGGTTCGCGTATTCTTGTATGTGGCATTGGCTTCCTACTGGGCGCACCAGCATTCGCGGCGGCTGTAACTATTCATAATTTGCTGGTGTTTACCGTCTTCTTTGTGCTCTCGACTCTGCTATTGACGATTTACACTGGTCCCAGCACAGCCGCGACACAGGACGTTGTGCCATCGGCTCTACGTGCCTCTGCAGTCGCCGTCTCGCTGCTTATTGCCCACTTGCTAGGAGATGCATTTTCGCCTACATTAGTAGGTGTACTTGCAACGCAATTTGACCCAACACATGGGCAGCATTTCGCACACAGCATAGCGGGACAAGACCTGAGCATTGCACTCTTAGTCACCTGTACGCCCGCGCTCGCAATCGCAGGTCTCGTCGGTCTCTTCGGCTCCGGCTGGATGAAAAGCGATATCGTTGCCGCGGAAGAGGCCGACAGGGTTGCAAGAGGATAGAATATCTGTGATAACATTCCTCGGCCTTGCCGAGGAATGTTATCACAGATATTAGTGATTATAGATAGCGAGGAATTCCTTTAGATGATTCACTTTTACGAACTGGCACAATTAGACGCAGCTCAACGCATACGCCTGTTGCGCCGTGCGGAGGTCGAGATCGATAGCCTGATCGACTATGTGCGCCCAATTGTGTACGATGTGCGAGAGCGTGGCGACGCAGCACTCATCGAATACATGACGAAATTCGATCAGGTGCAGCTCACACCAGACACTCTACGCGTGAGCCACGCCGAGATCGAGCATGCCCATTCCAAACTCGACCCCGATATTTATACTGCAATAAAACATGCCATTCGCAATGTACGTACAGTTCACGAACGGCAAATGCCACACGAGCAAGTGTTTACGCAGGTTGCCCCTGGCGTCATGGCTGGCGAAAAGATTACGCCTATCAGTAGCGTCGCCCTCTGTGTTCCTGGCAGAAAAGGTATTTTCCCTTCGGTAATGTATATGCTGGCGACACCTGCTCATATCGCGGGTGTACCACGTATCGTTGTCTGCACGCCCTCAGAGCCTGATGGTACTATCGACTCAGCGTTGCTTGTCGCCGCCGACCTCTGTGGTGTCCATGAGATTTATCGTATTGCTGGTCCTCACGGTATCGCCGCACTTGCCTATGGGACGGAGACAATTGCGCGCGTGCATAAAATCACTGGCCCTGGCAATGCCTATGTCTCTGCTGCAAAGCGTCTATTATACGGGACGGTCGATATCGGGCTACCGGCAGGACCGAGCGAGTCGATACTACTAGCCGATGAAAGTGCAGACCCCGAACTGGTGGCTGGCGACCTCTTGATCGAGGCCGAGCATGGTCCCGACTCCTCTAGCTTGCTTGTAACCGATAGTCGCTCCCTGGTCGATGCGGTACTAGCTCTGTTACCAGAAAAAATAGCCGCATTGCCAGAGCCACGTCAAAGCTTTTGTCGCGCAGGTTTCGAGTCTGAGAAGGGAACGGGCGGTATCATCCTCACGGAGACGATGCAGCAAGCCATCGAGTTTACCAATGAGTACGCACCTGAGCATCTTGAGGTGCAGGTACGCGAACCATTCGCGTTACTCGGAGCCTTAAAGAACGCAGGTGAGATACTGCTAGGTCCCTATACGCCTGTCACTCTTGGTAACTTTAGTGCAGGAACCAATGCTATCCTACCAACTGGAGGATTCGCGCACACCTATTCGTGTACCTCCGTCTTCGACTTCCTGAAGCGTACAGGCTTGGCATATGTCACCGAGGAAGGCTATGAGTCACTCCGCGAGACGACGCGCCGCCTTGCCGAGTTTGAGGGTTTTCCCGCGCATGCTAACGCGGTGACAGGGGCGCGTGGGTCGTCCAAACAACCGTTAAATGCATAAAAATGATGTAGAGGAGGATACAATCAATGCTGATTGTATCCTCCTACGTGAAAAAATAACCGAGCAATTTGTGAAAAAAACCACTGTCCAGATTGAGAAGATATGTTATAATGCCTGCAATGTGAGATGACAGAGTATATCGGAAGAATGTGGGCTGGACTCTTTTTATATAGAAAATCTATCCGTTATGCGAAACACAGAGTTTAGTTAGTATAGAGCGGTGTAACAGACATATGGCAAATAACTATTCATATGACCCTAAGAATATATCACCCATAAGTAACGCTTCTTCTCTGCCTGCCAATGGACCTAGCGGCACAGAGCCAGAAATTTCTTTGCCCGTCCCAACCCCGTCTACTCCTAATGTTCCAGCGTCTTCATCGGAAGCTTCTAGTGCGTCTAATGGGGCGCATGCGGCTAATCAGCAACGTCTGGCACCGGGAACTGAGCTATCGGATGGGAAACGCTATCGAATCGAACGCATGGTTGCGGCGGGAGGTATGGGCGCCGTCTATCGTGCCATTGACAAGCGCTTTAACAAACCCTGTGCGGTCAAAGAGATGCTTGACGATTTTCAGAGCGAGAGTGAACGCGCTCAGTCGGTCGAGTGGTTCTCGCGCGAGGCATCGCTGTTACTCGAACTCAATCATCAGTGTATCCCACGTGTGCGCGATTTCTTCGTCGATGGTGGCAGACACTATCTTGTGATGGACTTCATTGAGGGACGCACAATGGGAGCCGTGTTAGAGCAGGAGGCGACGATTGCTGGCATTAACGGTACACGGGGTATTTCAGAGGCGCGCGCACGTCACTGGGGACAACAGGTGTGTAGTGTTCTCAGCTATCTCCATCGCCTATCGCCACCTATTATTTTCCGCGACCTCAAACCGACGAACATCATGGTCACGGATAACGACGACATCAAGCTGATCGACTTTGGTATCGCACGCACCTTTCAGTCGCAGAGACAAGCCACGATTATCATGACTGTCGGCTACGCACCACAGGAGCAGTTGATAGGCAATCCAGAGCCACGCAGCGATATTTACGCGCTAGGGGCGACGCTCTACAGAGTATTGACGCGCCACGATGCATCGAACAACAAACCGACAATCTTCTCATTTCCGCCGTTACGCTCACTACGTCCCGACGTCACACCAGCCTTCGAGCAGATTGTGATGAAAGCACTGGCAATGTTTCCCGATCAGCGCTGGTCTAACGCTGCTGAGATGGAACGCGCCATTATCAATCTGGCACCGCTCCCTACTGGCTCACTTGCAGGTTCTGGCCCTACATCATTTCGACCCGAACCACGTCAACCTTCGGGACCAAATACGCCGAATAGCGTCAGAGTGTCAGGACCCAATGCTCCGTCTATACAGCTAGGGGTTAATGGTCCTGCTGGTCAGTTTATCATCGCCGCGACAAACCAGATTATGGCGGGGCGGGTCGATGAAGCTTATGTGTCGGTGCAACGTGCCTATGGCATTGAGCCAAACAATGCCCTCGTCCACAAGCTTTTTGGGCAAGTGTTCGCGCGTCGGCAACAGATCGACCCTGCGATACAAGCCTATAGCAGATCGTTACAACTAAATGTTGAGGATGCGGAAACACACAAACTACTTGGTGATGTCTGGCTATTTCTACGTCAATCGCCTCCGCAAGCGGTGACGGAATACATACAATCGCTACGCTACAACCCCAAGGACTTTGAGGCACATCAGAGACTTGCACAGAGTTACGAACGTACTAATCAACTCGATCCAGCACTACGTGAATACCAGGAGGCGGTACGTCTGGCACCCAAACAGCCAAACGTTGTTGGACCACTACACTTCGCCCTCGGTCAACTCGCTCTACGTATTAACCAGCCCCAGATTGCGGAACAGGCATTCGTGCAAGTGCTAATGATTAACGCCAGCGATTATCAGGCTCGTTTCCTGCTCAGTCAAGCATATGAAAAGCAGAACAAACTAGAGGATGCATTCCGCGAATGTTCTTACGTTATTGGTCCACTAGGACCGAGCAATGGTGCAGTAACACAAATGTACCAACGCCTTCGTGCGCAACTCGGACGCTAGCACCGTCCATATTTTTACCAACCCATATAAGGGAGATTATATCCATGAGTACGTATCGTTCCACTTTCACTACGGGAAAGGGTACAAAGTTGACAGGCAGGGCGTCATACTGCGTGACACGCTGGACGTCATGCTGCGTACTCTGCGGTCTTATTACACTTCTCTTCATTCAAAGCACTTTTTTTTCGTCACCGCTCGCGTTTGCGGCACGCCATGATACTACACAGCAACCTGAAAGCCTTTTGCGTGCTGGTGTCTCGGTTGTACGTATTGTTGCCAACTATGCACCTGCTATCACTACGCCAGTACAACCAACTACGCCTACAAAATCGAACAGTGCCAGGACAAACCTGTTAGATACTCCCTTCTCAACTTGCACTGGACTGGGCCTCATAGTAGCAAGCAAGGCGAGCGCAACACAGCAAAATGCATGGGTATTGACTGATGGCTCACTCATCAACAAGAACGATTTCACCTGTAAAAGCTTGGGGGCTGCAAGTATTGTAGGCAATAAACTCAGGCTGAACTCCATCAACGTGTATCTAAGCAATTCATATAATAGTACGCTCTCCATGCCGATGACTGGCAACATAAACAGCGTCCAATGCAGCGATGCGAACAAGTGTAGCAATGGTGCAGCTCTCTTCGCATTTCATAGCAATACGCTACTTCCCTATGCTACCTTGCCTCCTACATCAAGCACCCTACCAGAGGATTTTGCCGCCATTCAACTCAGTCAATCCATCCAGGTACCTACAACACCAACAGTGGCATCAAACTTGCAACAATTTCTAACGCCTACCTCCGCTACACTTCAAAAGTCAGATGGTCCGAATGCATTCAACGGCTTTGAGAATGGCACTCCAATTGTTGACCAGCACGGTTTCCTCACCAAGCTCTATCTTAATGAGACAGGGCAACCATCAAAGGTTTTCAAGGCGACAGACGCAACCGCCTTTTTGTTAAAGCAACAGATCAGCAGTGACCCGGCCCCCAACGACGTATCAAGCAATTGGAACGGCGGCGTCACCGCGTATTATCAGGGAGCTAATCACTATGACACGGCTAAAACCCTTCTAACGAATGCAAATACTTTTGCTGATAATCAGTTTCAGGGTGCCCACAATTTAATTGCTACGATTAACACCGTACAGAACACTCAGAACAAAAATGGAAATTCGTCATCGGAATCGAATGGAAATTCGCCACCAAATGGCATTACGTTTCCACTCATCGGTACCATTTCGTATCTCTTACTGGCAATTGTCATTATTGGCTTAATCGTCTTTGTGTTGTTGCTCGTTCTGCTCAACCAACTCTTCAAACGTGGACAACGCAATAGAGATTTCGCCGAGGCAGACAAGCAAGCCACATCGCAGGCACAACAGATTCAAGAGAGAGAGGCGCAACAGGCCGCCGCACATGCTGCCGTCAGAACACCTCTACCGCAAGTGGCATCACAGCCAGTTCAACCACAGGTTCAGCACGATCCAGTCGCCTCACGCTCATCTGGAATACCCATATCGGCAAATGCGTCATATGCTGACTATCCAACTATTGATATGAACGAGGCAGGGCGCAATAGCATGCCTGACATAGAGAAGACACAACAATTCTCGCCAGTACTGGAACAGACAGTAAAAATGGGTAGGCCACTGGGATTTGAGGTCGTCACCAGCACAGACCCAGGTATTAAGCGTAAATACAAGCCGAACGAGGATAGTTTGTTCGCGGTCAAGGGCGTGCGTTCGCTGAATGGACAAATGCAACAAGTCGGTTTGTTCGTGGTCGCGGATGGTATGGGTGGACATGCGAACGGTCAGGACGCCAGCCGTTTAGCCATTCAAACCATTATCGATTATATGCTACCCCGACTCGTTCATGTTGAAGAGACGAGCGAAACACCTGAGAAACTACTTGTTGATAGTGTGCAACAGGCAAATCAGGCTGTCCATGAACACAATGTGAAAAACGGAGCCGACATGGGCACAACCGTGACGGCAACACTCATCATTGATACAACGGCTCATGTTGCCAATGTGGGAGATAGCCGCACATATCTCTATCGTACATCTAATGGTCTCTCGAAAGTGACACGTGATCACTCGGTTGTCGCAAGCCTTGTCGATGCTGGCATCATCAAACCTGACGACATCTATACGCATCCCAAGCGCAACCAGATTTATCGGAGCCTCGGCGAGAAACCGTTTGTCGAAGTTGACCCGTTTGATGTACAATTGCAAGCCGGCGACAAAATGTTGCTCTGCTCCGATGGACTCTGGGATATGGTGCGCGACCCCGAAATTCAGCGCGTACTGGAAGTGCCAATTACAGACCCGCAACAACTGGGCGATAACCTTATCAAAGCCGCACATGCTGGTGGTGGTGAGGATAATATTAGTGTGATCGTCGTCAACGTCGTCGAACGCTCAGAAAAACCGCTTACTCCTAGCCTTGATGTCATCTATCGTCAGGAAAACGTGACCATGCCACAAGTATAGCTATTTATAACACGATTTAATAGAGACAAATGGAGTTAGTGCCAGTGGCACTAACTCCATTTGTCTCTATTAAATTGTCGCACTTTCCCCTCTGTGCTATAATCCTTGTAGCATCTTCTCGCCTTCTTTCAGAAGGGTAAGAAGACAATCGTCGGGAGGAATTCTTATGTCCATAAATATTGCCTATCTCTATGCGGGCATCTTGTTGGCGGGCGGCTTTGTGTTTGTGATCGCGGCAACGGTTTTTTCTAACCTGATCTCACCACATAGCAGAACAAAGGAAAAGCTGCAAACATACGAATCAGGTGAAACCCCCATCGGTTCTGCGTGGGTACAGTATCCACTTGGTTTCTATATTTTTGCACTGCTTTTTGTAGCATTCGATGTTGATATCGTGTTTATCATCGCATGGGCGATCATTTTTAAGCAATTAAACATTTTTGGTTTCGTTGAAATTCTCTTCTTTATTCTTGTACTTGCACTCGGTCTAGCATATGCATGGCGTAAAGGAGTGACACGATGGATTTAGTCCCACGTTCAGCAAACATTCCTAGCGCGACTACGGGCTACCGTGACCAGAACGCTGCCCTCGCGCGTGATCTAGCACCGATTGCCCAAATCACAGGAAAAGCGGTTGCTCCGAAAACTCTCAAAGGCGACTTTCTCGCTCTGGACATAAATCGTGAGAGCCTCGTCGCGGTCTCACGGTTTCTGCGCGACCAGCTCGGCTTTGACCTACTAGTTTGCATCTCTGGCGTCGATATGCTCGATCACCTGGAAACGGTCTATCATATGCGCTCAACCACACGCGGTCAGCTCCTACAGATCAAGGTGCGTATCGATCATGACAAGCCAGAGGTCGATAGCGTCGTTTCGGTCTGGCCTACTGCCAACTGGTTAGAGCGTGAAACCTACGATATGTATGGCATCCGTTTCACTGGACATCCCGATCTACGACGTATGTTGCTCGATGACGACTTCGAGGGCTTTCCACTGCTCAAAAACTTTCATCAAGTACCTTTAACGGTGAAGCCTCGTGCGACAACGCAGGTCGATCCAAATATGGCGGTTGCGGGAAATTTTCAACAGCAGCACGTCGAACATGTGGTGCAAAAGAAATTGGGACAAGGCTTGGAGGAGCGACTCCACCCTGGTACGCCAACCTTTGGACATACGGGCGAATCACAACAGAAGTCGGCGAACCAGAATGAGTCGAATCCCCAAGGTCAATCTGTTACACGAACACCAGCCGATGCAGGGAAAGATACCAAGGATAAAAGCGGAATCCGTACCGCCAATGAGCAAATCTAATGGCAAAGAGACGCAGACGTAAAGCACAGAGAAATACAGAGAGAAGTATAGAGCAGGTTGTACCAACAGCTACCGCCGCACCCTCTCGCAATAGAATGCAACGCCGTCCTGCAACACGCATGGATGCAGCTCAAGTTGTCATTATGCCTGCGTTTGTCGCGTTGGGATGCTGGGGACTTGCGGTCTCGTTCGTCTTCTTTTTTCCCGACCCTAACCATCTGCTCTATGGTGGCATGGCGGCGGCGATGGGGCTTATCTGGTCCATTATTGTAGTGCTACGCCTCCGACGCATACTACGGATGAGCCGTGAAGGACGAATATATTCATAGCAAGCCTTATACGTGTTGCTTTTAGCAAGTGTCAATACTTATAGAAACTGAAACATAAAATAGAGGAATTCTATGACAACAGATTCAAGAACAGATGTGGGCACAAATACCGCGGATGAGCCTGAAGGTATACAATCGCAAGAGATGCTGCTCAACATGGGGCCGCAACATCCTAGCACACATGGCGTGTTACGCCTCGTGCTATCGCTGGAGGGCGAAACCGTCACCGACTGCACACCTGTCATCGGCTATCTGCATCGTGGCATTGAGAAAATCCTGGAGAACCGACCCGTGATGGGTGGTATCCGCTACATGGACAACGCCGATTACCTCTCGCCCATGCTCAATGAAATCGCTTATGCAGGAGCGGTGGAGCAAGAAATGGGTATCGAGGCACCACGTCGCGCCCAGTATATTCGCTTGCTCGTTGGCGAGATGCAGCGTATCGCGAGTCACCTTGTCGCGGTTGGGACCTACCTGCTAGACCTCGGTGCATTTACACCCGTGATCTACGCATTCCGTGACCGTGAAGGCATTATGGGCTTGTTCGAGGCACTTGCAGGAAGCCGTTTCAACGTCAACTATCAACGTGTCGGAGGCGTGTTACACGACTTCCCCAAGAACTGGCTCTCCGAATGTTCGGCCTTTATCGACCAGCTAGAGAAAAACATGGTCGAGTTCAAACAACTTGTAACGGGTAATGAAATCTTCGAGTCGCGCACGCAAGGCGTTGGTTATATCGACCAGCAACAGGCTATTGCCTATGGCTTAACGGGTCCAATGCTGCGCGGCAGTGGCGTCAATTGGGACCTGCGCGTTCATCGACCGTACATGGCCTATCGTGAGGTGCCCGTCAACGTACAGGTGCGTCAGGAAGGCGATTGCTACGCACGTTATCAGGTCAAGATGCAAGAGATTGATGAGAGCATTCGCCTGTGTCGCGTCGCTATCGACAAGATGCCCGGCGGTCCTATCGGGACACGCACTCCCATCGCACTACGCCCACCACGCGGCGAAACTTACTTTGGCATCGAGAGCAGCAAGGGCGAACTAGGTGTCTACTTCATCAGCGATGGTAGCGAGTATCCCTGGCGTGCCAAGTTGCGTGGTCCCTCGTTTGTGAACCTGCAAATATTACCAGAGTTACTACGTGGTCATAAGATGGGCGACGTTGTGGCGATTATAGGAAGTTTAGACCTCGTTTTGGGTGAGGTTGATCGATAAAATTATGTGTTTGAACAGGCATATTTTATAAGATGCCTGTTTCCATCTTTCTCTTCTGGAGTTATCCATGTATACATTATTGTTGGCGGACGATATAGGCTCACAACTACTGCATGGTATTATCTCGTTGGATTTCTTGCAGTTTATTGTGGCTCTTGCCTCTATCTTCGGCTTTGTTTTAACCAGTGCTGCCCTACTTGTGTTTGCCGAGCGTAAAATTATGGCGTGGATGCAGGACCGTCTTGGACCTATCCACACAGGACCTCATGGACTCTTACAATCGGTTGCCGATGTCGGTAAGCTACTACTTAAAGAAGATATTCATGGCAGTAAGACCGATAAAGTAGTGTTTTTGCTAGCACCATCGGTCTTTATTGCGCCTGTTATTGCCGCGTTCGCGGTACTACCGCTCTCGCCCTATGTTGGTATACCAGGAACAGCACTCGCCACTGGCCTTATCTACCTTGTCGCAATGAGTTCTATTGATGTAATCGCCGTTATTATGGCGGGCTGGGGTTCTAACAGCAAATATGCACTGATAGGTGGTCTACGTTCTGCCGCTCAAATGATTTCTTATGAACTACCACTTATACTTGCACTTGTTGGCATTGTTATGTTTACTAGTATCCTCTCTAACAACGATGGTATCGGTACAATTTCTATTCGTGAAATTATGAACTTTCAGAACGTCTGGCATATTACGCATGTTCCGGTGCTTGACTTCATCTTCGAGGGCTTCACGCCCTGGTCATGGTTCTTCCTATTCCAGCCACTTATGCTTGCCATCTATTACATCTGTGGCTTGGCGGAGACGAACCGCCCTCCATTCGACTTACCAGAGGCAGAGTCAGAACTGGTCGCGGGCTACCTTACAGAGTATAGCGGCATGCGCTGGGCAATGTTTTTCCTGGGTGAATATGGCAACATGACCATTGTTTCAGCAATCACAACTTACCTCTTCCTCGGTGGTTGGAGCGGTCCTGGTGTTAGCTATCTGACTGGACTCAACAATGGCTGGTGGGGACTACTTGGCAACGTACTAGCACTTGGTTACTTTATTCTCAAAGTATATGGTATGTGCTTCATCTTCATCTGGGTACGAAGTACACTCCCACGCCTACGCCCCGATCAGTTGATGCAGCTCGCATGGCTGATTCTCATTCCTATCACGCTTGGGAATATTCTGCTAACTGGCTTAATCTACCTCATCGTCAACAGCCTTGGACTTCCCACATGGGTCTTCCTGACGATCACAGCCGCTATCAACTGGGCAGCACTGTTTGCCTTTGTGCAGTTGGTGACACGCGTCACCGTTTCTTCGGCACGACGCGCACAGTCGCCATCCATTCGCGCACGTCAACGCACTAACGCGGTGCCATCACCAGCACTACCGCTACGTGACGCCGTACCCGCTCGTGTCGCCTTGCCACAGGGTGGAAGCGCAACAACGGTTGTTGATAGAAGCGAGTAAATTGTAAATAGAGGTGAGAATAGAAAAC
>CAXUHG010000050.1:0-1150 GCA_964250805.1 uncultured Ktedonobacteraceae bacterium | reverse complement strand
GACTTGCAAGTCTGCAAGGCGTTTTCTATTCTCACCTCTATTTCATTTCATCTATATCTCTTTCCCCTCTTGACAAATCTTCATAATTTAGGTATAAATCTAATTAGATTTATACAAAACAAGAAAGAGGATGATTATGGAGAAGCTCTCTACGTACTCTGAAACATCATCTCGTGAAGTTCACACTAATGCACAGCCAGAAATTGCTCGTTATCTTGATGCTCATGGTCATGTGCTTATCTGGCCTGGAAAAAGAGCAACACAACGATTGCTTTTCACGTACATCTCTTCATTCTTTGAGGAGAGACGTAGCTATAGCGAGAAAGAGGTGAATGCGTTGCTGTCTGAACTAGTGAGTGCAATTGACTGTGCCACGCTTCGCCGCGACCTGTGTGATTTTCGCTATTTGAAACGTACACGCGACGGTTCGCGGTACTGGCGCGTAGAGCAAAATAAGAATTGAACTACAAATAGACAAAACACTTACGAGGAACATATACATGTCCCAGGACAACCTCTTTTTACAGCAAACGGTGGGAGTTCTTTCAGATAGATTGCGGCTCAGACTGGTAGGATTGCTCTCAGTTCAGGCGTACAGTTTGGAGGAACTCGCTACATTGCTTGGAGTGAAAGTTACTCTAGCGGCACGACACCTTAGAAAATTGCAACACCTGAATCTTGTCGAAATTCAGTCAGGAAAGACAGGCTCCGTTTCGCGCTACATACTGAATATGAAGTCTTTCCGTCTACTCGTAGCGTCGTGGCATACTTCTCAAGAACTGCTTTCTCCGAGTAACGAGATTCATGTTGATGAAAACATCTTTGAAGAATGGGAGCGAGAAGTCATTAGGCGTTATTTTGTAGGCACACGCCTGACAACGATACCAGCAGGTCGCAAGAACCTCGAAATTCTTGTGAAGTGGTTTGCTCAACTTTTCGAGATTGATGCATACTACCAAGAACAAGAGGTTAATGAGATTATTCAGCGTCATTACCACGATTACGCGTTTTTTAAGAAAGACCTGGTTGGTCGCGGATATCTGCGGCGTCAATATGGTACTTTCAGGAGAACTGTTCCCGTCTAAATTAGACCATTTTTCGTAGTACACAGTCAAGCTTGATCTGACCATTTTCGTAGGGACCAGATTGA
>CAXUHG010000049.1:18084-35307 GCA_964250805.1 uncultured Ktedonobacteraceae bacterium | reverse complement strand
ATGGCTCATCGCTTGGCAAGAGGATCATACCAGGGGCTATAATTCATTACGCCCTCGCGTCGATAGATAATGTTGGAAGGAATTGAAGAGCGTGTTCAACCGCCAGTACCCGCGCGAATGATAAACGACACTATCACAAGGCCAATGGCGACGATACCAAGAATGATGCCTGTCAAAGCCTTGCCACGCCCCATGTTGTTGGGCAAGGTCTTGGAGGCGTTCAGCGCGATAAAGCCATAGATAACCGCGAATATGCCGGTAATGATTCCAGCAAAGCCAACCAGCGTGACCAGCGTGAGCATTCCTAACACGACCGAGAGAATGCCGTAGATCATCGCTCGTCCTGCTCGCACATTTTTCACCATGCCATAAGACTGGTTCAAGGGCACACCGTATACTGGCTGCCTATAAGGAACGCTGCCGGGTTGCGGATATTGTGGCGGCTGCCCATAAGGAACAGGGCTGGGTTGCTGGTATTGTTGTGGTTGATCGTAGCCCTGTTGGGGTGGAGGGTATTGACCCTGCGGCGGATAATAGGGTGCCTGTTGCTGTGGCTGATAGTATTCGCTGGGAGATGGTGCCGATGGATAAGATTCTTGTGGTGAACGATATTGATCACCTGACGGCTGTGTCATATAGTTCCTCTTAAAATGATAGATATACATACAATAAATTATGACGCATAACATAGGGTGTACAACCAGATTAAAATACGTATCATGCGTCTAGGCACACAAGAAGCGGCCTTACAGTATCATACGTTGGGGTTGCTTGTCAATATTTGTTTTCTCTCGGATATCAGAACTCCATTGATGTCAGAAACCCAGAAACTCAGAAACCCAGGGAGACCGCCCCGCTGGGACCCGAAAAGAAAGAAAGGGTGAAACAGGATTGGGGTCTCCCCTACATTTCATCATCGTTTCAACGTGTAGGGGAGACCCTTGCGGTCTCCCTGGGTTTCTCTATCCCTCTCCCCTCCACACCAAAACCGTCGCATCTTCACTCCCTGATGCAATGTACGTTCCATGTGGTGACCATCTGACGGCATACACTGCCTTCGTATGCTCTCGATAAGTGAAAATTCTACTACCTGTCATACCGTCCCAGATTTGCACTGTTTGGTCATCTCCCGCAGAGGCGATAGAAGTGTTCTGAGGCGACCATGCCGCCGCATAGACTGTAGTACCATGACCGCTATAGCTGTTGACGTGTTTTCCTGTCGCGGCCTCCCAGACTTGCGCCGTTCCGTCCCGACTTGCTGAAACAATATACTTTCCATCAGAAGACCAGCTTACGCCAAGTACGGGGTCGGTGTGTCCGTTATACACCGCAATACTTTTGCCTGTCGCGCTATCCCAGACTCGTGCCGTCTTATCCTGGCTTCCCGACGCAATCTGTGTCCCATCTGGCGACCACGCGACCGACCAGATATCTGCTGCATGCCCGTGACAGGTCAAGAGTATGTTTGTGTTGCTCACGCCTCGCACCTGTACCTGGTTGTTCTCCGTCGAGGTAATGCGCTTGCCATCGGGCGACCATGCAACACACAGGGCGCGGACATAATAGATATATTTTGTGTTATAGGTGCTAACATTTGCTCCATTTGCCGCGTCCCATATCTGTACCGTGCGATCATCAGCACCCGAAGCAATACGCTTATCGTCGGGCGACCACGCCACCGTCGTCACGGTATCGCTGTGCCCTGTATAGCTGAAGTCATTGCTACCCTTTAATGCATCCCACACCTGTACCGTCTTGTCCTCGCTACCCGACGCTATCCGCTTGCCATCGGAAGACCACGCTAGCGTAAGCACGGCTTGCGTATGCTTTTGATAGCTATAGATCGTTGTTCCCAATGTAGGCGATGGCGAAACACTTGGTTGCGTACTTCCTTTGGTCGCGCTACTCCTCGCTGGCGAAGTTCCACCGTTACCACAACTCGCACCACTGAGAGCTAATGCGCCTCCTATCAATCCCTGAAGCACAAGGCGACGCGAGAGCGGTTTTCTGTGAATGTCTTGCAGGATGTCCATAGTTGTTACTCCTACCATATGGGAAATTTTGATATATGGGAAAAAGGTAGGGGTCTAATTCATTACACCCTCTTGGCGACACAGCACGTCATAGGATTTGGAGATATTGTGCAACCCCTTTGGCTTCGTCGTTGTCAACAGGGTGTAATGAATTAGATCCCTACCTTTTTCCCCTCTCAAATCAAGATGAGTGGACTACTACGAAGAGGTGTAAAAGACTCTACGATTTCGCCGACCACACAAGCACGCTACCATCCTGGCTGGAGGAGGCGATTTTTGTGCCATCGGGAGACCATGCAATTTTCCAGATCAGGTCTTTCTGACCTTGATGTTGATATATAAGTTGCCCGGTCGTGGCATTCCAGACATGCACCTGCACATCGTCACCGCCGGAGGCCACCTGCGTTCCATCGGGCGACCATGCTATTGCGTAGGCTTCACTGTATGATGGTGATGCGAACATGAGAAGCGTCTTACCCGTTGTCGCATCCCATACCTTGATCGAATTATTTGTAGTATTAGGATTGTTGTGCCCAGAAGCTCCCGTTCCGGAGACAATACGCTTGCCATCAGGCGACCACGCCACCGACCAGACAGGTGCTTTATGATCGCTATAGGTCAATATATGCTGTCCCGTTGTGGCATTCCATATCTGTACCATTGTGTCATAACTCGCAGATGCGATACGCGTACCATCAGGCGACCATGTAATACGCGCAACGGGACCGCTATGCCCCTTGTATATGAGAAGCGTTTTACCACTTGCCGCATCCTTGACGGTGACGGTGCCGCTCTCGTCGCCAATGGCGATACGCTTACTATCGGGTGACCATGCTAAACCCAACACAAAGCCAGATGAATCGTCCAAAGTTGCCAGTAAGTGCCCATTTGTTGCGTCCAATAACCAGACCAAACTCTTGCTGCCAGCCGCAGCGATGCGCTTACCGTCGGGCGACTCCGCAACATCAAAGATATAGGAGTTAGAGAGAAAGGGAGAATATTTCCAGAGCGTTTGTCCAGTTGTCGCGTTCCACATCTGCACAGTATCATCATCGCTACACGTCACAATACGTTTGCCATCCGCTGACCACGCCAGCCCAACCACACCATCTGAATGACCCTTATAGGTCTGCAAAGAATCCGTGCGTGTCGCAATCGTTGAAGTAGGTGTTATCCGTACAACCATTGGCGTCTTCGAGACTGCCTGTGACGATGGACTAGTGCTACATGCAACCAGCACGAACAGGAGAAAAATAGCAGGTAGTGCTACGCGATAGTGTATACGGAATGGCATGGAGATGTATCCTTTCCCTATAATTATGAATGGATTTAATATGCTGTGAAGTGTAGCCCTATAAGGAGAGATGTACTATTCGTCAAAGGACGTATTTTTTTGGGAATGGATGTTCAGGAGAGGAGTTGCAATGCTCGCGCTTGCGCGATAGCATGAGTGCGGCTACGAGCGTCGAGTTTGAGGTAGATATGCTCGACGTGCTTTTTGACAGTGCCGACCGTAATCACCAGTTGTGTCGCAATCTCTGAATTGGATAAGCCCTCGGCGACAAGTTGCAATACAGCTTGCTCACGCTTACTGAGCGTAACACGCGGCGCGGGTAGTCGATTGGCAAGCAGACGTAACAGATAGTTGCCGCTCCTCGCATGATGAGATGTTGCGAACGCTCCAGTGCCATTCAGCAGTTGTTGCGCAAAGAAATAGGCGTCGTCAAACATACCTTGTTGATAAGAAAAATACGATTGATCGAAGAGTAGGGCGGTAACGGTATAGGGGTCGCAATAGGTATATGCAAGGGCGATAGCCGCCTCACCATAGCCCTTTGCACGTCCATACTCGCCGTGTGTGCGTGCAAGTTCTGTCTCGACCTCTAGCCGAAAAAAGTCTATATAGGGGTTTCCAGGGCGCCCGCAAGGGGACGCCCCTACCATAGACAAAGTGGCTTTCGACGAATCATCGTTGTATGATAGGGGCGTCCCCTTGCGGGCGCCCTGGCTTTCATGGTTTGTCTCCTGTATAAGGTTCAGGCAAGCGTTCAAATGAGTGTACGCCTCATTTCTGTTCCCATCGACACGCGCGTGAAAGCCGCGAATGAAGAGGGCGATAAGGGTGTAATGAAGGGTATCGACCTTCTCGGCATGCAACAACGTCTCCGTGAACCGTTGCGCTAAGTCATACGCACTCAGCAGGTCAGCAATGTGCGCGACGGAAGAGAGCGGCTCCCAGAGCAAGGCCACATAGCCCTGCCCCTGTGCAATCTCTATGCTCTCCTGCCACGCCCGCAACGCTTCATCGAATTTGCCATGACTCAAGCGCAAGCCCGCCATACGACTGAGGAACAGAGCTTGTTGCCGCCAATTGTGTAGGGTGCGGCTCGCCTGGATACCCAGAAGCAGAATGCGCTCGCCCTCCTCATAGCAAGGGAAGCGACCAACAAGATATGCTAAGCTTTCTACCAGCGCAACAACCTGGGCATAGTCTTCGTTGCGCCACGCTTGAGAAAGAGCTGCGCACAGGCTTGCCTGTTTTAGCACCAATTGCGGAACGTCTCTCTGAGAGCGTTCTTCATATGCAATCCTCTTTCCTTGCTCGCGGAACGTCTCTCTGAGAGCGTTCTTCATATGCAATCCTCTTTCCTTGCTCTCGGATGTACATTCCACACCTGCTTCTTAGAAGAGAACGATAATACATATGATACGCCGTTTTTTTAGCAAACATCACCATCGAACAACAGGGAACAGGGAGACTCTTGCTGTATCCCTGTCCCCTGTTCCCCTCTATTCCAATGTTGCCGCCTCTAAGGTGATAAAGCCAGTAGTTGCACCATTTAATTGTAATAAGGTGACGGTAAGCGTCTGATTGTCGCTCGCCGCTCGAAAGTAAATCGTGTACACACCGTCTACAGTGTTGCCAAAACTTGCTAATGAGGCGTCATTGTAACTTCCTCCTCCGCTGAGAGTCGCGCCGAAAATACAGCGTGCGGAACTCACACTGGTATAAATTCGCAAGACTCGTGTTGCTCTCTCTGCTGGTACAGTGATTTGAAAGCCACCGTTAGAGGTCTCAATGCCAGTTGTCACACCCTGCACTACCTGGCTTGGTGTCCCATCATACCAGCTAAATTGTGTATCATTACTGCCATAATTGTTATATGGAGCATTTCCGATTTCTGTATAGCTACTGATTTGTGGCACAACACCTGCTTTTCGATTTACGGAGTTTGCGTCCCCTGTCCCCCATTCTATCCAGTCGCGTGTGCCTTCGTTGGTCAAGTTGATTACCGCTGGAGGAGTCCCCACCGTTCCTTGAACGAGAGCCGTTCCTCCTGGTGGTGCTTGCGTTGGAACGGTCGGTGGTGAAGTTGAAGTAGGTACTATCGTTGGTGCGGGTGTTGGCGTTTTTCGCGGTGCTAATGGCGGCAAAGAGGCCACCGTTGGCGTAATACGAGGCTTAGGCGTGGAAGTCGCGGTCGGTATTATGCCTGGAATGCTTGCGATTTTCGTCACAGATGCAGTAGGAGTAGGGCGATACGTGACCGAAGGCGAATGACCGCGCAGAAGTGGCGACAATGTAAGCACTCCTAGCAGCAGAATAGCAAACATCAATAGCAGAAGCCAGGGTGGTGGCGGAAAGCGACGCCGATTTTTGTTTATCGCGATGATTGGAAACGCCCGTACTAATTTAGTGCCTCTACGTTCCTCAACTGCCTTTTGTTCTGGCTCTGTCGGAGCATCAGGCCCGACCGCTTTCTGCTCTGGCTCACGCAGAGTATCGGATGCGGCAAGAGCTGCTGCTACGTCTGTTTCGTCCAACCTTTGCGTCACAATGGGCTGCCGCCTCTTCACTTCTGGCAATGCCGCTTTCAGTGCCTGCACAAACAGCATAATGTTGTCGTAACGATTCTCTGGACGAACAGCCATTGCCTTAAATAGTACAGCGTCTACCTCCGAGGGTAACGCCGAATTGATGCGCGAAGGCGCAACAAACGCACGGATTATCGACCCGGAAGACGTTGCCGTTGGACTAGATTGGGACGGAGGAAGTTTGCCAGTCAACAGTTCGTATGCAATACATCCCAGCGCGTATTGGTCACTTTTCGCCGTGACATTTCCCGCCATCTGTTCAGGAGCGAAATATGTGCTGAGTTCGCGCAGAGTTTGTCTATCCGACACATGCTCAAGGATAGAGGCGAGACCAGGATCGCAGAGTGCGACATCCTCTTCCGCAACAAAAAGCACATTCTCAGGTCTGAGATCGCAATGCAAAATATTCCTTCTATGCAGCGTTGCGAGTACAAAGCCAATTCGTGCGATCAGTTCGACGCTTTCAGCTAGTGGCAACAGGCGCGGCGCGTTCTGTTTCATACGCCGACGAAGCGAGCCGCCCGCCACATAGGGCATAATGAGAAATGGATGTCCCCTCTCTATACCAAACTCTGTAACAGGTAAAAGACGCGGCTGTTTGAGCGATGCCAGAAATCGCGCCTCCTGTAAAAAAGCCTCCTGATCTTGTTGCGACGTTACATTGATATCCGTGAATATTTTGACCACCACAAACGAATCGGTTGTGACGCTATTTTGAGCAAGATAGACATGGCCTAATGCATTGTTTGCCAGTTGCTTGATAATACGATAGCCACGAATTTCTTTCCCTAGATAGCTGTTTTTCACCACGTGCATGATTTTCCCCATTGAAACAAAGGCACAAGAAAATAAATAGAGTGTTCTTCGTCCGATAAAATATAGGTGTACGAGCAGGGCACTTGCACTCGTACAGGCTTAGCATACTAAACCCACTTGTGTAAGAATAGTGATTCCAAGTTCAGATGTAGTTGAGAAATGGAAAATCCGGTAGTAGTTTCCACATAACAGGTAAGCTTGCCATGTGGAAACTACTACCAGATTCACCATTTGCTATATGTTATTATGTTGATGGATTAGATTCTTTACGAACATATTTCATGTACAGAAAGGACCCATTCCCATGCAGCAGACACAACAGGATATGGATACCCTTATCGCCAATGAACTAGAGGAAGGCGAACGTGTCCTCTGGACAGGCAGACCACACCCCAGTAGTCGTGCAAATAGTCCTCAGACACGCGTGTTCTCTGTTATTGCTATCATTTATGGAGCATTAGGCATCATACTGCTCGCTGTAGGCTTTATCGTTAATGCCAGCTTGTCAGGAAGAGCGGGCAGTAGCAGCTTGCTCGGCCTCTCCATTGTTGGTGGCGTCTTCGTTTTGCTTGCAATCATCTTTGGCATTATAGCCGCTGTGTATCGCCCAGGTTTGAAGGGCAGCGTCTATGCGATTACTGAGCAGCGCATTCTTACGGTGACGACGGGTCGTGCGTTGATTGCTTACTCATATGCTAAAGGCGACATTGGCCCACTTACTCGTATCGAGCGACAGGATGGCACCGGCGACCTGATCTTCGCGACAAATAGACAAGGCTCTCCCTATGGTATGGGCTATGGCTATTATGGAGCCTACAGCGGTTATGGCGCAGGTGGTGGCACCACTACAGGCTCCAATATGGCAATAGGCCGCGCCTCAGCGAATGCTGGCAGGTTTCTTGGCATCCCCAATGTGCGCGAGGTAGAACGCATCGTGCGCCATACCTTCAAATAGTATTCTGTACAGAAAATATGCTGGTGGCGGAATTCGTTCCGCCACCAGCATATTTTCTATACAGAATAGATATGATAAAATATATAATCATTCCTGTTTGGAATGATTATTCTATCATCACACTGGCTTGAGAGATAATGATGAGAATTTTCTCTTTCTGTTTACGTATTATATTGGAACATTTGGCATAGAAGCTTGACTGTTACCCCGAAAATCCACTCAGCGTGTCGTATAATACAAACTATGTTTTGCTGTAGGGATTTTTATTGTTTTGATAGGGGAGTTGTTACGCATGGAGAAAATTGAGTTCCGAAAGATCACGAAGAGCTATGCAGGGACAGACAGACCTGCCGTCGCTAGCGTGAGCTTCGGAGTGCCAGAGAACAGTACGTGCATGCTTGTAGGTACGTCCGGCTCTGGCAAAACAACCCTGTTACGTATGGTCAACCGTCTGATCGAGCCAACATCGGGCGAGATTTTGATTGACGGCAAGAACGTTCTGACCGACAATCCGATTGAACTGCGCCGTCGCATCGGCTACGTCATTCAGCAGGTTGGCCTCTTTCCGCACATGAATATCGCGGAAAACATTCGCGTCACCGCCGAGATTGCGGGCGGGTGGTCGAAAGAACGCTTGAATAGCCGTGTGAACGAGCTGCTTGATCTTGTGGGACTACCTCCCAGTGAGTATCGCAACCGTTTCCCACGCCAGTTGTCGGGCGGACAGCAGCAACGCGTTGGTCTTGCGCGTGCCCTTGCCACCGATCCCGCTATTCTGCTCATGGACGAGCCGTTTGGTGCCCTCGACGCTATCACACGCGAACGTATGCAGAATGAGCTAATCCGTATTCAGCGTGATGTCCACAAAACTATTCTCTTTGTCTCGCACGATATGACGGAGGCGTTCAAACTGGGCGATCAGATTGTGGTGATGGATCAGGGGCAGATGCTCCAGATCGGCAAGCCGGTTGATCTGCTCTTGAGTCCCGCTAACGACTTTGTACGTAAGCTTGCAGGCTCGGACGATATTCTGCGCCAATTGCAATACTTACCCGTTATTGATGCTCTTGACCGTGAACCTGAGACAGTATCTTCCGCGCATTGGAACGACTTGCCAACAAGCTCTGCCGACGCAACTCTGCTTGACGCTATGTTGAAACTCCTCTCGACCAATGCCCCTGCTTTAGCCATTCAGAATTCAGAAGATACCTCAAAACCCCTCGGCCTCATCACACTCAACAGCATTAACCGCGAGATCACCCATGCTCAACAGGGCAAGTCGCAAAACAATGTTGTTCCGAGAGTGGGAGATACTGTACGCTAGCGTATAGATGAGGCAAATTTCATGCATTACATATTCCAACCATATAATTACGACCTGACAGACCCTGGGAGTATTCCTAATCTGTTCCTGGCACATCTGACTCTCGTGCTGGTAATCATGCTCATTTCGCTGGTTATCGCCATTCCAGTCGGGATATTGCTAGCACGCTACAAGCGCTTCTACCTGCCCGTTGTCACCGTTTCGGGCCTACTCTACACAGTTCCGAGCATCGCCGCCTTTGCCTTGCTCATTCCAATAACAGGCATATCGCCAGCAACGGCAATCATTCCAATGGTGCTGTATAACCAGCTTGTGCTGATTCGCAACACGACAACGGCGGTGCAGGGCGTTGACCCACTGCTGCTGGATGTGGGACGCGCAATGGGTATGACCTCGTGGGAGCTATTGACACGCGTCACGCTACCACTCGCACTACCAGTTATCGTTGCAGGTGTACGTATCGCCACCGTAACCACCATTGGTATTGTTGCACTGTCATCGCTGGTAGGGCAGACCAGTCTCGGCAATCTCATTTTCCAGAATATCGCGAGTTTTGATTTGGACGCGATTACAGCAGGAGCGATTCTCACGGCTGTCTTCGCTCTGCTCGCGGATGTTCTCCTGTTGTCGTTGCAAGTGGCCCTTAACCGAGGACGAAGCGCACTCTCGGTCGCTTAGAAAGGAGGAAGTAGAGCAATGGATATTCTTCACTTTATTCTCGACCCCAAAAGCGACTTTCTGGGGCAGACGCTCGCGTACATACAGATATGCGCCATCTCAATTGTGGGAGCAATCGTTATCGGTGTTCTCATCGGTGCGGCGGTGTCGGGCAATGCATTTCTCGCGTTTATCGCTGTAAACCTGAGTGGCCTGGTCCGTGCTATTCCTATAATCGCTACCTTGTTTATCTTAGTCCCTTTTTTCGGACTTGGACTCAAGCCGACCTTAATCGCGCTGATTTTGTTGGGCATTCCACCCATACTGCTCAATACATATACGGGTATTCGTGGCGTTGATCCAGCTATGATTGATGCAGCTAAGGGCATGGGCATGACGCGGTGGCAGATCGCAAGCAAGATACAAGCACCACTTGTCACGCCTCTAGTCGCCGCAGGTGTTCGTACATCAGCGGTGCAAATTGTCGCAACGGCAACGTTGGCGGCATTTATTGCAGCAGGGGGCTACGGCGATTACATTGTCGATGGTATCTCCGTCTTCAATTATCCTGAACTCATCGCGGGTTCGCTTGCGGTAGCTGTGTTTGCAATCATTATCGAGGTGTTTATGGGCTGGCTGCAACGCCGTCTTACTCCTGTTGGCATCAGGATAGAAGATGTGCAACCGCTCAAAGCGTAATTTGAAAATTTGTGTTTCATCAAGATATGGAAACCGTTGCGGTTTCCATATCTTGATGAAACACAAATTCCCTATTGTTTTTTCGTTTCTACACATTTAGGAGAAGATATCATGACGTTTCTAACGCGCTCATTGCGCACAAAAGTAATGGCACTTTTCGCGCTTATTTCCCTGCTCTTGCTGGCAGCATGCGGCAATGGACCGTCGTCTGGCGGTACCAGTGGTGGAGGTGGCTCGACATCAAAGGTGTCGATTACCGTTGCCAGTAAACTTGATCCCGAAGGACAGTTGCTTGGTGAGATGTATGTTCTGTTGCTCCAAAAGGCTGGCTACACCGTCAACCCTAAGCTAGCACTAGGACAGACGCCCACGCTTGCTGCTGCAATCAAAAGCGGTGCCATCGACCTCTATCCCGAATATACAGGCACTGCACTGGATCAGATCGGTGCTAAGTCGTCCTTTGATCCACAGACAGACTATAATACCGTCAAATCCGGTTTTGAGCAGAAGTTCCAGATTACGTGGCTTGACTCCTCACCGTTAAACGACGGCTACGCCATCTGCACCTCGCAGGACCAATCGAACAAGCTGGGCATCAAGACGCTGACCGATCTGTCGAGCAAGGTTAAGAACCTGACGTTGGCAACGCAGAGCGATGGCATTACCTACATCGACTTGCTCAAGGCCAAATATGGTTTTGACACGACCAATTTCAAGGCGATCAAAAAGGTTGACTACTCGATTGGCTTCACCGCTGTCAAGAGCGGCGACGCCAACGTCACCGAGTGCTACACCACCGATGGCTCAGTCACATCGCAAGGTGACATCTTCCTGACTGACGACAAGCATGGCTTCCCAGAGTTCCATCCCGCCCCCATTGTGCGCGACTCCGTGCTAAAGAGTGATCCAGGCATCGCCGACGCTCTCAACAAGCTGGCTCCTAAGCTGACCACCGATATCAGCATCCAGTTGCAGGGACAGGTTGCCACCATGAAGAGCAGCGGCACCTCTAGTTCACAGGCGGTCAAGCAGGTCGCAACGAAGTTCTTACAGTCTCAAGGACTATTGTAGTTCAAGAGAGAAAAAGTGCCTGTCATCGGCTTGACCGATGACAGGCACTTTTTCTCTCTTGAATAGTGCCTATTTCACAGTATTTTTGCGCTTTCTAACCTATACTAAGGACATACGTATAAGAAACAAACATACAGCATGAAAGAGAGAGCAACTATATGGACTGGAATCCACGTATCGAGCAGGAACTACAGCGTGTCCCTAAGAGCTATGCCTCGCACAATCCCCAGGAACAGGAATACGGCTATCACGCACAGCAGCCTCAACTGCCGCAAAATCAATATAGCACTCTATATATGCACGAACCTATGCCACAGTACATTCCAAAAGTCTCCTTTGGCGAACGGCTGGGCGCGTTTATCAGCTACCTCTTCGTATGGCTTTCGGGTTTCGTCTTCTTTCTTTTCGCGGAGAAGCAGAATCGCTTTGTGCGTTTCCACGCCCTGCAATCAATGCTTTTCTTCGGTGGCTTGAATATCGCGGGCTTTGGAGTTGGCAGCATTATCCACTTTATCGAACGTACAGGCTATGATGGCTATGATATTCCTTTTAGTGGTGCAATAGTTGGTACCGCATGGGTCGTCCTCAGCCTACTCTTCGTAATGGCTGTCGCAGGCTGGATCATGGGCATGGTACACGCGTTACGTGGTCGCTACTACAAAATGCCCTTCGTTGGCGATCTCGTCGAACGCTACATCAATCGACAGGGCTTTCCGAAGTAAATGGTACATCCGCTACGAACATATGGTTGCGTGGAAGGCAGGGAGACCGCGAGGGTCTCCCCTACATCTTCCTCGTTGCAACGTGTAGGGGAGACCCTCGCAGTCTCCCTGCTGCGCGGACCGGACAGTTCATTCCTCGGAATCAGCCGTATACGCCTCGGCCTCCTCTATCAGCACAGGAATCGACAAACGGCGATAGAGTTGCCTTGTCTCAACGGTAACATTCAGGCTCGCAAGATGGAAACTCTGTCCAGTTCCATATTGCTGATAGAGCCAACTGGTAGCTGAGCGTGAAAAGACTTCGACGCGCTGAATGTATTGGCTGATAAGCAAAATCTCTTGAATACTCTCTTTGGCCTGATAAAGAGCTAGCTTCTCAAAACGATCCGTCATTTCTGTTGACCGCGAAAGCACCTCCACAACCAGAATCGGCGATTGAATTATTTGAGACTCACCATGATCGTCCATGTCGCGTGAGACAACTACATCAGGAATAACTACTCTAGTAGGTGTGACGCGAACTAGTTTATCAGCCACATATGGACGGCAGAGAGAGTCTTCGCTCAGTGCTGAATCGAGTGCTGCACCAAAATTGAGTGCGATAGCGGCATGATTCGAGGTGCTACTCTTCATTAGCATGCTCTTCTCGTCTCACTGTAGCATGTGGTTTCATCGTCACGGTGAGAATATAACCGAGCGCGAACAAGACAATGCCGACCGCAAGCCCCAATGCTAGAATTGTAACGCTACCGTTCCATGTCACCACCTCGGCAAGAAACGTGACCGCGAGGAGAACGATGATTACGCGTATCAGTATCTCTTTGAGGTCGTCGAGATCTCCAATATGCAACCATGACGGAGTAGGTAGGCTTTCGTCGATGAAGAGTTCGTAGAGACCAAGGGCGACAATGTAGAGAACGGTGCCAAGCAGGAAGAGATCGATAATTTCGATGCTCTCAACCGCGAGATGCTTTGCCCCCTCAACATTGAATGTGCCGTGACTGAACACGTCGAAAATAATTGTTATTACCGTCACGCCGCCATAAATAAGCACGGTAAGCGAGGCCAGGAACGCGCCAATTATCGCAATTACTATCATGTAGCGGCTGCTGGCAAGGATGCGTCGTAACATATGTCATATTCTCCTCTGACACAAATAAATTCACGTTTTGTGCGTAGGGACCAGATTTATCGCGTCCGAGGCGCAATTTATTGCGCGATATCGGTACGGAAGCCCATCTACAAGACATCTCGGCATGATCTCGCGTGATAAATCACGCCTCGGACGCGATAAATCTGGTCCCTACGAAAAACTTTGTATATTACTCGTAGCGCAGCACCTCTAGTGGGCGCACGCGTACAGAACCCCAAGCGACCAGAGCGGCGGTCAGCATAGCAAGGGCGGCGGCTCCAGCAATCAGGCCGAGCGCGATGACACTGTTGACACCGAAGTCGGACTTGAAGACGAAGGTACCAAGCGCAGAGGTTGCCAGCGTCACCAACAATACCGCGAGCAAGGCACCTATACCACCAACAAGGCCATTCTCGATCAATACCTCGCTCAGAATAGTGCCACTGGTGTAGCCCACCGATTTGAGGATGCCGAGTTCGCGCCTTCTTTCCAGCATCGCCAGTGCAACAGCGTTGGCAATGATGATGATACCTGCCAATAGCGACAACGAGGCAATCGTGGTCAGCGTCAGCAGCGCGTCGTTTAAGAACGTGTTGATGATGTTGCCGATGTTGGCAAGGTTCACCACAAACGCATTCGGCACGGCGTTACCAATCTGGTCAACCGCCTTGCTCACCTGTGCAGTGTCGATCTTCATGTAGAAGACCGATTGGTCGAAGCCCGCTGGACTGAGTGCCTTCACCGTATCGGACGCCCCTAGAACGGGGTTGAGGTTCGAGCCAATGGAGAGTTGTTGATAGCTACCCACGATAGTCAACGTCTTCGTTGTTCTGCGATCAACACTAACAACGGTGATGGTATCACCTATCTTTAGGTGCAGAGGAGCATCCGTCAGCAACACATCGCCGACCAAAATGTTGTTCGTACCGGCATCGGACGGGATGAGGTTGCGTCCCTGCTTAATGGTAAGAGCCTGTGTATTCGGCAACTGGTTGTTGCCAACATCAAAACCTTCGATGCCGCCCAGGTAGTAGAGCGTGCCACCACGTCCCAGATTTGTTTGTGATGTCTGCGAATCATCCTTTGGTAGCAACGATTGAATTGGCTTCCCGTTCACCTCAATAGGCGCGAGCGTCGCGAGGTTGTGCTGCTGCGCTACCTTCAAGCCAGGGACAGAATGCAGGTCATCGTGCAACGTCGTGGTATCCTTACCCGCAGTGATCGAGATCACGTTGAAGTCAAGCGAGTTTGCCAGCACACCGTTGATCTTGTCGCGGATGTCTTGCCCCAGCACCAGAATGAGGCCAATGGTGAAGACACCAACAAACAACGCGAGCATGGTGGTTGTGGTACGTGCGCGTGTACGTCCAAGATTGCGGAATGCCATCTTGGTTGTCGCCTTCGCGGGACGTGGCAAGAACATAATCACCAATCCAGCCAACGATACGACAAGCATCAATATGCTGAACGTGAGCGAGAATTTGTAGGTCAAGGCCGCGATAGCCAGACCGACGACCACAAGACCAAACAGCCAGATGCTGAAGCGTTCAGGTACGGGCAATTTGCTTACCAGGAAGATGATGAGCAGCAGGAACAGGCTCAACAGACCCAGGAAGAGAAACGTTCCATAGACCGAGACCAGACCCAGGAACACATTATTGTTGAGAATGACAATGGCAAGGCCACAGAACAGCACCGAGAGAATTACCAGCAGAACGATAGTGAGCAACACGCTCCCAAAACCGTTGCCCTCTGGAATATCACGAATAACGTTCAACGGGCGAATGTTTGCCGCCTGCACGATAGGCAAGAGGCCAAAGATGAGGGCGGTCACAAGCCCGATGAGGACGCCACCGCCAATGGTCAATGGGTCCAGCAGAAAAGGAATGTTTATGCCAAAGGTCTGATCCACGAGGTTACGCACAAGGTAACTCACACCCGTTGCCGCCACCGCACCTACAATGCCACCAATCAGACCAAGTAGACCAGCCTCTAAGCCAAACAGCAGGTACAAATCGAAGCGACGATAGCCCGTTGTCTTGAGCATGGCGATCTCGGTCTTGCGGCGCGAGAGCAGCACCTGCATCGTGTTGACAATACCGATACCGCCAATCAGGAGAGCCAGCAAGCCAGAGATTTCCAGGAAGTTCTTAATACTATCAACCTGCGCCTGTTGCTGCTTTAAGGCACTGGATGCCGTCTGCGATGTTGCAACTGGAAACTTGCCCTGAATATCCTTCGCCACAGCATCGGCCTGTGCCGAGGTCGAGGTTGAGATATCAATGGTATCATATGCCAACGGAATTTTTGGAGCCGCCGCCTTATAATCAATGAGCGATATTAGCACCACGCTACCAGCCTGTGTCAACACACCCGTTTCAGAGACGATGCCCGCGATTTTTGCGTGAATGGTGCGGCCCGTTGCCTGCGACGACGAGGCGTGAATATCAAACGTGTCGCCGACTTTTTTGTGATACTGGTCGGCGAACGGTTTCGTCACAATCACCTGGTCGTTTTTGAGCAGGTCCGAGATTTTTCCATCGGTTGGATTGATAAAGGTTGGAGGCGTCACCACAGGATACGTCGCAGGATCGACTGCACGCGCCGTAAAGCTCTGACGCTGCGAGTTAGAGAGTGTAATTCTACCCGTATCGTTGATAACAGGCGAGTAACTCGTGATTTTGTTATTGGATTTAAGCTGATCGAAGTAGGACAGGTCGTCCTGCGTAAAGGGCTGATTTTGCGAGGTGACAGCGATATCGCCGCCGTTACCATCACGCACGTTGGTCGTGAAGGCGGCGTTAATCATGATGCCCACGAGTTGCAACGCCACAATCGCCATCACACCAACGGCAACACAGAATATCGCCAGCAGTGTGCGTTGCCCACCTCGGAATAGCGAACGCGAGGTGTAATTGAAGTACATCGAGGTTTTCATTATTGAGTGATTCTCCCACCAGTATTGTCGATGGACGCAATCAAACCGTCTACGATACGAATGGCGTGGTCGGCGTGGCTTGCAACCTCCGGGTCATGTGTTGCGATAATGAAGGTCTTGCCTGTGCGGTCACGCAAGTCCGCGATGAGTTTGAGGACATTTTCGCCATTCTTAGCGTCAAGGTTGCCCGTTGGCTCATCGGCGATCACGAAGGCAGGATCCGTCGCCAGCGCACGCGCGATAGCGACGCGCTGCTGCTCACCACCAGACAACTGTGTTGGGCGATGCGACAGGCGATGCGACAGGCCAACCAGCGTCAACAACTCTTTAGCACGCGTCGATGGCAGCCCCTTGTGCTTGCCAACGTAGAGCGGCACCTCGACGTTCTCCTGCGCTGTCAACGTCGGAATCAAATTGTACGCCTGGAAGACCATGCCAATCTTGTTGTTGCGTACAGAGGCAAGGCGACCTTCGCCCATGCGCGTAATATCTACGCCATCGATCAAGACCTGCCCACTCGTAGGGTTATCCAGTCCAGCGATAATACCCAGCAAAGTACTTTTACCGGAACCGGATGGACCAACAATTGACACAAATTCGCCACTCATAATCTGAAAGCTGATACCTTTAAGAATATCAATACGCTCTCGACCCAATGGCAAGCTCTTTGTGATATTGCGTACATCCATCACCACCTTGCGATTAGGGTCAAGCGGAGGTGTAGCTGTAGGAGTCGCGTTCGACTCTAAACCTGTTCCTGGTACTGTTCTTGTCTCGTCCATAATGTTGAAATTACTCCTTCTTCTCTAGTCCGTTTCTAGCAAGACGATGTACACCGCCTTCTGGGTACATAAAGTGTAAGAACCTTCTCTGAAAAATGCGCGATGTGGGGAAAATAATAGAATGAAACCTTTGTAATTCACGTTAGGCAGAGAGACCGTAAGGGTCTCCCCTACATGTCGTGGTTTACATGTAGGGGAGACCCTTGCGGTCTCCCGGC
>CAXUHG010000049.1:14724-18074 GCA_964250805.1 uncultured Ktedonobacteraceae bacterium | reverse complement strand
TCTTGTTCCTTCCTCTTTTTTTTTTTTTTTTTTTTTGTCTTTGCCCCCCTCCGCCCGCCCCCCCGGCTCATGCAATTGGTCGTTTAGTTGTTAACAATTCACATGCCTACTGCCAGTTTAGCAGTCCTTACATAGCTACGCAACAGCATGGAGAAGGTTGTACCCTCTCTATCTTTTGTACGTATATACGCCCGTTTCATCAAAAAAACGGGATAGAAGAAAATAGTTGGGGGTATCATCGTGTATATGCAACATAGAGTAACTATGCTATACTAGGCAAGATATTTATAGCATGTATCCTGAATAAGGGACGTTTTTTGTTGCGACACAAAGCGGGGATGCAAGGGGTAGCCACCCCTTGCCTGGGGTCTGGGGCTGTGCCCCAGTTTTCCCTCCTTTCCGCCGCCAGAGGCGGCAAGTCTCCAGAAGAATTTTTGTAAGACAATCATTTACGGTGAGAGGAAATACTAATTATGCGTCGAGGAACACTCACACTCCTCTTCTTCATTATGTTATTGGCGGTGGGCGCGGCGTATGTCGTCTTCTGGCCCGCCACTGATGCGAAGACGGGTCAGGGATATCGTGGCATTCCCAATCCATTCGCATACAGACAGGGACTCGACCTGCAAGGCGGCGTGCGTGTTCTGCTCGTTCCCTCTAACGGTCAAAATCCTACAATAGACCAGATCAACAATACACAAACACAGATCGAGCAACGTGTCAATGGTGGTCTTGGTGTTAGCGAACCCAGCGTTCGTGTGCAGCAGACGGCTGGTCAATATAGTATTGCAGTTGAGCTACCTGGATTGAATGGTGGTAACGAGCAGCAACAAGTTGCGACGCTGCTGAAAAGCGGTGTGCTTGAGTTCTGGGATACAGGCCAGACGAGCGTACCACCAAACACAGCATTCGATCCCACGCAGTATGCACAAAGCAACGGTGGTACAAAAGCCCTTTTCACGGGCACAGACCTTGATCCCAACCAGCTTGGTGTAAGCCAGGATACACAAACGGGTGGTACAGGCTACGTTATTACCTTTGGTATGAAAGGTGCAGCCTTCGGTCGTCTCGGCGACTTCACCAAAGCACATATCGGTGATTACTTCACCATCACGCTGGATAGGCAGGTCGTATCTTCGCCAGTCCTTCAGACGCAACTCCCTGGTACCGGTCAAATAACGGGTAACTTCACACTCGATCAGGCCAACTCGCTTGTCAATGTACTCAAGTATGGTGCACTTCCTGTGCCATTGAAGATTGCCAGCTACGAAACGGTCTCACCCACACTTGGTGCCGATGCTATTCACAAGAGCATTATCGCCGCTATCATTGGCTTGAGCATCGTTATTCTCTTCATGCTCCTATACTACCGCTTGCCTGGAATTCTGGCGGACTTCGCGCTGGTACTCTATGCCCTGTTCTCGCTCGCCCTTTTCAAGATTGTCGGCGTTACGCTCACACTGGCGGGTATCGCAGGCTTCGTGCTTTCGATTGGTATGGCGGTGGATGCGAACGTACTCATCTTTGAACGTATCAAAGAGGAGTTGCGAGCAGGTAGACTACTTGCTTCGGCAATCGACATTGGCTGGAAACGTGCATGGCCCTCTATTCGCGACTCCAACATTTCGACGTTGATTACCTGCGCAGTGCTGTTCTACTTTGGCAGCAACTTTAGTGCAAGCATCATCGTCGGCTTCGCAACAACGCTGTTCCTGGGCGTGGTCGTGAGTATGTTTACGGCGGTCGTCGTCACGCGCACCTTCCTGAACCTGCTCATTCCGACAGGCGTTATCAATCATCCCGCGTTCTTCGGGCTTCCCGCTGGCTCCATTGCTGCTGCCACCGCGTCATCATCGCTGGCACGGCGGAATAGTAGCGTGTAGAGGAGTATGTTGTGTTCAATCTTGTAAAATATCGCTGGCTCTTTATTATCATTTCGGGTCTGGTCATTGTCCCAGGTTTGATCTCGTTTTTGATCACGGGACTCGACCTCGGCATCGACTTTCGCAGTGGCTCGACGCTTGACATGCGAACGCAGAAACAACTGAGCGTTACGCAGGTGCAATCCGCGCTCAAGTCGCTTAACCTCGCTGACCTGCAGGTGACACTTGCCGATGCTGGCAATACTGCAGCAACAGCGGGCAACAAAATTGTCTGGGTTCGCCTTAATACCGTCATTGACGATAGTGTGTTCAATACTATTAAGACAGACATACAGAACAAATATGGTAGCAGTACACAGGTAGCCTCTCCCACTTTCACTGATGCTAATGGTAAAACCTTTACGCTAGTAACACTCACAGGTTTCAGCAATACGCCTAAAGTGAGTGACATTCAAACGCTCCTCGCCAAGTTGCCGAATACCGGTACAGGTACGTCGGTATCAAGTGGTACGCCGACTCCTACAACGGGCACGGCAACGCCCGCACCAACCGCGAAGGCGACGCCGACAAAGGCGGCAAGTACGCCAACGGCTACAGCTACGGCAACAACGAATGCAACAGGTACACCTGTCAACGTTGTGGAGGTACAGCAAGGTACCACAACACAAATTGTGAGCATTGCAACCACCACAGTAATCTCCGTCAACGACGAACCAAAGGTGTTCTCAGCATTGGCGAATAAGACCAGTACCTATGTTTCGTTGAACGGCAACTATGTGGTTAACCCATCAGTAGCGGGTGATACCATTCGCAACTCTATCTTTGCGGTCATCGCGGCCTCAGTGCTGATTCTGCTCTACATCGCGTTCGCGTTCCGCAAGGTCGCGAAGCCGTGGCGTTATGGTGCCTGTGCTATCATTGCACTGCTGCACGACGTGCTGGTGGTTATCGGCATCTTCTCTATTCTGGGTTGGGCCTTCCACATCCAGATTGATTCGCTGTTCATCACGGCACTGCTGACCGTCGTCGGTTTCTCGGTGCATGATACCATCGTAGTGTTCGACCGTATCCGCGAAAATATGCAGCGTCGCACCTCTGAGACCTTCGATGAGGTTGTGAATGCTAGCCTTGTGCAGACATTGGCGCGTTCACTCAATACCTCCTTGACGGTTATCTTCACGCTGAGTGCCCTCACGCTCTTCGGTGGCAGTGGTAGCGTACACAACTTCACGCTCGCCCTGCTCATCGGTATCGTGAGCGGAACCTACTCCTCCATCTTCAATGCCAGTATGCTACTGGTCATCTGGGAGAAGGGCGAGTTAAACTTTGGGCGTGGCAGACGCGTCGATGCTCCAAAAGTCAGCGAGCGCGAGTTTGCTCGCGCACGAGGATAATATCCCACAAAAAAGCGAGATGGGGGGCGTGGAATAGTATCTGGGAGTTTTGGTGGGCCGGGGGGGGAGTTGT
>CAXUHG010000049.1:0-14714 GCA_964250805.1 uncultured Ktedonobacteraceae bacterium | reverse complement strand
CACCTCTAAAAAAAACCCAAAAAAACCCCCTTCGGCTTTCTAAAAAATTCCCACAATTTTTTACCCCCCCCATCGCGCTTTTTTGTATACTGAGAGAAACAATGACACGATTTCTACATAAGAAGAGGTAATCATGCTCACAGGACTTGACCATATCATTATCGGAGTACATGACCTTGAGGCGGCAACAGCGATTTTTCGTGATAAGCTGGGACTGGTTGCAAGCGGCGGCGGTGTGCATGCGACTGGTGGCACGGCTAATCGCATTATCGTAATCGGTGATACCTACCTGGAATTGATCGCGGTTCGCACACCCAACGAGGCACAACAAAGTATGGTGGAGCGATTGGCAAAAGGCGAGGGCTACTTGAACTTTGTACTAACCTCGGATAATATTCAAGCTGATAGCGAAGCAATGAAGCAGCGCGGCGTGTCTATTATGGGTCCCAAAGAAGGCTCGCTTAAAGCTGGCAATGGACGTTCCCGCGCATGGCAACGAACCGATGTCGAACGCCCCGACCTGACACAGCACTATCCCTTCCTTATTCAGCACGACAGCGTAGGCGAGGAGAAGCGCACACGGCTGGCGGGTTGGACAACGCCATCAGAGCATCCATTGGGCGTGTCAAAGGTACTGAGCGCAACGCTAGCCGTTGCAAACCTTGCTGAGGCCACGAGCCGCTTCGAGCATATCTATGGATTACAAGCCTCGGAATCATACGGTGGTGAGGTTGATTCGTGGGATGCCACTCTCGTCGCATTGCGCCTAGGCGAGAGCATGCAGAGTTTCGAGCTAGCTATGCCGCTACCCACCTTCCTCGATCCCGTTGATAATGCCGAGTATCTGCCCGAACCAGGCGCGTTGACGAAGTATATCCAACAATTCGGCGAAAGTTTGTGCCGCATCACACTTGCCGTTGAAAATCTAGCGGCATCGCGTCGCTTTCTCGACGCCAACAATGTCACCTACACCTACAGAGAGCATCCCGACTATTCGCGCCCCGTGCTATGGATAGCTCCCGATTCAGCCTGTAATGCCAGCATCGTGCTACACGAGTTCACACCCGACATGCCACAGGACAATCCGTTGGTGCTGTAATTGATACGATGTACTGATGTAGTACAGGCTTGCTAACTAACACGATGTGCAAACTTTCTTGAAACCTTACCCTAAACTGGTTTTTGTAGATGGGAAATTTCGTCAAAAACGCCTCAAATTTACATTCAAGAAAAAAATTTGTACATAGCATGGACTAGTGAAAATGCTAAAAGAGCTTGATGTACATTCATTCCTAATGTATAAATTTATAAATTCATGAAGAAGTCACAAGCAAAAACTTGTGACTTCTTCATGAATCCGGTTAATTTCTTACCCTTGACCAACATTAAGTCTTTGAGAGTTCTAGGACGAGTGGTAACTGAAATAGGTAAGATGATTGCAGTGACCTACCCAATCGTAGATGAGGTGAAGCTGACCATCACATATGAATGCTAGCGAACCACCTGTATAGGAGTCAATTTTAACCTCGTGAACGTTGTAAATATCAACGTATGTATCACCCTCACCCCAAAAACATAGCTGATCTGAATTGTCTATCTCAATATCATGAGGTAACCAGCAAGCAGTCCTATTACCTACATCAGGACTAACAGTATGAGATACCGAATGGGACGGTAAAATTCCTTTACTTGCGGCGTAAGTCTGTGGGGTGACTAAAAACGTCAGTGTTAATGCTACCAACAGTGCAACTAATAATACGAATTTCTTCAAAGTAGGTGAATCCTTTGCTAACACTAAAGTAAAAACGACAGCTAAAACACATAAAACAAGATTGGGATGTTTTAAGGTATTTGCTATGCACCTTCTGCACAAAATCATGTTAGCATAAAATTTATAATGTGTCAACCTTTTTACGCAAATTTTATGCCTTTAGGATTTAATGATGTTATTAGTGAATATAGGTAAAAATACTTTGAACACTCTATTATAATCTTTTCAAGAAGTATTTACTAAACATCCCTATATTTCTAATGTAATCGAAAATACATGCATTTCGTACACTCTTGCTACGCCTCTTTACATTTGTCTCGGCTCTGTATCATAAAAGTGTACAGTTGCACAAAGGATTTTGTTGGGGAGCAACATGGATGAAAAGGGTACTCTATTTATTTGTTATTCTATGCGTTTTCGTAATCAGTATATATTTTCTCTTTCCACATCCCGCAGCCGCAATAGGCGATACCACCGTAGTACAGATTGTTGGACCTGCACAGGCTCCAGGGTTTTCGCCCGCCCTGCTCACTATTCACCAGTATGACACCGTTATTTTTGTCAATAAGACGACTACGCCCTATGCCCTTAGCACATCTGACAATAGCTTCTCTTCACCAGCCATTCCTGCTGGTCAACGGTGGCGCACGACGTTTAGCGGTTTGGGAGCGCACGAGTATCACACAACTCAATCATCACAACATATGGCAGGCGAAATACTGGTCGTAGCCAACAGCATTAGCCTACTACCAACACCTGTGCCACAAATAGAGGCGACAGTGCTGGCGATTATCAAAGCTGGCAAACATCCACCAGATACGATTGTGCTACCAGCTTCACCGCAAGAGTCACCTTTCCAGCATTCCGCGAAGGGAAAGCAAACAAACATGCTGCTCTCGCCTCTCGTATTAGGCATTGCGGGGGGCGTCCTCCTACTGTTGATACTGCTCTTTATTATACTTCTGCTCTTGCGACGCCATAGAAGACGTGTTCGGGAGGAAGAGGAAATGGACACTCTCATAGAAGAGATTGTGCCTAAAACGATTGCGCACAAGTCTCTTCCAGCCCCAACGTCACAGAAGAAGCGGCGTCCATTACTAGCAGGACTCCGTAGAAGACGTACAGACGACGATGAGGATATGGACAATGAGGATGAGTAAGATGAAAAATATAATGCAAAGAAAAAGCCTCTTATACCTATCAGTCTCGCTCTGGTTCATCTGCATGCTCATTATCGGTATGCTTGCTAATATTCCAGCACATTCAACCGCACCCGTACCGTATACGGTCACAATCACAAGCAACAATTTTCGTGTGCCATTGATTACGCTGACAACCGATGATATTAGCGATGCAAGCAATGCGCGTTTCAGCCTACAAAATGGCACATCGCTCTGGTATGGCATTACGCTCTCGTCCACGCCTACTGGTATTGTGCCAACGGCGGCGAATCCGACGAACGATCTGGTCTCGAACACATTTCTTGGCGCAACACCATTGTTGCCACCTGCACAAACGTTGCCGTTCGATTCGTGGAACGGCAATTATCATTTCGAGACGCTCAAGCTCAAAGCCGCGTTCTCCGGTCCCGGTCAACAGGTACAGCTACAGCTTTCGCCAATGGAGTCACATGCGGTTACGCTCGACGTTCTCTCGCTGTTGCTACAACTTCTAGGGCAAAAGCAGAGCAACGTACAGATAGGCTTACTGGAAACGGGAGTGTTACAGAATATATTTTCATCTGTGAGCAACATGCAAGATTTCAATACGCTAACCGAAAATTATTCGCAAGCTCTCACGACAGCGCAAGACTCATCAAAGATGCTTCCCTATGCATACGCGTGTGCCCAAAGTGTCGCATCGCTACTCTCTGATGGTAGCGAACAAGCTACGCTGGCGGATGTACTATGGAAAATACAGGGGAAGGCTGTGCCGCGTGACCGTATACTCAAAACCATCACTGACTTTACGCAAACGCAGTTTGGCCTCGCGGTCGAAGGTTTTCTCAATAACTACATGGGAACACTAGGAGGAATATTCTCACAAAGCGGCGATCCAACCGTCACACTTCAAACTCTCAGCACAGTTACGCCAACCGTCACACCATCACCTATTGTGACCCCTTCACCAACAGCAACATCTACGCCTGTACCTGTACCGACAACAATCCCGACAGCAATACCACAGGCACCTATTGTAACGCCTAGAACGCTGACACCAATAAGATAAATGCAATTGGTAGGGACCGATTTATCGCGTCCGCAAGCGCAATTTATTGCGCGAGTCACATTTGTATATTCTTAAAGAAGATACGATTCAAGACTCGCGTGGTAAACCACGCATTGGACGCGATAAATCGGTCCCTACAAAATACATGCAACATTTACATTTGTCTATATACCGTTCACGACGATTGTGCGTACCGACCATCCTGTACAATCAGGCGTAGTTTACGCTTGAAGACCTTCTCAAAAAGGTCGGCTTTGTCGTATGCGTGTTCTATCTCGGAGTCGAGGTCCGCAAGCGAACGGACCCAGAGCAGCATCGTCCAGATTTTTTCGTTAGATAGCGAAGGTTCAGTGCCAACGCGTAATACTCGTGCATCGTGACTATAATCGAGGGCATCGGCGATACGAATAAGTGAGGCGAGCATGGAGACACGTTTGCGAGCGGTACGGCTGAGAGCAGCAAATTCGGCATGCTCGCTACTTGGTAGGGCGCGGCGGTGGTAGCGTGCGATACACGCTATCTCGTAGCGTTCTTCGTCTGTAAAGTCTGGTAGCTGTGCGTCCTTAATCAAGCGGAACGAGTGCTTGTGATGGCGACGTGTCTCGACAAGCATACCAACATTGTGTAGAAATGCAGCACGTTCAAGCATACGCAGAGCTTGCGAATCTAGTTGATGTAGCGAACGTGTGGCGTTGAACAACTGTATAGACAAACGCATGACTTGACGGGCGTGAGGCCAGTCTTCAACGAGTAGCCCCCCGCTCAAGTGTAACTCTTCTCTTGTCGGCTGTATGTCTTGCCACCAGCCTAACTCTTCAACCGAATGTGACATCATGCTTGGAGTTCCGCCTTCGTCTATAAGTATATCACTCAATACTATGCATCTAACAGGTCAAGAACCTTCTGCTGAAAATCCTGGATTTGCAAGCGATCCCAATGCGCTCGAAACGCCTCATACTCCTCTTCACGACGTTGTTTCGTATACATCAAAAGTTGTTCGAGACCTTGACTTTGCTCTTGCGATGGAGTCTTGCGAGCATCTAGCAGATATGTCACAAGTTCCACGTTGTTTATTAAGTGTTTTCCAGCTTGCTGTTGCGCAACTTTAGCGGCATCAACAGCTTGTTTTCCATTATTCTTATGTTGCGTCGCACCATTACTGTTTTCTCGTTGCTGTTGCTGCAAACACAAGTTTAGTAAAGCAATCATGACATCGCCGTCATGCAAGTTACCAAGCTCTTCCTGTATGCGCGTAACCTCTTCGAGAATTGCATTCGTTCCTTCGGGCAATACATCCGAGAATATTTCTAACGTGTACCGTAAGCGTTTCGTAGCGATACGCAAATCATGTAATTCGTTGACACGCTGTGGATCGTGTGCATATTGACCCCACATTCTCATCTCTTCGAGGCGTGTACGGACTATTCTATAGGCGTTTATTGCGGTTGAAGCTTGCGCCTCGATACCCACAACCGGCTTAGCTTTTGCCACTTTGTACCTCCTCGCTCGACAAACACTGTTCTATGTCTTGTTTGAACTTTTGCTCATCAAACTTCTTAAAAAACGTTTCCAAAACACGCTGATGCTGCTGCCTATATGTAGATAAACGTTCGATAAGCCATTGTATGCCGCCTTGCATTTCGTCCGATGAATGCGCCTGTTGCTCCTGTAAATGTTGAATCATCACATCGGTATCGCGTGCGTCGCCCAACATATCCGCTATTTTTTGAATTTGCTTATACACTTTCTTGAACGGTTGAGGGTCGCAAATGGCTTCATATGCATCGAGCGTGGCGCGTAGACGACGTGAGGCCACACGCATTTTATGTACCGCCTCGATATCATCTGATGTGAGTACATCGTCACGCCAATCCAATAACGTTTTAGTACGTTCATGCAGGAGACGCTGCCCAGAATGTGCGAACGTCTCAGAAGATAGATCGTTCTTTGCATTCTTAGGAGCGTTCTCATGAGGCTGTTCGTTGGCGAGTTCCTCCACACGCTGTAACCACTGCTCGCCGTAACGTGCATAGGCCAGCAACACACCCTCACGAATGCCATGTGGACTCACCCACACCGTCTCGAGATGGAAGCGGCTCATAATCGCACGAATAATCAATGCGCCAGCCGTCAGAATACGCACGCGTCCAGCGTCTTGCTCGTAGCGTTGCGCGATCTCTTCCGCTGAAAACGCATGTAACAAACCTTCACAGCGCACAATATCTTCGCGTGTCAGACGCATCTCCTTCTCATCAATACGAAAGGCTTTATGAGCAAGACGCAACAATGAGTTCGCGCTCCCACCTGTCACAATCAGCGACGATGGCACCTGCTTGATCGCCATACCATGAAAGTAGGTAGAGAGAAAGGTCTGAGCAATGCTGATCTCATCATGAGTAGGTGGGTCGGAGGGCAGGTAGCGATCATGCAGCCAGCCGGAGCCAACGGGAACCGAGGTACGCCACATAATCTGCTCGCGCTTCGCCGTGATAAGTTCAGTACTACCACCGCCAAGGTCCACTACACCTATCTGTATTGACGCGTCGGGCTGGCGAGAACGCTCGTAGGTCGCGCCCCAAAAGGTCAACGTCGCCTCCACTGTACCCTCGATCAGATGCACCTCTAAACCAAGCTCTTGCTTTATAGTTGTGATAAAATCGTCGCTATTGTTCGCCTGTCGAATCGCCTCCGTCGCCACAACAAAAATTGGTGACGCAGAATGCTGCTCGGCAAGTTCTTTATATGTTCGCAGCGTTGTGAGCGCAGCATTCAGCTTCTCAGGCGAGATAGCACCCGTCGCATTCACACTCTCGCCGATACGCACCAGTTCAACCTCGTCCGCCAGGATATCCAGCATATCAGGAGCGCACCGAGCCACCACAATATGAATAGTATTGCTTCCAATATCAATAGCCGCACTAGTCGAAGAAAACGAATTCTGCATACAACGAGACCCTTCCAGGATGCCATATTGTACATTGGTCGAGCATCAAAACCAAGCAAAAAAGAACACAAAATCTTATATAACCAGCATTGTATATATGTTATGAACATAGCAATGCTGTGTCAGAGTCGGGGAAAACACCCTTATTATATCATGTTAGCAGAGGCGAAAAAAGAAGAGAAATAGCTGAGATTTTCACCCGCCACAAAAAACTTGACAAGTCGCAACGAATACAGTAATATTGCAATGTTCACACGAAAGAAACGTGGAACACACAAAGCAACAAATCGCAAGCCGCGATGGTGAAATTGGTAGACACGCAACGTTCAGGGCGTTGTGCCTTCACGGGCATGGGGGTTCGAGTCCCCCTCGCGGCACTCTCATATATAGGATGACCCTTCAAGCCGCATGTACAGCCGCTTGAGGGGCTTTTAGTTTTAGTAAAACTTTTGCTCGAAGATATAACTCTTACATTTTGAGCATCTTTTCTGCCAGCTCCATGATTTCAGGGGTCAGTCCAGGTGAAAACTCTTCGGGTCTCTCAGGACTTGGCACAATAGGCACTCCTTCTGGTGGATTTTCAGTCATCACTAGTTCACCGTCATTGCCTGGTGAAGAACCCTTGAATATCTGCCCCATCTCCGAACCATCTAGCCGCCAATGATGCTGCTGATTGTTGATGCCCATATCCATCAACTTCTTCACCTCTGGAAACTTGGAGGCGTCAAACTTAGGAATTGGTAAGACATTGCCCCACTTCACGCCTAGCGTCTCCAGTGCTTTGGCATACGCTTTCTCGTGTGCTTCGTCGCGTGCGATCAGGTACGCAACGGTAGAGCGAGCAGTCTTGTTCTCGGTCATTTCATAAATGCGGCACTTTTGCAAACGACCCGTTGCCTCAAGCATCAGGTTATAGAGCAGGTCAAGCGTCAAGTTTCCACTATTATAGACGTAGGAACCAGACCAGGGATTACCAGCCGCATCAACAGGCATAGCCCCTTGTGCGCCAACGAGGAAGTGATGAATATTGCCGTGGTTTAACGCCATATTCAGCGGCGTAGAGCCTTTCCCATCACCCATTTCTTTTCCCTGATAACGTGGAGAGCCGTCAAGAAGATGGTTAATTGTTGTTGCAATCAGTTCAACATGGCTGATTTCCTCAATGCCAACACCTTGTATCAAGTCGAGAAATGGCTTCGCCTTCCCTCGAAAATTAAAGCTTTGGAAAAGGTATTGCATCATCGTTCGCATCTCACCAAACTGACCACCTAGCCCCTCTTGAAGTGCGTTAGCTGCAGCTGGATCTGGCTCATCGGGAATGATCTCATTAATCAGTTTTTGCACATGAAAAAACATTGTAACCTTCTTTCAAATCGCTTCTTCTGGTTTGATCTTCTCTTGAAGTGCGAGATAAGCACTCCGAAAAGCAACACGTTGTACGATAGGAAAAAGTGACATTTTGGATTGCTGAGCAGTTCAGTCTACAACCATAGAGGCTTAACAAATTCCACTAAAGACTCTTAAACGTCCTCCACAAATATGTTACAATTAGCCAATGCCGTTGCGATAGAACAATTAATGCTATCATCGAAGTGAGGAATCATGAAAACACTGCACTGGACAATACGAGACCTGGAACTACTACCGGACGACGGCAATAGGTACGAGATTATTGATGGGGAGTTGTATGTGTCACAACAAGCCGATTGGGAGCATCAGTTTGTATCAGGTGAAATATTTGCACGTCTGCGTGATTGGAGTAGAGGCACTCAGGCAGGCTCTGCAAATTTTGCTCCTGGTGTAGTTTTCACTGATGATAGTAACGTTATTCCTGATGTGATCTGGATTAGCAATGAGCGGCTAAAAACCGCGTTGCAGATAGATAGAAAACTGCATGCTCTACCTGAACTCGTTGTCGAGATACTTTCCCCAGGTGCAGAGAATGAACGCCGCGACCGCGAGGTCAAGCTCAAACTGTACTCACAGCGTAACGCAAAAGAGTATTGGATTGTAAACTGGCGCGAACGCAACGTCGAAGTCTATCGGCGGCAGGATGCGGTACTTGAACTTGAAAAGACTCTCGACGAGAACGATATACTAGAAACTCCACTCTTACCAGGATTCCGTTGCAAAGTGAGCGAGTTCTTCATCGGTATATAAACAAAACAACAAGGACGACCCCTCAAGCCGCATACGTAGCCGCTTGAGGGGTTTTTAGTTTTTAGTAGAACTTTTGCTCGAAGATACAAATCTTACATCTTGAGCATCTTTTCTGCTAGTTCCATGATTTCAGGGGTCAGTCCAGGTGAAAACTCTTCGGGTCTCTCAGGACTTGGCACAATAGGCACTCCTTCTGGTGGATTTTCAGTCATCACTAGTTCACCGTCATTGCCTGGTGAAGAACCCTTGAATATCTGCCCCATCTCCGAACCATCTAGCCGCCAATGATGCTGCTGATTGTTGATGCCCATATCCATCAACTTCTTCACCTCTGGAAACTTGGAGGCGTCAAACTTAGGAATTGGTAAGACATTGCCCCACTTCACGCCTAGCGTCTCCAGTGCTTTGGCATACGCTTTCTCGTGTGCTTCGTCGCGTGCGATCAGGTACGCAACGGTAGAGCGAGCAGTCTTGTTCTCGGTCATTTCATAAATGCGGCACTTTTGCAAACGACCCGTTGCCTCAAGCATCAGGTTATAGAGCAGGTCAAGCGTCAAGTTTCCACTATTATAGACGTAGGAACCAGACCAGGGATTACCAGCCGCATCAACAGGCATAGCCCCTTGTGCGCCAACGAGGAAGTGATGAATATTGCCGTGGTTTAACGCCATATTCAGCGGCGTAGAGCCTTTCCCATCACCCATTTCTTTTCCCTGATAACGTGGAGAGCCGTCAAGAAGATGGTTAATTGTTGTTGCAATCAGTTCAACATGGCTGATTTCCTCAATGCCAACACCTTGTATCAAGTCGAGAAATGGCTTCGCCTTCCCTCGAAAATTAAAGCTTTGGAAAAGGTATTGCATCATCGTTCGCATCTCACCAAACTGACCACCTAGCCCCTCTTGAAGTGCGTTAGCTGCAGCTGGATCTGGCTCATCGGGAATGATCTCATTAATCAGTTTTTGCACATGAAAAAACATTGTAACCTTCTTTCAAATCGCTTCTTCTGGTTTGATCTTCTCTTGAAGTGCGAGATAAGCACTCCGAAAAGCAACACGTTGTACGATAGGAAAAAGTGACATTTTGGATTGCTGAGCAGTTCAGTCTACAACCATAGAGGCTTAACAAATTCCACTAAAGACTCTTAAACGTCCTCCACAAATATGTTACAATTAGCCAATGCCGTTGCGATAGAACAATTAATGCTATCATCGAAGTGAGGAATCATGAAAACACTGCACTGGACAATACGAGACCTGGAACTACTACCGGACGACGGCAATAGGTACGAGATTATTGATGGGGAGTTGTATGTGTCACAACAAGCCGATTGGGAGCATCAGTTTGTATCAGGTGAAATATTTGCACGTCTGCGTGATTGGAGTAGAGGCACTCAGGCAGGCTCTGCAAATTTTGCTCCTGGTGTAGTTTTCACTGATGATAGTAACGTTATTCCTGATGTGATCTGGATTAGCAACGAGCGATTGAAAACTGCGTTGCAGATAGATAGAAAATTACATGCTTTACCTGAACTCGTTGTTGAAGTGCTTTCCCCAGGTACAGAAAATGAACGACGAGACCGCGAAGTCAAGCTCAAACTATACTCACGGCGTAACGCTAAAGAATACTGGATTGTAAACTGGCGCGAACGTAACGTTGAGGTATATCGACGACAAGATGCAGTGCTTGAACTTGAGAAGACTCTCAACGAGAATGATACATTAGAAACTCCACTCTTACCAGGATTTCGCTGTAAAGTGAGTGAGTTCTTCATCGGTGTATAAACAAAACGGTGGTAAGCTGACTTCTTTGCAAGCATAACCTGATAAGACATGCGAACAGAAAGGAGCCGTTCATGATTGATGCTTTACGGCAAGCATTTGAACTTGCACAACAGAAATCTGAGGAAGAGCAGGCTGTGATTGCAGAGCTTATACTCGAAGAACTTGGAGAAGAGGAACACTGGAATGAACTACTTTCTCATCCCAAGTCCGCTACTCTCTTGGAGCAAATGGCGGCTCAGGCGCGTAAAGAATATCAGGCAGGGTTAACCCAAGACCTTGACGATGTGCTGTGAGATCACAGACTACAGAACAATTCCGTCTTCTCTTAGCAGAACTACCACTTTCTATCAAACGAAAGGCGCGTACTGCTTACAAGCTTTTTAAGGCCGATCCTTCTCACCCAAGTCTTCACTTTAAGCCAGTTCATACCAAAGCAAAAGGCTCTTATTATTCAGTTCGTATCGGTATTCAATATCGCGCACTGGCCTTGCGCGAGGGGGAAGTTCTTATCTGGTTTTGGATTGGGTCACATGCAGACTATGATAAGCTGCTTTCTCAATTATAGTTTAATACCTATAGATTTTTCTCGATTTACCAAAGCAATTGTCAATTATATGAAGATACATAATGTATGATGCGAAATAGAGAGACCTCCATAATCTTCTATTTCGCATCATACATTGACTTTCTCCACCCCACATTCTATACTTTCCTCATACACTTATTACCAGTACACCTCATAAGGAGATAGCACACAATAATGGGCGGCACTACTAAGTAACAATACATTCGTTACGTGACAGATAGGACGCTTCGCTTGTACAAGCTGTACAAGTGCTACTGTCTGTAGATCGTGAGCAATGTTTTGTTTGTGCCGCTTTTGGGGTTGCTTCTCTCTTGCCCTACCATCCACGGTTCCAGCTTGCACCCTTCTTCGCACCTTTACGCTACAAACAAACACAAGCACCTCCTCTACAGACATTTTCTGACCTATCTGTTGCCATTCGCTTTCCTAATGTAGAGATATCGCAAAGAAAAGAGGAGACTTTGACATGGTACAGACAGGATTACAGAACAAGGTTGTTTTGATTACAGGGGCAAATCACGGTATCGGGGCGGCAACGGCTAAAGCGTTTGCGGCAGAGGGTGCGTCGGTGCTTATCACTTACCTACGCCTTCCTGCAATGAATAGGTATTCAGATGGAGAGACAGAACTTGATAGCTATGATACAGCGCGAGCGAAATCTGCCGATGATGTTATTCAGGCGATTCGCGCTTTTGGAGGTAGAGCTGAGGGTATAGAGGCTGATTTGTCGGATACAGCAGCGATTCCGCTTTTGTTTGATAGGGCAGAGGCTCTTTTTGGTTCGGTTGATGTGCTTGTCAATAACGCAGACCATTGTGAGCAAAACACGTTTATCCCTACGAATGCAGGCATCACGACACTTGCGCCCGATGGCTACCCAACGCTTACGATTACGGCGGAGACCAATGATCGTCACTTCGCAGTTAATGCTCGCGCAGTAGCATTGCTGATTGCGGAATTTGCACGACGGCGCATCGAGCAGGGCTATCGTTGGGGACGTATCATCAACATAAGCACTGATGGCGCAATAGGGTTTGGCGGTACCATCTCCTACGGAGCGAGTAAGTACGCCGCAGAGTCGTATGCGCGAGCCGCGGCGTTTGAGTTAGGAGAGTATGGCATAACTGCTAATATCGTCTCACCTGGACCGACGCAAACGGGGTGGATTCGTCCAGAGCAAGAGGCGGCTATTATTACGGACACGCCGCTGAAACGTGTTGGGCAACCAGAAGATATAGCTGATGTAATCGTGTTTCTTGCCTCAGAACAAGCTCGTTGGGTCACGGGCCAGATGATTTCAGTGAGCGGCGGACGTAGAATTTTTTAGTTTTTACAGGAGAAATATGACAGAGGATGTCTTATGGCATCCTCTATACTTCGTATGTCAAAAATTTGCAATACTACATAGGAGGCAACAATGCAGCAGACACACGAAAAAACGTTACAGGGCAAAGTAGCTGTTGTCGCAGGGGCAACCCGCGGCGCAGGACGTGGCATAGCACTTATGCTAGGTGAGGCTGGCGCAACGATTTATGTGACAGGGCGGAGCATACGAGGACAAAGTGCAACGCAGGGGCGACCCGAAACCATCGAAGAAACAGCGGAGATGATAACGGCCCGTGGTGGTGCGGGAATCTCCGTTCGCGTTGACCACACAATCGAACACGAGGTACAGGCTCTCTTTGAACGCGTTCAGCGAGAACAAGACGGGCGGCTCGATATACTGGTGAACGATGTTTGGGGCGGCGACGAATTGACACAGTGGGACAAACCGTTCTGGGAATGCTCGCTACAGGATGGACTCGTCATGCAGAAACGCGCGGTCTCCTCGCATATTATCACGAGCTACTACGGTGCGCCGCTCATGGTGGCGCGTCATCAGGGACTCATCGTTGAAGTTACCGATGGCAACGACTACCACTATCGCGGCAACCTCTTTTACAGCCTCGCCAAGATTTCAGCTATTCATCTCGCAGAGGCAATGGCAGAAGACCTACGCAAATATAACATCACCGCTCTTGCTGTAACTCCTGGCTATCTACGGTCAGAGGCTATGCTCGACAGGTTTGGCGTCACAGAGGCAAACTGGCAAGACGCAACGAAACAAGACCCATACTTTATAGCATCTGAGACACCTTTCTTCGTTGGGCGTGCAGTACGAGCGTTGGCATCCGATCCTCAAGTTGCGCAAAAAGCAGGAAAAACATGGACTTCGTGGGACTTGGCAGAGGAATACGGTTTTACAGATAACGATGGTAGACAGCCAAGTTGGGGCAAATATTTTGCAGAACATCCTCTCGTGGATACACAGTAAGGATGAAACATTTAGCCATAGCAAAACGTGCAAAGAGGGAATACACTACTATGTAAAAGTTCAGTATAGTAGAGATAGAGGGGATAAACTGCAATGGCATCTACAGAAAAGGTCGCACTGATTACGGGCGCGGGTTCTGGTATTGGTAAAGCAACCGCCGTGCTACTTGCACAGCAGGGTATAAACGTCGCCGTTATCAGTCATACAGCCGAAGAGATTCAAGATACAGCGGCAGAAATTCAACAGGGTGGACATGAGGTACTCTCGATCACTGCTGATATCGGGCAAGAAGAGCAGATACAACATGCTGTGCAACAAATCATCGAGAAATTTGGTCGCCTCGATATCGTCTTTGCCAACGCGGGAATCAATGGCGTATGGGCACCGATTGAGGAACTCTCGTTGCAAGATTGGTATAATACCATCAATACCAATCTGACTGGTACATTCCTATCCATCAAGTACACAGTTCCATACTTGAAAAAGCAGGGTGGCGCGATTATCGTCACGGCTTCGGTCAACGGCACACGCGTCTTCAGCAACACGGGTGCAACGGCGTACTCGACCAGTAAAGCAGGTCAGGTTGCAATGACAAAGATGCTCGCGGTAGAGCTTGCGCCACAAAACATTCGTGTCAATGTCGTTTGCCCTGGAAAAACCGATACCGAGATTGAAGAAAATACACAGCAGAAGGACTTGCAAAGAATCAAGTTTCCCGTTGAGTATCCCAAAGGCAAAATTCCGCTGGGCGATGGCAAGCCAGCAACCTCCCAGCAGGTGGCAGAATTAGTTGCGTTCCTTGCCTCAGATGCTGCTAGTCACATCACAGGCACCGAAGTCTGGATTGATGGAGCCTCTTCGCTGATTACAGGCTAGTAGTATATAGTGTGTCTCAAAAGAGAACGTCTCGCGTGCGGAATGCATTC
>CAXUHG010000048.1:34661-35381 GCA_964250805.1 uncultured Ktedonobacteraceae bacterium | reverse complement strand
GAGTTACGTATTTAGATGAAGGGGTTACATATTTTTACCAAGTAAGCGATAAAAGACTGTCTCTTTAATAGGAACATATGTATGAGTAATTTTCTCAACGTGTACGTTCCAGTTTTTGTGCTTAGTTGTAGTATCTGTGAGCATGCTCAATTAGCATATAGTATGTATAGTTGTTAGGAGAATATTGCAATGAACAAACGATCTCTGTTTTCTTTGCCTCGCCTCACCTTGTTGGTGGTGGCACTCGGTATCGCGTTTGTCCTCATGACCTTTGTCGTCGTTAGCCCGACACATGCATCCTCTGTACAGTCTGCGGCGAAAACCACTACGCTTCACTTTAGATTTAAAGCCGCTGCCAAAAACAACGGTTCGTTTAAGGTAGACGCTCCATTGACGATCAAAGTCGCGTCTAATGGAACTTTCACAGGCACGGTTGATGCTGGTTTCGGTCCAGCTCCGGTTACGGGCAAGCTGACCAATGGCGGCAAAAATATCTCTGTCGAGATAACTTTCTCTGGCTTCGGTACATACACTATTGATGGTAAAGGGACGCTCCAAAAGAAGGGTGTCTATAGTGGTACGTTTGTTGGTAGTGATGGCGAGAAGGGCGACTGGACCGCTACACCAACCAAATAGTGTTTACAGAAGTAGATGAGTGGGAAAGAAAACGGCCGGCCCCCCCGGGGGGGCGCCGGGGGTGTGCGGGAAAAAATCTGTGTT
>CAXUHG010000048.1:22505-34651 GCA_964250805.1 uncultured Ktedonobacteraceae bacterium | reverse complement strand
TTAACTAATTTTTTTTATACAATCCCCGCGGCCCCCCCGGGGGGGGCCGCCTTTTTAGTTGCCACTCATCTACTTCTGTTCGTCTTGTTCCAATCTATCACCCAAATGTATACGCGATCAACAGTGAGGAGTAGCCGATGATACGCACGAACGAGCCGATGATGTTGAGTGTGGCGTTGGTGGCACTGGCTTGAATTAAGACGGGAGTGGCGAGGATGAAGCCTGTCATTAGCAGTAAAAACGCGAACGACATAATCAGGCTGAAACGGCTCTCTTTTGCGATATAGAGATAGGCATAGCGCACAAGGGCGGCTCCGTAGATAAGAGTGCGGATGTTGTTCAGGGTTACGGGTATGATTGGGCTTGAGAATGGTGGTAGTATAGGGGTGAGGGCAATCACCACCACGCACACAGCCGCGAAAATCACCTGTGCCCGTTTGAGTTGTCCCAGTTGTTCGTGCGATTTTACGATAGAACTCAAAAAGATAAAAAACGCTCCACTCGATGAACATATATAGCGTGCCCACTGCGTGTTGTAAGGAACAAGGTGGGCATCGCCTATATTGCTCATGAAGACCGCGACTGCAATGGATGCCGTGGAGAAACCAAGAATAAATAAGACATCATTGCGGGATAGAGAATACATATAAAAGGCGCGGATCGCAATGAGAGTACAAACGACTCCGATGGGAAATAATGAGAGATTAGCGAGCGTTTGAATCGTCATTATTTCGTCTCCTCACCATTTTGTAATGAAATTTGCCCTTGCTTGACGAGGAGGCGTAACGCTTCCTCCACCTCTTTTACATCCATATTTGCCATGCGAGCAATCGTGGCAACATTCCTTTGTCCATTGACGAGCGAATAAATTTGTCGTGCTTTCCTATCAGGAATAACTGTGGCATAAGCGAAGGGGTTGCCGCTCTGAATCTCTTCTATGCTTTGCGTTCGTCGCGGCACAAACATGGAAAGGTCGAGAGCAGTAGTTTCGGTTTGCAAACTTTCGGTATGAATTTCTGCTGGCAGAGGTGCTGGGGGACTGAATAATCCTTTATCCGCCGCGACTCTGAATCCCTGTTGAAAGGCGAAATCCATAGCTCGCCCTAGCCGCTCCGATGGAGGATTTTGCAAGAAAAGGGCTATAACCATGTTCAAGGGGGTGGCGACTTTCTCTTGCTCTGCCCCTTTTTTAGGCGGGAGTAGGACGTTATCACTTATAAAGTAGCCACCCCAGTAACGAATGTTGTAGCGAGCAAAATGCTCTCCATACGAGGGCGAAAAGACGCCTTCAGTAGGGCGTGGGAAAAAACCTTGCTTTGCTGCCAGGATACGCTTTACCGCATCTACCACCTGCTAATTTGCATGTAGGGAAGAAGGGAGAGCTGCGTTCCGACTGGCCACAGCTCGTAGCTCGGCTCGAAGCGGTCCAGTGCTGTACGCCTGAGCCGCCCAGAATTGGATAAGCGGCATCTGCCATTGCGTTATCATCGTCTGAGACATCCATGCGAACATCTCATCTATATGCTGCATTAGCGGTGCCTGTTGCCTGAGTTGAGAGACAAGCGCAATCGGCTGGCTCCCGACTCCGGCTTGTGGAGGGATGGAGGACATACTTTCGTTTCTTTCCCATGATGAAACTCCTCCAACGGCAATTGGAAGAGAACACTAATAGAAGGTTGTAAATATGGTTTTCCGACAAAGGGTTACAAGGAATACAAAAAGTAAGTAGATAGACTTGTTTCTATTATAACAATGAAGTAGATTATAGTTATATATGCGTAGTACTTTCGGATGGGCTTATTTGGGTTTGTCCCATTGTAGGAGGATGTATGGTGGAGAATGTGTAGGAGCAATAATTCATTACGCCTACACGCCAATAGACAACGTTCACGAGGATTGACGCACACTATCAATGATGGAAAACGGAATCAATGGGTACTTGGGCGTAATGAATTATTGCCCCTACGCTTGTTCAACCCCTAAAACGCTGCCATCGTATTCTGTGCGTCAGAGGGCAACTGTTGTAGTGCCCCGATTGCCTGTTGTAGTTGCTCTGTCGTGGTTACATTCTCTTCTGCGTCTCTAATGTGGTCCAAGATATCTTTCTCCATTGAAATGAATCAAATGGGACGGCGATTCCGCAACCCATACCTCGGTTTCCCAGGAGATATTGCCAAGTTCTTTTTTCATAGCTTTGCGGTCAAGAAACGCTGTAACGAATACTAAACCGGCGTGCGATTGTCCAAATAATCTCCTCAATTCTTCTTGACGCATTGGTGTGATTGGGCCGTGACTTGTCACGGCTTCGATTAGCACTAGCCAATTGTTTGTTTCATCATGAAGAATAATGTCAGGAATCTTTCCGTGTGGTTCTAGTGTAACACCTACTTCTGCCAGCCCTTGCTCGTCGAAGTAGGCGAATTTTTCGTCGGTATCACCAACGTATAAGAGCTTACCTCCTGGGACAAATCGCTCGGCAAACTCGCGGAGAATCAGTTCAACTAGAGAATTTATCTTTCGGTTTACAGAAAGAGCAAGAAGGTGACAAACGCATTTCGCGCTCATCACCTTCTTGCTCTCTACCTATTCGTTAGTCATTGTCGCGGTTACGCATGCGCTCGTGCTGCGTCAGGTATTTCTTACGTAGGCGGATGTTTTGCGGTGTGACCTCGACGAGTTCGTCGTTGTTGATGAAGTCGAGCGATTGCTCAAGGCTCATCAGAATTGGCGGTGTCAGGCGTACCGAGATGTCTGATGTGGAGGAGCGGATGTTGGTCTTCTGCTTCTCTTTACAGATGTTGATCGCCATGTCGTCGGGGCGTGCATTGAGGCCGACAATCATACCCTCGTAGACAGGTGTCCCTGGCTCGATGAAGGTATCGCCACGCTGCTGCGCGTTGTTCAGGCCATATGTCATAGCCGTGCCCTGTTCAGAAGCAACCAACGCACCCATGCGGTTCGTCCCCATCTTACCCAGCCAAGGTTCAAAACCGATCAGCAGACTGCTCATCGCGCCGTTACCCTTTGTGAGAGTCAGGAAGGCGTTGCGGAAACCGATCAGGCCACGTGTGGGAATGCGATACTCGATACGTACATTGCCGGAGCCGTCGCTGGTCATGTTGATGAGTTGCGCTTTACGAGCCGACAGGTTCTCGGTCAACACACCAATATAGTTATCCTTTGTGTCGATAACGAGATGCTCAATTGGTTCGGTCAGCTTGCCGTTCTCGTCCTCGCGCGTGATAACTTCTGGACGTGACACCTGGAACTCGTATCCCTCACGGCGCATCGTTTCGATCAGCACAGAGAGGTGTAGCTCACCACGCCCTGAGACGATGAACTCGTCGGGCGAATTGCCGTCCTCGACGCGCAAGCTAACATTTGTTTCTAGCTCACGGTAGAGACGCGCACGCAATTGGCGCGATGTTGGGTACTTGCTCTCGCGTCCCGCGAATGGGCTACTATTCACACCAAAGGTCATTTTCAGCGTTGGCTGTGTAATCTCGATGGTGGGTAGTGCCTCCGGCGTGTTGACATCAGCGACAGTCTCGCCAATATTCGCGTCGGCAATGCCGGTCAAGGCGACGATTTCACCCGCCTGTGCCTCATCCACCTCGGTACGTTGTAGACCTTTGTAACTCATCACCAGGTTGATTTTCTGGCGTGATACCACACCGTCACGATTGATACGTGCAACAAATGTGTTCGGCGCGATTTTGCCGCGCACGATTCGCCCAATCGCGTATTTGCCCTTGTAATCGTCATAGTCCAGAGCCGCTACCAGCATTTGCAGGGGAGCATTGACATCGACTCTTGGCGCGGGAATAGTATTGACAATCGTCTCGAACAGTGGCTCAAGGCTGACACGCTCATCGTCGGGATGATACATTGCAACACCATCGCGCCCGATTGCATAGAGTACGGGAAAGTTCAGGTGAGCATCGGTCGTCGCAAGTTCCAGGAACAGGTCTTGCGTCCACTCTAGCACCTGATCGAGGCGAGCATCGCGGCGGTCAATCTTGTTGATAACCACGATTGGCTGTAGGTTTAGCTCGAAGGCTTTCTGCAACACGAAACGCGTTTGTGGCATTGGTCCTTCAACAGCATCAATCAGCAGGATGCAACCGTCAGCCATGTTGAGGACGCGCTCAACTTCGCCGCCGAAGTCTGCGTGTCCAGGAGTATCAATAATGTTGATTTTCACGCCGCGATAGTTGATCGCGGTATTCTTCGAGAGAATGGTGATGCCGCGCTCGCGCTCCTGATCGTTCGAGTCCATAATCAACTCGCCGACATCTTGATTTTCGCGGAAGATGTGGCTCTGCTTGAGCATGCCATCGACAAGAGTCGTTTTGCCATGATCGACGTGCGCGATAATTGCAACGTTGCGAATGTCGGTACGTTGTACTAGCTTTTCTGGTGTTTGTGTCATACTATTATTGTTATTGTCCATAACCTGCATGGGTGTTTCCTTATATACTCTTCCAAACATAATAAAACCGAGCGGTCTTCGTCGCCCGGTGGATAGGTAGACTAAATATCCGACATCCCTTTGTCTCCATTGTAACGGTTCTGCTACACTCCGTCAAGCGTGGGTAGGACTCTTCGGTACTATTACTCGCCATTATTTCGTAGGGACCAGATGTATCGCGTCCGGTGCTCAATTTATTGAGCGAAATCTTTACCATCCCTGTCTACAAGGCATCTCAGTGTGATCTCGCGTGATAAATCACGCACCGGACGCGATACATCTGGTCCCTACGAAATAATGAAGCATTACCCGTGGAGCGTGCCGTTCAAGGCGCGATCCATGTTGTAACAGGTGCTGATGACAGAAAGATGAGTAAATGCTTGAGGGAAGTTTCCCAGTGCTTCACCTGTTGGCCCTATCTCTTCCGCGTAGAGACCTAGATGATTAGAGTATGTGAGCATCTTTTCCAGGATTAAGCGAGCGTCGTCGGTTCGCCCCGCACGAGCTAAAGCCTCGGAGAGCCAGAAGCTACATGGGCTAAACGTGCCTTCAAAGCTTCCCAAACCATCGTCTGCCGCCAATTTGGGGTTGTACCGATAGACATGAGAGTCGCTCGTGAGTTCTTTCTGAATACGGTCGATTGTTGCGTTCATACGTGGGTCAGTCGATCCAGTAAACTTCGTAAGAATCATGAGCAAGGAACTCGCATCAACTGCATCACTTCCATAATATTGAACAAAACTATTGGCCTTTTCATTCCATCCATCGCGCATCACCTCTTCATAGATGTCTGAACTAGTTTGTGTCCACTGCCCAATGGGTGCAGGTAAACCCCGATGGCGTGCGATACGTGTGGCGCGATCAAACGCAACCCAGCTCATCACTCGCGAATGCAGAAATGGTTTGGGACCTCCGCGTACCTCCCAGATGCCCTCATCATTCGTTTGCCAATTTACGGTTAGCCAGTCGAGCAAGCGACGAAGCTGAGTCCAGAGGTCATAGGAGATATCTTTGTAGCGGTCAAAGATGTAGATGGAGTCCATTAGTTCGCCGTAGATGTCAAGTTGCTTTTGCTTGTACGCGCCGTTGCCGATACGTACTGGACCGCTTTTGCGATATCCTTCGAGATGATCCAATGTGATCTCGGTTAAGTCGTGACCGCCATCAATCGTGTACATGGGTTGCAGTGTACCATTGGGCTTGAGTTCGTGACAACGCGCATCCAGCCAGCCCATGAAGCCCTCTGCCTCTTGTCGAAAACCAAGAATGAGTAGACTGTATAGTGTAAATGAGGCATCGCGCAACCAAGTGTAGCGATAGTCCCAGTTACGTGCGCCACCAATCGTCTCAGGTAGACTTGTCGTGGGTGCTGCGACTATTGCCCCTGTTGGTGCATAGGTCAATAGTTTTAGAGCTAGTGCCGAGCGATGCACTATTTCGCGCCAGCGCCCCTGATACTCACACTGAGCCAGCCAATTGTGCCAGTAATCTTTGGTTGTTTGAAAAAGATGCTGGTAGTGTCGATTTGTGAGGGGTTGTGGTGCCAGGTCATGATCTTTCGCACTTTCTAGGACGAAGTAAGCATACTCGCCCTCTTGCAACGTGAATACGGCACGCACACCTCCATTACCATCGGCTTCTACAGGAACCGTTGCCGCAAGTCCGAGACAGAGATGCTGACTGGTGAAGATGGCACCCTCTCGTGAGAGATGCACCTCGTGCGGATCGCGTGCATAGTTGAAGCCGGGGCGACACACCATTTCTACTGGCATGGAGCCTCGTGCCGCGTGTACCGCACGAATAATATGATGCTGATGTTTCTTGCTGTCTACATCTTTGATGGGCATGAAGTCGATAACCTCGCATACGCCGTCGGCGGTAAGGAAGCGCGTGATAAGAATATTGGTCTCTGGCAGATACATCTGCTTACGACCCATGCCTGGAACATACGGTGGTGCGATACGAAAGAAGCCGCCTTTATTTGTATCAAGAATAGCCCCAAAGACGCTGGGCGAGTCGAAGCGGGGAATGCAGCACCAATCGATGGAGCCGTTCTTACCAATCAGCGCAACAGTATGTAAGTCGCCGATAACGCCGTAGTCTTCAATCGGTAAATAACCGTCTGAGAGGCCGGGTGGGTTTATATGTTCCTGCCCTTGTTGTTCCATGAGTGTTCCTCAATTTTCTTGTACTACAAAAATTTGTATTATAGTCTGTGCTATTGATACGTTTATACATGGCACGATGGATATATACGAGTTTTTCACAACTTCCAAAATCGGGATGATTTCGCAACCAAAAATCGTTGTGTATCGTATATAATGGTAAGAGTAGTAAAAACAAACTACTCTTCCTACCTACTTACAAGGGGATACACAATTATGCAAGACTTCCGACCTGTTCAACGTCGCTCAAGCGGTGCTAAAGCGATTTCTATTGACGAACGTGCCATTATCGCACGCTACCGTGTTCTCCAACTCGTTGCCCTACTTCTCTCCGCAGGTTTCGCTCTTGGTCTCCATTTTGTCTTCGGGCACTAATAGAGAGCAACGGCGACGCGGAATTTTATATAAATAAAAATAGACAGACACCTTTCAAGGGGTGTCTGTGTGCGTTTTGGGAACCGCTAAAAGGCAACCCATTTGTGTAGCTTACTTGCGCCCATCCGTTATAATGAGTACAATCAATGGTATTGTGACCATCTATCTGTACGAGTAATGGAGTAGTGCAAGTCATGAGTATGTCCTTCCCTCGTTCAAATGCATCGACTCAGCAACCTCACAATGTCGCGCCTAAACGTTTGATTGTGACGACGAGTGTAACACTGTTCGCTATTCGCGATTGGTCGTTGTGGGTGCTACTTCGTGACGGTCCCTGGGGACCACCCATGCGCCTTGTGCTTGGTACAGAATCGGTGACAGACGCGGTGGATCGTGTGCTTGATGCTTTACTGCTCTGGCCTCAGCGAGCTTCGCTCGTTCAACTCAAGGCAGGCTGGCAGGAGCAACAGGTTTCTGTGTGGGGAAGTACGGAACAGGGTGCTGCTGTCTCGCTTATTCATAGCGTGCTGTTACGCGCAAATCATGACGAACTGCATCCTAACTTACAGCAGCAAGCAATTCCTAGTTTACAGGTGGGATGGGTGCCTATTGCCGAGGTTGAGCTTGGGCAGAGGCTGATCGACTCCGATGTATTTCCTGGCCTTCAAACTGCTCTACACGTCTTGCGGTCACAGGTGCAACGCAATCCAGAGATTACACTGCGTTTTCTCGGCGATATGACTACCATGCGCTCGACGGAAGAGGCCGACTCCGTACAACAAGTTCAAGAAGACAAGGCACTGAGGGGAAAACAGACGCGTCCTATGCCTATGCTCAAAGAACCCGAAACGGGAGATGGTATACTGACACTGGCTGAGGCTGCTCTGCTCTATCGCGCGTTTTTCCCACCTGACGAGCAGATTGATTTGTCGAACTTGCGTCGCCGTTTCCTGGCAACTAACACGTTAGAAGCCCTGGACGAAGAGCGACCCGTTCGCGGACGTGAAATGGACTGGCGACGCATGAGCCGCGCCTATAGGTATTTGGGATGAGGCATTTGGTAGGGACCGATTTATCGCGTCCTGTGAGCAATCGACCACCGACAAGGACGCTATAAATCGGTCCCTACCAAATACGTTTAGATGCGAGTGAATATCATATTGAATGCGCTAGAACGAGAAGAGGGTACAATGGCAGAAGTGACAACAAAGACGGGTGACGACGGTTTTACAAGCCTCCTCGGAGACGAACGTGTGGTGAAATACGCCCCGCTTCCTGACACATTCGGTACGGTTGACGAGGCGACATCGGCACTAGGGTTAGCGCGTGCAGTAGCTAAAGAGCAGAAAGTCAAAGACATCATCTATCGCATACAGAACGAACTCTATCAGTTGATGGGTGAACTGGCGACTCCACCGAAAAATTATGAGAAGATGAAGAAAACGGGGTTGTATATGACGATTGAGCATGTGCAGCACCTTGAGCAGACTGAGGAAGCGTTAAAGCGAGAGGTAGAGATTCCCAACAAATTCATTATCCCTGGCGATACGCTGGATGGGGCTGCGCTTGACTTTGCGCGTACAATTATCCGTAGAGCCGAGCGTATGGCGGTAAAACTGCTGCATGACGGCATTATCGAGAATGTCGAGGTTGTGCATTATCTCAACCGTCTTTCAGACCTAATTTTTATTCTTGCACGCTATATCGAAGTCAAATCTTCAATTGCCGAACGTCCCCAATCTTAAAAAGCGGTCTGTGGTGGGACCAGGGCACCCGCAAGGGGACGCCCCTACCATATACGCATCTCTTCTCACCATGCCGCGTGGTATGGTAGGGGCGTCCCCTTGCGGGCACCCTGTTTTCTGGGGTAAACAAATATATTGATAGTACTACATGCCATATGCGACAGCCTTGTTTCTGACACTCTGCACATCTGGGCTGAGTCATCCGACGCAACATTTTTCGCGCAGAGCGAAACATCTTCTGCACAGGTACAAACGCGCAAACATCCATTTGTGCTAACTCATACTGCTCTCAAAGAGGCGCTGGGCGATTTTATCGGTGCGCCACTTCTCAAAAGAGCGGAGCCGAATACAATCTCGCTACGCCTGCCCTCTACCGCTAAAACACCAACGCATTCGCCAGAGCTTTTGGTAGAGGCTCCGCTCGAAAACGCGACGAGCCTGAAATGGTGGGATGTCGAGGCACTTACCTTTCATGATAGCCTCATGCTTGATCTGCTGCTTGCGCTACCTGACAACGCGCCCTATGACGTTGCTTATGGCAGTTCGCTGCGTTTCTGGATCACGGTTGCCAAGTTCGCGTTTGAACTGCTGACAAAGCAATCCTTTCTTCCTACACTGCAAGAGACGAAACAGGGTAGAAACACGCTCTATCAAGCCGTATGGAGAGCATTTCTCTCATCCGAAGATACCGAACGCATACGTGTACTAACGCAGGCTATGCCGCCGCTCTGCTGGTCATTTATGCCCACGGGTGAGAAGAAGGTGTCGTTGTTAAATAGCGTTGTACAAAAATTTCTCGACTTCAGCATCGACGCCTTTGTACGTGAAAGCTTGCCTGAGAATACTTTCATTACAGGTCGTACCTCTCGCAACTCCGTACCAGAACAATGGTTACGTGCGTTGTCCGCCGACAATCCCACGCTTAGTACACCAATCGAAGAGATACAGGCGTTCGAGCGATCTCTTGCGGCTTGGCTTGAAACGCTACAACCAGTCGCCACTAACGCACCATTTCGCACCTGTTTTCGCTTGGATGCACCCGAAGCCGATGAGCAGGCGTGGCGTATTAGTTTTCATTTGCAAGCCAACGATGATCGCAGTCTATTAGTACCAGCCGACGATGTGTGGCAGGAACGCTCTGATACCCTCACCTTTCTCAATCACAAATTCGAGAATCCGCAAGAGCGGCTACTGACCGATCTTGGTAGGGCGTCACATCTCTTTCCCGTGCTTGAAGAGAGCTTGAAGACCGCACATCCACGCGAAATCGCGCTGAATACCGAGGAGGCGTATGCATTCCTCCGTCAATCCGCTCCTCTCTTAGAGCAGAGCGGTTATGGTGTGCTTGTTCCGCCCTGGTGGTCGAAGAATTCGGCACGGCTCAAGGTGAAATTGAAACTTCGACCCAAAGCCAATCCGCGCGTCTCACAGGGCATGATGGGACTCGATAGCGTCGTGTCCTACGACTGGAATGCGGCGGTTGGCGACTCCGAACTGACAGATGAGGAGTTCGAGCGACTCGTCAATCTGAAAACGCCGCTTGTGCAGGTACGTGGACAATGGGTAGAGCTGCGTCCCGAAGAGATCGAGGCTGCGATTAGCTTCTTCCAGAAAAAGCGCAAACGTGGCGAGATGAAACTGGGCGAGGCATTAGGGCTTGGCCTCGGTCAAGGCATCTCCGAAACCGGACTACAGGTTGCGGAGGTCGAAGGCGACGGTTGGGTCAACGACTTGCTTGCAGGCTTGAAAGAGAATGTTGATTGGTCAACCGTAAATATTCCGAGTACGTTTCAGGGTACCTTGCGTCCCTATCAACTAAAGGGTGTTTCATGGCTGACATTTCTCAAACAATTCGGCTTGGGAGCATGTTTGGCAGACGACATGGGCCTTGGCAAAACGGCTCAGCTTATTGCGCTTTTACTGCATGACCGTGCAAATAAGAATGGTAGCGACAAACAACATGCAACGTTAGTGATTTGTCCAATGTCGATTGTGGGCAACTGGCAACGCGAGCTACAACGCTTTGCGCCTTCGCTCAAAGTTATGGTACATCATGGAGTGGAACGACTCTCAGGTCAAGCGTTTGTGGATGAGGTGGAGAAGCATGACGTGGTGATTACGACGTACTCGCTGGTGTTGCGTGACAAGGAGCATCTCGCGCCGATTACGTGGGAGCAGGTGGTGATAGACGAGGCGCAGAATATTAAGAACGAGTCCGCGAAACAGACACAGGCTATTAAGAAGCTCGAAGCGAACTATAAAATCGCCCTTACAGGTACACCTGTCGAAAATAGGCTGTCCGAACTCTGGTCAATCATGGAGTTCCTCAACCCTGGCTATCTTGGCTCTGGTACCGAATTTCACAAGAACTTCGCCACGCCCATCGAACGCTATCACAATCCCGAACGCGCCGATGCCTTGAAACGTCTGACGCAACCCTTTATCCTGCGCCGCTTGAAGACGGATAAAACAATCATTCAAGACTTGCCCGATAAAATGGAGATGAAGGTTTTCTGCAATCTGACGCAAGAACAGGCATCGCTCTATGAGGCTGTTGTTCAAGAGATGATGGAGAAAATCGAGGCAGCAGACGGTATTGATCGGCGTGGGCTGATACTGGCAACGCTCATGAAGTTGAAGCAGGTGTGCAACCATCCTGCACACTTTATGGGGGATAAGAGCCGTTTGGAGCAGCGTTCGGGCAAACTCAATCGTCTTGAGGAGATGCTGGAAGAGGTGCTTGCGGCAGGAGATAAAGCATTGATATTCACACAGTTTGCCGAAATGGGGGCGTTGCTACGTATTACCTTACAGGAACGTCTGGGGCGTGAGGTGCTATTCTTGCACGGCGATACATCTAAAAAGCAGCGCGATATCATGGTGCAGCGTTTTCAGGAAGAGCGGCGTGGTTCACCTCTGTTCATCCTGTCGCTCAAAGCAGGGGGCGTTGGCTTGAATCTCACGGCGGCAAACCACGTCTTCCACTTTGACCGTTGGTGGAATCCCGCCGTAGAAAATCAGGCAACGGATAGAGCCTTTCGTATCGGACAAAAAAAGAATGTGCAGGTTCACAAGTTTGTGTGTGTCGGCACGTTGGAAGAGCGTATCGACCAGATGATCGAGCAGAAAAAAGAACTTGCTGAAAACATTATTGGCAACGGCGAAAACTGGTTGACCGAGATGTCAACGTCCCAACTCAAGGAATTGTTTGCCTTGAGCCGCGAGGCGGTAGGAGAGTAATGTTATGAGCAAACGATGGCGCGGTGGCTATGATAATTTTGAATGGGACTATTATTCCGAGAATAAACCGCGTAAGGTTGAGGGCGGCATCAAAACAAAAAACGAGCGTGGCGCAATCGGTGAAACGTGGTGGTCACAACGCTGGGTAAG
>CAXUHG010000048.1:1741-22405 GCA_964250805.1 uncultured Ktedonobacteraceae bacterium | reverse complement strand
CAAAAAACGAGCGTGGCGCAATCGGTGAAACGTGGTGGTCACAACGCTGGGTAAGCGTCCTGGAATCGTTTGGCATGGGCACACGCCTCACGCGTGGTCGCTCATATGCACGCAAGGGGCAGGTGCTATCCATTGACATCGAGGCAGGGCTGGTCAAGGCGAAGGTGCAAGGGTCGATGGAGAAGCCCTATAACATCAAGATACGTTTGCAGCCGCTCTCGAAAGGCGAGTGGGAGCAGGTCACGACAGCAATGGCCTCGCAAGCCCTCTTTGCCGCAAAACTGCTGGCGGGTGAGATGCCTAAGAATATCGAAGAAGCCTTCGATAGCGTCAACCTCTCGCTCTTTCCAGAGACCGAGGACGACCTACAAACAAGCTGTAGTTGTCCCGACTGGGCGAACCCATGCAAGCACATCGCCGCCGTCTACTACATCCTCGCCGAACGCTTCGACGAAGACCCTTTCCTGCTCTTCAAACTACGTGGACGCGACAAAGACGCCATTATTGCTGCCTTGCGAGCCAAGCGCGTCGAAAAACTAGACACGAAAAGCAAGAGCGAGAAGGCAAGTAGTACGAAGTGGCACGAAGAAGCACCGCAAGATGAGCCAACGCTACGCCTCGAAGACCAGCTAAACACATTTTGGCAAGCAGGGGAAGCGTTGGACACCTTCGCCATTTCTCCCGTCGCGTCCGACATCGAGAACGCCATTCTCAAACGCCTCGGCGACGCACCCTTTACCGTTGGAGGCAAGAATGTCTCGAAACTGCTTGAGAAAGCGTACAACGAAGTGCATGATGCGGCGTTGCGCAAGGTTGAGGAGTGATTTCTTGTAGCCGAGAGCTACGTTGTTACATCATCGCTAATTAAGTGAAATTTGCCACTGTACGAATTTTGTCTTTTTAACTCCAAGTCTAACGCTTCAAAGGCTCTTATAACGCCATCGCATATTTCTTCGTGCTGGCCTTCAAAGGAGAGTGTTGCAACGTTTGTACTACGATCCAGTCGAAGGAGCATTTTTTTGTCATGAAGAGCGCAATCCAGGCTAATACCAGCGCGAATCTGCGAGAGATGAAGAAAATCATCTTCTTCAACCCAATAAGATGTAGTGCCTTTTGTTGCTGCTAAAAATTGTGAGCGGATTGCCTTATCTTGTACCTCTGCTATTGCTCCTGGTTGCAGGACAACTATACGTCGTCTTTCGCCTCGAACCTCTTTCAAATCTGATAGATAACTTGGCGGAAACGAAGATTTTTCTAATGCACTGATAGCACCATGATGAATAGCATCATAAGTATTACATTGTCTTGCACCTTCAATAGTCATTTCGTAGAATTCTCGTTTGCTAATGTCCCAGATACGAAGAGGACCAGTCATATAAAGACGCATAAAATGCTGTATCATTTTTGTTTGTGAATAATGAGTATTCAATAGTCTACGGATAGGTTCGTATAAATTGAGAGATTCTTCTACGTTTGCGATGGTATGAGTAATTGAACCACTAAGGTTTAAGAGTTCAGACCTAATAGTAGTATTGTTATTGATCATTAAATCGATTTCGTTTCGTGATCTTTCAGCATTATCGTGATAGTACTGAAGAATAACAAAGAGAACTCCAAAAATGACTGTTGGAATTAAGGCAAAAAAGATAGTAGCCACTAAATCTTGTTTTTGTTGGGAATAATAACCTGCTATAACGAAAAGGATAGTGCAGAAAATAGATAAAAGGAGATATGCTACAATACGGAATGTGGTCGTTTTATGCCATTGCTGTTTGACTTGAGGTATTTTACTGGAGGAGGCCATACTTTCTGAACCCTTTCTTATAGAGAATCCAAATAGTGAGCTTACGATTAGTACATTACTATCATAGCATATTTTAACTCAAATATAAGTGCAAGAACAAATGAATCTGGTTGAGTTCTAAGTGTAAGTCATCTAGGAACTACTCTAATAGGTAATGAGAAGGGAAACATTAAATGGTCAATATTCTCCTTATTCGTGAACATGATATCGCTGCTTTTCAGTCTCTTCGCCTACGTGGTTTGCGAGAGACGCCGGATGCGTTTGGAGCGACCTACGATGAATTTATGCATGAAGCACCTTCGACTATTCTGGAACGTACACTTACAAAAGAGAGCTTTCCAGAACGCTTTGTTCTTGGTGCCTTTGACTCTGATAATTCGCTCGTTGGTGTAGTGGGTTGTTACCGCGAGAGCCGCCAGAAGAGTCGTCACAAAGCATGGGTGTGGGGTATGTACGTCGCACCGGAAATGCGTGAGCAGGGTACTGGCAAGCAACTGATGCAAGCATTGCTTGTACGTTGCGCTACTATTTCAGGTATAGAACAGGTTCATCTCGCTGTTGTCACCACAAATGTTGCTGCACGTCATCTCTACGAATCGCTGGGATTTCGGGTGTATGGTATCGAACCGCATGCTTTGAAGGATGGGGAACGTTATATGGATGAGGCATTTATGAGTTTCTCGTTGCTGAGATGAGATGGTTACTGAGGAAGCGAACTCAGGTGTTCATGAGTTACTTTCCACTGACCATCGAGCTTTTGTAAGACGCTTGTGCCTCGTCCTATCCCTTCCGAGATTTGCCCTTTTACACTTCCTTTCCAATGGAAGAGATATATGCAGACAGCTACATGCTCGTCGTTTACGAGCCACTGCACCTGCTCTATTGCATACTGTTCATCCTGGATAAGTGCCCACGTTTTGTCAAATGCTTGTTTGATAGCGTTGATGCCTTGAAATGATCCGTCATTGAACCAATAGACTGCATGCTCTGCAATCAGGGGCGCAACTTCCTCAAAACGATGTGTGTTGGTTCTTTGTTCATACTCACGCAGAAATTCTTCTGGTGTCATTTTTTCCTCATCAATCAGTTTGAGGTGATTCAAGAGAAGCACCTACACACCCAAAATCGTCGTCGCCTGCGACGACAAAAAGCCACCGCTACCATGAGCAACAGCAATTTTCGCACCCTCTACCTGTCGCGGCCCGCATTGACCACGCAACTGGCGCGTTGCTTCGATGATGAGGAAGATGCCGCGCATGCCTGGATGGTTGGAAGATAGGCCACCCCCGTCCGTGTTTGTTGGTAACTCGCCGCCGAGAGCGATACGTCCATTCTGCACAAAGGCACCGCCCTCGCCTTTTTTGCAGAAGCCGAGGTCTTCTAGCAGTATTAAGACGGTGATGGTGAACGAGTCGTATATCATCGCCATATCGACATCATCTCTGCTCACGCCAGCTTCGGCGAAGGCTTGTTGTGCAGTGGTGACGGCGGCTGTGGTGGTGAGGTCAGGCATCTGTGAGATTTGTGCGTGCGTGTGGCCTTCGCTACTGCCCAGCACGAAGATCGGTTGCTGTTTCAGGTCTCGCGCCCGTTCCTCTGTTGTGACAAGCACGGCACCACCGCCATCGGTGACGACGCAGCAGTCGAGCAGGTGCAATGGGTCGGCGATCATGCGCGAATTGAGTACGTCCTGAATTGTGATGGGTTCGCGGTACATCGCAAGTGGGTTGAGGGCGGCATGACGCCGTGTCACAACCGCGATCTCTGCTAACTGCTCCGAGGTGGTGCCGTATTGATACATGTGACGTTGCGCCGCCATAGCATATGACCCCACTAGAATATTGCCATAGGGCGACTCATAGGTTACTTCGGGCACAGTTGCGGATCGGCTCATCGTGCCCATCACGCGCCCACGTCCTGAAAGCTGGTCACTACCGTAGCTAATCAAAGCAACCTCGCACTTGCCCGCGCGAATCGCCGCTACTGCATGATTGAGATGCGCCTCGAATGAGGAGCCACCAATGGAGGTGCTATCCGTGTAGCGCGGGAAGATACGCAAGTATTCGCACAACATCAACGTTGCCGTCGGTATAGTGGCAGAGCTAGCGAACACGCCATCAATATCATCCTTGCTGAGTCCACTATCCTCTAACACGCGCTTTGTCGCCTGCGCATGATGTTGCATCTCGGTCATATTCGGTACGCGCCCATAGTCCGACTCAGCAACACCGACAATAGCAATACGTCCGTTGTACGCTGGCATAACAATACGCTCCTTCGCTTCCTTACTTGCATAACACTCTGAATTATAGGCATGTGTTGAAAACGAGTGCAAGAGATTGTGTGTTTTTATAGCCCTGCAATACCCGAATCATCAAAGTGGGCCAAATCCGAGTTACTCGACAAACGACAGTGCTCTCTGTACATTGTTGGACTCATCCCATAATAGGCTTTGAATTGCCGTGAGAAATGGAAAGGCGATTGAAAGCCGGTATTCAGAGCAATTTCATTGACCGATTGTGCTGTAAATTCCAAGAAGCGTGCGGCGTGACGAAGACGCAATTTGAGCAGTGTTGCCGCAAGCGAATCCCCCACTTGAGCTTTAAAGAGATGAGAGAGTCGTGAAGGTGACAGCGCAACGATATGTGCCAGTTTTCCCACGGAAAGAGGATCACTGATATGCTGCACAAGATGCTGTAACACGACCTCAATACGTGGGTCAAGCGAATGTTCAGCATATTTTGCCTGTTGCTGTGCGAGAAGAATAATTCCCTCTTCAAGAGCGTTGAGGGCAAGGTCTTTTTGAAAGATATTCGGCAGGAAGCTGTCTCGTACTAAACGCTCAAGGACCACGTGCAGTCGTGCTTGTATCGCCGCATCATGAACAGAAAGAACGAAAAAGCCAGGACGAACTTGCGGGAATGAGAATAGCCATTGTGTCCAATGTGGTCGCGGAAGGAAATGTACCCAGTAAAAATCCCAGGGCTGGTTAAGCGGTTGCGTTGCGTAATCATGAGGCACGCTCGGTGCAAGGAGTACGACATCTTCCGCTCTGACGTGCTGAGTAAGGGTGCCTAGTCTATACAGCCCTTCTCCTCCGATGGTATAGGTAAGCAACCAATCACGCGTCCCAGCAGAACGATGACTATGGTAGCCAAAGGGCTGGATAAAGTGGTCAGTGATGAGAATACCTGGTGGTGGTGCTGGTGTCTCCTCATTCATCAGAGCGTATTCCTGTAGCTGTATTGTGCATGGTGTCAGCAACTATTATCATGTACTTTATGACTCGTTCTCGCTTATACTTTGAGCAGATGCTCGACAGCATAGAGAGCATTGTAGCAGGAAATGCTATGTTGTACAAGTATAGAAAAGGAGATGACAATGGTGACATATGCAACACATCCTCTTGTTTCAGCCGAAGACAAGCGGCATTTTGAACAAGAAGGATACGTGATCGTGCGCGGTCTGTTGGCACGCGAAGAGGTTCAAGAACTTCTTGATACTATGATGAGCATACAAGCACATGGAGCAATTCCAGAGGTAGGTTTTTATCCTGTGCCAGCAGAAGAGGCTGTTGACGACATCTTGCAACAATATCCGCGTATCGTTCATCCACATAGAGTGAACAAGACTGCTCTGCGTTACATGATTCACCCCAATGTGTTGAATGTGCTAAGCGTGTTGTTTGGTGAAGACCCTTTAGCGGCTCAATCAATGCTCTACTTCAAGCCACCGAGTGCGCGTGGACAATCCTTACATCAAGACAACTTCTTTTTGAAAGTCGAGCCAGGAACTTGTATTGCTGCATGGGCAGCATTGGATGCGGCGGATGAGGAAAACGGTGGACTTGTGATCGTGCCAAAGACGAATCGTCTGGACATAGAGTGCCCTCATCCTGCTGATAAAACTCTCTTCTTCACCAATGAAGAGGTAGACCTTCCAGAGGGTGCCACTCCAATGCCCGTGAACCTTGCGGCAGGGGATGTTCTCTTCTTCAATGGCAACGTGATTCACGGCTCGTATCCCAATCGGTCGAAGAATCGCTGGCGTCGTACCTTTATCGGTCACTACGTCGGGTCATCAACGCTCCGCATCGGTCACTTCTATAATGAACTGTATACAGCCGATGGAGAAATCGTCAAACGGGTAGAGAACGAAGGTGCTGGTCCCTGTGGTACTGTAGTCGTACACAACGCGCCACACTAATTGCGTGGTACGTATCCCTTTTGATGCGCTCCTCGTATGTTACACTTATCATAAACAGCATTTTTTGTTACGGCAAGGGGATCGAAAAATCCCCTTGCCAGTTGATAATCCTTGGGATACACCTCCTCCTATTTCACACTTCTCCATAAGCATTCCACAAAAATGGTATTTGTTACTCTTCCACGCCCATCCCAACTGATCTGAATATCTACGTGGTGCAATCGGTGCGTAAACTCGTGGCTCGTGAACTATACTTCTTGACTTCTCAGCTCAATATCAGTAGCTAAATTATAGACACGCGTTGAAAACGAATACAAGAGATTGTGCTGTTCTTGCAAAGCTATATGAGCAACAAACGAATAAGGCCGAGAGGACTGATTAGCGACTTCTGCTTTACCAATGAATCGCTTTTGCATTTACGTAGAGCATGTACATTGCGACGAGTAACAGCATGCTTGCAAAGAGGTGTATTAGGATATTCCTTCGCTTTGCAAGAAGAGTAGAAAGGCGCGCTCCGACTATCCCTCCAAGAAATCCTCCTAGAAGGAATTCAGCCGCAATGAGCCAATTGACGTAGCCCGCTAGAGCATACGTGATCGCTGTTGTTGTTCCAAAGAGGGCGACAGAAAGCAAGGAAGAACCCACTGCATTCACTAAAGGCATCTCTGTGGCGAACATGAGACCCGGAACGATCAGAAAGCCTCCTCCAATTCCGAAAAAACCTGCTAGGAGACCAACAAGGGAACTAATAGGAAGAATACGGGCAATCTGCGATTTCTCAGAGTAACCTCGTAGGCTCGATGATACTTTACGAGGACGTATCATCATGAGGGCAACACCTATCATTAAAAAGGCAAAGAGAAAGAGCAAGTAAGTGCCTGGAAAGAGTGTTCCTAGTCGCGCTCCAATGGCTGCCCCTACCGCCCCTGGAAGCGCAAAGAAGAGTGCTGGTTTCCAGCGCACAGTACGCGCTCTCCCGTGCGGGATGAGATTCAGAAAGGCAGTTAGTGCTACTGCAAGGGCTGTTGTTCCAAGCACCACATGTGGGTCGCGGTATCCCACTAGGTATAGCAGTAATGGGACCGCCAAGATTGATCCTCCCCCTCCGAGTAAACCGAGTGTGAAGCCGACAAGAGTTCCTGAAACCACGACAAGCAGATGCTGGAGCAATGAGAGCATTTCAATCATTCCCTCCGTTCTCGTTCTTCTGGACCACCTAGGTCAATGTGTATGAACTTCTCTTGGGATGTGACACGTTGGCCTGAGAAGCGGCGTATGCACTTCGTGTCTCCTCGTCCAACAATACTATGGTATCTTTCCTCTTGAGCATTGCACTATTGTTTCAGGTGTATTCCACTTCCGCTGTTCTCAGAGAAGATGCTGCCTTCCATGCGGCCATACCACCAATAACGTTTGTCACATGCTTACGTCCAGCGCGACTCAGCAGACTACAGGCTATCGTTGAGCGATAGCCTGAGCCACAAATGATGGTGAGCGGTTCTCTTGGCACATCATCTAATCGGTCTTGAAGTTCTGTTAGAGGAATATGCACCGCCTGTGCAATGTGGTCGTCTTCCCACTCGCTTGTAGTACGCACATCCAGAAGCACAGGAATAGTGTTGTGAGTAAGAGCTTCACGTAGCGCATGGACGGTGGTCTGATTCAGAGAGTTTACAGGGAGACCTGCACTTGCCCATGTACTCATTCCCCCCATGAGAAAGCCAACTGGGTCGGAGTAGCCAATCCGTCGAAGTTGTGTAGTTGCTTCCGCATACGCTGCCTCATCCTGCACAACGAGAATAAGTAGCATCGTTGGCGAAACCAGCGAACCTACCCAAGTGCTAAAGAGCGGTGTAAGACCAATACTGACTGCGCCAGGGATATGGGCACCACCAAAGGCCGCTGGGTCTCGTGTATCCAATACCAATGCCCCATGTTCAAGTGCATGATTTACCTGTTGTGGGAACATGGGCTGTATGCTCGGCGTTTCATTCAGTAACGTTGGTCCCTGCTGATTCATAGGACGCATACGGGCATAGTAGGCAGGAATAGTTGGGTCGCCAGTGAGTACATAGCCGACAAATGCCTCTTCGGTTTTTTGCTGTAACGCAGGGTTAAAGCGACGCTCATAGCCAATGGTACTCGTCCGCTTTGAATTGATCCCGCGACCACAGAGTGAGCCTGCACCGTGTGTAGGATAGACTTCTACATAGTCTTCGTGGGACATGATTTTGTCGTGCAGTGAATGATAGAGGGCGGGTGCTAATATTTTTGTCATCTCTGGGCCGAGAAGGTCGGGTCGCCCAACCGTCCCAACGAGCAAATCGCCTCCTGTAAATATCGCTACGGGAACGTTCGCTCGCCTCCTGTCAATGACGGCGTAGCTCACATGCTCAGGAGTATGCCCTGGTGTCTCCAATACACGCACAATTATATTACCTAGCAACACTTCGCTTCCATCATGCACAGGGTTATAAGGGTATGTTGCCTGAGCATTTATTGACAGATGATGTATTGCCCCTGTCAGTGCTACAAGATCACGCGCACCAGAAACGAAGTCATTATGAACATGAGTCTCAAACACATGGGTAATGCGCATGCTTTGATTACGCGCAGCCGTAAGATAGTCAGCACTATCACGCTTGGGATCAAAAACAGCCGCGTCACCTGTCTCCTCATCACCAATCAAGTAACTCGCATGACCTAAGCCAGCGACAAAAAATTGTTGGATATACATTCGTTGTGTCTTTCCGAGTGGAGAGACGACTCTCCACTCCTATCATGGTGCGAAACACTATCTCCACCACTTCATACATAGCCTTATTCGAGTGGGAGTTTCGCCGCCCGCCATGCACTTGTACCACCCTTGACGTTACGCACATCTACCACATGCTGCCGTTTCAATAATCCATATGCCGATTTGCTCCGTCCCCCACTTTGGCAGATCACGAGAACTGTCCCATTTACCTGAATGTCTTTCATTCGATCAGTCAATTGTCCCAGTGGAATATTGCGTGCCCCCTTCGCATGCCCTGATGCAAATTCAGAAGGCTCACGCACATCAATGAGTTGTGCGCCCTCCTGCGTGAGACGTTGTGCCTCTACCACATCAACATCTGACGTTATGCCTGTTTGGGTCTCATGGGACCCGAAGAATCGCTGAAACATGGTTTTCCTCTCTTTTTGTATACTATCTTGTACCCTACCCACGTAGGGTATGAAAAGGGTAACGTAATAAACATCATCATCGACCATTACTTCAGTGAAAGTGGCTCTAAACCTTTGTCAACAACTCGACGCTCCGTGTAATAGTCTTACGAGCTTGCTCTTGAGGCAGAAGAAGACACTCTTCGATACTGTATGTCACCACAGCACCTGCCACTTTTTCTAGGGCCGCACGCGCCGCCATAACTTGTGTCAAGACTTGGTCACAAGGGCGATGCTCTTGTATCATTTTAGTAATGCCGCGGATTTGTCCTTCAATCCGAGCAAGACGGTCCAACACCTCCTGGGACATCTCCTCGCTCACATGTGTTTCCATGATTTCCCTCCCTCATTGTTTCTTCATCTCTAGTCTATATATACCATACCCCCCTAGTGTATGTCAAGAGGGAAAGAAAAATGTTTACTTAGACCAAAACTTGCTATTCCGTTCACTAAAGTAGATGTTCAGGTTGTAAATGCAAACTTTATCCAGCGAAAAGCATACGACTACTTTGAGTAGTGAGTAGTCTCAAAAACTCATTCTCTACCATTCACTTGATTTAAATCATACATAGTATAATAACTGTACTTTTGTTGGGAGGAAGTTTGCATTTACAAGTAGCGGTGGCTCAATGTGTTACACTTATCGTGAATTATATTATGATGGTGGAGGAGGCTCTTGTGGTCTCCTGTCTGTCGAGAAGGAGAGATTTATTCATGGCTAAGCAAGCAGAACTCGCGCTTTTCATGCCTGACCTGACGGAAGCCATTGAATTTTATGTTGGGACACTAGACTTTACCTTGAGTGAACGGTATCCTTCTGCCGATGTGGTGCAGATTACTGGTACCGATGAGATACCATTTTTGCTCGTTGCACCGAATGCGGGAGATGTAACAGCATATCTTACCGAGCCTCATTTTGATGTCAAGCCTGACGACGTACTCATCTTCCCTACTGCTGATCTTGACGCTCTACATATAAGACTTCGTGAAAAATATGCAAACGTTGAGCTTGTCGAGAAGCGTTGGGGCGACCGCTTCCTGGATATCTATGACCCTGGTGGCTACCACCTCCGTTTTTATACTGAGACACAGCGTTCGGAGCAGGAGAGTATGACACTCTATATGGCTGGCGTAGATGAGTTAGAGGGAGTAGTCGCTAACCTTTCTGAGTCAGACCTGGAACTTACTCTACAAGCGGATTCGTGGACAATTCGACACGTTGTGCATCACCTCGCTGATACTGAAACTCTTTTTGTGTGGTGGCTAAAGGCGGCTCTTATTGAGTCTGGGCGCACATACACGCAAAACTGGCCTACGAGCAATGACGATGTTGCAGCATCATTACTGCCTGAAAAACGTGCAATCGCGCCATCAGTTGCATTGGTTCGAGCAACACGAACGCATATTGCACAGCTCATCCCGTACACACATGATGCATGGGAACGATATACGCTAGACGAACGTGGAGAAAAGATGACGTTTCGTAGCCTGATAAACTTGCTTATCGCACATTCCCTGGAACATATCGACGAAATTGTTGCGATACGTCACAAATATGAGCTGTGAGCGATAATATAAGTATACGTTCTATGTGGCGTGCTTCAGAATACAGAATTAGCGCAGCAGAAAGTGAGACTCAACCATGCCCGATACTCCCTATTCAAAACCACTTCCCGTTATTACAGAGGAGAGTCGCCCGTTTTGGGAGGGGTGTCGCCAGGGAAAATTGATGCTACAGTACTGTTCGCAGTGTCAGCACTACCAATTTTACCCACGCCTGTACTGTGTGCAGTGTGGAATGGCTATACCGGATTGGGTCGAGGTCAGCGGGCATGGTGTGATCTATTCGTATACCATCATTCGTCAGAATAAATCGCCGCAGTTTACGAACGATACGCCTTACAACGTGGCACTTGTTCAGCTTGAGGAGGGACCGCGTATGCTCTCGAGTATCGTCGAAATTCCGCTCTCAGAGATACGTGTGGATATGCCTGTCACAGTTGTTTTTGATGCAGTGACCGATATCATTGCCCTTCCGCGTTTCAGACCTGTATGAGAAAAAATATTTCTTTCTAAAAATGTGAAGTACTTCACTGTATTTTTGCGCGATTCCCCTCATACTCATGAGGGGATATATCTTTATCTATCAATCCCTTTTCATTTACCTTCGTAAATCGAGACGAAACGAAGCTTTGTAGCGTTTATACTAGTGTAGGTTCGCTATTCAGCGGCAACGCTGAATAATGATGGGATTCCATGAACGTAGTTGAAGACGACTCTCAGTTGACTCTGGAAGCCTCACGAGGCTCTATAGAGGCATTTGAGCAATTGGTAACGCAGTACGAGCCGCGTGTGAGACGCATGATCTATGGCTTGACTCAGGATGTGCAACTTACGCAAGACCTCTGCCAGGAGACATTTCTCGCGGCATACAAGGCGCTGCCTCGTATGGATGGTAGAGAATTGCGTTTTGCTCCTTGGCTCTATCGTATTGCGCTGAACCAAGTTCGTAGCGAATGGCGACGCCGTAAACATGTCACACTTGTCCCATTTTCGGCTCCCCCCGGCGGCGAAGATGAGGGTTTTGACGAGGCCAACCAGGACTTCATGATCAGTAATGTGAAGTTCGAGGAGGGCGTCGTTGAGCGTGACCTAGTAAAGCGCGTTCTCGACCAGCTACCACCCGCGTCGGCTATGTGTCTGATGTTAGATGCTGAAGGCTTTTCGTATAATGAGATCGCGGAGACCATGCAAGATACGCTCTCCGCTGTTCGGAGCAGACTGGCACGCGCACGACAGTCGTTCCAACGTATCTATGCAGGACTCGATCAGGAAGGAAACAGATGAAGGACGACGAACAGGATATTTTTACCCCCGCCGATCTTCCTCCATGCCCCAGAAGTAGCCAGTGCCTCCGCTTTATCAATGAACTTAATGGCGGCACATCACCGCTGAATTTGTCACAAGAGGAGAATGTACAGGACCAGGAGCTTGTGGCGCAGTTACGCGAACACGTTCCCACCTGCCCCACCTGTAGCGCGACTCTTGCTAGTGCGAGCAAAGTTATAGCGGAGCAACGTCGCGCTTTTCGCGCTCTGCTCGCTGAGGGTGAACACACGGTGCCTTCGACAACATCACGCATTCTGGCTACGATTCGTCAGGAGCAACAAACCGCCGCGAAACCGCCAGTCGGTGCGAATAATCATGCTAATCCCATAACGCCAATTGTGTCGTTTCCGCCGCGACGTGAAATAGAGACGCCACTTCCTCTCTCCCCAAGACGCAAATTTCGTAGCGGCCTGGTTGCACTAGTTGCCGTAGCCGTTATTCTGATTGCTTCGTTTAGTGTTCTGAGCTATCTTGTGCCACGCTCATCTTCTACCAGTAGCAGTACTCCGAGTACAAAGGTCGTGTCTACAGCCACCGCCCCTAACAAGGTTGTGCCTACCGCTACTAGCGGCGTTGCGTCTCTTCCTCCACCCGTCACTATGTCAACGTGGTCAGCGTTTATTATGACGTATCGTATTAATGGTACCACTATTATCGCCAACTACGATCCTGTCGCCAGCAAATCAACCACACTCACGACTTCACCATATGCGGTAACGTCAGTGGCAGGTGTCTCGCATACGGGAGATAAGGTGCTGTACTCTATCTATGACGGCTTCAAAACGTCCTATTATATCTACCCGCAATCAACGACGAGTACTTTTTATACTACACCTGACAAAAATAGCTCAGCCGTATGGAGTACCGACGATAGCTTTATTTTCATTAACACGAGCAAAGGCGTAGCGCAAATCAATGTCCAAACGCACGCTGTAAATATGATCCTGCCCTCAATTGCATCGACGGTATTGAATAACTACCGTGATGGCTTTCTCTATTTCATAAAAAGCTCTGACGGGCAGGCGTATGCAACTCAAGGCGTACTGGAGCGCGTCAATGTGACAACGGGAGATACACAGCAACTTACTCTCGGTTGCCAGAATGGAACGAACTTCTGGTTAAGCCCCGGTGGAGTAACCGTGTACTATACCTGCCTCGATTCACAAAATCCCGCCCTCTATTCCGTCGGCAGTGATGGCTCCAATGTCAAAGTGTTTCGCTATGATGAGGGAACTGTGATAGGGTACGAGGGAACGAATGGCGCACCGCTCACCTTGAAGAATGTCAATGGTAAATATCAGATTGTGCAACTAGACTTGAATTCTCCGAGCAAGGATAATATTCTCCTGAATGATGTAGCACCAGGAGCGTCAACGGTGATGGCTAGCAATGTTGCTGTTGCACCTTATGGACAGGTGCTGATTGCGAAAGGCACCTATGGCACCAATACTGCTACTGCATCAGAGCGGCTATGGTATAACGATCTCGTGACTGGGATGCCTCAGCAGTTGAATATGCCACAAGGGGTGCGGTCTCTCAATACAATTGGCTGGGACAAATTACAAGTAGCGTAATTGGATTGTTGTAGCTGTTTCTCGTGATACACTATAGAGGCCAAAAAGTAGTCAAACGAAGAAATGGAGTGTATGATGAACTCATTACGCATGTTTATTAACCAAGAGATATACTGGGAAAACACCGCGATATTTGCTAGCAAATACCAACTTATCGCAGGTAGCGAGTTGCTTGCGACTCTTGATGTAGCTAGCTGGGGCAAAGATGCTACGGCAGAGGCGGCGGAAGGCGTCGTCACGATCCAAAGCGAAGGCTTTTTCAGCACTACGTATCACATATATGGTGGTAATACTGGATTGGCTGTGTTCACGCCTGATTGGGGAGGCAGTACTGGCGAGCTGCGCTTTACCGATGGACGAACTCTTATCTGGGATCATGCGGGTTTCTTAACTGGCGTCTATGCATGGAAAGACGTGGGGAACAACGAGCTAATGAGTTTCCAATCATCCTTAGGGAGCGGCAAGCTCTACGTCACGATTTCACCGATGGCAGCCGATATACCAGAACTCTCTCTGCTTGCAATTCTAGGTCGGTACCTCGAAAATATACAGCAGCGCAGAAACGCTGCTGTTATCGCTGCAATGCCGCATTAGCAACCACTAAAGACCATGTAGGGGTCTCATTCATTACATCCTAATCCGGCTTCAGAGTGTAATGAATGAGACCCTACATCAAAACACGCCTTCTTTAATTGGAGGCATCGTATATTGAGATAGCGCGAGATTTGCCCAAGAAAAGTCAATCGTGGCATGAGTGGTATTGAAAAAAGCATGTGCCTCACGTAAATACTCTAGTCCGCGTAGATACTCTGATTGTCGCCTATCATTTCGTTGTACAAGGGCGATACCATAGTTGTGCAATGTTCTTGCATAGTCCAGATGCAGTTCTTGCTCACGGAATATTTGTAGTGCTTGCTCAAAATAGCCATTGGCCTCTTCATGTTCCCCTTGTTCCGCGAGAATGCGTCCGAGCAACCGTTGGGCGCGTCCAATCACGCGAATCGTTTCTTGCTGCTGTGCATCGTGTAACGTTTGTAACGCGGTCTGCTTGGCTGTGAGAAGATCGTTGCGTAAAAAGTGGACAGTCGCCAGCAAAAGTTTACCGTCGATGATGGTTTCCATCTCTATGCCCTCTTGAGCGATGGCACGCTGTAGGGTGGATTTAGCACGCTGCAAAAGGCGTTGACAGATAGCAGATGTTTGTTCACACGGCTCTGTTTCCTGTGATTGCAGTTTGCATGCGATAATCGCCTCCACAATTCGCAAATCTCCTAAGCTAACCAGCGCAAAACGGATGCAGCGCGAATTTTTGATGGCACGCCCAACCTGAATCGCACACTGCAAATTCGTCGCCGCTTCACGCAGATACCCCAGGTCACGCTGTACATCAGCAAGTGCTACATGACACCAACTGATATGCTCACGATCATTGATGCGCTCTGCCAGAGCAGCGCTACGCTTGAACCATGCCTCGGCACCAAGCAGGTCGCCAAAGCGATGTGCTACATCGCCGAGATTGCCAGTGATAAAGACCATATTTGGGATGTCGCCAGAACGCTCTGCAAGATCAAGGGCGCGTTGCAGTATCTTTTTCGCTTCACCATGCTTCCCCTTGATAATATACACAGCACCGAGATTCCCACTTACACGTACCATATCTGAAACGCGTTTCTGCTGCTCATACTCCCGTAGCGCAATGAGCATGTATCGTTCTGCCTCGCTTGTCTGGCCCATACTTGCCTCGACTATGCCTAACTGCTCGTAGCCATATGCAAGATCAGCAGGATCGCCTCGTAATGCTCGCTCAGTCCTTGTTAGCAGCGGTGTAGCTCTTCCCTGTTCTTTTTGCATCTCCATATTGACCAATACGAGAGACGATGGTACCTGCTGAGAAGAATGTTTGATAAACTTCTCAAGCATAACTGTTGCTTCTTGAAAGTACTGGCGTGCTTCGTGGTAGTTCCCTTCAAATCGCAGAATGGTACCCGTGAGCAAGTGCAAACAAGCCCACGCTGTACATTTGGTGATAGAAGCCCGACGTAACACCTCTTTCCCTTTGCGACAACTCTCATGCGCTTTGTCGTAGGCTCCAATGGCCTTCCAGGTAAATACAATTTCACGCCAGATCAACGCCTGTATTTGTGCCTCTTGTTGCTGTGCTAGTTCTCTGTCTTCAAAAGACGCGTACACATGTTGCTGGAAAAGTGGGCTGGTTCGCACTGAGAGAATACACTCATATAGAGTACGAGCCTCTTCAAATCTTCCTAGTATCACATTACAGTATGCTGTAAGCTCAAGCAAGCGACATAGATGCGGCAAATTTTGTGTTACTGCCTGTGAGGGTGCTAGCAGGTGTGCCGAAATATAATGAGCAATATCCTGGTCGGTAATGGCTCCTACAATCGACATCTCTACAATCGCAAGTACGGCTTGCAGATAGTAGTAGTGCGCTTCCACATATGCGGTAAGCGAATACGCTTGATTGCCCGCCAATTCCGCATAATAGGCGACATCTTGTATGTCTCCTCCCCCTTTTTTCAGATGGTTGAAGATCGCCGCCGCTACCTTGCCCTCTTGCGAAGGTAGTTGTGTAGCTTTCAATGTCTCCGCCGCTCGCCTATGAAGCTGTGCCCTCCGTGCAGCCGACAAGTGTTCGTACAGGTGGCTCACAATCAAGGGATGCCAGAAATGATAGGTGATGTGAGTACCCGTTCCCTCTTCGGTTAGCAAGCCCTCCTGCAATACATCGTCTAACAAGTCCAATACAACATCTTCAGTAAGCTCACGCGCCATTGGTAGCAGTTGCTGTAACTCGAAAGAGCCACCAAGCACAGCCGCCTTCCCCAGTAATGTTTGACATTCACTACTGAGCCGATGTAAACGCCGCTCTAACAAAGCAGCGACTGCATCTGGCAACGACGAATGACGCCGTGTCGTTGTATGACTCACGCTGTCACTCTCTGTAAAAAGGGCGTTTTGTGCAAAATTCTCACCATCCGGTTGATGTGTCGTTGTTTCGATATACCGTGCAAGTTCTTCCGCGAAGAACGGATTGCCTGCCGCCTGTGTTTGAATACTTTCTACCATCGGTTGCGGGAGATAAGAGACGAGGGCACCGATTTGCGATTGCGACAGTGGCTCTATGGCGAGCGTCACGACTGCCTGTTCTCGTCGCAGGTCCCCTACAAGTGTACGTAATTTATGGAATGGCGAAAGTTCACTATCACGACATGTTCCAACGAGCAAGACACGCTGATTCTGCAAATGGTGTGTAAGGTAGGTGAGAAGTTCAATACTACTTTCATCGGTCCAATGTAAGTCATCTAAGATCAGCAGTAATGGATGTATGACGCTCAAGGTGTTGAGTATTCCCAACACCGCCTCCCATAAATAGAGTCTTTCTTGCTCATACGAGAGCGACAGCCGTGTCGAACTCGAACTATACAACGAGAACTCCGGTAACAACATACTCAACCGCTCAAGTTGAACCGATAATGGAAGTAGAGCGGGTGAAAGCGTCTGAATGATATCTCCATCCGCAGACTCGGTTCCCTGTTTGATTTTTTCTTTAGGAACTCCTTTTAGCAGCGTTCGTAGTAGCTCTATCCACGAATGATAGGCGATATTGCCCTCTTGCTCGTAGGCTCTACTCCACGCCACTGCCCACCCTCTTGCATTGGCCTCGCTACTTAATTCTTCGGCGAGACGTGTCTTCCCAATGCCGGAATCGCCCGTCAGTAACAAGAAGTGTGCTTGCTTTGTACTGATTGATTGAGTAGAGATTGGTGCTTTGAGAGAAGAGAGGAGTGGTGTTACAGAGGCTGTATCTAATGAAGATAGAGACGAGGCAGCTTCAATTGAGTACAGAAGTTGCTGCATAACATACTGCTCTTGACTTCTTCCTACCAGGGGGCTTTGATTCTGACGCCCTAACTGAAAGACTGGGCGTGCGAACGGAATATCGCGCGGTGTAAGGACAGATTGAGACGGATTATCAGGAGATGGAGGAAGAGCGACTTCTTTGTGCTGCTGTTGCTCTTTGAGTGTTGTGCTCTCTTGATCTTGCAGAAAGTTCCCTTTGCGGAGGGACTCGTACAACGCTCTCGTCTCTGGTAGCGGCTCGCTTTCATATTCGCGACGCATCATCTCTTTGTGTTGTCGGTACACCTGTAGTGCCTCACCGCGACGGTCGAGCTTTGTCAGCAGGCGCATTAAGCGTTGTAGTGCTGTCTCATTGGTTGGATCGGCAACGCGTAAACGGTCGAGTGTCTCGATTGCGCTCACATAGGCATTCCGTTTCACGCGTAGATCGACGAGTTCGAGCAGAAGGCCAACCCAACGTCTCTGTAAAGCGTCGCGCCGCCGCGCCGCCCATTCCGAATAGAGTTCTTCAAGCAGATAGCCGCCATTGTAGAGTGCATCGGCCTCTTCGAGAATCTTCTCTACTCGGTCTGCGTTTGCGTTTTTGTCTATGGCCTCAACATCTTTGAGAAGATTTTCAAATTCCTCGACATCAACCCAGATTGTGGTGTTGTCCGCCAGTTCGAGGATGTCGCGTTCGAGGCGAAGCATACGTGAGTTCGCAGGTCGGGCGAGGTCTGGCTCCAGAATTTGACGCAGCTCATGGACGGCTCCATTGAGGCGGTTCGAGGCAATATCAATATCGAGATCAGGCCATAGGAGTTCCATGACCTGCTCACGACCAAGACGACGGTTCGGAGAACTCAACAAACAGCCTAGCAGGGCACGAGCACGCCGCCGTTGCCAGGTACGGCTATCAACCAGCTTCCATTCTTGCTTGACTTTACGCTCGACACGAAACTGACCAAGAAGATAGACACGTAACGTAGCATTTGTGCCTGTTACTACGGGCTTCTCATCGGCCTTTGGAATATCCTCAACCGTTTCACCGTTTGCTTGCCGTGCTGCGAGAAGCTCTGGCGGTAGGTGTACCCCGATGTATTTGCTAACAGTACGACCTTTTTCGCTCCAGTAGGCATACCAGTATGGTCCATGACCCTCGCTATCCCTACATCGACGGCACCGTTGCTTGCCACAACGCGTGTACTGTTGGCGGTAGGTGATCTTGCTGTGCATTTTTTGTTGTCTGCCTGTTTATTTGCACTTAAAGAAACACAGAAATAGATAAAAATATAAAGTGTTTCAAATATAGGGTGGACGAAATATTATATAAAGATATTGTAACCCATAACGGACAAGATAACAATGCTCTAGCCAAATTTCCTTACTTGTTAGACGATAGTAGATACACTTTGATACAAAAGTAGAAAAGACGTACCTGTAACTCATCGCGTATAACGTGAGATATCTCTGTTTTTCTCAACGTACCAAGATAGAGAAGAGGTACGCCTTTTCCAACTAATAGTCATTCTCTCCTATATACAGGCAGTCAGCTTTGCTTCTTGCGTCCCTTGAGCAGAACAAAGTCATTGCTAATACTCTCAAGGTGCCCGTCCGCGCGTTGCACAACGTCAAAGTATGTGCGCGTGTGTTCATCTTGCCCCAGGATAAACTGCTCCAACGCGGCTTTCTCATCGAGGGGCAATTGCGCTCGTTTTGTCCAATCATCGTATTGTAGCGGTCTACGGAAGAGTTCTTCGTACTCAACCTGCAATCCTGCATTCGCGAAGAAACGATGCCATTCTTCAACTGTACTTGATCGACCATGTGAACTATCGCGCCGCTTCTCCATCGTATTCAGGAAGGTATCGAGTGTTTGATCGCTAGGGGCAATGCTATCAATCAGCAGAAAAATGCCTCCTGGTTTTAGGACGCGTGCAATCTCGGACACGGCCTGCGCGATATTGGGGAAATGATGCGGGGCGATACGGCAGGTTACGCGGTCAAAGCTGTTGTCCGCGAAGGGCAACTGTTCCGCGTCCGCCTCCTGAAAATCTGCATTCGTGACGCCCTGTGATGTAAGATATGCCTGCGCCTGTTCAAGCATGCGTGGCGTCAAATCTGTCACCATAATTCGCCCAACGTGTGGTGCAACTGCTAACGCTGTATGGCCTCCACCCGTTGCTACATCAAGCGCATGCTGATTAGGTGCCCATTCGCCAATCTCTATCAGTCGCTCTAAATCGTTCCCACCACGATGCGAAAAACTCTCGACATAGCTTTCCGCCGTGCGACTGAAATAGTCTTGTACTTGTGCCTTTTTGTCTTGGTTGTCCTGTGTCATGAGAATGTTCCTTTCTTATGCTAACCCAACAATTTCGTAGGGACCAGATTTATCGCGTCCGCCGCTCAATTTATTGAGCGAGATTCTAACGGACGCTCTCTACAAGACGTTCATGCTTGATCTCGCGTGATAAATCACACGCCGGACGCGATAAATCTGGTCCCTACGAATAAGCGTTTTGGGCTGCTTTCAATTGCTCAAGATGTTCTGGAACAGACTTCAAAGGAGCCTCAATACACTGTCGCAACGTCATATTGCCAAATTCTCCGTGTATTCCTTTCCGCTCTAATTCAGACGTAGGAATGGACTCGATAAGAGTGGCAAAATGCTCACATTGTTGCTGTAACTGCTCAAAGAGCGTGTTCGCATCAGCATGTTGATAATCGTATTCGCGTACCTCTGCATCTTGATCATAGCCCGGCAATGTTGGTTGCTCTTCTTTTAGCACGCGCTCAACACGTCGAGACCAGTGTCGCATTTTGTCAACCATGTGACCCACAACTTCAATCGCTGACCACTCTCCTGGTGCTGGTCGATAGCGAATAGCAGGCTCATCTTCTCTCAGTGCATTACGAAAAATGTCAGGGATTTTCCGATACTGTGTTGCCCATTGTACTTGCTCGGTTGTCATAAAATCTCCTTTTCACTCCCTTCTTATAGCCTTATAGGGAGTTTCTGCGTGTTCCACATCCATAAAGAAAATAGGTAGGTGTCTCCTTGACCATAACGGCGAGATTCAACGCTGCGAATTGTTTCTCCAGAAAAGCCGGATCATAAAA
>CAXUHG010000048.1:0-1641 GCA_964250805.1 uncultured Ktedonobacteraceae bacterium | reverse complement strand
TAACGGCGAGATTCAACGCTGCGAATTGTTTCTCCAGAAAAGCCGGATCATAAAAGTTTTTGATGATGCGAAATTGCCGACCGTCATTGAGCGTGCGTATCGTCACTTGTTCCTGCTCTACCGGTAACTCTTGGTCGATGGCTGTTGCGTTTGGCTCACGACGACTATCAACGAAAAAGATTTTCCCGCCTGGATGTAATGCTTTAGCAACAGTCTGTATAAAAGTTGCAAGCCGTTCAGTCGGAACGTGTGAGAGCCAGAAGCAAAAGCAGACTGCATCGTAGAGGCGGTCGGGTTGCCACGTAAAGAGGTCAGCTTGCACATAGGAAACACGAGCGTCGGCTGTTCTCGCTTGGTTGATGGCTATCATTTCTGATAAGGCATCGACAGCGGTGATAGAGGTTGCATGTTGCAGAAAGAGTTCTGTCCATATCCCCGTTCCTGGTGCTAATTCGAGGATGTCGCCTTCAATGTAAAATGCACGCAACGTCTCTTGCACATCACGTACCTCACGGAACCACTGCGCATTGAGTTCAGTACCTCGGTCATAACGCCCTTGACGATAAAACCATTCGTCATATTCTTTGGCTCTAGCACGGTAGTATGCTTTCATCTCCTCTAGCGTGTTGTCTGAGACGCGTTCATTCATACTCTTGATACTCCTTAGCTCAGCTTGTTTGAAACACGTCGTGTCGCTTCCGAGACAAATGGAATGAAGCGTTGACGTTGTTCGCCGCTCAAACGTATTGAAGGAGCCGTTAGTGCAATCGCTCCTACAATTTTCTCTTGTGCATCGAAAATTGGTGCTGCGATTGCTGACACCCCTGGCGCACGTTCACCTTCACTAACCGCCCAACCATTTTGTTTGACTACTTGTAACTCGTCCACAAAAGCTTGACTATCAAAAGATGGGCTACTACCGAAGCGAGCAACGCTTACATCTATAAGCACGTCTCGTTCTGAAACCGGAAGCCACGCCAGTAGTACCTTGCCAGCGGCACCAAGATGTAGCGGCAATGGTGCCCCAAGTGCTGCGAAAGGGCGTAGACTATGAGAGCTGCGAACAGTCTCTAGCACAATGCGTACCTCGCCATGCCGTACATGCAACTCTGCATTCTCGCCTGTCTGCTCATTGAGCCAGCGTAAATGCGGGAGTGTTTGTGTTCGTAAGTCAACACCTTCGGCTACCAATGCCCCTAGATGCATAAGTGTCATACCAAGCCGGAAATGCTGCCCCTCTTTTTCCAATAAACCATGCTCATTCATGGCCTGTGTCAAGCGGTAGACCGTTGGCAATGGCAATTGTGTGGAAAGCGCGATTTCCTGCGGCGACAGAACTGTGTTGCCACGCGTGAACGTGTGTAAAATCGCCATTACCTTATCAAGTACACCGACTCCGGTTGAATGTTCGTCTTCCATCGCTTAATCGTCTCTTGCAACATAATCATTCCATATATTGGAATGAAATCTATTATATGGAAAGTATGCATGATTATCTCTGGTTTGTCAAGGGCATGTTCAGGGTAGGGATCGATTTATCACGTCCTTTGAGCAACCAACCGCCGACAAGGACGCGATAAATCGGTCCCTACATTGCCGCCTTTTAGTAGTTGTGCTACTATAGAGCCACGACACATTCCA
>CAXUHG010000047.1:31867-35471 GCA_964250805.1 uncultured Ktedonobacteraceae bacterium | reverse complement strand
GTCTACACGTATCGTGGTAGCTGGTGTGCCGAGGGATTGCCAACTTCATGGGAATGTGATTGGCGTTTCGTTGGTCAGAAAGGGAGTGCGACCTGGGATGGAGGCGAGAACGTGCAATCCCAAGTTGTCGAAGCAACGGGCGGTTTCCTCTCGACCTATAACAATATCTCGATACCCTCGTATGATGCACACAATGTCGGTGGTCATGCCGGTATCATTCGCGAATTTTTCGACTGCATTCGTAATGGAACGCAGCCCGAAACGAATGCCGCCGATAATATCAAGAGCCTTGCGATGGTCTTTGGTGCAATTGAAAGTGCCGAGCAAGGTAGGAAGGTCAATATCTAAAAGTTTATTCTTTTAGATAATTGTGTCTAGCTTGCCTACCCTGCCTGAGACTCGTTATTCAAACTTTGACGAATTCGATATATGCATCTTCATCGACACGAGCCGAGAAGAGTTTCGTCTCCTCGGTGCCATCCATTATGACGTAGACAACGCCACCATCGGTGGCATTGACATAGCCCTGTTCACCTGTGCGTATCAAGCGCACACGATCACCTTCTTGAAAGTAGGTGCCTTCTACGTTCGTTTCCATTATTGTGTCTGCCTTTCGCGCGGAATCTCTACAAGTGTTGGCGTAAGAGTTGTTTGCATGTTACTGGGTCGAGGAGAGTGTAACGCAAGTGCAACGTCATAGGAATTGCTGTGGGCGATAGCAGGTAGTAGTGAAGATGCGATCACCTTTGCATAGATTTTGACATATTTCTGAGCCATAACGCGTGCGGTGAAATTGCGTTCAACGTGTGCATGAACCTCTGCTCGATTCAGCTCGCCAATGCGGGAAATGGAGTATGCCATCTCGTCTATATTGTCCACAAGAAAGCCACTGGTGCCATGCGCCACGATTTCTGGGGCTGCTCCACGATTGAAGGCAATCACCGGGCAACCCACCGCCATTGCTTCAATCATGACCATGCCGAACGGCTCTTCCCACTGTATCGGGTTGAGGAAGGCACGAGCATGGCTTAAAAGATTCACCTTCTGCTTCATATTGACTGGACCAATGTACTTGACCTGCTGATCGTCGATGAGTGGTTGAATGTGCTGGTCAAAATAGTTAACTGATTCCTCAATATGACGATCAATCGTGCCTGCAAGCACGATGGGTACACCGGCCTTTTTTGCCGCTGCAATAGCCAGATGTGGGCCTTTTTCAGGTACAAAACGTCCAAGCCATGCAACGTAATTCTCCGGTTGTTGTCCTGTTGCCTGATAGTGTTGCATTGGTAGGCCATGATGCACCACACCGACAATATTGAGCGGATATGTATTGTTCGCGCGAACCTGCTCACTAATCATAACCATTGGTACAGATGATACCCATTCCATATAATAATCGTCGGCATCTCCCGTCCATGACTGTACACGATCAAAAGGGAAGTGGCTGTGCAGTGTCATGACGTGTGCGACATTCGCATGAGCTAAAAGGGGAAAGAGATACATTTCCGCGCTAGAAGAGAGATGCGTATGCACGATATCGAAATCATGGTCTTTGATGTATTCAACAGCTTTGTTCAGATGATAGTAGGCTTTGAGGTGTCCTTGCCACGGCACACCGGAGTCAATCAGCGATTGTGGGAAAAACGAAACAAGTTTCGCCGAAGTTTGAGCGTCGCCTGGAGCGAATAACGTCACATCGTGTCCCTGTGCTACCTGCTCTTCTACCAGATTGTATAGCACGACCTCTGTCCCACCGTAGTTCTTAGGGGGAATAGTAATCCAGGGTGGAGCAATGTGTGCGATTTTCATATGTATCCTTTACACTACGTTAGTACAAAAGCCATGACGATAGAAGGTTGTACCAACAATGGTTTGTGTGGCAGCGGCATTGACAGCATGTTAGATGGGTTAAGAGGAGCAAGAGACAACTTCTGTGGTGTTTTTGCCGATTCCGAATAAACGTCCCACACAAATTATAACACATATTTGTGCGAAAGTCGAAAATTATTATGAAAACATGGAAACACAGGCTCTATAACGCGTCACAGAGCCTGTATTTCCATATTTTTGGTAGCTTATCGGTTCGTTCTATCGCCCTCAAGAAAGAAGACGATACGCTCACAGATGTTGGTGCAGTGGTCGCCCACGCGTTCGAGGTTGTGGGCAATCCAGAGCCAGTACGTCATGCGCTGCATCGCTAGGCCGTCCTGTTGCAGCACGGGAATCGCATGAATACCTGACATAATGGTCATCAAATCCTGACGCACGGTCTGATAGCGTTCATCAACCGCATCGTCTTTTCGCAGAATATCTTTTGCTACCTGAGCATCGTTCGAGGAAAACGCCTGCACGGTTTCGTGTAGCATGTGTTGCGCCTCTTGTCCAAGTGCCTGAAGACCCGCGACGATGGTTGCCTCGCTCACGTTGTGATCGGTTGCTTGCTCTTGACTATCGCTCATTGTGGAAGACGGAGTAATCTCTATCTTGCTAATGCCGTTTCTGCGCAAGGGAGCCATGCGTAACAGCAGTTTGGCGATTCCAACCGCGTTGTCGCCTGTGCGTTCGAGGTCCGTTGTGATAGAAGGTGCCGATGAGAGTAGACGTAGGTCGCGCCCTCCTAGTGGCTGTTGTAGTGTGAGCGACTGAAATGTGAGCCTGTCAATCTCGACTCTCAAATCGTCGATAGCATCGTCGGAGGCAACTACTGTGCCAGCGAGAGCATCATCACCTGTTGCGAGTGCCTGTAACGATTGCGCGAGCGCCTCCTCGATTAGCTCGCCCATACGTTTGATGTCGCTTGTAATTGCTTGCAGTTGTGTGTCTAAAACTGTTCTTGCCATTGCTTGTTACGTCCTTTCGCTTGTTTACGAGAATTGTAACACCGCAATGTTAAGCGATTGTAATTTACCTTTGTCTCGTAGTATTTTGCGAAGTTCTTATACTGATAAGAGACGACAAGCGTGTCGTTTGCTTTGAAGATAGAATACATGCTGCGACCATTATATATACTCATGGAGGCGCGGTAGGAAAAGGAATTTACGATGGCCTTATCTCACATAGAAAACACAGAGACATTACAGAAGGGTGCATTACGTCGCCAGTTTCTACGTCGTTCGGCTAGCGGTGTTGCGATTGCTGCCTCAGTTGGGCTATTTGCGGCCTGTGGCGGGCAAACGACCAGCACGGGAAGTAGCAATGCAACGGCTACCACAACGGGGAACACTCCAACATCTACCTCTGCAACGGCAATGTTGGCACTTCCCGCATTGTCCGATACCAAAGCGGCGTTCACCGAGATTATGAACGATGAGACGGCGCACGTCGAGTTTTTACAGAGTGCCTTGAAAAAGGCTGGCGTAACACCGCGCCCCAAGCCCACCTTCAAAGGGTTGTCACAGAGCGACCTGAACTCATTTGCCAAGCTTTCACAGGTTTTTGAGAATGTGGGCGTCGGGGCATACCTGATGGCAGCACCCGCGATCTCCTCAAAGGCATATCTCGCGGCGGCTGGCTCGATTTTGACTATCGAGGCGCGACACGCTGGCTTTCTCGATGTGTTGTTGAACATGCCCGTGAGCGCGAACGGTGCCTTCGACAAGCC